>NZ_PZJU01000006.1 GCF_003206715.1 Salinicola peritrichatus | reverse complement strand
CATAGGCTCCGGTTGACTCGAAACCTGCGGTTTCTCGCCCCTTCGGGGCCGTCCTGCGGACGTTCTCTCCGCTTCGCTTCGAGTCTGCGCTCCGTGCGCCTTGCGCTTCATCCTGCTCGCCGATTTATTCAGCATTTCCTTAGGAGATGCGTCGTTCGCGACATAAATCGGCATCTCCTTAACGTCGCGTCGTTAGGCGTCTTTCAAACCCCGCCGCTTCTGCAGGAGCGGCGGGGTTTTGTTGGTGGCTCGATCAACCGCGCTGGTGGTGGAACCAGGCATCCAGCGAATAGCAGCCCAGCCCGACCCAGATCAGGGCGAAGGTGATCAGCTGCGCGGGCGAGAGAGGCTCGCCGAAGACCCAGAGCGCGATCAGGAACTGCAGCGTCGGGTTGATGTACATCAGAAAGCCGACGGTCGACAATCTGAGTCGCCTGGCGGCGCCGGCGAAAGCCAGCAGCGGCAGGGTGGTGACCACGCCACTGACGATCATCAGCATCGTCGTCGTTGGGGTTTCCCCGAAATGCGATTGCCCCTGCCACATCAGCCATCCCAGCGCGATCAGGCTCAACGGCAGCAGCAAGCCGGTCTCCACGAACAGTCCCGACAGGCCATCCAGCGGTACCCGCTTGCGCAGCAGCCCATAGGTGCCGAAGGTCATCGCCAGTACCAGACTGATCCAGGGCAACTTGCCGAGCATCCATAACTGCACCAGGATCGCAACGACGGCCAGGCAGATGGCCAGGATCTGCCAGCGACTCAAGCGCTCCTTGAGCACGAGCATGCCGCAGGCGACATTGACCAGCGGCGTCATGAAATAGCCGAGACTCGCCTGTAATACCCGGTGCGACTCCACCGCATAGATGTAAAGCCCCCAATTCAGTGCAATGAGCACGGCGCAGCCGAGTACCCAAACCAGTTGGCGCGGTTGCCGCAAACCCTCGCGAATCGGCGCCCATCGGCGCAACAGCATGACCACGATCAGCAGGAACAGGCAGGACCATACGATACGCTGAATCAGCACCTCCCATGCCGGCACGCCATCGAACAGTGCGAAGAACAGGGGAAAACAGCCCCAGATGACGTAGGCCGCAATACCGTAACCGACCCCATGGCGCGCCTCTCTGGCTTGCATGGCGCTTTGCGGTTCGCTCGACCCGGAAGCGATCGGTTGCTGTGGTTCGCGCAGGGATCTCGACATGATGCGTTTCCAATCGTGTCTCTGGTTTGAGGGCAGGGTCTGTCGACGTTTCATGCACGGCCGCGCCGGAGCCAGTTTTTGTGCGAGGCAAGGCGTGAGGAGAGATGTTTGGTTGTTCCAAATAAACGACGAATAACGCAGCCTTGTGAAAAAACTGGCCCGGCCCTTCGGGTTGCGCGGCAAATGACGCCATGCGGCGTTGCGGGATTTGACAAGGGAACTACCCTTCTCCGCATCCCGCGCCTGGCTTGGCGCAATTTGGCGCAGCAACGCGGTTCGCACTGAAGCGTCAACAGACCCTAAGTAATCTATCATGGCGTGAAGGCAAAGCCGCGCTACAACAGGAGAAAACGCCATGAACGACTTGCGTGTCAGCCTCGTGCAAAGCGAGCTGCATTGGGAAGACCCGGCGGCCAACCGTCGTCTGCTCGACGGGCGCCTGGGGATGCTGGACGGTAGTCGGACGGATCTGATCGTGTTGCCGGAAATGTTCGCCACCGGCTTCACCATGAATGCCGAAGCGCTGGCGGAGCCGGCCGCGGAGAGCCCCACCCTGGCGTGGATGCGACAACAGGCGCGAGAGCGCGAATGCGTCATCGCTGGGAGCCTGGCGATAGCCGAAGCCGGAACCTGTTACAACCGCCTGTACTGGGTGACGCCGGAAGGCGAGGTCGTGCATTACGACAAGCGTCATCTGTTCCGCATGGGTGACGAGCCGCTGCACTATGCCATGGGCGATGCCCGCCAAGTGGTCGAACTCAAGGGATTCCGGCTGCTGCTGTCGGTGTGTTACGACCTGCGCTTCCCGGTCTGGCTGCGTCAACAGCCGCGCGAGGGGCGGCCGTTCGAATACGACGCGCTGTTGTGCGTCGCCAACTGGCCGGCGCCGCGACGCCAACCCTGGCGGACGCTGCTGCAGGCGCGTGCCATCGAGAATCTGAGTTATGTCATCGGTGTGAATCGCGTCGGCCGGGATGGCAAGGGACTCGACTACGCCGGCGATTCGATGCTGGTGGACTTCAAGGGCGAGCCGGTTCTCGATCGGGAGCCGAATCGGGCTTTCGTGGAGACGGCGACCCTGTCGCGTGAGGCGCTGGCAAGGTTTCGCGACAAGTTTCCCGCATGGCAGGATGCCGATCGTTTCCAATTGGAGTCGTGACATGCGGTTGGATCGATTTCTCAGTGAAGCGACCGAGTTGACGCGCAGTCAGGCCAAACGCGCGCTGCGTCAGCTCGAGGTCAGCGTGGATGGCGAAACGACGCGCGACGCCGCCACACAGGTCGAGGATGGCCAGGAGATTCGCTGGCAAGGGCGATTGCTGGAGCGGATCGGCCGGCGCTACCTGATGATGAACAAACCGCTCGGCGTCGAATGCTCGCTGCGGCCCGCGCACTACCCGTCGGTGCTGAGTCTGATCGACATCCCGAAGCTCGAACGGCTGCATCCGGTGGGGCGGCTCGATGTCGAGACTTCCGGACTACTGTTGATCAGCGACGATGGCCAGTGGGCCCATCACGTGACCTCGCCCAATCGCGAGTGCGTCAAACGTTACCGGGCGACACTGGCCGAGCCGTTACCGGTGGAGCGGGCGGAAAGCGTATCTCGACGCTTCGCCAGGGGGATCGAGCTGAACGGCGAAGAGAAGCCGACGCGCCCGGCTACGCTGGAGCGGCTGAGCGACACCGAGGTGCTGATCGGCGTGACCGAGGGGCGTTATCACCAGGTCCGGCGCATGCTGGCGGCGGTCGGCCATCCGGTGGCGACGCTGCACCGTGAGGCGATCGGCCCGCTGGAGCTCGATCCCGATCTGAAGCCCGGTGAGTGTCGCCACCTGCGGCCGGAAGAGATCGCCGCGTTCTGACCCCATGGTGACCCGCCGATACGTGAGGAGTGACTTCGCTGTGTCGAAGAAAGATTTATACCGTTATCTTATTTAGTCACCAAATACCAAACCCGGCGAAATTTTCGACTACGTCTTCAAGCCAGGGAAAGGTCAGCGGCGGCGATCAACGCTCGGGTGTAGTCCGATTGGGGTGTCGTCAGCACCGTGTCGCAGTCGCCTTGCTCGACTATCCGGCCCTCTTTCAGCACCATCAGTCGATGTGCCATGGCGCGCACCACGGCGAGATCGTGGCTGATGAACAGATAGCTGATGTCGTGCCTGGCCTGGACCGTTCTCAGCAGTTCGATCAGTTGCTTCTGAACGGTGCGGTCGAGTGCCGAGGTCGGTTCGTCGAGCACCAGCAGTCTGGGCTTGAGGATCAATGCCCGGGCGATGGCGATACGCTGGCGCTGTCCGCCGGAAAACTCGTGCGGATAGCGGGCACCGCAATCGGCGGGCAGGTCGACCTCGGCGAGGGTTTCCGCGACCCGCTGGGTGATGGCGTCCTCGTCGAGTTCGGGGTGATGGAAGCGCAGTCCCTCGCTGACGATGTCGGCCACCGGCATGCGCGGAGAGAGCGAGCCGTAGGGGTCCTGGAATACGATCTGGAACTGGCGCCTCTCCCGGCGCAGGGCGTTGCCGGAAAGCTTGTCGAGGCGCCGTTCGCCGAAGCGGATTTCACCTTCGGCAGGTACCAGCCGGATCAGCGCCGAGGCCAGCGTGCTCTTGCCCGAGCCGGATTCACCCACGATCCCCAGGGTTTCGCCCCGACGCAGTTGCAGCGCCAATGGCTCGACGGCGACGAAAGCGGGCGGACGCGGGCGCAGGAAAGGCTTGGGACGCGCGAAGCTGACGCCGAGACGCTCCGCCGCCAGCAGCGGTTCGGGAGCGCTCGGCAGGCGGGCGGGGCGGCCCTCCGGTATCGCGTCGAGCAACTTGCGGGTGTAGGCCGCGCGTGGCGTCTCGAACACCGCCTGGGTGGTGCCGGTTTCCACCAGGGTGCCGTCATGCATCACCACCACGCGATCGGCATGCCGCCTGACCAGATTGAGATCGTGACTGATCAGCAGCACGCCCATACCGTGGCGGCGGCGCAGATCGTCGAGCAGGGCGAGGATCGCCTGCTGCACCGTGACATCGAGCGCGGTGGTCGGCTCGTCGGCGATCAGCAATTGCGGATCGTTGGCGATCGCCATGGCGATCATCACCCGCTGGCGCTGGCCGCCGGAAAGCTGGTGCGGCCAGGCGGCCAGCAGTTCGTCGATCCGCGGCAGCTTGACCTGCGCCAGCAACTCCCGGCAGCGCTTCCGGGCGGCCTCGCCACGCAACCCTTGGTGCAAGCGCAGGGTTTCCGCCAACTGCTTGCCGATAGTATGCAGTGGATTGAGCGAGGTCATCGGCTCCTGGAACACGAAACCGATGCGACCGCCGCGCAGGGCATTCCACTGGCGCGGCGACAGCTGGGCGAGGTTCTGGCCGTCGAAGGTGCGCTCGCCGTCGACCTGGCTGCCCGGCGGCAATAAACCCAGGGCGCCGAGGGCGCTGACCGACTTGCCGGAGCCGGATTCTCCGACTACCGCGACGGTCTCGCCGCGATCGATATGCAGATCGAGATTCGAGACGGCCACGCTGTCGCCGAAGCGCACCGACAGCCGACGGAGTTCGAACAGTCGCTGGCGACTCATGGCAGGCTTTCCTGAACCGGGGTGTGGGGTTGTGCCGGGCGCGGGCTGGCGGCGCTGACGATATGGCGCGGATCGAAGGCGTCGCGCAGGCCTTCGCCGATGAACACCAGCAGCGAC
This sequence comes from Salinicola peritrichatus, assembly GCF_003206715.1. Taxonomy (GTDB): domain Bacteria; phylum Pseudomonadota; class Gammaproteobacteria; order Pseudomonadales; family Halomonadaceae; genus Salinicola; species Salinicola peritrichatus. The sequence continues at coordinate 226,944 of NZ_PZJU01000006.1, read as the reverse complement.
AGCATCACGCTCAGGGAGACGAAAGCGGTGATGCCGAGCCACGGCGCCTGCAGGTTGTTCTTGCCCTGGGCCACCAGTTCGCCCAACGACGGCGACCCGGGGGGCAGGCCGAAGCCGAGGAAGTCGAGCGCGGTCAGCGTGGTGATGGCGCCGGTGAACAGAAACGGGATGAAGGTCAGCGTGGCGACCATGGCATTGGGCAGCACGTGCCGGCGCATGATCAGGTGCGACGGCAATCCCATGGCGCGGGCGGCGCGGACGTATTCGAGGTTGCGGGCACGCAGGAACTCGGCGCGTACGATATCGACCAGCCCGAGCCAGGAGAACAGCAGCATGATGCCCAGCAGCCACCAGATGTTGGGCTCCACCAGGCTGGCCAGGATGATCAGCAGGAACAGCATCGGCAGCCCGGACCATATCTCGATCAGGCGCTGGCCGAGCAGGTCGATCTTGCCGCCGTAATAGCCCTGCACGCCGCCGATGACCACGCCGAGCACGATCGAACCGGCGGTCAGAGCCAGGGCGAAGGCCACCGACAGGCGGAAGCCGTAGAGCACGCGGGCGAAGACGTCGCGTCCCTGGTCGTCGGTGCCGAACCAGTGGCGCGTGCTGGGCGGCGAGGGAACCGGGCCCTGGATGTCGCGGTCCAGCGTCTGGTAGGAGAACGGCACCGGCGGCCACAGCATCCAGCCGTGGCGCTCGATCTGCTCGTACACGAATGGATCGTGGTAGTCGGCGGTGGTGGGCAGGAAGCCGTCGAACTCGGTTTCCGGATAGTCCACCAGCAGCGGCGCGTACCACTGGTCCTGATACTGCATCACGATCGGCTTGTCGTTGGCGATCAGCTCCGCGCCCAGGCTGACGACGAACAGCAGGCCGAAGATCCAGAGCGACCAGTAGGCGCGGCGATTGTCGCGGAAGACCTGCAGGCGTCGTCGGGTGATCGGCGAAAGCCGCGGACGTTGGGTGCGTTGCATCACGACTCCCGGGTGGCGAAATCGATACGCGGATCGACCCAGACGTAGGTCAGATCCGAGATCAGCTTCAGTAGCAGGCCGATCAGGGTATACAGGTAGAGCGTGCCGAAGATCAGCGGATAGTCGCGCTGCATCACCGCCTCGAAACCGAGCAGGCCGAGGCCGTTGAGGGAGAAGATCACCTCGATCAGCAGTGATCCGGTGAAGAAAATTCCGATCAGTGCCGACGGCAAGCCGGCGATGATGATCAGCATGGCGTTGCGGAACACGTGGCCGTAGAGCACGCGGCGTTCGGAAGCCCCCTTGGCGCGGGCGGTCAATACGTACTGCTTGTGAATCTCGTCGAGGAAGCTGTTCTTGGTCAGCATGGTCAGGGTGGCGAAACTGCCGATCGCCGAAGCGGTGACCGGCAACGCGATATGCCAGAAGTAGTCCTGGATCTTGCCCAACAGCGACAGCTCATCGAAATTGGAGGAGGTCAGGCCGCGCAGCGGGAACCAGTCGAGGTAGCTACCGCCGGCGAAGACCACGATCAGCAGGATCGCGAACAGGAAACCGGGAATCGCATAGCCGACGATCACCACGCCGGAGGACCAGACATCGAAGGCGCTGCCGTGGCGCAGGGCCTTGCGGATGCCCAGCGGAATCGATATCAGGTAGACCAGCAGACTGGTCCACAGCCCGAGCGAGATCGACACCGGCAGCCGGTCGAGGATCAGATCGATCACCGGCTGGCCGCGAAACAGGCTGTCGCCGAGGTCGAAGGTGGCGTAGTCCCTGAGCATCAGCGCGAAGCGCTCCCATGCCGGCTTGTCGAAGCCGAACTCCTCGGTCAGCGCCTGGCGCAGCTGATCGTTGACGCCACGCAGGCGCTGCGAATCACTGCCGCCGACACTGTCCCCGCCGCCGCCCTCGAGTCCGGTGCTGGCGGCGCTGTTCAGGCCCTCGAAGCGCGCCATCATCTGGTCGATGGGGCCGCCCGGCGCGGCCTGCACGATGATGAAGTTGAGCAGCAGAATCCCCAGCAGCGTGGGGATCATCAGCAATAGGCGGCGAACGATGTAACTGGCCATGGTCGCGGATCACTCCTGGCCGCGCTGTCGCGCGGTAACGGCCTGGGCGCGCTCGGAATCGACCCACCACACAGTGAAGTCCGGGGTGTAGCGCGGGAAAGGTTGGGGATAGCCGAACTTGTTCCAGACCGCGACCCGGGTGCCGTCGAAGTTCCACTGCGGCACCACGTAGAAGCCCCAGCGCAGCACCCGGTCCAGCGCCTGGGCGGCGGTGTCGAGATCCTCGCGGCTGTCGGCGCGGATCAGGTCGTCGACCAATGCATCGACCACCGGATCGCGAACCCCCGCCAGGTTGCGGCTCTGCGGCACGTCGGCGTAATCGCTGGTCCAGAAGTCCCGCTGTTCGTTGCCGGGGTTGGCCGATTGCGGAAAGCTGCCGACGATCATGTCGAAGTCGAACCGGCGCAGACGATCGAGATACTGATTGACGTCGACTACCCGGATCTTGCTCTGAATGCCCAGGCGCTCCAGGTTGCGCACGAAGGGCTGGGTGATGCGTTCGAACTGGCTGTCGTAGAGCAGAAATTCCAGGGTGAAAGGGCGGCCGCTCTCGCGGTTCACCAGCCGGCCGTTACGTACTTCGTAGCCGGCCTCGCGCAGCAACCCGAGCGCTTCGCGCAGGCGCGGCCGCAATTCCCTGGGCCTGGGCATCGGTAGCGGCTGTTCGAACACGGCTTTGGGAAGTTGAGCCCGATAGGGCTCGAGCAGCTTCAGTTCGCCCGCGCCGGGCAAGCCTTCAGCGGCCATGTCCGAGTTCTGGAAATAACTGACGGTGCGCTGGTAGGCGCCGTAGAAGATATGTTGATTGAGCCAGTCGAAATCGAATGCCAGGCCGATGGCGCGACGCACACGTGGATCGCCAAGCTGGTCGCGCCGGGTGTTGAAGATATAGCCCTGCATGCCTGCCGGTTGGCCATCGGGGACGACGACACGCTGGATAGCACCGTCCTTCACCGCGGGGGTGTCGTAAGCGGTGGCCCAGTTCTTGGCGCTGCTCTCGAGGCGCATGTCCAGCGCGCCGGCGAGAAAGGCTTCCAGCGCCACCGACTGGTCGCGGAAGTAGTCGTAGACGAGGCGGTCGATATTGTAGCGGCCACGATTGATCGGCAGGTCGCGTCCCCAATAATCCTCGACCCGGCGATAGACGATACGGCGACTGGGATCGACCTCGGCGATCTCGTAGGGGCCGGAACCCATCAGCTTGTCGAGCGTCGGCTTGGTGAAGTCGCGGTCCTGCCAGTAGTGCCGGGGCAATACGGGGAGTTGGCCCAGAATCAACGGCAATTCCCGCGACTGGTTGTCGGTGAATTCGAAACGGACGGTATGCTCGTCCAGCGCCGTCACCGACTCGACGCTGGCGTAATAGGCGCGATAGAAGGGCGATCCCTTGTCGCGCAGCAAGCGGAAGCTGAATGCCACGTCATCCGCGGTGACCGGCGTGCCGTCATGGAAACGGGCCTCGGGACGGATGTCGATCTCCATCCAGTGGCGCTCGGGGTCGAGGCGGATGCCGCCGGCCAACAAGCCATACATGGTGAACGGCTCGTCGGCGCTCGACGTCATCAGGGTGTCGTAGATCTGTTCCAGGCCGGCGGCCGGCGTGCCCTGAATGATGAACGGATTGGTGGAGTCGAAACTGCCGTTGGCCGCCCGGCGCAGCGTGCCGCCCTTGGGGGCGTCGGGGTTGGCGTAGGGCAGGTGGTCGAAATCGGCGGGCAGGGCCGGGTCGTCGTAGAGCGCGATGGCGTGGACGGTGGGGACGTTCGCGCTGGCGGCGCGGCTTGCCTCGGTCTGCGCCATTGCCGGTATCGATGGCTGGAGAGCTATCGCCAAGGCGGCCGCGAGCCATCGAAATCTACCCATCATTGACATCCTTTCCTCAGCGCGAACACGATCTCGACACTAGCGACTGTTACCGGCATCGTTGCCTGTAAAAGCCGGTCATCCACCCTTGTTCTGTGCCAGCGTTGCCGCCGGCACCGATAACCTCTGGCCGATGCGAATGATACTACCTTTGAGTCCGTTTTCCCGGCGGATCTCGCTGACGCTGGCGCCAAAGCGTGCGGCGATGCTGGACAGCGTATCGCCACGTTTGACGACGTAGCGGTTGAGTACCGTGCGTTCGGCAGCGGGAAGCGTCGCCAGGTTGGCCAGAAAACGCTGTTTGGCCGTGATCGGTATCAGAATGCTGGCATCGTCTCGTGGGCGAGTGGCGGCGCGCTTGAAGCCTGGGTTGAGTTCGCGCAGGGTCTGGGAATCGACGCCCGAGAGATCCGCCGCCATCGATAGCGTCAGCGGGCCGTCGGTGGCGACCTCGGCAAACAACGCTCGGTCCGGGATCGAAGGCAATGCAACGTCGTAACGTTCCGGCTTGGCGATGACTTCGGAAAGCGCCAGCAAGCGTGGAATGTACGCCATGGTTTCCGAGGGCAGCCGCAGGTGCCAGTAGTCGATCGGATCGCCGCGATTGGCGGCCGCGTCGCGCGCCGTGTTGACCGTGCCGGCGCCCGCGTTGTAGGCGGCCAGGGCCAGCAGCAGATCGCCATCGTACCAGCGCGCGGCGAGTTGCTGGATGTAGTCCATCGCCGCATCGGTAGCGGCAACGACGTCACGTCGGCCGTCATACCAGTCGGTGCGGGAGAGCCCCATGGCATCGCCGGTGCCGGGCATGAATTGCCACAGGCCGGCCGCACCGCCGGGATTGGTGGCGGTGGGATCGTAGCCGCTCTCGATGAACGGCAGCAGGGCGATTTCGGTCGGCAGCCCGTGGGATTCGAGCCGGGTCGTTACCCAATGCAGCCAGGGGCGGGCCTGAAGGGCCACGCGCTCGACGTGGTGAGGGTGCTCGCGGTACCACTCGAGCCATTCGGCCACGCGAGGATTGTCGGTTTCGTGCGAAAGGCGAAAGCCCCGACGCAGCCGGCTCCAGGCATCGGGCGCCGGGCGCTCATCGAGCTTGAGGGCCGACCAGAAAGTGCTCTGGCGAGGCATGGCCGAAGCGGTGTGAGTCGTGTCGGCGACGGCGATTGTCGGCAGCGCGGATAACAGCAGGCTGCCCGCCAGGCCAATGAAGACCTGGCAGCGTCGCGATCGGGAATTCATGCCATTAAGGTCCTTGATATTACGGTCATCGCCCGCTTATAGGTGGTGCGTTGCGGGTGACATCAAAAGCGGTCTTTCCAGCCGCGGAGCGTGGCGAAGGCGCTGGCGTCATCATCCGCCGGCCCTTGCCCTCGCAGCGTATCGCGCAGACCCGGCTGGTCAATGCGCAAAAACGGGTTGACCTGGCGTTCGCGGCCCAGCGTAGTCGGCAGCGTCGGACGATCGAGCGCCCGGGCCTGTTCGCACTCGCGACGATAGGCGTCGCGGGCGGGATTGTCGGGCTCGGCGGCGGCGGCGAACGCCAGATTGGCCAGCGTGTACTCGTGCGCGGCGAACACCAGCGTGTCTTCGGGCAGGGTGTCGAGCTTGGCCAGCGAATCCCGCATCTGTTCCGGCGTGCCCTCGAACAGCCGCCCGCAGCCGCCGGAAAACAGCGTGTCGCCGGCGAACAATAACCCAGGCGTTCCGGGGGCGTAAAAGGCGATATGGTCGAGCGTATGGCCCGGAACGGCGTAAACTTCGAAGCGGCGCCCGAGTACGCGGCATTCGTCGCCTTCGGTCACGCTGTGCCGGATGCCGGCGATCGCGGCATTGTCGGGGCCGTAGACCTCCGGCGAGTAGCGTTCGATCAACTCTCGCAGCCCGCCGGTATGATCCTGGTGGTGATGGGTGATCAGCACGGTGTCGAGCGTGAGCCCCTCGCGTTCGAGCCACGCGATGACCGGCCTGGCATCACCGGGATCGACCACGGCGACACCGTCGGTGGTGTCCTGGCGCAATAGCCAGATATAGTTGTCCTGGAACGCGGGAATCGGTATCACGGTCAACATGTGTCATCCTTCTCCGATAAAGTGCGGTAACGGGGCGGGAGCGCAGCACTCTCGTATGACCGACGCGTCTCGCGCCGGTTCCCGATCGGCCGCCGCCTGGAGCGGCTCTGAATCAGCGTTGAAAAAGCGACAACCTTGGGGAGTTAATCCGCTCGTGTCAATCACGCCGCCTGAACAGGGCCTGACCGCAGCCGTTCGCGAAGGGCGCCGATTCTGGGATTCCAAGCCCGGGCAGGCGCTGTGGCGGGCCGAGCGTGCTTGTCTCGGTCCGCATTGCGAGCAGCATCGCGGTGCGTTGAGCCTGCAACTCGGCATGGCGCCGCTGATGAGCGACATGTGCCCGGTACGCCACGCGCTGGAGTGGGCGCCTGCGCAGGAACTGGTGATCAATCCGAATACCCTGGTCTGTGCGCCCGAGCGTCTGCCGTTGGCCGACGACAGTCTCGATCTGACATTGATCCACCATTTGCTGGAGGCCGTCGAGCGGCCTCACCACGTGCTGCAGGAAGCCGCCAGGGTAACCCGGGCCGATGGTCGTCTGCTGGTGTTCGGCTGGCATCCGTATGGGCCGGCCAGTGGTCCGGTAAGCCGGCGTCCCGCGCCGTGGCAACGTCAGTGGCGTGCGCCCTGGCGGCTGCGGGACTGGCTCGAGTTTGTGGATTTCGAGATCGAGCGAGTAGACTACTGCGGTTTTCGCTGGCCCTGGAACACCGCCCGCAACCGTCGGTTGGAGACGCTGGGACGCCGTTACAACGTGCCGCTGGCCCAGGCTTACCTGCTTATCGCGCGGCGGCGAACGATTCCGATGCAACCCATTCGGCTCAGCGAGCCGGCCATGGGCAGGGCCAAATCCGGCGCCTGGCTCGGCCTGGCGCGTCAGTCATCGGACGTGCCGCTGCAACAGGATGGCGGCGAGCGCCGGCCGAAAGCGTCGGAGGCTGGCGTCTACGGTAGCGTCGATGGCGAACCGGGGCAGGAACGTCGCGCTAACGGCGCCGCGGCTTCGACCCGTCGGCACCCGGGGGAAAGCGATCGCCGCGAGACCACTTCCCACACCACCGCTTGATAGAGAAGAGAGAGTCACGCCTTGTCACTCCCGAGTTCCGATCCCGCGTCCCTGCCGACGGTCACCATCTATACCGACGGCGGTTGCCGTGGCAATCCCGGGCCCGGCGGCTGGGGCGCGTTGCTGGTTTACGGGCGTCACCGGAAGACGCTGAAAGGTGGCGAGGCGCAGACCACCAACAACCGCATGGAGCTGATGGCGGCGATACAGGCGTTGCGGGCACTGGACCGGCCCTGTCGCGTGGCGCTGTGGACCGACTCCCAGTATCTGCGCAAGGGCATTACCGAATGGATTCACAGCTGGCAGAAGCGGGGCTGGAAGACGGCGGCCAAGCAGCCGGTCAAGAACGCCGAGCTATGGCGGGAGCTGTTGGCCGAAACCAAGCGCCACGTGATCGAGTGGCATTGGGTCAAGGGGCACAGCGGCCACGACGGCAATGAAACCGCCGATCGGCTGGTCAATGAAGCGATCGACGCGGTGATCGAGAACGCCAAACAGGCCGCCACCTGAACCTGGCCCTGTTTCCCCGAGAGGGTCCAGATCGCAGCAGTACATTGCAGACGGCAGTAAGGAGCACGGCATGCGCCAAATCGTCATGGATACGGAAACGACGGGCATCGACCCGCGCGAGGGGCACCGTATCATCGAGATCGGTGGGGTCGAGCTGATCAACCGCCGCTTCACCGGGCGGACCTATCACCAGTACATCAACCCCGAGCGGGAGATCGAGGCGGAGGCCATCGAGATCCACGGCATCACCAACCAGCGGGTCGCCAACGAACCGGTCTTCGCGCAGATCGCCGACGAACTGTGGGAGTTCATTCGCGGGGCACAGCTGGTCATTCATAACGCACCGTTCGATGTCGGCTTCTTCGATCACGAGTTCAGGTTGCTCAATGCCGCTCGTGGCGAACCGTTGCTGGGGCCGATAGCCGAGCACTGTAGCGTGCTGGATACGCTGAAGTTGGCCCGCGAGATGCACCCGGGGCAGCGCAACAGTCTCGATGCCCTGTGCAAGCGCTACGCCATCGACAATGGCCACCGCGTGTTGCACGGTGCGTTGCTCGACTCCGAGATTCTGGCCGACGTCTATCTCGCCATGACCGGCGGCCAGACGGCGCTGTCGCTGGCGGGGAGCGAAGAGGGCAGCCGCGAAACCGGGGGCGCCAGCGGCATCCGGCGTATCGATCGCGCGGCGACGCCGTTGGTGGTGCTCCGGCCAAGCGATGCCGAGTGGGAGGCTCACCGGCAGCGTCTCGACCAGATTCGCCAGTCCGCCGGTCAGTGTCACTGGGATGCATTGGGATCGGCGGAGAACACGCACTGATGCTGCGGCGTGAAATGCCACCGGCCGATACCCGCGGGGGTTGGCTGTTGCGCCTGAGCGAGAAGGGCGTCGCGCCCGCGGCCGACGGCAAAAGCCTGATGGAGCGCCGCGAGACATGGCCCGAGGGTGTGCTGCGTCTGGGCTACTGGAACGACGAGCCGGTGGCCGTCACGGTCGAGGCCGGCGACGACAGCTGGCCGGCACCGCGCGATTGGCTCGCCCAGCTCTCCCCGGCCGAGAGCGAGCTGCTGGCGACGGCGTTGCAGGTGACGCACTGGGAGCGGGATCATCGCTTCTGTGGCCGCTGCGGCCATCCCACGCGCAGGCTGTTGCATGAGTTCGCCATGCAGTGCGACAACTGCGGGCTGCGCGGTTATCCCCGAATCTCGCCTTGCATCATTACCCTGGTGACCCACGGCAAGGACATGCTGTTGGCACGCAGCCCGCGTTTTCCGCCACAGCGCTATTCGACGCTTGCCGGTTTCATCGAACCCGGTGAAGCGGTGGAAGCCGCGGTGCGTCGCGAGGTGATGGAAGAAGTCGGTGTCGAAGTCGGCCGCGTGAGCTTCTTCAAGAGCCAGTCCTGGCCCTTCCCGCACTCGTTGATGATGGGGTTCTTCGCCGAGGCGGCGAGCCGGCGGATCCGCATCGACGGCGAGGAGATCGTCGATGCGGCCTGGTTCACGCCGGAACGGCTGCCGCAGCTACCGCCGGTTTATTCGATCTCGCGCCAACTGATCGAGACGCATCGTGGCGCGGTGGCGACGCGATGACTGCGAGGCGTCAGGCGCGCGACCTGCCGAAGAGCTTGGGCAGACGGCTGGCAAGGCCGATATCGCCGTTGACCTTGACCCGGCCGCTCAGCAACGCCTGCATCGCGTTCAGTTCCTTCTTCACCAGCGACATCAACGTGGCCGTATCGCTGGCGATGGTGACGCTGGGCTGCGGGTGGCGGCCCGGCTGAATCTCGAGCGCGCCATGATCGATGGTCAGGTAGTAGTCGTCGACATCGCTGAGATCGAACTGGTAAACCGCGGCGAGGTCCTTGGCGGCCTCGGCGTTGAAACGATTGTGGAGCTTGGTGATCAGCTGGTCGTCATCCATGGATGTTCTCTGGCAAGTAACAGTTGCGCCAAGCAAATCATTGGCGGGCGGCGTATGCAAGCGCTCGGCTCGACCGAATATTCCGCTGCGACGAGGGGTGTAACGTGATCGAGTGGTTGGCCGACTATGGGCTGTTCCTGGCAAAGACGGCAACGATCGTCGTTGCCGTCGTCATCGTCTTGACGTTGATCGCGCATGGGCGACGCAAGGGGCAGGCAGGCAGTGGCGCCGCGCTCAAGGTGACCGAGCTGGATGAGCGTTTCGATCGGCGTCGGCGCCAGTTGCAGCTGGCGGCCCAGCCCAGGCATCGCCGCCGCCAATTGGCGAAGCAGCTACGCAAGTCACGTAAACGGGCGCGCAAGGGGGCGGATGACAAGGCTGCGTCGAGCGATCGGATCTGGGTGCTGGATTTCGATGGCGATCTGAAGGCATCCGCGACGCCGGCGCTCGCCGAACTGGTGTCACTGCTGATCGAAGAGCTCAAGAGCGGGGACGAAGTGGTTCTGCGCCTGCAATCCGGCGGTGGTCTGGTGCACAGCTATGGCCTGGCCGCCGCGCAACTGGATCGGCTGCGGGATGCCGGCGCACGCTTGACGGTCTGTGTCGACAAGGTTGCCGCCAGCGGCGGTTACATGATGGCGTGTTGTGCCAACCACCTGGTCGCGGCGCCCTTCGCCGTCATCGGCTCGATCGGGGTGGTGGCGCAGATTCCCAACGTGCACCGGCTGCTCAAGAAGCACGAGGTCGATGTCGAGCTGCTGACGGCCGGGCGCTACAAGCGCACGCTGACCGTGCTCGGTGAGAACAGCGAGGAGGGTCGTGCCAAGTTCCTCGAGGACCTTCAGTCCACGCACGATCTGTTCAAGCGCTATGTCGCCCAGCGGCGTCCGAATCTCGACATCGAAGCGGTGGCCACGGGAGAGATCTGGTACGGCAGCGAGGCGCTTGCCGAGGGGCTGATCGATGCTGTCGGCACCAGTGACGCCTACTTGCTGGAAAAGCTTCAGGCCAGGGCGCGTGTGCTGAAAGTGTCGCTGGAATCGCGGCGGGGGATGCTTGGGCGTTTCACCAAGGCTGTGGAAGGCGGCGTCGAGCGTGGCATCGATCGCGTACTCGAGCGGGTGGATGACCTCCGTTGGCAGCGCCGTTAGGGAATCAGTGTCTAAATGTCTGCGCAGGCGAATCGCTGCGCTCCGGGCGCCTTGTGACGGAGTGCCGCCCACTTCATCCTGCTCACTGGTTTATTCAGCGCTTCCTTGGCTCGTCACTGGGTCCTGGCATCAGCGTTGGCCCAGATCCAGTTCGGCCAACGTGGCGATCAAACGTTCGGCGACGTGGCCGTTGAGCGAGTAGTAAATGACCTGGGAGCTTCGGCGCGTATTGACCAGCCGCTCCTGGCGTAGCACCGCCAGGTGCTGCGACAGCGCGGACTGGCTCAGTGCCATGTCCCGGTTGATCTGGGTCACCGAGCGCTCGCCGGCCATCAGCAAGCAGAGAATGCGTAGCCGACTTTCATTGGCCATGGCCTTCAATATGGCCGTTGCCGGAGCAATCTGGGTATCGTCGAGTAGGGTCGCTGTCATCATCATGGTCGAGTCCGCATCCGCATAGGGCGGGTTGCCGGCGCTGAACGGTCCGTTACAGGCTTTGCTTATATTACTTGATCGTAACTTAAAGTTACAATATTTTTGCATATACCGGCTGGCGATGATTCGACCGAGTCCCTATAATGCCGCGCCCGCGATAGCGATACGACACGCGTTTTAGAGGGTTCCCTCACCCCTCGGCCTCCGTAGGCGACGAAAAAGGTTCCTCATGCTCAAACTCGACGATCTTCAGATCCGCCAGGCCCTCCTCTGTCTGGTCACTTTCCACGTGGTGGTCATCACCGCCAGCAATTATCTGGTCCAGTTGCCATTCACCCTGTGGGGCTTGCACACGACCTGGGGCGCATTCAGCTTCCCGTTCATTTTTCTGGCCACCGACCTCACCGTTCGCTTGTTCGGCAAATCCTCGGCACGGCGCATCATCGCCGGCGTCATGGTGCCCGCGTTACTGGTCTCGTACGCCGTCTCCGTGCTTTTTCAGCAAGGGCGGTTCCAGGGACTCGAAGCACTGGGCCACTGGAACCTGTTCGTGGGACGGATCGCGCTGGCCAGCTTCATGGCCTATGTTCTCGGCCAACTGCTCGATATCCACGTCTTCGATCGCCTGCGCCGTCTGCGCGCCTGGTGGGTCGCGCCGACCCTGTCGACGATCGTGGGCAATCTCGCCGATACCTTTGCATTCTTTGCCATCGCCTTCTGGCATGGCCCCGATTCTTTCATGCGAGCGCATTGGGTCGATATCGCGTGGTTCGATTACGGCGTCAAACTCTCCATCAGCCTGCTGTTCTTCCTGCCGCTCTACGGTGTCCTGCTGGCTTGGTTGGGTCGTCAATTGCTGAGCGAGCGCGACGAGGCGCTGCCCGGCGTGCCGCGCGGTTAGCCTTGCCGAGAGGTCACGCGACCTGCGGCGGCTCTGATATTCTGAGGACGCCGCGCTCTGATCGAGCGTCGGCGCGTTAGGCTTGTCTGAAAGATCGGCAAGCGCAGGCATTTTTCGGACAGAGCGTAAGTTCGTTCAGAGCACCAGAGCAAAAGGAGAGTAGGGTTGCGACTTCACTGTATCGATACCGGTCGCGTCGAAGGCGGTGGCGCCATCCGTCCGTTGGTCGTGCTGCATGGCCTTTTCGGCAGTGCCGACAACTGGCGCTCTCACCTCAAGCAGTGGCAGGCAGCGCGCCGTGTCATCGCCGTGGACCTGCGCAACCATGGACGATCGCCGCATGCCGAGGGCATGGCCTACGCCACGATGGCGGACGACGTCATTGCGTTAATGGATGCCCTGGAGATCGAAGCGTTCGATCTGCTGGGGCATTCGATGGGGGGCAAGGTCGCGATGACGTTGGCGCGGCAGTTCCCCGACCGGGTTGCCCGTCTCGTCGTGGCCGACATTGCGCCGGTCGCCTACCGACACGGTCACGACGAGATCTTCGCGGCCATGCGGCGTGTCGAGGCCGAGCGGCCCGAGTCCCGACGCGAGGCCGATGCCTTGATGGCGGAAACCATCGATTCGACCGCGACGCGCCAGTTCCTGGCGACCAACCTGCTGCGTGACGACGCCGGTGTGATGCGCTGGCGGGTCGGCCTCGACGAGATCGCGGCCGGTTACGACGACATCATCGCGCCGCCGGATGGCGACCGGCCTTACGACGGCCCGGCACTGCTGGTGCGCGGTGGCAATTCGCACTATGTGCCGGATCGCTATCGTGGCGCCATTGAAGAGGTAATGCCCAAGGTCCGCATCGAAACCCTCGAGGGGGCCGGCCATTGGTTGCATGCCGAGCAGCCCGCAGCGTTTCGAGATGCTGTCGACCGCTTCCTGGCCGAGTCATAGCGCAGGAAGCGGCCGACGCACAGCGGAACGTGGTTCAGGGGGCGCTGAGATCCACCGCCAGTCGCGAGATCGGGCTTTGCGCCTTGATCTGGCCACGCTCGAGCAGGAAGGCCTCGAAATCCCGGTAGCGCTTGGCATCCAGCGCCGCCGGGCGTAATGCGAAACGGGGCAGGGTGGCTTTCCAGGCCGCGGCGTTGAGCGGTGTGTCCAGCGCCGGGTCATAGGCGATGAAGCTCTGCCAGGCCTCGTCCGGATGATTGATGATCCAGGCGGTGGCCTCGGCGACGGCATCCATGAAACGGCGGTAGGCGTCGCGATGCTGGTCGAGCGTGTCGCGGTTGGCAACGAAGATCAGCTCGTCGTAAGTCGGCACGCCTTCCTCCTCGATGTAGAACGCCTTGCCGTCGACGCCTTCCTGCTTCATCTGTGCCAGCTCGAAATTGCGGAAGGCCCCGGTGACGGCATCGACCTTCTCGCTGATCAATGCCGGCGTCAGCGAGAAGTTGACGTTGACCATTTCGATGTCGTCGAGACTCAAGCCATTGTGCTCGAGCATGGCTGCCAGCAGCACTTCCTCGACTCCACCCACCGAGTAGCCGACTTTCTTGCCGGCGAGTTGGGAAAGGTCGTCGATGCCGCTGTCGGCACGCACGAGCAGGGCATTGAGTGGCGTGGCAATCAGCGTGCCGACCCGTACGACGGGCAGCCCCTGGTCGACCTGCAGATGGAGTTGGGGTTGATAGCTCAGGGCCAGATCGACTCGGCCGGCGGCGACCAGCTTGGGCGGCACGCTGGGGTCCGCCGGTGATTGGATGTCGACGTCGAGACCGCGTTTTTCGAACAGGCCGCGCTGCTTGGCGACGATCAGCGGAGCGTGGTCCGGGTTGGCGTACCAGTCGAGCATGACGCTGAGCGGAATCATCTGCGGCGGTGCCAGGTCGTCGTCCGTCTCCTGCGCCAGAGCCGGTAGCGACAGCACGAGAGCCAGAAGTACCAAGCAAAGTGCCAGGCAACGGCTGCCGAATGATGTGCGTGGGTGAAGCATTTCGCGTTCCTCTTGATGAGTCGTTATTGATCGAGTCGTGGAGCACTGGCCGTTGGTGTCGTCGGAAGGATCATGCCGGCGGCGTGACGCGGTCGCGGTGCCAGGGCATCGCCGCCCGCACCGCCGCATCGACACCGAAGTAGAGGATCACGGCAAACATCACCAGCACCACGAGTGCCGCGAACATCACATCGATCTGCAGGCGGGCGTTGGCGTTGAGCATGAGATAGCCGAGCCCTCGGCTGGCACCGACCCATTCGCCGATCACCGCGCCGATGGGCGCGGCGCTCGCCGCCATGCGCAGCCCGGACGCCAGCGACGGCAGGGCGGCCGGTAACTGCACCTTCAATAGCCGCTGCCGCCGTGTCAGGCCAAACGTATCGGCCAGGTCCAGCCATCCCTGAGGCGTCTGGCGCAGGCCGTCGTAGCCGGTGGAGGCCACCGGAAAATAGATGATGACCATCGCCATCAGAATCTTCGGCAGCAGGCCATAGCCGAGCCACAGCATCAGAATGGGCGCCAGGGCAAACAGCGGAATCGCCTGGCTGACCAGCAGCAATGGCAGCAGCGTGCGCCGCAGCGGGCGGAATCTCGCCAGCGCCAGGGCGGTGGCGAGGCCGAGTACAACGCCGCCGACCAGCCCGGCGACGATCTCGATGGCGGTAATCATCGCATGTTGTTCGAGCAGTGCGCGCTGTTCGAACAGCGCGCGCGCGACGGCCAGCGGCGTGGGCAGGATATAGCGCGGTACTCCGGTGAGGCTGATCGTCAGCTGCCAGATCGATACCAGGACGACGATGGCCAGCAGAGGGCGCACCAGTCGGGAAAGCGGGTTCGCATCAGCCATCGGTGGGCTCCCGGAGTTGGGCGACCAGTGCGGCCTGGCGGCGCTGCAGGTCGTCATCGGCCAGTGCGCGCGGACGTGTGCCGGCGGGCACGGGAATCGACACCAGATTGGCGGGCTCTCCTTGCAGCACCAACAGATGGTCGGCAAGGCGCAACGCTTCCAGCGGATCATGCGTGACCATCAGTACGGTACGCCCGGCGAGCAATGTGCTGGCGACTTCATGCAGCTCGAGTCGGGTAATCGCATCGACCGCCGAGAAGGGCTCGTCCATCAGCACCACGCTGGCATCCTCGAACAGGGTCCTGGCCAGAGCGACGCGCTGGCGCTGGCCGCCGGAGAGCGCCGCGGGCCACTCGTCGGCCTTGGCCGCGAGCCCTACCCGCTCGAGCAGATGCATCGCACGCTGGCGGTCGGCGTTTGTCGAAGTGCCGCGCCATTTTGCACCGAGCATGACGTTGCCGATGACGCGCTGCCACGGCACCAGCAGATCCTGTTGCGCCATCCACGCCAACCGTCGCCTCAGCGGACGACCGTCGCTGGTGGCGAGATCGAGCTGGTGGTTGTCCGGCAGCGCCAGGCCGGCGATCATGCGCAGTAACGAACTCTTGCCGCTACCGCTGCGACCGAGCAGGCAGGTCCAGCTACCCGCTTCGAAACGGGCCTGGAGATCGCGAAACAGCGGGCGTTCGCCGAAGGTGAGCGAAGCGCGATGGATTTCCAGCCCGGGTGGTGGCATGACGACTTCCGCGTAGCAGGGCAATCGGGCGGAGTCATGCGGAAGTGATGCTGGCATTTCCTCCGCCGGTATTAACCGGTTCAGGTTCAAGGGTTGTGCATGGCATTTTCGGCCGTGGCACTCTCAGCCCGTACACTCTCATCTCGTACATGGGCACCCCTATCCAGTGACGCGGATTGTACGCCTTGCCGTCGCTACTGCCCACCGTGGAGATCCGACAGGAGATCGCGAGACCTTGGCGCAATCCAGTTCCACTGCATTCGGTTCAGCCGTTGACATGCCCCGGGCCGACCCGGAGTTGACCCGCCGCTTGGCGACGTTTGTCGGGAAGCCGCTCGTGCCGCTGTCGTTGCGATGGCCGGACAGCGCCAATTGGTTGTGGCGCAGCGAGGAAATTTCTCCGCAGCTCTACAAGCTGGCGCGAACCGCGCCCGACGACGATCGTTTTTGGGCGGGCATGCGGGATCTGTTCGGCTTCGATCGCTGGCAGCATCCCGAGGCAGTGACGCGGGTCGCCGGTGCGTTGCCACCGCGCCTACCGATGGCACCGCTGCCGATGACGTTCCTGAGCCGCTTTCAGGGCGCGCCGCTGTGGAGTCTGCCTTGGCGTCAGGCGGTCCCGCCGGTGCTGTGTCGCGAGTTCGCCGCGCGGCTGGGGCAACAACTGGGATTGCTCCATCGCGAACCCGTGCCGGGATGGGGACATCCAGCGTCCGGTTACCTGACGCTGGATGCCTGGCCGGAACGGGCACGACGCTTCGTCGAAGCGCATCCGATGGCGCCGGATACAGCCACCCTGGCCCTGGATTGGCCGCGACCGTCCCGTGCGGTCTGGTGCTTGCCCGATCTGCGTAGCGACCAATTCCTGCGCGGCGCCACCGATTGGTTCTGGAGCGATTGGGAGGCGCTGGTCTGGGCGCCGGTGGAATTCGATCTCTGCCTGGTCGAACTGCTGTTTGCCGACACGTCCCATTGCCACGCCTTTCTCGATAACTATCGCCGTTATGCGAGGCTGCCGTCATTGGAGCCGTTCCGTCCCGGCATGCGTGTCGTGGCGCTAATGATGGGGCTGCACGGCGAGGGTGCCGAGGCTTGGATTTTGAACCATCCCGAGTGGCTAAAAGGTTAAAATCCCGGCGGTTTTCTGCGCGCAAGCTTTCCCGGTCATGGCATACTGGTTTTTTTCGAACCGTCAACCGATGAATGATTCGTGGATTCGATAAACAGTTTATTTCTTGTTTGTGGGGCGTTGATCGCCCTGAGTATCCTGGCCAGTCGTGTCTCCTCCCGCATTGGCGTTCCGCTGTTGGTGCTGTTTCTGGGGCTTGGCATGCTCGCCGGCGAGGAGGGCGTGCTTGGGCTGCAGTTCGACGATTATTCGCAGGCCTTCCTGATCGGTCACCTGGCGTTGGCGATGATCCTGCTCGACGGCGGCCTGCGAACCCGTTTCCGGACCTTCCGTGTGGGGCTCAAACCGGCGCTGTCGCTGGCCACGATAGGGGTCTTTCTCACCAGCGGCATCGTCGGCCTGCTGGCGATGTGGCTCATGGACCTGACGCTGGTCGAGGGGCTGCTGGTCGGGGCGATCGTCGGCTCGACGGATGCGGCGGCGGTTTTCTCGATGCTCAAGGGGCAGGGGGTCAACCTCAACGAGCGCGTCGGGGCGACGCTGGAGATCGAGTCGGGCACCAACGATCCGATGGCGATCTTCCTGACCATTACGCTGGCGGAGTTGTTGACCGGAGCCGTCGGCGGCCTCGCCGAGACCTTGATGCGTTTCGTGCTGCAGTTCGGCCTCGGCCTGGCGATCGGTATCGGTGGCGGTTGGGTGTCGGCCAAGCTGCTGCGTTGGCTCGATCTCGCTCCCGGGCTTTATTCGCTGCTGGCGCTGGCGCTGGGTTTCTGCATCTTTGGCGCCACCAGTGCCGCCGGTGGTAGCGGCTTCCTGGCGATATACCTGACCGGGCTGCTCATCGGCAATCAACCGGGGCGGCATTTGACGCATATCCTGCCGGTCCACGATGGCTTGGCCTGGCTGAGCCAGATCGGGCTGTTCCTCGTGCTCGGATTATTGGTTACCCCTTCGGAGATGATCGACTACGCCGTGCCCAGCGCCATTCTGGGGTTGGCCTTGATCATCGTGGCGCGGCCGGTCGCGGTCTTCGTTTCTTTGATGCCGTTTTTCAATTTTCGCTGGCGCGAGCTCCTTTTCATCTCCTGGGTCGGACTGCGCGGGGCGGTACCGATCGTGCTGGCCATCTTTCCGGTGATTACCGGGGTCGAGAACGCGACGCTCTATTTCAATATTGCCTTCTTCGTCGTTCTGATCTCTCTAATTCTGCAGGGATCGACGCTGGCGCGGGCCGCTCACTGGATGCGCGTCGCGCTACCGGAAAGCATCACGCCGGATCGTCGGGGGCCGTTGGGCGTGCTGCCGGAAAACGATTATGAGATGTTCGTCTACAAGGTGGAGAACGAGTCGCTGGATGACGTGCCGATCCGGCTGCTGCGGCTGCCTTCGGGCACTCTGATCTCGGCGATATTTCGACAGCATGCCATGTTGCATCCCAAAGGCAGCACGCGCCTGCGGCTGCATGACGTGATTTGCTTGATCGGTCGCACCGGCGATCTGCCGTCTCTCAACCGGCTATTCAATGGTGAGGCCAAGCTCAGGCGCGAGCGGGCATTCTTCGGAACTTTCACGCTGGATGGCGAAGCGCTGATGCAGGACGTTGCCAACGCCTATGGCCTGACCCTCAGTCCTGGAGAGCAGGAGATGACGCTCGGTGAATTCGTATCACTGCGTGTCGGCGGGCACCCAGTCGTGGGCGATGACGTCGACTGGCACGGCTTTCACTGGGTGGTCAGCGAAATGGAGGGAAATCGCGTGACGCGCGTGGGATTGCGCCTCTATCACTGAGGCGATGCGCGGGTCCGCTGCGTCGACGCCGCCAGCCAAAGAAACGGTCCCTCCAATCGGAGGGGCCGCATTCTTGATCTTGACGGTGCTTCGGATCACTCCACTTCGGCCTCGTCCGTGGGCCGTTGGAGCCGATTACCGGTCTCGCGTTCTATCATGCCGTTCATGCTGGCGGCACGTTTTTGCGCTTGGGATTCTTCATCGAAATAGCCCAGGCTGCCGCCGGTATCGCCGTCGAAAACCTCATAACAAATCTGACCACCACTGCCTGGCTTGGAGGTCTTTCTCACTTCGATAAACGGTTCTGCCATGGTGGGAATCCTCATTGGAAGAGATCGATCCTCAGGTTAGTGCAGAGTTCGACGATGTACAGCGATTTACCGCTGTCGTGACGAATTCAAGCGCGTTCAGCGGGGGCAACTCGGCCAATGGGCGGTACCCGGCAAGGCAGGGCGTACCCACCCATCGGTTTGCCGTTGCTGCCGGCTCTCCCCGTTCATCGAGGGTGGCATGCCCGGCTCACCGAAGCGGGCCATCAGACGTCTCACCTCCTGATGGATCATCGACTTGATGTAATGATCGTAGGTGCTGATCGGTATATGACAGAAGTGGCAGTAGAGCACGTCATCCGGGCGCGGAGCTGGGAGCGTGTCCCAACTGGCCAGCTGTCGGCAGGCGGGACAACGCTGCGAGCGGCTGCGATTCAACATAGGGCCTCCTGCGACAGATGATGAATTAGCCATAGCTGATATGGTGTTTCATTGACTCTAGCAGAGCCAGATGACCGTTCCAGGTCAAAAAGTCGCAGTCTCGCCTCGAAGGGAGCGGCTCGACGCGTTTCACTCGGGGTCGATATCCCACTGGAGCCCGAACTGCAGGCCGCTGATCGCCTCGCCGAGAAAGCCCTGGCGGTCCTCCTGGTCGTTGTCGGCCTGTATCCGCGCCGTTTGGGTTTGCGGATCCGGCCATCCCAGGCGCGACATGCATGACTGGTACTCCTGCTCGCCGGCGATCTGGTGGGTCTGGCGTTCGCAGGTGTTGCTGTCACGCAGAAAATTGGTGGCAGTCAGACGTGGCGTCGCCGAGACACAACCGGCAACGAGGACAGCAATGAGCAAAATCGACAGCAGACGAGGCATGGGTCAGGTCACCAGAAACTAGACGTAGGGTAGCATTGATTGGCAGGTCTCGTAGACAAAGCATCGATAAGCCGGGAGAGGCGCCGGAACCCCGCGGGCACGCCGGAAGCCCCTGTCCGATCTCAGTGACTTTGGGCGGGCTGGACATACCGTGAGTTTGGTTTCTCAAGACCGGCGACAAGCTCTGGTGCATGCTTGTCGGTGTTGCTACGAAGGGAAACGAAATCGTTGCCTTATGAGGCGCTGGTTAATTTCTGCCGCGTCTTTGTATGCTTCTTCGATGTGCTTGTATATTTATTGGAGTCATCCAAGCCCTTTGCCTCATATTTAGGCGATTTGTTTTTCCTAAATTAAAGTTTGCTTCTCTAAAAGTTCCTAGTATCAAGAAGTCGTCTTTACGGCATCTCATACTTCCCGGCCTCCATGGCCGGGCTTTTTTTGAGAAGCCACCTCGCGGTAGGCGTGAAGACTCGTGTCCCCGATGGATACTGCGTTCAGAATAGGGTTGCAAAAAATTGCCGACATGGAGCGCTTGGCAAAAGCCGCTCATCTATTTAGCAATTGTTAATTAACTGGCGCGGGCTAAGGAACCGAATGCCGTATGAGACGTCCATGTCACGATGTCTGTGGAGGTTGGTCTCGTCCGGCCAGGGAAGGAGCGGCTCCAATGGGATGGATGTCTCAGCACAGTTCGTCGATAACGGCAGTTACGAATATCGGCACATTGATGGTTTGGTTGTTTTATGCGCAGTTGCTGTACCTGAATTTTAGAAGACAGCGCCAGCCAAAGATCATCATCAACCTTGGTGGCGGCCGAAGTTTGCAGGCCCGGTGTGTCATCAGCAACATGAGTCCCGAGGCAATCTTCATAGAACATGTCATTGCCGTGTTGTACACCAATAAAGGGGAATATTCCAAAAACCTGACCGATATCGAGGATGGAGAAAAAGAAAACATTGCAAAGCGTCAGCTTGTTGAAATAACACGCCAAGGTCCGATGTCGTCGGGAAGCTATACCGATATCGGTGTCTTCGAGGATCTTGTCAGCCATGTTCTCAGGGCATACAAGATTCCTGCGGAAAGTTGCCGAACGACCGACGGAACCGACTGAAAGCCATTGAACTGCGTGTCATCGCGATTTATGGAAGTGAGGATGCACCGGTGGCGTCTTTGCGTAAATTCGAGGTGACCATGGATGAAAAGACAAGCACTTTAACGCCCGCCAGTTGGACTACCAAACGCTATTCGTCTCGGCTGCGTCGATATAAAGTTCAGAAGTGGATCCGAGAAATGGGCGAGTGATCGCAAAGCGAGGTTTTAAGGGCGCAACCGGGTTCAGGTATGGAAATGGTAGATAGCAACGAAAAGAAAAAGGGAACCAGCAACGGCTGATTCCCTTATGAATCGGTGGCGGAGGGACAGGGATTCGAACCCTGGAAGGGCGTTAACCCTTGCCGGTTTTCAAGACCGGTGCATTCAACCGCTCTGCCATCCCTCCGGCTTACGGCGGAGAATACTACCAGCTTCTCCGCCGTCGTCAATAGGTTCTTTAGCTTTCAACAAGTTATTTCGCTTTCGAACGGGGTCCGTAGCTCTTGTCAGAGGAACTTTGCAAGGGCATTCTGGTCAATGGGTGTAATTCGACATAACTGAGGGGACTGCAATGGACTACCGAACTTCGCATGACATCGCCGATCGTCGATCGAGCGTGGTCAGCACCAATAAGGTGTTGCGCAATACCTATCTGCTGCTGGCCCTGACTTTGATGTTCTCCGCCGTGACTGCTGGTATCGCCATGGCGATGGGCATCTCACAGATCAATATCTTCATTTTCTTCATCGGCGCCTATGGCCTGATGTTCCTGGTCCACAAGACCGCCAACTCCGCAACGGGTCTGTTGGCCACGTTTGCCTTCACCGGCTTCATGGGCTTTACGCTGGGGCCGATCATCGATCTCTATCTGTCGATTCCCAACGGGGCGCAGTTGGTGATGACAGCGCTGGGGATGACGGCGGCTACCTTCCTGGGGCTTTCCGCCGTGGCGCTGATCACGCGCAAGGACTTCAGCTTCCTGGGCAACTTCATGGTGGCAGGCGCCATCGTGCTGGTGCTGGCGATGGTGGCGGCGCTGATCTTCAACATTCCGGGACTGGCGCTGGCGGTTTCCGCCGGGTTCGTGCTGTTCTCCTCGGCGGCGATCCTGTTCCAGACCAGCGAGATCGTGCACCGTGCCGGCGAGACCAATTACATTCTTGCCACCATCACGCTGTATGTCTCGATCTACAATCTGTTCATCAGCCTGTTGTCGATCCTGGGCGTCATGTCCGACGACTGACGACGGCGCTGACACAAACGGCAACGAGACCCCACTACGGTGGGGTCTCTGCGTTTGCTACCATGCGGTTGGAGAGCCATCTGTTTTTTCTCTTTTCAGGCGTTCGATGTCGTGCTGAGTTATGCCTTGCTGGTCCATGCCGCGCCCTACAGTCAGCAGGGAGCGCTTTCCGCCTTGCGTTTCGCCAATGCCGTGGTCGAACGCGGTCATCGCCTGTCGACGGTGTTCTTCTACCATGACGGTGTGCATAACGCCTCGGCGCTGATGTCGCCGCCGCAGGACGAGGTGCAGCTGGCCGATGGCTGGAAACGTCTGCATCGGGAAGGCGGCACGCAGCTTCTGGTCTGTATTGCCGCGGGGCTGCGGCGCGGGCTGGTGGATACCGGTGAAGCTGCACGACACGGCTTGAATAGCCATAGCGTCGAGCCGCCGTTCGAACTTACCGGCGTCGGCCAGTTGGTCGACGCCATGCTCGAAAACGATCGTCTGATCACGTTCGCACCATGAATTCGACATCAGGGATTTCTCCCGCAACCACCGCTATCGATGCGCCGCAGGACCTGCTGATCGTGCTGCGGCACGCGCCACACGGCAGTAGCTGGCTGCGTGAGGGGCTCGACGTGGCGCTGGTCGCGGCGGCATTTGGCAAGCGTGTCGGCCTGCTGTTTCAGGGCGATGGTGTCTTCGCACTGTTGCAAGGTCAGTCGTCCGGACCATTGGCTCAGAAGGGCACCCATCCCCAGCTGGCCATGCTCGAGATGTACGATATCGAGCATCTGTGGGTCAGCGAGGCCGCGCTTGCAGCGCGGGGCTTGCCGGTGGATTCATTGATGCTGCCGGTGACCTCATTGGAAGCCTCGCGGATTGCCAGGCTCATGCATTCGCATCCTCACACCTTGATCTTCTGAGTCCGGGACCGCATTCGATGACATTGCATCTGCTCAATCGCTCGCCGCAGTCCGAAGGCGTCTATCGAGACCTGCGCGAGGCCTTCGGCGATGGTGACCACCTGTTGTTGATCGAGGATGGTTGTTACGCGGCGCTGTCGTCGGGGCGCGATGCGGTGGCGGCATTCGCCGGGCGCGTCTCGGTGCTGAAGGAGGATCTGGTTTCCCGGGGGCTGGAAGGCCGGGTGGATGGCGCCATCGAGGTGGTCGACATGCAGGGTTTCGTCGACCTGACGGAAATCCATCAACGTTCGGTGAGTTGGTTCTGATGGCTATCAACACGGCACGTGTGCTGAACGTGGAGGGGCGCAGCGTGGCGCTCGATCCGGAGGGGTATCTGGTCTCCCTGGATGATTGGTCGCCGGCGGTCGCCGAGGCGCTGGCGGCGGACGACGACCGCCAGTTGACCGCCGAGCATTGGGAGGTGATCGAGGTGTTGCGTGACTTCTACCGGCGTTTCGAGGCGGCACCGGCCATGCGTCCGCTGGTCAAGGCAGTGCGTCAGGCGTTGGGGGAGGAAAAGGGCAACTCGCTCTATCTGATGCGATTGTTCCCCGAGAGTCCGGCCAAGGTGGCGGCGCGTCTGGCTGGCCTGCCCAAACCGACCAATTGTCTGTAGCCGCCGGCGCATGAATTTTCTTGCCCATGCGCACCTGTCCCGCCACGGTAGCGACGATTTTCTCTACGGCAACCTGATTGCCGATGGCGTCAAGGGCGATCGCCTGGACGGCTGGTCGCCGGAGACGGCCGAGGGTATCCGCCATCATCGCCGAGTCGATGCCATGATCGACCGGCATGCCGAGGTGCTGGCGCTGCGGCGTATGGCGCCCGCCACGCAGCGGCGCTACATGGGGATCGCGCTGGATCTGGTGTGGGATCACTTCCTGGCCAGCCGGCAGCCGGACCCGGCGCTGATACAGCGCTGCTATGCGGTGCTGGGCGCACGGCATGCGCCCGAGCGGCTGGCGGGAATGGTGCCAGCCATGATTCGGGGCGACTGGCTGACGCACTACGCGGACTTCGATTTCACCTGCCAGGCGATTGCGGGTATCGGCAAGCGTCTGCGCGGACCCAACCATCTGGCGGCGCTGACGCCGTGGTTGAACGACGAATACGAGCGCCTGGAAGCTGCCTTCCTCGCCTTGTGGCCCGACATGCGGCAACGCTTCATTGACTGACACGCGGCGACAAGGTGTTCATGCCTGTAACCAAAGGCACTCGACGCTGTCTCCTTGGCGAATGTCGCTGTGAGGCGGAATGACCGCGAAGGCGTTGGTTTCGGCGCAGGAGGTCAGAACCGCCGAACTCTGTTCCGGATAGGCGTGCGCCACGATCCGGTTGCCCTGAAACGTCAAATTGGCTCGCATATAGTGCCGGCGGCCCTGGGTGCGGGTCTCGAATCCGGCCTCGGCGGTGACCTTCGGTAGCGACATCAATTCATCGCAACCTTGCAGGGCGCCCAGCAGAGGGCGCAGATAGAGCCAGGCGCCGACATAGCTCGACACCGGATTGCCCGGTAGCCCGACCAGCCGCGTGGCACCGATCGTACCGAGTGCCAGCGGCTTGCCCGGGCGCATCGCCAGACGCCAGAGCGACAGCTTGCCCAGCCGTTCGAGCGCCGGCTTGACGTGATCCTCCTCGCCGACGCTGACGCCGCCGGTGGTGACGATGACATCCGCACAGCCGGCGGCCTCGGTCAGCCGGGCCAGGGTGGTGTCGAAATCGTCGGCGACCTTGACCTGACGCACCACATCGCCGCCGAAGCGACGAATCAGCGTCGCCAGCATGGGGCCGTTGCTGTTGTAGATCTGGCCGGGCCCCAGCGCCTGGCCAGGCTCGACGATCTCGTCGCCGGTCAGCAGCAGGGCCACGCGCGGGCGGCGCACCGCCTCGATCCGCGACAAGCCTTGCCCGGCCAGCAGTCCCAGCGCGGCGGCGCCCAGACGCGAGCCGGCGGTGAGAAGCCGGCTGCCGGCGGTGACGTCCAGTCCCCGGCGGCGAACGTTCTGGCCGGGTTCGGTGATCGGGACGATCGCCAGTTCGCCATCGAGTTCGACGTTCTCCTGGATGGCGACACAATCCGCGCCCGGTGGGATCTCGCTGCCGGTGAAGATGCGTGCGCAGGTGCCGGGTTCGAGGGGCTGCGGCGCCTGGCCGGCCGGGATGCGCTGCGAGATCGGCAGACGCTGCCCCGAATCGCGGCTGGCGAGGGCGTAACCGTCCATCGCGCTGTTATCGGCCGGCGGCACGTCGAGCGCCGCCGATACGTCACTCGCCAGCACCCGGCCGTCGGCGTCGGCGCAGTCGATCGTTTCGCCAGCGAGCGGACTGACGCCTTCCAGCAGGGCTTCCAGGGCCCGTTCGACGCTTTGCAGTTCAGCCATGATCGTGGGTTCCTCGCTCGGGAATGACCAGGTTGGCGAAGTTGCACGGGCGATGACGGCTGTCCAGTTGCTCCTGGAGGATGCGGTCCCAGCCGGTACGGCAGGCGCCGGTGGAGCCGGGCAGGCAGAAGATCACGGTGGCATTGGCCAGTCCGCCCAGGCAGCGGCTCTGCACGGTCGAGCTGCCGATCTCCTCGAACGAGACCTGGCGGAACAGCTCGCCGAAGCCTTCGATGGTCTTGTCGAGCAGGGGAGCGACGGCCTCGGGGGTCGAATCCCGCCCGGTAAAACCGGTGCCGCCGGTGGTCAGGATCACCTGCACCCGATCATCGGCGATCCAGCCGGCCACCACGGCGCGAATGCGATAGACATCGTCGGGCACGATGCGTTTCTCGGCCAGGCGGTGGCCGGCGCTCTCGAGGCGTTCGATCAGCAATTGGCCCGAACGGTCGTTGCTCTCGTCACGGGTGTCGGAGACGGTCAGCACGGCAATGGACAGCGGGATCAGCGGTGATTCGTTCATGCGCTGCCCCGGGTGGTTTCGCTGGCTTTCTTGCGTGCCTGACGCGCCTCCAGGGCGGCCAGCTGTTCGTCGCTGGCTGGTGCCTGGTAGCGCTCCTTCCATTCCGCATAGGGCATGCCGTAGACATATTCGCGCGCCGTCTCGTAGTCGAGTGCGGTACCACGCTCCTCGGCGGCGCCGACCAGCCATTTCGACAGGCAGTTGCGGCAGAAGTCGGCGAGGATCATCAAGTCGATGTTCTGGACGTCCTTGTTGGCATCGAGATGCCGCAACAGGCGGCGGAAGGCCGCGGCCTCGAGTTCGGTCCGGGTCTGATCGTCGAGGTGATGCATAGGGGGCTCCTGTGCTGCAGGGAAACGAAACGGGGTCATTGGCGGACGTGTCCGACTCAGTATCCATCGCCGGGCGTGCACACCGACAGCACCACGGCATCGTCCTCGCTGGTGGAAACCAGCGCGTGTCCCATGTCGCTGTCGAAATAGAGCGAGTCGCCCGCGGCCATCGCCAGTGGTTCGTAGACTTCGGAATACATCAGAATCTCGCCTTCGAGCACCATCAGGAACTCTTCGCCATCATGGCGCACCCACTCGTGGAACTCGTCGAAGCGTCGGGCACGGACGATGGTCTTGAACGGGATCATGCGTTTCTGCGCCAACTGCCAAGAGAGTAGCTCATGCTCGTAGGTTGGAGTGGGATGCAGCTTGCCGTCGCCGCGGGTCGTCAGGTCGCGGCGTCCCCGGGATTGCAATTGCGGCTTGGCTGGCGTCAGTAGCTGCGGCAGGTCGATGTCCAACCCGGCAATCAATTTCTGGACCGCGGTGAAGGTCGGCGAGATCTGATCGTTCTCGATCTTGGATAGCGTCGAGCGCGCCAGGCCGGTACGGGCGCTGACGTCACCGAGCGTCCAGTGGTTGGATAGGCGTATCTCCTTGAGCCGCTCGCCCAACCTGAGGGGTTCGACGAAGGCCTTGCGGCCGGAGGCGATGCGCAGCGCGGCATCCTGATCGTTGCTGGCGGCCATGAAGTTCTCTGTCTGAAGCGATTTGGGGCCCAGAATATCACAGCCGGGCAGGCGGGCTCTGCCATGGCGCGACTGTCGTTTGGGTTTCGGCGTCGGGCTCGCGTCAAGATCGATAGGGGTGACCGAGCAGCGCGGTGAGATGGGCCTCGACGCTCAGTGGCAGTGTCTTCAGGTGGTAGCCGCCCTCGAGTATCGAGACCAGTTTGCCGCCGGCGTGACGGCGAGCGACATCCATTGCCAGCGTGGTGATCCAGTAGAAATCGTCGTGATCGAGCGCCAACTGGCCGAGCGGATCGTCACGATGGGCGTCGAAACCGCTGGAAAGCAGAATCAACTGCGGCTTGTGACGCTCGAGAGCGGGTAGCCAGTCGCGCTCCACGGCGTGTCGAAAGGCGCGGCTGCCGTCGCCGGCCGCCAACGGCGTGTTGACGACGTTCGGCCACTCGCCATGCAGATAACGCCATGGATAGAAGGCTTGCTGATAGCTACTGCAAACCAGTACCGCCGGATCGCCACGGAAGATGTCCAGCGTTCCGTTGCCCTGATGAACATCGAAGTCGAGGATGGCAAGGCGTTCGATACCGTGGGCCTCGCGGGCATGGGCGGCCGCCACCGCCACGTTGTTATAGAAGCAGAAGCCCATTGCCAGCTCGCGCTCGGCGTGGTGTCCCGGGGGGCGCACGGCGCAGAACACGTTGTCCGCTCGGTTGCCACAGACCAGGTCGACGCCCTTGATCGCGGCGCCGGCCGCCAGCGCGGCCGCGTTCAGCGAGTGAGGACCGATTCGGGTGTCGGTATCGAGCTCTTGCAGGCCGCTTTGCGGCCGCTGCAGGGCCAATGAGCTGAGGTAATCTGGCGCGTGCACGCGTTCGAGTTCGTGCAGGCTGGCCGGTGTCGCCTCCGATTGCATGGTCTGCTGGAGAAGGCCGCTCAACATCAGCCGGGCGCGAATCGCTTCGAGGCGCATGGGCGACTCGGGGTGATGCGGCCCCATGTCGTGTAGAGCAACGTGGGGATGGGTGAGATAGGAAGTGATCATGAGCGTCGCCGGCCGGCCAGGGTCGCTCCATTCTGCGCGATGAACGAGGCTGCGCCTAATCGATGCCGCTGCGACTTTGGTCGCATGGCTCAACGTCAACGGTATGACCGTGTAGGGTTGAGACATCCATAGCCCAAGTTGTGAGGTCCGCCGTGGCGACGCAATTTCTGCGCCGATTCTTAGCCCCGCGTTCACTGGTCGTGATCGGGGCATCCCCCAAGCCTGAATCGATGGGAGGGGTGGTCTTGCGCAATCTGCTGCAAGCCGGATTCGATAGTCCGCTCTGGGCCGTCAACCCGCGCGGTTATCACGAGGTGCACGGCGTGGCTTGCTGCCGCCGCATCGCCGATCTGCCCGAAGTGCCGGATCTGGCGGTGGTGTGTTCACCGCTGCATAGCGTGCCCGGGGTGATCGAGCGTCTGGGAGCGTTTGGCGCCCGGGCGGCGCTGGTCCTGTCCGGTGGCGCTTCTCTCGATGCACTCCATACGTCTTCCCTGCGCGAGCGTCTACAGAAGGCGACGCTGCATTCCGGCATGCGGGTGCTGGGGCCGGAGTGCCTTGGCATCGCGGTACCCTCGGCCCGTCTCAATGCCACCTATGCCAGCCAGCCGATCGCCGACGGCAGCGTCGCCTATCTCGGGCAATCCGGCATGCTCGGCAATGCCATGATCGACTGGGCGGCGGGACGCGAGATCGGTTTCTCGCATCTCGTCACGCTGGGCGACAGCGTCGACGTACATTTGCCGGACGTGATCGACTATCTCAGTCAGTCGGGCAAGTGCCGCGCGTTGCTGCTGCATCTGGAGAGCATTCGCAATGCGCGTCACTTCATGACCGCGCTGCGGGACGCCTCGCGCAACCGCCTGGTGTTGGCGATCAAGAGCGGACGCACGCCGCAGGCCACGCTGGATACGCTGCCGGAGACCCTCGGTATCGAGCGCCGTGACGTGATCGTCGAAGCGGCGCTGGCGCGGGCCGGCGTGGTACGGGTGGACGAGTCCGATGAACTGTTCGATGCCCTGGAGACCCTGTCGCGTTTCAAGCCGCCTCGCGGAGACCGCCTGGCGATCGTGTCCAACGGGGTGGGGCCGGCGCTGCTCGCCATCGACAAGTTGATAGACGGCGGTGGCCAGTTGGCGGAGCTCAGCGAGCAGACCGCCCAGGCGTTGCTGGAGGCGGAGCTGGATGTCAGCCGGCCGGGGCGCAATCCGGTCGATCTCGGCGGCGGCGCGACGCCGGCTCACTATCTCGAGGCGCTCGAGATCGTGACCCGGGACGCCAACGTCGATGCCGTGCTGGTGCTGCATGCGCCGACGCGGCTGGCGCCGGCGTTGGAGACCGCACAGGCGCTGATCGGGGCGCGTCAGCGGTTTCGCCATCGACTGCTGATCAGCTGGATGGGCTTGAAGGAGGCGCTGGAAGCACGCAGCGCCAGCAATCGGGCCGGCATTCCCAGCTATATCTCACCCGAAAAGGCCGTGCGAGCCTTCCTGCACCTGGTTCGTTACCGACGCGTCCAGAAGCTGCTGCAGGAGACACCGCCTTCGCTGCCTTTCGATTCCAGTCCGCAAATCCGCGCGCGCTGCCATGCCTTGATCGGCGATGCCCTGGAGCGCGGCCGGGATCGCCTCACTCACCAGGAAACCGGCGGGGTGCTGGGCGCTTACGGTATCGATACGGCACCGAGCCTTTACGTGTCCGATTTCGAACAGGCCGAACGGGCGACGATGCAACTGCCCGGGCCCTGGGCGGTGAAGGTGGTGCATCGGGACAATTGCGAGCCCTTCCGCTACTGGCGCGAGTCGCAGCATCAATCGATGTCGTTGATCCAGGATCTGGAACAGCCGGGAAGTGTGGTCGATGCCGTCGTGCGCCTCGAGGAGCGTGTCAGCGAAACGCTCCCCGACAGCCCGATCTACAGCTACTGCCTGCAGACGATGCAGCGCGGCAAATCCTCGCTGCAGCTGTGCGCCGGCATCACCCGGGACGCCGAATTCGGACCGGTGATCGTTTTCGGCATCGGAGGGTACAAGATCGATGTCATGGCCGACCGCCAGGTCGCGCTGCCGCCACTCAACATGCGCCTCGCCCAGGAGCTGATCGATCGAACCCGTGCCGGGCGGCTGATTCGCGAACACGCCGGCGACACGGAACAGGCGGTGTCCCGCGTGGCGCAGCTGTTGGTCAAGCTGTCGCAGATGGCGGCGGATCTGCCGCGCCTCAAGGGGCTCGAAATCAATCCTTTGCTGCTCAATCGCGAGGGGTTGACGGCGGTCGACTTCACCCTCGACCTCGGCGAGCCCGCGACACAGGCGATCATGCCCTATCCGGAAGAGCTGCGAGAGACGGTCGAGCTCGGAGGAATGGCGGTCGAGGTGCGCCCGATCCGTGGAGAGGACGCGCCACTGATCACGCATTTTCATACCTTTCTCTCCGAGCAGAGCATCCGCTACCGCTATTTCCATCACAAGGCGGTGCTGTCGACCCGCGAGCTCGCCCAGCTCAGCCAGATCAACTATGACCGCCAGATGGCGTTCATCGCCGTTCGCCGCACCGCGAGCGGCGACGAGGAGATGCTCGGCGTCGTGCGGGTATGGAACGATCCCGACAACATCCGTACCGAATTCTCGATCATCGTGCGCGACGATTTCCATGGCATCGGGCTGGGGAAATTGCTGATGCAGAAGATGATCCGTTACAGCCGTCAAGTCGGCACGCTGGCCATGGTCGGCACGATCCTGACCGACAACCTGCCGATGCGTAGTCTTCTGGCGGGCTTGGGGTTTGATTTGCGTACCAACGTCGAAGAGGGCGTCATCGAGGCAACGCTGAGGCTCAACTCACCGCAAAGCGACTGGCAGCGCCATCGTCTGGAAGCGGCACGGGAATGAAACGCGGAGGATGCGACCGGGCACCGATCTTGAATGACTGTTCAATTATAAGATATTGTGGTTTGAAGGGTTATCGATAAAAACGTATGATGCGAAACCAAACAACACTAACGGATACCGTTCGAAACGTGGCCTGACACGCCATGGAGAACCTTTCTGCTTAGCCAACCTAGGCCCAAAATGACCGACACACAGCAAACCAAGATTCAAGTGCGCAACTTGAGCAAGGTGTTCGGCGGCGACACCAAGAAAGCGCTCGAATTGCGTGACGAGGGTCTCAAACGTACCCAGATCTTCGAGAAGACCGGGCAGACGCTTGGTCTATCCAACATCAACTTCGATGTCCGGGAAGGCGAGCTCCTGGTGATCATGGGGCTCTCGGGATCCGGCAAGTCGACCCTGATCCGCTGCCTCAATCGACTCATCGAACCGACCGAAGGCGACATCATCATCGAAGGGGAGAACATCCCCCAGCTCAACGACAAGGCGCTGTTGCACTGTCGGCGCCGACATTTTTCGATGGTGTTTCAGAACTTCGCGCTGTTTCCGCACCGTAGCGTACAGATGAACGCCGAGTACGGCCTCGAGATTCGCGGCATACCCAAGGCCGAACGTGCGGCAAAAGCCAAGAATGCGCTCAGACAGGTCGGGCTCGAGGGGTGGGAAAATGCCTATCCCAGCCAGCTTTCCGGCGGCATGCAGCAGCGTGTCGGTCTGGCCCGTGCGCTGGCCAACGATTCCAGCGTGTTGTTGATGGACGAGGCTTTCTCGGCGCTCGACCCGCTGATTCGCCGTGACATGCAGCAGGAGCTGATCGAGCTTCAGCACCGCATGAAGAAGACCACGATCTTCATTACCCACGATCTCGACGAAGCGCTCAATATCGGCGATCGCATCATCCTGCTGCGCGATGGCGAAATCGTCCAGATCGGTACCCCCGAAGAGATTCTGACCCGCCCGGCCGACGACTACGTGGCCCGCTTCACGGAGGGGGTCGACAAGTCCCGCGTGGTAACGTCACGACGTGCCATGCGCCCGGTGCGAGCCACGGCGCGTGACGACGACGGCCCGCGTACCGTGATCCATAAGATGGGCGAGAACAGTCTCGATTCCATCTACGTGGTGGATCGTGAGCGCAAGCTGCTTGGCATCGTCGAAGTCGAGCAGGTCGAAGCCGCGGCCAAGGCGGGTAAGGAGTCGATTCGCGACTTGATCGCTACCGACTTTCCCAGTGTCGGGCCGGACGAGCCGCTATCCAGCCTTTATTCCATGTTCAACGGCAAGAGCTATCCGATTGCCGTGGTCGATGACGACCGTCGTCTGCTGGGCGTAGTCGTCAAAGGAGCGGTACTCGAACAACTGGCCGAAGCGGGAGAGGTGTGATGGATTTCGACATTCCAAGAATACCGCTGGGCGACTGGATCGAAGGCGGCCTCGATTTTCTGACGACTGAGTTTTCCGGCGTGACGCGCGGCATTTCGCGGGCCACGCAAGGCGGTATCAATTTGCTCAACGATGGCCTGATGTGGTTGCCTGAATGGGCGCTCATCGCCATCGTCGTATTGCTCTGCTGGCGCCTCAGCGGTCGCCGTCTGGCGATCGGCGCCTTGCTCGGTCTGGCATTGATCTGGAACCTCGGACTGTGGGACCCGATGATCCAGACCCTGACCCTGGTGGTCATCGCCACGCTGGTCGCCGTCGTCATCGCGATACCGTTGGGGATTCTGGCGGCGATATCGGATCGCTTCTACAGAGTGATCATGCCGATACTGGACTTCATGCAGACGATGCCGGCCTTCGTCTACCTGATCCCGGCGATTCCATTCTTCGGCATCGGCTCGGTGTCCGGCATTTTCGCCACGGTGATCTTCTCGATGCCGCCGGCGATTCGCTTCACCACGCTCGGTATCCGGCAGGTTCCCAAGGATCTGATCGAAGCCGCCGACGCTTTCGGCTCGACGCGCGGCCAGAAGCTGGTGAAGGTCCAGCTACCGTTGTCGCTGCCGACACTGATGGGGGGCATCAACCAGACGATCATGCTGGCGCTTTCCATGGTGGTCATCGCGGCGATGATCGGCGCCAACGGCCTCGGCAGCGAGGTGTGGCGGGCGATTCAGCGGCTGCGTCCGGGCGAAGGTTTCGAGGCCGGTATCGCCGTGGTGATCATGGCCATGCTGCTCGATCGCCTGACGCAATCGTTCAGTGGTCGCAAGAAGACCAGGTGAGCTCGATGCGGTGGCCCTGGTTGCCGCATCCTTTACGGTACTTCAACCATAAGAAGGGGAAATCGATGACACGCAATGCACTGTCACACGCGGTACGCTACGGCGCCTTGATGATGGCGGCCGGCCTCGGCATGAGCGCTGGCGCGGTTCAGGCGCAGGACAGCAAGGGCACCATCGATCTGGCCTACGTCGAGTGGGCATCCGAGGTGGCCTCCACCAACGTGATTCGTGCCGTGCTCGAGCAGCAGGGTTACGAGGTCAACATGAATTCCCTGTCCGCTGCCGTCATGTGGCAGGCGGTAGGCACCGGGGATGCGGACGCGATGGTTGCAGCCTGGCTGCCGACGACTCATGGCGATTACCTCGAACAGGTCAAGGACGAAGTCGAGGACCTTGGTCCGAACCTGGAAGGCACCAAATTGGGTCTGGTCGTTCCTGAGTACACCGACATCTCTTCCATCGATGAACTCAACGACCATGCCGACATGTTCAATGGCCAGATTGTCGGCATCGATCCGGGCGCCGGTCTGATGGCGCAGACTGAAAAGGCCATCGACGAATACGGTATCGATAATCTGACCCTGCAGTCGAGCAGTGGCGCGGCGATGACCTCCTCGCTGGCCAACGCCATCCAGAACCATGAAGACATCGTCGTTACCGGTTGGACGCCGCACTGGATGTTCGCACGCTGGGATCTGAAATATCTCGACGATCCGAAAAAGGCCTACGGCGATGCCGAGAAAATCGACACGGTGGTGCACAAAGGGCTGAAGGAAGAAATGCCGGAAGCCTACAAGATTCTCGATAACTTCCACTGGACACCCGACCAGATGGGCGAAGTGATGCTCATGAATCAGGAAGAGGGTAGCGATCCCTACGAGAATGCCAAGAAGTGGGTCGAGGAACATCCCGAGGTCGTCGCTGAATGGACGCAAGGCACCAGCGAGTAAGCCCTACCGGCAATCCACATTTGGCATCACTTCAACGCCCGGCTTTTGCAGCCGGGCGTTGTCGTTTTTACCGCGCGCCCGCAGATCGTCAGGGGGCCAGCCGAGTACGATGCCACTCGTCCTCGCTACTGTCGTGACGCGCATAGCGCACGCGGTCATGCAGGCGGCTGGGCTGTCCCTGCCAGAATTCGATCATCTGAGGCACCAGTCGATAGCCGCCCCAGTGCGGCGGACGCTCCACCTCCTGGTCGACGTAGACCTGTTCGAAGCGTGCCAGGCGTTCCTTCAGCCAGACCCGATCCGGAATTTCGACGCTCTGTTGCGAGACCCAGGCGGCAAGCTGACTGCTACGGGGACGGCTGGCGAAATAGTCATCCGATTGTTCGTCGTCGGTTTTTTCGACGGAACCTTCGACACGTACCTGGCGCTGCAGCCCCGGCCACCAGAACACCAGCGCAGCTTGCGGCACATGGGCCAGTTCATTGCCTTTCTGGCTCTGATAATTGGTATAAAACAGCATGCCGTCCCGATCGAGGCCTTTGAGCAGCACGATGCGAGCATGGGGATGGCCGCCGCTGTCGACGGTTGCCAGCGTCATTGCATTGGCGTCGAGCCCTTCGTGCTCGACCGCCTGTTCAAGCCAGTGTTCGAACAGCGGGATCGGGCTATCGGGCGTGTGTTCGGGAGCCAGGGCTTCTCCCACGTAGTCGCGGCGCATGCCTGCCAGATCGCTCATCGATCTTTCTCCGTGCGGGTCGATAACGGTTGTCATCATTGCAGTCTTTGGCCGCGCGTCAAGGCGTGCTTAAGTCGCGGCCGGCGTCGGGTAACGGTGACATGTATGCACCTAAGTGGCGGCAGCGTGCAGCGCCAGCACCAGCCCGCAGCAAAACCAGCCGATTATCGCGTAGGGCAGATTCCAGCCCAGCATGTCGCGAACCTTGATCTGATAGCGCACGCAGATCGCCAGGTTGCTGCCGGAAAGAGGGCTGCTGCCGGTACCCAATGCCCAACACATCAGGAACAATATCCCGAGCAGCGTGGGATCCGGGTTCAAGGGGGCGATAAGCGGCGCCAGCGTGGCGACGCCGATCAGCGGGTGAATGCCGCTGAAGGAGACCACGACGATCACACCCAGCGCGAGCCAGGCGTGCCAGTGGCCGAAGTGATCGATCGGCAAATCCAGGCCATCGGGCAGGCTGGCGAGCAGGGCGGCGAGACCGGTGGAGATGACTCCGGCGCCGAGAAACAGGGCGAACTGTGGTGCCAGGCGCTGCAATCCTTGGGTGAACTGATGGCGCATGCGTGAACGACGCTCGCTCCGGGGCATCAGCATGAACGAGAATACCGGCGACACCATGGCGATGATCAGCGGGATCGAGAGATCGGGCCAGGCAAGATGCATGCTGACCACGGCGATCGCCAGCAGGCAGGGCATCAACAGCGCACTTTTCTCGATCGGATAACCGACGAAGGGCTCTTTCAATCGTGCGACATCGACGAAATTCAGCACCAACAACAATGTAGCAGCCAAGAGACCCCATGGCAGCAGGCCCAGATAGTTGAGCCCCGGGGCGTAGGTCAACGCCACTCCCATGGCGACGAAGAACGGCGACCAGGCCGCCGCCGCGGTAAAGCCACGACCAACGATCAGCGCCTGGGAGCGGGTCAATCGCCCGGCATGCTGCATTCGCTCGCCGAAGAGAAAGACCACCGACAGGTTGATGGCCGCGCCAAACAGGTGCGCGCCCAGCATCGTCCCGAACAGACTGCCGGATTGTGCGTCGCGAGAGGTGGCGCGCTTGGCCTGGGGCGTGGCCATGGTGAGGAAGCTGACCCCGGCGAACATCATCAATAGCGACTGGTTGATCGTCAGCGCGTGGAGTAGCGAGTAAGGGGTGCCACGAAACAGGGCGATGACCCATAACGTGACGCCGAGCCCGAACAGCACGCCCGCCTGGCGGCGAGAGGTACGCGGCAATTGCCGGAACAGACGTAGCGTTGCCAGCCAGGCCAGGATGGCGGCCGGCCACATCGGCCAGCCGAACAGGCTACAGACCACGCTGAGCACCAGCATGGCGAGAATCAGCACGCTGGACGGCCTCATGAGGCGTTGCGGTCGAGTCGACCCCGCCAGCGGACGTAACAGAAGGCAGCCACTGCGAGTGCGCCGGCGGCCACGATTTCGGCGAACACCAATACTGAGCCGCCGCCCTTGGAGACGATCATGGCGCCCTGGAGTACATAGAGCAGCCCCAAGGCCGTCAGCCAGATATGACCGCGGCGACGGCGCATCAGCAGGGTCGGCAGGAACAGGACCAACGGCAGGATGCGCACCAGCAATGCGGCTGCCTGCGCATGCTGCTGAAAATAGTGCCAGAGGCCGCTTGCGATCAGGAGAACGAGCAAGGCGCCATAGGCCAACCATACGGCGCGACGTGCTTTGGCAACCGCTTTTGACAGCTCCTGTCGCTCGGCCTGCCTGTCGAGCCAGTCGCTCATGAGCGCCGTTCCCGCATATGTCTCAGCCCAAGGGCCAGCTCGGCGAGCCGGCGCCCCTGAGCGCGGGCGAGCTGGCGTTCGTCGTCGTCGACTTCACGTGAGGCGTCCGGCCCGGCCAAATGGCTCACCCCGTAGGGCGTACCCCCGCTTCGCGTGTGAATGAGACGAGTCTCGCTGTAGGGGAGACCTGCGTAGACCATGCCGTGATGCAGTAGGGGAATCAGCATGGTCAGGAGCGTGCTCTCCTGACCGCCATGAAGGCTGGCGGTAGAAGTGAACGCGGTGGCGGGTCGGTCGATGAGCGCGCCATTCATCCATAGCCCGCTGGTCGTATCCAGAAAATACTTCAGCGGCGCGGCCATGTTGCCGAAACGGGTCGGGCTGCCGAGTGCCAGACCGTCGCAATGTCGCAGGTCGTCTTCGGTGACGTAGATCGCCCCCTCTGCGGGGATTTCCGCCTCGGTAGCCTCGCACACGGGGGAGACGCCGGGGACCGTGCGCAGGCGGGCTTCGATCCCGGAGACGCCTTCGATGCCCTTGGCCAGCTCCTCGGCAAGGGCACACGTTGCTCCATGGCGAGAATAGTAGAGAACCAGGACGTAAGGCGTGGACGCAGCTTGCGCAGCCTTCGATTCGCCCATGAATTTTCCTTGTATGGTCGATTAGATCAATTGCAGCACGGCGTGCGGTGGGCGGCCGATGACCGCATAGTCGCCATCGTCGACAATGGGACGCTGCAGCAGTCGTGGATGTTCGGCGATGGCGTCGATCATTTGGCTCTGGGTCGGGGTGGCGATACCCAGCGCGTGCCACTCTGGCTCGTCGCGACGCAACATCTGGCCCGCGTCGTCGCCCAGTCGCTTGGCCAGCGCCAAGAGCGCTTTGCGGGAAAGTGGGTCTTCCAGATAGCGATGGACGCTCACTTCGATACCGCGGGATTCCAGCAGGGCAAGGGCCTCGCGCGACTTGGAACAGCGAGGGTTATGGTAGAACGTGAGCTTTTCCATCGATTGTTCAAACCTTTGGTTGATGACGAAGCATTGTACGGGTTAAGCCACCGACGCCTCAATCCGATGAATCATCCAGTATCGTTTATACCGTTATCTTTTCTAATTCCAACCCTACCCACTCAAATTCGTCGATAGACCCAGACAATCGAACCGTCAGCCAATTTGACGCTTTCACGCTCATAGCGCACACCCAAACGCTCGTAGCGATCCAGGGCTTGGAGCGCTTCCGGCGTCACCGTTAGGACTTCACCTTCGACCTTGGCGCCCGTCTCCGGTCTGATATCCAGATCATGCCGGCGGTAACCGGTGAGCGTCGCGGAGCGGGTCCCGATAGGCGTGCCCATGATGACCCAGCGGAGCAGATCGTTGCGCAGGGTGCCGTAGACGAAGACGTCTTGCTGCTCGACTCTCTGATCGATGACAGCCGGCTCCGCAGGGTGATAGCCGTAGGGACTCATGAAGGTATACCAGAAACATCCGGCACCGGCGGCCAAAGTCAGGAACATCACCAGCAATAATCCTTTCAAAAGACGTAACACCATGGTTGGTCCCGGTTCCTTGGGCGACTGTCGATACCAAGCTAGCCTAGCCGACTCATGGCATCGCGCGTAACGAAAGGGCGGTGCGATGGATATTGATAACGCAATCGAACCTCGTGCTAGCATCGAAGGTCGAAAGTCTATCCATTTGCCCACGGAGGAACGCCATCATGAGTCACGCGGCCAACGACTATCAGGCATTCCGCCGAGCTTTGGGTGATGACGTGCGACCACTGACCAAAGGGCGCGACAAGGCAGCGGTCGATCGAGGACAGCGACAACCGTCGGAGGCACAGTTGGCACGGCGCGAGAGCGCGCAACGGGTCGATGACGATGAGCGGGACTTCCTCTCCGATGAGTTCGTCGACTTGATTGGCGCGCATGACCCGATCGAGTATCGCCGCGACGGCATTCAGTTGGGTGTCCTCGAGCGCTTGCGTCATGGAGGCTATGCCGCGGAGGCCCGCCTGCACATCATGCGCATGCCGGTCATCGAGTGTCGTCGAGCGGTATGCGCTTTCCTGCGTGAGGCCCATGACCATGACTTGCGCAGCGTGTTGATCGTCCATGGCCGCTCCAGCGATGACGACGGGCGCGCCAATGTCGTTCGCTCCTACCTGTATCACTGGCTCACGCAGTTCGACGAGGTGCAGGCTTTCAGTTCGGCGCCGCCTCAGCAGGGCGGGCTCGGGGCCACCTTCGTGATGCTGCGGAAGTCGGAGCGGGCGAGGGCGCGCAATCGCGAACGCCAGCAGAAACGGCGGGGCTGAAACGCGCGAACCCCGGCCATGGCCGGGGTTCGCACATACAAACCATTCAAGCGTTAATTGACGCGATGCTCACGCAGTCGGCGTGCGAATAGCGGCTCGTGCAGATCGACCGCCGGTTGGTAGCTGACACTGAACGCCTTCAGCGCACGCAGCGCCGTTTCGATTTCCTGATCCTCGCGCAGGGCCAGGGCGTCGAATCCGCAGCGGCTCATGTAGTAGAGCTGATCGACCAACACATCCCCGATCGCCCGAACCTCGCCGGCATAGCCGAAGCGTTCGCGCAGCAGACGGGCCAGCGTATAGCCGCGACCGTCGGTGAAGGCGGGGAAGTCGATCGCCACCAGTGCCGCCTTTTCCAGCTCGCCGGCCAACGCCGGCGTCAGCTCGGTATCGCTCGGCAGCCAGGGAGCCAGGTCGCTCTGATCGGCATGCGATAGCCACAGCGCCAGAGGCACGATGGCGGGACGGCTCTCCGGCAGCATGTCTTCATCGCGTGACAGCACCCACGTATCGGTAACGTGCTGCCCCAGCTTGATCAACGCGGCAGTGGAGGTCACGACCTCCTGCGCGGCGACTTGAGATTCCGATTCAGGCATAGACACGCTCCTTGAACGGCTGATGACCAATGCGGCGATAGGTGTCGAGGAAGCGTTCATCCGCGAGGCGCTTTTCGACGTAGACTTGCAGGACCTTGTCGATCACCCCGGGAACGTCTTCGCGATAGAAGGAAGGGCCCAGGATCTTGCCCAGCGAGACGTCGTCGTCGGCGTTGCCGCCCAGCGAGATCTGGTAATACTCCTCGCCTTTCTTGTCGACGCCGAGAATGCCGATGTTGCCGACGTGGTGATGCCCGCAGGCGTTCATGCAGCCTGAGATGTTGAGATCGATCGGCCCCAGGTCGTAGAGGTAGTCGAGATCATCGAAGCGCTCCTGGATCGCCTGGGCGATAGGGATCGAAACTGCGTTGGCCAGCGAGCAGTAGTCGCCCCCCGGGCAGCAGACGATATCGTTGAGCGTCCCCACTGTCGGATTGGCCATGCCGAGCGCCTCGAGTTGGTGCCAGAGGGCCTCGATCTCGTCCACCGGCACGTCGGACAGCACCAGGTTCTGCTCATGGGTGACACGCAGCTCGCCGAAACCGAAGGTCTCGGCAAGGTTCGCCACCGCTTCCATCTGATCGGCAGTGACATCGCCGGGGGCGTGTTCGCGACGTTTGAGCGACAGGGTGACGGCCTTGTAGCCGGGCACCTTGTGATCCATGACGTTGTTGGTCACGAAGCGCGCGAAGGCACGGTTTTCCTTGCGCAACTGCTCGTAGGCCACGATGGCGGAGTCGGCCACCGGACGGCGCTCGGGTTCGGGAAAATGGGCACGTGCGGCGTCGACCACTTCCTGGGTGAGCGTTTGCGAGCCATCCTTGAGGTGCGCCCACTCGGCTTCGACGCGGCGGGTGAATTCCTCAACGCCCAGTGCCTTGACCAGAATCTTGATGCGCGCCTTGAACTTGTTGTCGCGCCGGCCGAACTGGTTATAGACCCGCACGATCGCTTCGAGGTAGGTCAGCAGATGCTGCCAGGGCAGGTCTTCGCGCACGACCTCGCCGATCATCGGCGTGCGGCCCATGCCGCCGCCGGCCAGCACGCGGAAACGCAGCTCCCCCGAATCATTCAGCCATAGACGCAGGCCGATGTCGTGGACGTGGATCGCGGCGCGATCCTCGGTGGCGCCGGTCACTGCGATCTTGAACTTGCGCGGCAGGTAGGCGAACTCCGGATGCAGCGTCGACCACTGGCGAATCAGTTCGCACCAAGGGCGCGGATCGACCACTTCGTCCTTGGCGATACCGGCGAACTGATCGCTGGTGGTGTTGCGAATGCAGTTGCCGCTGGTCTGGATCGCGTGCATCTGGACCTTGGCCAGATCGGCCAGGATATCGGGTACATCTTCCAGCGCGGGCCAGTTGAGCTGCAGGTTCTGGCGCGTGGTGAAGTGGCCGTAACCGCGATCGTAACGGCGGGTGATCGCGGCCAGTGCGCGCAGTTGGTGGCTGCTCAGCATGCCGTAGGGAATGGCGATACGCAGCATCGGGGCGTGACGCTGGATATAAAGGCCATTCTGGAGGCGAACCGGACGGAACTCCTCCTCGCCGAGCTTGCCGGCGAGGTAGCGATCCATCTGATCGCGGAACTGGTTCACGCGCTCGTCGACGAGCGTCTGGTCATAGGAATCGTAACGATACATCGGGCCTGATCCTGCTAGTCATGGACTGCCAATGAATGCACCTTAACGCGCATGTTTTATTCTACAAAAGAATAAATACTCATAGTTTATTGCCTTATCGTTATTACGCCGGGCCATCAGGAAGCCAGTGCGGCATTCTCACCCTCATCGGCGTCCGGATCGTATGAGAGTACCGGCATCAGCCAGCGCTCCATCTCGCCAAGCGCCATATCCTTGCGTCTTGCCAAGGCCTCGACCTGGTCGCGGCCGATCTTGCCGGTGGAGAAGTACTTCGAATCCGGGTGGGCGAAATACCATCCCGAGACCGCCGCCGCGGGCCACATGGCAAAGCTGTCGGTCAGCACGATGCCGGTGTTGTTGGTGGCGTCCAGCAGCCGGAACAGCGTCGCTTTCTCGGTGTGATCGGGGCAGGCCGGATAACCCGGCGCCGGGCGGATGCCCTGGTATTTCTCGGCGATCAGCGCCTCGTTGTCCAGTGTCTCGTCCGCTGCGTAGCCCCAGAACTCCTTGCGCACGCGTTCGTGAAGACGTTCGGCGAACGCTTCCGCCAAGCGGTCGGCCAGGGCCTGGACCAGAATCGCATTGTAGTCGTCGCCAGCCGCCTCGTAGCGCTTGGCCAGCGCGTCGACGCCATGCCCGGTAGTGACGGCGAAGCCGCCGATCCAGTCGGGCTTACCGCTGGTCTTGGGGGCGATGAAGTCCGCCAGACTGTAGCAGACCCCATCGCGGCCCTTGGCGCTCTGCTGACGGATGTGGTGGAGGTGCTCGATCACGGTCCCACGACTCTCGTCGGCATACACCTCGATGACGTCGTCGTCGACGCTGTTGGCCGGCCACAGGCCGATCACGCCGCGCGCCTGGAGATGGCGCTCATCGATCAGCTTGCGCAGCATTGACTGCGCATCGCGGAACAGGTTGCGCGCCGCTTCGCCGACCACTTCGTCCTCGAGAATCCTGGGATATTTGCCGGACAGTTGCCAGGTCATGAAGAACGGCGTCCAGTCGATGAATCCGGCCAGCTCATCGAGATCGTAATCCTCGAACACGGTGAGCCCCGGCTGAATCGGCTCGACCGGGTCGAAGCGATCCCAGTCGGCCCGGAAGCGGCGTTCCCGGGCCGCGGCGTAGGTCAGATCGGCCGCCTTGGGGCGGCGCTTGGCATTGCGCTCGCGAACTTTCTGGTATTCGCGCTGGATATCGGCGAAGTAATCCGCCTTCTGGGTAGAAGAGAGCAGCCGGCTGGCAACGCCGACCGCGCGCGAGGCGTCGCTGACATAGATCACCGGCTCGTCGTACTGCGGCGCGATCTTGACCGCGGTATGCGCTTTCGAGGTGGTGGCGCCGCCGATCAGCAGCGGCAGCTCGAAGCCCTGGCGCTTCATCTCCTTGGCAACGTGGACCATCTCGTCGAGCGACGGCGTGATCAGGCCGGAGAGGCCGATGATATCGGCGTTTTCCTCTCGCGCGGTCTTGAGAATCTTGTCGGCGGGAACCATCACGCCGAGATCGATCACGTCATAGTTGTTGCACTGCAGCACCACGCCGACGATGTTCTTGCCGATGTCGTGCACGTCGCCCTTGACCGTGGCCATCACGATCTTGCCCTTGGATTGGGTGTCGCCGCTCTTCTCCGCCTCGATATAGGGAATGAGGTAGGCGACCGCCTGCTTCATCACGCGGGCGGACTTGACCACCTGGGGCAGGAACATCTTGCCGGCGCCGAACAGATCGCCGACCACGTTCATGCCGTCCATCAACGGGCCTTCGATCACTTCGATCGGCCGCGCGGCAGCCAATCGGGCTTCTTCCGTATCGGCTTCGATATAGGCGGTGATGCCCTTGACCAGGGCATGCTCGATGCGTTTATCGACTTCCCAACCGCGCCATTCCAGGTCCTCTTTCTTCTCACCGCCGCTACCGTCGCCCTTGTACTTGTCGGCGATATCGAGCAGGCGTTCGGTGCCGTCATCGCGGCGATTCAGCACCACATCCTCGACCGCTTCACGCAGTTCGCTCGGCAAGTCGTCGTAGACCGCCAACTGGCCGGCGTTGACGATGCCCATGGTCATGCCGGCCTTGACCGCGTGATAGAGGAATACCGAGTGGATCGCCTCGCGCACCGGGTTGTTGCCACGGAACGAGAAGGAGACGTTGGAGACGCCGCCCGAGATCATCGCGTGGGGCAGGTTGGCGTGAATCCAGCGGGTCGCTTCGATGAAATCGACGGCGTAGTTGTTGTGTTCCTCGATCCCGGTGGCGATGGCGAAGATGTTGGGATCGAAGATGATGTCCTCGGCCGGGAAGCCGATTTCGTCCACCAGCAGCCGATAGGCGCGTTGGCAGATCTCGGTCTTGCGTTCGAAAGTGTCGGCCTGTCCCTGTTCGTCGAACGCCATCACCACGATCGCGGCACCGTGACGCCGGCATTCGGTGGCTTGAAGACGGAAGGCTTCCTCGCCTTCCTTGAGCGAGATCGAATTGACGATCGCCTTGCCCTGGATGCACTTCAGGCCGGCCTCGATGATCGTCCACTTGGAGGAGTCGACCATGATCGGCACGCGGGCGATGTCGGGTTCGCCGGCGATCAGATTGAGAAAGCGCACCATCGCTTCCTCGGACTCCAGCATGCCTTCGTCCATGTTGATATCGATGACCTGGGCGCCGTTCTCGACCTGCTCCAGGGCGACTTCCAGTGCGGTGGTGTAATCCTCTTCCTGGATCAGCCGCTTGAAACGGGCGGAGCCGGTGACGTTGGTGCGCTCGCCGACGTTGACGAACAGCGAGCCGGCCTCGATGTTGAACGGCTCGAGCCCGGAGAGACGACAGGCGGCGGGGCGCTCGGGCACGCGGCGCGGCGTCACCCCTTCGACCGCTCGACGCACGGCGGCGATGTGCTCCGGGGTGGTGCCGCAGCAGCCGCCGATGATGTTGATCAGGCCGCTTGCGGCGAATTCGCCGACGATCGCGGCCATCTCCGCGGCGCTCTGGTCGTATTCGCCGAACTCGTTGGGCAGCCCCGCATTGGGGTGGGCGGAAACGAAGGTGTCGGCCTTGTTGGCGAGTTCTTCGAGATAGGGGCGCAGTTCGGCGGCGCCGAGGGCACAGTTGAGCCCGATCGACAATGGCCGGGCATGGCGCACCGCGTTCCAGAACGCTTCGGTGGTCTGGCCGGAGAGCGTGCGTCCGGAGGCGTCGGTGATGGTGCCGGAGATCATCACCGGCAGCCGTTCGCCACGGGATTCGAACAGCGCTTCGAGGGCGTAGATCGCGGCCTTGGCGTTGAGGGTGTCGAAGATCGTCTCGATCAGGATCAGGTCGGCACCGCCGTCGATCAGCGCTTGCGCCGCCTCGGTATAGTTGTCGCGCAGTTGATCGAAGGTCACGTTGCGCTTGGCCGGATCGTTGACATCGGGGGAGAGCGATGCCGTGCGCGAGGTCGGCCCGAGCACCCCGGCCACATAGCGCGGAATCCCGGTCTCGGCGGCGACGGCGTCGCAGACATCGCGCGCCAAACGCGCCGCCTCGCGGTTGAGCTCCGCTACCAGCGACTCCATGCCGTAATCGGACTGCGACAGCCGGGTGCTGTTGAAGGTGTTGGTCTCGACGATGTCGGCACCGGCTTCCAGATAGGCGCGGTGAATCGTCTCGACGATATCCGGACGGGCCAGCGTCAACAGGTCGTTGTTGCCCTTGAGTTCGCT
The DNA here is from genome assembly GCF_003206715.1 of Salinicola peritrichatus. Classification (GTDB taxonomy): domain Bacteria; phylum Pseudomonadota; class Gammaproteobacteria; order Pseudomonadales; family Halomonadaceae; genus Salinicola; species Salinicola peritrichatus. Next base: position 182,262 of record NZ_PZJU01000006.1, on the reverse strand, counting down.
CGGCCAATCGGCGAAGCGATCGCCGCGAAAATCCCGCTCGTCGAGCCGATAGTCCTGCAGCATGGTGCCCATACCGCCATCGAGGATGACGATACGTTCATTGAGTGTCCGGGTCAGTGCTTCGAGCGAACGCTCGGCGGCAGGGACGTTGTTGGCAGCCATGGCAGAAAGTCTCCGGCGGCGTTGGGTGACATGACGTTGAATGACAAAGGGCGTGCGATCGCCGTCACGCGGGGCAAGCATGGTATCAGAAAGCGTTGCCTGGCGAGATGCCCCAGCGCTTGGCGGAAAGCACATCGACGGGGTGGGATTATCTTGACCAAATCACTCGGGATTGTTTTGAGGCCAGCTTTTTCCTACCATAACGTGACATCTCAAGCAGAGTTCGCAGTGACATGAGCCAACCGATTCAGATCACCGAAAGCGGGCAGGAATATCTGGCCGAATTGCTGGCCAAGCAGAACGTCGATGGCATCGCCGTTCGCGTCTTCATCACCCAGCCGGGCACGCCCTATGCCGAAACCTGTCTGGCTTATTGCCGTCCTGGCGAGGAGGAACCCAGCGATGAGCGAATCGAGCTGGAGAAATTCAATGTCTTCCTCGACAAGAACAGCGTGCCTTTCCTGGAAGAGGCCGTGGTCGATTTCAATCCCGACCGCATGGGCGGCCAGCTGACGATCAAGGCACCGAATGCCAAGATGCCCAAGGTCAATGCCGATAGTCCCCTGGAAGATCGCGTCAACTACATCCTTTATAGCGAGATCAACCCGGGGCTGGCCTCGCATGGCGGCGAGATTCGCCTGATCCAGCTCACCGACGACCAGGTCGCGGTGCTGCAGTTCGGTGGGGGATGTCAGGGCTGCGCGGCGGTCGATCTGACGCTGAAGGAAGGCGTGGAGCGTACGCTGATGGAGCGCATTCCCGAACTGGCCGGCATCCGTGACGTCACCGACCATACCGATACGACCAACGCCTACTATTGATTGATTCGACTCTCCTTCGGCCTTGCCGGCTATCGTATCCCGAGGAGCGCTCCCACGAGCGCTCCTTTTTATTTGCTGTCATCTCCATAACCGGTAACGGTTGCGCTCACGTGGCGCGAGGCATTGCTTGTATGGGCGAGGCCAGAGGCGTCAGCGCTTCAGCTTGACCGACAACGGCCGATAGTCACGGTAGTACCCGAGTCATGGCCACTACGCAGGGGATACAGGTGAACGCGAAAATTCGGCGCCGTTGTGTCAGTCTGATAGTGATCTTCCTGATGCTACCAGCCATGCCGGGTAGGGCAGAGACGTCGCAGCCGGTCACGCTGGGAACGGGAGGTGTCACCGGAGTCTACCTGCCGGTCGGTCGCGAGATCTGCGAACTGTATCGTCAAGCGACCGGTTTCGAGTGCGAAGCCATACCGACTGGCGGCTCTCTCTACAACGCCAATGGCGTGCGTAATGGAGATCTCGATTTCGGTATCGTCCAGTCCGATATTCAATATGCCGCGCTACACGGTCGCGATGCTTTCTACGACAGCGGCCCCGACCCAGAGCTGCGAGCCGTGTTCTCGCTGCACGCCGAGGCCTTTACCGTGGTCGCGAAATCACCCGGAATTCAGCAATTCGATGACATGATCGGTAAACGGGTGAACGTCGGCAACCCCGGTTCGGGGCATCGCGCCACGCTCGACGCGTTGCTGGACATGCGGGGGGAGACGGAAGACATTTTCGCCCTGGCCGGCGAGCTAAAGCCCGAGGACATGACGCGGGTCATGTGCAACGATCGCCTGGACGCGTTCTTTTATGTCGTGGGTCATCCCTCGCAGGCGATCGAGGATGCAACCCGCCGTTGCGGGGCGCATCTGGTGAATGTTACCGGGCCGGACGTCGACGCTCTGCTAGAGCGGGACCCGTATTACAGCGTCACGGTCATTCCCGGAGGCACGTACGCCAATACCCCGTTCGACACGACGACTTTCGGCGTTCGTGCCACCTTGATGACGCGCGCCGATGTCGATGAGCAGACGGTCTACGATCTGGTCAAGGCCGTGTTCGAACGTTTCGATACGTTTCGCCGCGCTCATCCTTCGCTGTCCACGCTTTCGCCGCAGCATATGATCGAGTCGGGCCTGACGGCGCCCCTGCACGCGGGGGCGCGACGCTACTACGAGGAAGTCGGCCTGTTGCCGCCGTCCGGTCAGGGTCGCTAACTACGGTTGCTGCCTAGGGGCTGTTGACGTTTCGGCGCGAACCGCGTTGCTGCGCCAAATGGTGCCAGGCCAGGCGCGGGATGCAGGGAAGGGTGGTTCCCTTTTCCAATCCCGCAACGCCGCATGGCGCCATTTGCCGCGCAACCCGAAGGGCCGGGCCAGTTTTCGCACGGTGCTGCGTTATTCGTCGTTGATTTGGAACGACCAAATCACGCTCCTCACGCCTTGCCCCGCACAAAAACTGGCGCCGGCGCGGCCGTGCATGGAACGTCAACAGCCCCTAGACGGCGGTCGGGGGCAGGGCGGCGCGTGACAGCCGGTCATGCAGTTCACGATTGGCAGCGCGGAGGTTCTTCAACTCGGCTTCCAGACGCTGTTTTTCCTGCTGGATGGCACGCAAGCGATCGTCGCTGACCCGTTTTTCGCTTTCGAGCTTCTCCATGTGAATCTTGTCGGCACGCTGGGACTCCTGCAGCTGGCCGTATTGGCGGCGTTGCTCGGAGAGATCCAACTGCAACCGCTCGCAGCGTTGGTCCAGGGAGCTCAGACGCTGCTCGTACTGTTTTTCCTGCTTCAGACGTTCCTGACGGGCGTCGTCCAGCAGTTCCATCAGGCGCGATTCGGCCGACTCGTGACGTTTCTCTTCCTGTGCCAGCTTGGCCTGATGAGCCTGCTGCTGCTTGGCCATGGCCTCGCGGTGCTGCTTCTCGGCCTGTTCGAGGCTCTGCTGATGGCGCTGACAGGTCTGTTCGAGTTGAGCGACGCGCTTCTGCTGTTGGGCCTGGCTGGACTTGAATGACTGCAGCTCTGCCTGCAGATGGGCGGCTTCCGTGGTCTTGGCCTCCAGTCTTTCCTGAACGCGCAACATGTGTTCGTTCAAGGCTTCGAGGCGCTGTTCGGCATCCTCGCACTGGCGCTGAGCCCGATGGCGTGACTCGTCGGCCTCGCGGATCTGATCGTCCGCTTGTTGGCGATAGATGGCCAGCTTTTCGTAGGCGGCTTGCTGGGCCTTGTCCCAGATATCGGCGATCCAGCCCTCGAGCGCTTCGGGGCGCTCCAGGTTGCGCGGAATCGCCTGGACGGAGTCGCCATCCTGACGCAGACGCCATTCACGCAGATGATCGCTGATGGTGGTATAGCTGCCGGTACCGAGAAGTTCGCGTACCTTTTGAACGCTGACGGCTTCTCCGCGCTGTCTTAAAGTATCGATAGCGCGGCAGACATCGTCGTAACGAATCCCATTACGTGCCATGTGGAAGTTCCCTTGCGCTGCTGAATATGGCCGCGGTTTCTTTTTCAGGCGGCTCCTGACGATCAGCATAGGCCATTACGTAAGATAATACGTAAATATATGTACGTAATCAGCAAAACCATCGCTATGGGGGTGATTGACGACAGGCTTTATAATGAAGCGACACCAAATAGGAGACAACATGAGCACCGCACAGGCCCAAGCCGAACTACTCGATGAATTTTCTATGTTCGATAACTGGATGGATCGCTACCAGTACATCATCGATATGGGACGCCAGTTGCCGGAATACCCCGATGCCGACAAGGTGGCCGATTACAAGATCGAAGGCTGTCAGTCCAATGTCTGGCTGCGGCCCACGCAAGAGACAGGGCGGCTGCAGTTCCACGCCACTTCGGACGCCGCGATCGTTCGTGGCCTGATCGCGATTCTGCTGCGCATCTACAATGACCGCGAGCCTCAGGAAATTCTCGATAGCGAACCGGCGTTTCTCGCCCAGCTCGGCCTCGACAAGCATCTGTCGCCGACCCGCAGCAATGGCCTGCATGCCATGATCGAGCGCATTTACGCCATCGCTCGCGAGGCTCGGGAACATCAGCCTTTGCACTGACTCATCGATTTCACGCCAACGATGCTTCAATCCTGCCTGCGCCGAGGTTTTCGACAACGGCAGCTTGCGTGCGGCGATTCAGGAACGGGATCGACACCGCCCGGATGCCAGGGGTGACATTTGAGAATCCGGCACGCGGCCAACCAGGCACCACGCCAGGGTCCGTGCAGCCGGATCGCTTCGAGCGCATAGCTGGAGCAGGTTGGCCAAAAACGGCAGCGCGGGCCGAGCAGGGGGCTGATGCCGTATCGGTAAAGCTGGATCAGTCCGGTAAACAGCCAAGTGGCTATCCTGGCAAGCATGGTCGGTCTCAGCGCTTCCCGCCATAGAGCGTATCCGGAGAAATCAGCGGTTCGCTGTCGATTTCTCCCAGCGTCGACGTCAGTCGGAGATAGAAACAGTGGCGACGACCGGTATGGCATGCCGGACCGGACTGATCGACCTTCAGCAAGAGCGTATCGCCATCACAGTCGAAGCGGGCTTCGATCAGATGTTGCTGCTGCCCGGAGGTTTCACCTTTGCGCCAGAAGGTCTGGCGTGAGCGCGACCAATAGCACACGCGGCCGGTGGCGAGTGTTTCCTGCAGTGCCTCTCGGTTCATCCAAGCCATCATCAGCACTTCGCCGCTGTCGTGCTGTTGCGCGATGGCGGGAAGCAGGCCGTCGTCGTTCCACTTGGCGGCGGCCAGAAGATCGTCGAGGGCGACCTTTGAGCCTGCCGGCGAGCGTTCGAGATCGTGAAAAAGATGGGACATGGCATTTTCCGCAAACGGCAATCGAAACAGGAGATTCAGGATTGCTCTAGACAGGCGTCGCAGGCGCCCAAGAGTTCGATGGTCTGGCGCTGTATCGTGAATCCGCGTTCACGTGCTGTGCGCGACAGCAGCTCCTCGACGGCTTCCAGGTGCAGTTCTTCGACGCGACCGCAGTGGCGGCAGATCAGCAACTGGAACCGGTGGACATGCTCGGGACACGGACAGGCAATATAAGCATTGAGCGACTCGATGCGATGAACCAGTCCTTGCTCGATCAGGAAGTCCAGCGCCCGATAGACCGTGGGCGGTCTGGCTGCGGCATGCTCGTCGGAGAGTCTATCGAGCAGATCGTACGCCTTGAGCCCACCAGGCGTGCTGGAAATCATCTCCAACACACGCCGGCGAATGGGTGTGAAGCGAACGCCACGTTCCTGACATTGCTGGTCTGCCTGTTTGAGCAGGGCATCCGAATCGAGCATCGAAATTCCTGAAACCGATGGGGGACCAATTATTCTACGCACTTGCTCGGATCAGGGCCACCAAACAGAACCGGGCTGGCATGACATGGTCAGGAACGATCTTGAAATCGCATATTTAACATAATATATATTATGCGCAACAATGAATCTCTATGCTTGGGAGCGTTTTCGCTCATCCCCGTGGATATCTCGCATGGTATGTCCTGTAGATGACTCTCAAAGGCAGTTTCGCCGTTTGACCGACGTCCCGGTATCGGAACTCGCGTTATGCCGCAGCCAAGCTAGGATGAATAACGCTGGTGCATCGTGACCGCGCGACACGCTGCGACAAATCGCCACATAGATGGTGTCTTTCCCTTCGTTAGCCTGCTTGGAAGCGTTTTTTTCGGTACAATGCCGCCCGCGAAAACCCTACTTCGTTGGCGACGTCCGGCGCCCGTCACGCAATTGGCGTCGTATCAGAGTTGTCAGCCCTGGCGAGCGGCGTATGATGCAGGCCGCTGGCCGATGTTGCAGGGCCGAAAAGCTTTCCTCCACTGGGGTCGTGAGATGAGAAAAAGGAACTCCCTCAAGTATTTGAGTGTGATGACGTGGCTGACCGTGCCATTGTTGTTGAGCGGCTGTGGTTCAGCGCTGATGGATCCGTCCGGCCAGATCGGCCAGGGTCTGAAGTCACTGATCATTACAGCCTTTGGCTTGATGCTGATCGTGGTTATTCCGGTCATCGTGATGACCATCCTGTTCGCCTGGAAATACCGCGAAACCAATCTCGCGGCCAAGTACACGCCGAACTGGGAACACTCGAACATCATCGAAGTCTTCGTATGGGCGATCCCCTGCGTCATCATTCTCTTCCTGGCCATTCTGACCTGGCAGACGTCGCACTCCTACGACCCGCACAAGCCGATCGCCAGCGAAGATGAAACCCTGACCATCGATGCGATCGCGCTTGACTGGAAATGGCTGTTCATCTATCCCGATCAGGGCATCGCGGCAGTCAATGAATTGGCCATGCCAGTCGATACGCCGGTTCATTTCCGCGTCACCTCCGGCACCGTCATGAACTCGTTCATGATCCCCAACCTGGGTAGCCAGATTTATGCCATGGCCGGCATGAACAACGACGTCTACCTCGAGGGTAACGAAATCGGCACCTTCCGTGGTCGTTCGACCCACTACAGCGGCGCAGGTTTCTCCGAGATGCTGTTCGACGCCCATGTCACTTCGGACGCCGACTTCCAGGCCTGGGTCGACAAGGTCAAACAGTCACCCAAGACCATGACGTTCCCGGATGACTACAACGATCTGGCCGAACCTTCGATCGCCAATCCCGTTGAATACTTCTCGCAGGTATCGCCCGATTTCTACGGCGACCTGATTAGAAGCTACAAAGCTGGCCAAGGTTCAGACAGCCATGGCGAGCATAATGAATCACAGGAGCCTTCCATGCCCATGAGTGCGCAGGCAGCGGAGTAACGTCATGTTCGGAAAACTCAGTTTAGATTCGATTCCCTATCATGAGCCGATCATCATGGTTACGGCGGCGGTCATCGGGATCGTCGGTGCCCTGATCGTCGGGCTCATTACCTACTATCGCAAATGGGGCTACCTGTGGAGCGAGTGGATCACGTCGATTGACCACAAGAAAATCGGCGTCATGTACTTCCTGGTGGCATTGGTCATGCTGATTCGCGGCTTCGCCGATGCGATCATGATGCGAACGCAGCAAGCCATTGCTGCCGGTGGCGCCGAGGGCTATCTGCCTCCCGAACACTACGATCAGATCTTCACCGCCCACGGTGTCATCATGATCTTCTTCGTCGCCATGCCCATGGTCATCGGTTTGATGAATCTGGTCGTGCCGCTGCAGATCGGCGCTCGCGACGTGGCCTTCCCGTTCATGAACAACCTGAGTTTCTGGCTGTTCGCGGTGGGCGTGATTCTGGTGAACATGTCTCTGGTTATCGGCGAGTTCGCCAAGACCGGCTGGCTGGCCTACGCGCCGCTATCGGAGTTGAAATACAGTCCAGGCGTTGGGGTCGACTATTGGATCTGGGCATTGCAGATATCGGGGATCGGGACCACGCTGACGGGGATCAACTTCTTCGTCACCATCCTGAAAATGCGCACCAAGGGCATGTCCCTGTTTCGCATGCCGATCTTCACCTGGACGGCGCTCTGCACCAACGTGCTGATCATTTTGTCGTTCCCGATCCTGACCGTGACCATTGCCCTGCTGACTCTGGATCGCTATCTGGGCATGCACTTCTTCACCAATGATATGGGCGGCAGCCAGATGATGTACGTCAACCTCATCTGGGCCTGGGGCCACCCGGAAGTCTACATCTTGATCTTGCCGGCGTTCGGTGTCTTCTCCGAGGTCATCGCGACCTTTACCAAGAAGCGTCTGTTCGGCTACAAGACCATGGTCTGGGCCACCGTCGTGATCGCATTTTTGTCGTTCACCGTCTGGCTGCACCACTTCTTCACCATGGGCGCGGGTGCTGATGTAAATTCCTTCTTTGGCATTGCAACGATGATCATCGCCATACCCACGGGCGTGAAGATCTTCAACTGGCTGTTCACCATGTATCGCGGGCGCATCCAGTTCACGACGCCGGTACTCTGGACGATCGGTTTCATCATCACCTTTACCCTGGGCGGTATGACCGGTGTCATGCTGGCCGTGCCGGGGGCGAACTTTGTGCTACACAACACGCTCTTCGTCATCGCTCACTTCCATAACGTCATCATCGGCGGCGTGGTGTTCGGGATGATGGCCGGCTTCACGTACTGGTTCCCGAAAGCCTTCGGCTTCACGCTGAGTGAAAAATGGGGCAAGCGCTCCTTCTGGTGCTGGCTGATCGGCTTCTACGTCGCGTTCATGCCGCTGTATGCGCTGAGCTTCTTCGGTGCCATGCGCCGGATGCAGTCCTACGAACAGACCGAGTGGCAGCCGCTGATGATCGTGGCCTGGTTTGGCGCCGTGATCATCGCCTGCGGCATTGCCTGCATCGTGATCCAGCTTGTCGTCAGTATTCGCGATCGCGAGAAGAACCGTGATCTGACAGGCGATCCGTGGGATGGGCGTACGCTGGAGTGGTCTACCTCCTCTCCGCCCCCGAACTACAACTTCGCTTACCTGCCAGATGTCGCGTCCATCGATAGCTACTGGGAGATGAAGCAGCAGCCGGGTGGCTTCAAGCGCGAGCTGGCGACCAAGTTCGAGGACATTCACATGCCCAGGAACACGGCGGAAGGCCCGATCCTGTCGCTGTTTGCCTTGTTGTTCGGCTTTGCGTTGATCTGGCACATCTGGTGGCTGGCGGGTCTGGGGGCCATCGGCATGTTCGTGACGTTCATGTTCCGTATCTTCAATAACGATACCGACTACCACGTCAGCGCCGCGGAGGTCGAAAAGACCGAACGTGAATACCACAAACGGTTGGAGATACAGGCTTAATCATGGCAACCGACACAATCAAGCAACATGACGCTCATGCCCACGACGGGCATGAGCACCACGACGCAGGCGCAATGAAGATCTTCGGGTTCTGGATCTACCTGATGAGCGATCTGGTGATCTTCGGGACGCTGTTCGCCACTTTTGGGGTGCTGGCCAACGCCACTGCGGGTGGTCCGACCTCGCAGGAGATCTTCGAGCTACCTTTCGTGCTGGTCGAAACCTTTCTGCTGTTGATCAGTAGTTTCACCTTCGGTCTGGCGGTCTTGGCGCAGAATGCTGGCGACCGCGGCGCCGTCCTCAAGTGGTTGGCGGTAACGTTCCTGCTGGGCTTTGGCTTCGTCGCGATGGAGGTGTACGAATTCCATAACCTCATCGCCGAAGGCTACGGTCCGGACCGTAGCGCCTTCCTGTCAGCCTTCTTCACCCTGGTGGGGACCCATGGTCTGCACGTGACCTTTGGCCTGATCTGGATCGCGATCATGTTCTTCCAGATATCCAAACGCGGGCTGGACAGTGTGACCAAACCCCGAATGCTGTGCCTGAGCCTGTTCTGGCATTTCCTGGACATTGTCTGGATCTGCGTCTTCTCCTTCGTCTACCTGATAGGAGCGATGTGACATGAACGATAGTCACACTTCTCACGATGGCACCAGCCACGGTAGCCATAAATCTTATACTGTTGGATTGATTCTATCGATTGCGCTAACGCTGGCGGCTTTTGGCGTAGTCATGCTGGGGAAATTCAGTATCCTGGCAACTGCCATTACGGTGATTGTCACGGCGGTAGTTCAGGTCCTGGTGCAGTTAATTCTTTTCATGCATCTCGAATTTAGAACTCAGCAGGGTCGTGAATCTGGTGGATTTTTTGTATTTACGGCGGTGATCATAGGACTGATTGTCGGGGGATCACTATGGATCATGCACCACCTCCGTCTGAATTTGATGTGATAGCCAAGTGACATACAAGGCTTACAGTTCGTTGACCAAGCCCGGTATTATCTTCGGCAATCTCGTCACAGTCATCGGCGGCTATTTCCTGGCCGCCGGTGGCCGTTTCGAACCGTGGTTATTTCTGGCAGTGGTACTGGGCACCTCGTTGGTCGTCGCGTCCGGCTGTGTTTTCAATAACATTATCGATCGCGATATCGACGGCCATATGGCACGCACTCAGTCTCGAGCCATGGTGACCGGCGAGATTTCGATTCCGATCGCCCTGCTGTTCGGGTGCTTGCTGGGTATCGTCGGTTTTGGCCTGCTGGCGTGGATGACGACGCCGTTGGCTACCGGATTCGCGGCATTTGGTTTCGCTATCTACGTTGGCGCTTATAGTCTCTATCTCAAGCGTCACTCGGTCTACAGCACGCTGATCGGAAGTTTATCCGGCGCATCGCCACCGGTGATCGGATACTGTGCGGTGACGGGCACGTTCGATCTGGGTGCCCTGCTATTGCTGATCATTTTCAGCATGTGGCAGATGCCGCACTCCTATGCGATTGCCATCTTTCGCTTCGACGACTACGCCTCGGCATCGATACCCGTTCTACCGGTGAAGCACGGCATCGCGGTGGCCAAGCGACATATCGTGATCTACACGGTGCTGTTCGTGATCGCCTCGGTCATGCTATCGGTTGCCGGCTATACCGGATGGGCCTACGCCATCGTTGCCGTTGCCGTGGGCGGTTACTGGCTCAGTATTACGCTCAGAGGCTTCCGAACCACCAATGATCAAGCCTGGGCTCGCAAGGTCTTCGGTATCTCGATCGTGGTGGTAACTGCATTGAGTGTCATGATGTCACTGGATAGCCGAATGCCGATAGCCGAATCGCTGCTGTCGCTTGCATCAGGATGATCGGATCGAGATTGACGGATTGACCTTCCCCCTGGTTTAAGTCCGCCCACAATGTGAGAAGCCGCCGCTCCAAGCGGGGCCAATTTGTCCATGGAGCGGTTATTTCGAAGCTACAAGAGCGAATGGATGTCCGCGACCGGTTACTTATCGGTGCGTTAGGCTTTACGGGATATCGGCTTCTACCTGATGCTGCGCTACAACCAGCAGCGCCCCTACATGCATGCATGACGTTCCTTGTGCCTCTTCGTTATTTCACGATGGCCATTTCGTGTGATGGCTATCGATCACAAAAGCGTGCCGATGAGTGCTGCAACAGATCGCCGCGATTCGCGGGGCGGTGAATGGGTTGATGGCCGCCGTCATGGAGGGGCACCTGACTGATCACGTCGTCAGGGAGCCCGAACTGGCGCAGCGGCAACAAGACTTGGACGCGGTACTACAGGTCATTAAGTCCTACCTCAAGTAAGGCAGATAAAAGCCTGGCACACGGAAGACTCAAAATGAATGAGAGTAAAAAAGCAAGACCACCACCACCCGCTCGAAGAAAAGGCTCAAAGGCACTGGCGCCGGTACGACGATCACCAGCGACTAGGATGACTTCTGCTACGGGACGACAGCCGTGGCGAGCCACGGCTTCCTTTGTGAATATATCCAATCGTAATGTGGCAGGTGCAAACTGCCTTTCATTAGCGCGGAAAAACATATCGACCCAATGGCCTGATAGAGAGTGAGAGCGGCTCGCGGGGAATCTCGATGGCCAATATACGAAGGAGGCATCAATGTCAGACCACAATCATAGCCATAGTGGCGGCAAGACCTTGTTGTTTGCACTGGTCTTCACTACAGGTTTTGCAGCTGTCGAAGTATTCGGCGGCCTGATAGCTGATTCGCTTGCCCTGTTATCGGACGCAGGCCACATGCTTACCGATTCATTGTCGTTAGGGATTGGTGCCTTCGCCGCTTGGCTGGCCAAGAAGCCGGCATCGCGTCAGCATTCCTTTGGACTCAAGCGCGCCGAAATTCTCGGAGCCCTGTTTAACGTGCTGTTTATGTTCGGAGTGATTGTATTTATCGCCTATGAAGCGATCCGCCGCATGGCAGACACCCCCGCTGTTGCCGGTGGCATGGTTTTGGCGATCGGCGGGCTCGGTTTGCTGGTGAATATCGCAGTGGCTTGGGCGCTGATGCGTGGAGAGCAGACTATAAACGTTCGCGGAGCGCTCCTGCACGTAATGGGAGACTTGCTGGGCTCGGTCGCTGCGCTGGTTGCCGGGGCGGTCATTTATCTGGGCGGGCCGCCCATTGCGGACCCGATCCTGTCTCTTTTCGTCAGCCTATTGATTCTGGTATCCGCCGTTCGACTACTGCGTGAGGTGACGCAAGTGTTGATGGAAGGCGTGCCAGAAGGAATCGATGCACATGAAGTCGGCTGCGCCCTTGTCCGGGTCGACGGCGTTTTTGCTATCCATGACATGCATATCTGGAGCCTATCATCAAACAGTCAAGCTCTAGCGGCGCATATTGATGTGGAAGCGATGGGACGATGGGAAGAGATACTGCCGCAGTTGCAAACGATATTGCGGGGGCGCTTCGGTATTGAGCACACCACCTTACAACCCGAGGATGCCGCTATCCGTCACGTTTGTGATGCCGATCCTGATTGCGGGGCTGGTGATGTGAATTAGGAGACCACAGGCAGCAGAGCCCCGTCTAGGCTGCATGTAACAGCGTCAATAAAGAATAGCAAGCCCCCTAGGGGGCTTGCCTGCTTCTGAACCGCTCCTGCCGTCGTGCGGACACCTTTCGGTTGACGAGACCAGCGGCATATCCACGCCAAGATCGGGGGTGTGGAGATGTCATGGGCTCTATGCCTGGCTGGAAGTGTTTATGAATCCATTCTCGCTACGATGACCATGTGACTCTCGGCGTTCTGCCAATAGGACAGCATGAACCGTGCTGCTTTCATTGAGGCGTTTCTCTTGCTGACCAAGTTGCGACAATGCGGACGCTTCCATACCCACGCCGTCGTCCTCAATGTCAATAATCCGTTATTTCTGTGTATGCGACATGCCACGCGTCCGCGAGACCTCCGCAACCAGCCCGCCACCGAAGTTTCCCAACGCGGGAAGCAATGCCAGGCCGAACACCATCCAAATGCTATCCATGATCACCTTCCCTGGTCGATGTCTAGCTCTAGCACTCGCCTTCAAGCACTCGCCGGCGAAGCGGCCTGGCCCGAGCTTTCCGGCGGCACATTGACGGAGGCTCCACCGCCGCGTGTCGGGCCCTGTCGATTCTCGAACCGTAACAGACGCAGCGCATTCAGCGTCACTAGTACGGTGGCGCCGGTATCAGCCATGATAGCCACCCACAACCCGGTCAGACCAAACATGGTCGTCAACAGGAATACCGCCTTCAGGCCCAGCGCGATGGTGATGTTCTGGCGAATATTGTTCATGGTGGCGCGAGCCAGACGAATCATAGTCGCTATGTCGGTCACGCGATTACGCAGCAAGGCGCCATCGGCCGTTTCCAGGGCGACATCGGTGCCCGAGCCCATGGCCACGCCGACGTCGGCGGTGGCGAGTGCAGGCGCGTCGTTGATCCCGTCGCCCACCATGATCACCCGGTCCTTGGCGACCATTCCCTTGATTGCCGTGACCTTGTCGTCAGGCAGCAAGCCTGCCTGGAACTCGATGCCCAGCGGATCGGCAATCGCTTTCGCGGTACGGGGGTTGTCACCGGTCAGCATCACCGAGCGGATGCCCAGTGCCTGGAGATCCTTGATGCCGTCGATGGCGTCCGTGCGCGGCTCGTCACGCATGGCAATCAGTCCGACGATCGCGCCGTCCCTAAACACCACGACGGCCGTCTTGCCCTGCTCCTCCAGCGCAGCGATCCGCGTCTTCAGAGCCTCTGTCAGTACGCCCTGGTCTTCAGCGTAGCGTGGCGAACCGACATAGCTACGATGACCGTCCACGCTTGCCTCGACACCATGGCCGGCGATGACGCGTGCGTCCGACCCTTGAGAAAACGCGATATGACGCGATTCGGCATGATTCAACACCGCCTCGGCGAGCGGGTGGCTGGAGCCGGCCTCGACACTGGCGGCTAAGGCAACGACATCAGCCTCATCGTGGTCATCGGCAGCCGCTTGCACGTCGGTAACGACTGGTTTCCCGGCGGTCAGGGTGCCGGTCTTGTCGAAGGTCACGAGGCTAGCCTTGGCGGTGGACTCGATCACCGCGCCCCCCTTCAACAATAGCCCGCGGCGTGCCCCGGTAGACAGCGACGAGGCGATCGAAGCCGGTACCGAAATTACCAGCGCACACGGGCAGCCAATCAACAGCAGCGCCAGGGCTCGATAAGTCCATTCACCCCAAGCGCCGCCGAAAAGTAGCGGAGGAATGATCGCAACGAGTAGCGCGGTACCGACCACAGCGGGCATATAGACACGGCTGAAGCGATCAATGAAACGCTCGGTGGGCGCACGGGCTTCCTGTGCTTCTTCCACCAAGCGGATGATCCGCGCGATAGCATTGTCTTCGGGCGCCTTGGTGACGCGAATACGCAGCACGGCATCATTATTGATGGACCCGGCGAAGACCGACTCGTCGAGGGTCTTGCTCTTGGGCACCGATTCACCGGTCACCGGCGATTCATCGATAGAAGACGTTCCTTCAACGATCTGCCCATCGGCAGGAATCCGGTCGCCGGGTCGCGCGACGACGATCTGACCAATCTTCAGATTCGCGGCATTGACCTTGCGAGTCGCCCTCTGTGCGTCTTCGACCAGCGCGCTCTTGGGCACTAGATCACCCAGCGCGCGAATACTCGAGCGGGCACGATCCGCGGCCACCCCTTCAAGCACTTCGCCGACGGCGAACAGGAAGACCACCAGCGCCGCCTCCTCGGCGGCACCGATGATCAGCGCGCCACCGGCAGCGATGGTCATCAGCATTTCTATCGTGAATGGCATGCCCGCTCGTGCAGCGGAAAAAGCACGTTTCGCTACGGGAACCAGCCCGACCAGACACGCCAGGATGAAGCCCCAATAAGCCAGAGACTCCGAGGCCACCAGGCGCACCGCCACGGCGGCCAGCAGGACAGCCCCGGTCATGACCACCAGCCGGCCCTTGCCATGCAGAAACCAGCGTTTCGGTGAGGCCGACACTGCCTCGGCGACGCCTTCGTCAGCTGTGGAGCTGGCGCCATTGGAGCCATTACCGGTTATGGCGGTGCGCGGCGTTACACTGTAACCGAGCCGCTTGATCGATTTCTCGACGCTGTCCGGCGAGGTTTGCTGTTCGTCGAGCTTCAGCGTGAGCGTCTCGTTCATGACCGACACTTTGACGTCGGAGACTCCCGGCAGGTTCTCTACACCGCCACGAATTTTCGCCGCGCAACTGGCACAGTCCATGCCGCCGACCTTCCAACTGAGCGTGCCCTCGGTATCGGCCTCTTCGGCTGTCGCCATCGTCACGTCGCGGTCATGGTCATGGTCATAGTCATGTCCGTGACAGTGGTCGTGGTCGTGAGCCTGGCTACCGTCACAGCCGCCGTGTGAATGGCTCTCGTCCGGATCACTATCCTGTCCAGCGGCAGCGGGCTTGAACTGGACGCCATAGCCAAGCCGCTTGACGGTCTTCTCGACTTGCTCCATCGAGGTTTGTCGCGTGTCCAGCCCAAGCCTCAGCGTCTCCTTCATCACCGAAACCTGAACGTCGGAAACGCCTTTCAGGCGTTCCACCGCACCACGGATCTTGCCGGCGCAGCTTGGACAGTCCATGCCTTGAACGGTCCACTGGTATGGGTTATCGGATACTTCGGGATTTGTAGCTGGCATGAAAAGTTACCTCGTTCAATTTCTGTGTTTAAACTCTAAACCTTCTAGTGGCTATAGAGTCAAGCCGCATCGTCTTACTGGTAGTGAAGCATGCGAGGCGGGTAGAAAACGACTTGCGAACGACTGCGACGGCCAATAGAAGCATGACTTTTGAGAATGGCCATAATGTTTTTCCGAGGCGTTTTTGATAAAAGTGGCCCGTCACGTTAAGGAGCAACCCATGCGATTTTCCTGTCGCCCCTGGATGGGATGCGTGTTAGCGGTCTTCGCAGGGGCTCTAACGACGCTAACCTTCTCTCCCTTCGAGCTTTGGTGGCTGGGGCCGGTCGCCGTCGGCCTCATTTACTCAGGCCTGGATGACCTGACACCGGGTCAGGCAGCCCTGCGAGGCTGGTGTTATGGCATCGCGCTGTTCGCCACGGGAACCTCATGGGTCTACGTGTCGATCCATGAGTACGGTTACACGGGGGTGCCGCTATCGGTTTTCCTTACAGCCCTGTTTGCCGCCACCTTGGCGCTTTTCTATGCCATTCCCTTCTGGTTCTATCGGCGCTTTACTGGCTCGCGTCTAGCCTTTCTCTCCTTCGCCGGCGCGTGGGTGTTGATTGAAGTGCTACGGACATACCTTTTCACCGGTTTCCCTTGGCTATTGCTGGGGAGCGCGCACGTCGATTCTCCTTTAGCACCATTGGCCCCGGTTGGCGGGGTGCTGCTGTTGACATTGGTTACCGCCCTGACGGGCACGCTGGGGGTGGAGTTCCTGCGTCGACGCTGGTGGGCAGGGGGCACGATCGCCGCTCTATGGCTGTTCCCCTTGATGCTTCCTACTCAGTGGACCATACCCAGCAAGGAGCCCGTACAAGTGAGCCTGTTACAGGGCAATCTACCCCAGCTAAGCAAATGGACAAACGAGGGGCAGCGTAACGCAGTCAGCACCTATGCCCGATTGACCCGCAACATTGCTGAAGACATAGATCTGGTTATCTGGCCGGAAACGGCGATTCCTATGTATCAGCGTCAAGCCGAGCCGCTGTTGGAGCGGGTTAAGGCTACTTTGCCATCAGGAGCCGAACTACTCACCGGTATCGTGCAGCGCGACGACTCGGGCCGCTATTACAATGCCGTAGTCGGTGCCGGCGAGGTTACGGATGTGTACCGCAAGTCGCATCTGGTACCGTTCGGTGAATACATCCCGATGGAAAAACAGCTACGTGGCATTATCGCTTTCTTTGATCTGCCGATGTCAGACTTCACGGCAGGCAATTCCGAACAAGGCCCGATCCGAGCCGCTGGACTGCGCATCGGCACGGCGATCTGTTACGAAATTATTTTCCCGGACTTAGTGGCACAACGCGCCGATAACGCTGAGGTGTTGCTCACGGTGTCCAACGACACCTGGTTCGGTGACTCCATCGGGCCGCTTCAGCATCTGCAAATGGCCCGGCTACGCGCCCTTGAAAATGGTCGCTATGTTATGCGGGCAACGAACAATGGGGTGACGGCCATCATCGACCCGCAAGGTCGCATTATCGATCGCGCGACTCAATTCAGGATGACCACCCTCAACGGAGAAATCCGGGCCATGCGGGGAGAAACGCCATTCACACGCACCGGAAGCTGGCCAACCTGGCTATTGTCAGCAGCGCTGGTTATATCCGGGGTACGCAGGCGAAATAGCTAAAAGACACCGTTATCGACAGTTAGGCAAGCCACTACAAAATGTCATTATGCGCAGAGGCTTGCCCTGTAGGGTAGGCACATCGTGTTGTTTGGGGTAAAGTGCCGCCATTTCACTTCACTTGGTCTATCATAAGCTCTCATGCTAAGAATCCTTCGCTTCCTGCCTCGCAGCCGAAAATTACTGATTTTACCTATAGCTACGCTAGTCACGTTACTAGGAGCGCAGGAAATCTTCTCTGTGTTAAAAGCTTCTAATGGAGATGATGCGCCCCTTAACGAGGCTAGTTCGCCAAGCATTGAGTTATCTACTCGCTTCCAAGCTCAAGCTGACACCATGACAGCTGTTAAAGTCAGCACCAACTACAAATATACGGGCCCCGCTCAGGCTTCCACCGGACTTACCAAGCCCACGGCAGGCTCGCCGCAAAGCCTCCTATTGGTAACAGACGAAGTTGAAACTACTCGCGTTTCTGAAACAACTGTCCAAGACAGCGTTGTTCGTGCGGCTACACCATTAAACCCCAGCGTTCCTACAACCAAGCCGGAAAGTACTAAAGACGCTAGCGAACTGGATAGCCAGGCGCTGCACATGGCGATTCGACTTACCGGCTCGGCAACTGGAACCAACAATCGCGAAGTTGACGGCACTTCCGATGATGGTTTATCTGTCGACCTAATACATAATGATGAAGAAGTAGATCTGGAAGAAGAACTGGTAGCCAATGAAAGGTACGTTCCATCATGGGAAACTTATACCATTCAAGCCGGCGATACCTTCGCGGACATGGCAGAACGCGCTCTGGGGCTAGGCTATAGTGAAGTTATACAGCTTCTCGAAGAAATCCCGGACGAAAGGACGTTCACTCGCTGGCGTGTCGGTGATAGCTTTGACTTTAAGATTAATGAAACCGGTGAATTATTAGCACTGCGAATCATGGAAGACACACGTTCCGGCCTCCTGATTGAACGCGGCCACGACAGCAAGAGCTTTGAGGTTACTCGTTTTGAAAAAACGGCTCAGAAAACGGAGCGATTGTTTGCAGGAACAGTCAATGGCAGTTTTGCGCAGTCAGCCAGCGCCACTGGCCTATCCTACTCAGAAGTATCGGAACTGAGCAACCTTCTTTCAAAAAAGATAAATTTTCGCCGCGCTGCCCGGCGAGGGGACCAGTTCCAAGTTCTAGTAGAAACCGATGTGATTGAGGGTCAGGCTGCTGATTCGCGTATCCTTGCCGCTCACTACAAAGGCAATAAAATAGACCTAGCTGTCGTTAGAAATCCTACTGATGACAATTTTTACACCCCTGAAGGCTACAGTCTTTCCCCAGCATTTAACCGCAAGCCATTTAAAGGCAACTACAGAATAAGCTCGCCCTTTAACTTGCAGAGGAAGCACCCAATCACTGGCCGAGTTAGCCCGCACCGAGGCACTGACTTTGCAGTAATCACTGGTACTTCAATTCAATCTCCAGCGAATGGACGTGTTGTCAAATCAGCCTATCAAGCAAATGGGGCTGGAAACTACGTTGTGATCCGCCATGACAACGGCTACAAGACTCGCTATATGCACCTATCCAAACGCTTGGTATCTGAGGGCGAGCGCGTTTCCATAGGCCAGAAGATTGCACTATCCGGAAACACAGGCCGTAGCACGGGACCTCATCTTCATTACGAATTAATGGTTAACAATAATCAAGTCGACGCCATGCGCGTCAAATTGCCGGAAGGCAAGCAGCTATCTGGACAAGCATTAGCAGCCTTTCAAAAGGAGGCCAAGCAGTTCTTAGCTCAGATTGATCACGACACAACTTTATCTATGATTGCTAGCCAATCGAAATTACCTTAGAAAAACGCATTTCCAATGAGCCTGAGTATCCACTCAAAATACTTGGACCGGAGTCTGATAACCCAGACGCTGCGGGCAGGTTGTTGAGCCTCTCTACGACCTACCGCAGCTCAGCGTCGATGACTTCTCGAAAGGCCGTACCCTTCAAAATTACTGGCGAATTAGTCCGTTGGTATTCTGTTTTCACGGCACCAAGTCGAGGCTCCATCGCGAGATCTCGTGCTATCAGAATAAACGTAGCGGGAATTTCACATTGCCGGTGGATCCGGTTTCTGGGAGGAGGTCAGGATCAAAAAAAGACCGCATAAGCGGTCTTTTTTTGTGCCTGAATGAACGATGGCGCGTTGAGATTTACTCGGCCGGTGCGTAGGAGCCGTCTTCGCGGTGAATTTCACGGCCAGTTAGCGCAGGGCTGAAGACACAGGCCACGGTCATGCCCTTTTCCTTGCCACGCAGCCAATGCTCATCGTGCTGGTCGAGCAAATACATGTCGCCGGCCTTGATGGTATGGATCTTGCCATCGGCGATGGTTTCCACTTCACCCTCACCTTCGTAGCAGAACACCGCTTCGATGTGGTTCTTGTAGTGAATGTGGGTTTCCGTACCCGGATGAATACGCGTGATGTTGAATGAAAACCCACAGCCGTCTTCAGCCAGCATCAAGCGAGTGCTGTCCCAGTTACCGTTCTCGGCTTCGACAAAACGATCGGTTTTCATACACTCTGCAAGATTACGTACGATCATCGATTACAACTCCTGGTGGGTGACTACGTGAAAAGGCGGTATGAAAGACGGCCATCGAAGGCCGCCTTTCAGCGTCATTTCCGCCTCAGGCAAAGGCTTCCTTGGCACTGCGCTCCAGAATATCCAGACCTTCGAGGAGATCTTCATCGCTGATCACCAGCGGGCACAGGCACTTCACGACTTGACCATCCTGCCCCGCGGTTTCGATGATGAGCCCGTTTTCGAAGGCTTTTGCCGTGATCTTGTCCGCCACGTCACCGTCGCGTACATCGATACCGCGCATCAGACCGCGGCCACGTTCGCTTGCCGGATGGCCCTGCTCGGTCAGCCAGGCGGCGATCTTGGCGAAACGCTCCTCGACGATGCGGCCCTTGCGCTGTACGTCACGCTCGAGTCTGTCATCGCTCCAGAAGTGCTTGAAAGCTGCGGCGGCAGTCACGAACGCCAGGCTGAAACCACGGAAAGTGCCGTTGTACTGGCCCGGCTTCCACTTATCGAGTTCCGGGCGCATCAGCACATGAGCGAACGGTAGGCCATAGGCGGAGAGTGACTTCGAGTTGGTCACGATATCCGGCACGATGCCGGCGTGCTCGAAGCTGAAGAACTTGCCGGTGCGACCGCAACCCGCCTGAATGTCATCGATGATCAACAGGATGTCGTTGTCACGGCAGATCCCTTCCAGACGCTTGAGCCAATCCAGCCCTGCCGGGTTGATACCGCCCTCGCCCTGCACCGTCTCGACGATCACGCCGGCCGGCACGTCGAGCCCGCCAGACTTGTCACTCAGCAGCTTCTCGAAATAGTCGAGTGTGTCGGTGCCTTCCCCGAGATAGCCATCGAACGGCAGGAAGCTGGCACCCTGGGTCGGGATGCCACCGGTCGCTTCGCGGAACTTGCGGTTGCCGGTCGTTGCCAGTGCGCCCATGGTGACGCCATGGAAGCCATTGGTGAAGGTGACGATGTTATGACGCCCCTTTGCCACGCGAGCCAGGCGAATCGCGGCTTCGGTAGCGTTGGTACCCGTCGGGCCCGGCAGATGAACCTTGTAGTCCAGCCCACGCGGTTTGAAGATCACTTCTTCCAGCGTCTCGAGGTAGTCGCGCTTGGCGGCGGTCCACATGTCCAGACCATGGACGATACCGTTGGAAGTGATGTATTCGACCAGCGCTTCCTGAAGCTTCGGATGGTTATGACCGTAATTGAGCGTGCCGGCGCCAGCGAGAAAATCGATGTACTCGCGGCCATCCTCGGCAATCAGGCGCGCGCCCTGGGCCTTGGTGAAAACAATTGGAAAGGAGCGAGAATAAGTCCGGACTTCGGATTCCATGCGTTCGAGAATCTGAGTCTGCATACAACCTCCGTAATGGGAGTGTGGATGTCGTGGGGAGCGTGGATAAGGCGTGCTGGCATAAGACATGCGTGACAACGCAGACCTTACCCGCCCTGGATACGTTGGGGGTCGAACGGGCCGATCCGGACGAGGTTTTCCGGGTCGTGCTCTCCGCCCAGTTGATCGGTCGAAAAGTATTCGCGACTGATGAGGGGCGCCTGCCAGCGATCCGCCAGACGCTTGAACAAGCCCCATGAGGCCTGATTGTCCGGCGTGATCGTGGTTTCGAGATGATTCAGCCCTGCCAATTCCGGCCGAGTCAGCACGGCTTCGACCAGGCGTCTAGCCAGGCCGGTGCCCCGTGCCTTTTCCCCGACCGCGACTTGCCACAGGAAATAGATATCGGGAGCGGCAGCTTTGACGTAGCCGGACACGAATCCGACGATTTCACCATCTTCCGTCGTCGCGACGGCACAGCTGTCGCGGAACTGCGTTGCCAGCAACAGATAGGCATAACCGGAATTGACATCGAGCGGCGGGCAGGCCTTGACCAGTTCATAGATCCCCCACCCATCTTCCGTGGTGGGCTTGCGAATGAACAGTGGCATATCGGGCTTGCCAACGACGGCATCGGCCACGGTAGGCCTTGCCAAGTCTGCCGACGGCGTAAATGCCGGATTGGGGTTGGTCATCGTCATCGTCGCTATGGCGAATTTGAATTCAAGGATAACAGCGAGTGAAGCAAGCTTCAAACCGCAGGTTATTTTACTCAACCAGTTCAATAATGAATATTTATATGCTGGGTGAGCATCCGGAAATTCCGGCAATTCCAGTCTAGACGAAGGCTGGCGATATATTGAAGGAAGATGTATTGGAGGAAATAGGCGAAGTCTTTGAGGCCCGATGCTCGCATCGTTCTGAAGAACTTTCTCTGATGGCGAATTCGGGGCGCGCCGATGAGAGTCACGAAGGCCGGACATCGGGCATGACGACAATGGCCGCCTCGAGGGCGGCCATTGAACGTAGCAGCGGAGCCGTGATCAGCGGCGAGTGAGGCTGCGCATGGTAACGAACTCTTCCGCTGCCGTCGGGTGGATACCCACCGTGGCGTCGAAATCCGTCTTGGTCAGTTGGGCGCGCACGGCGATCGCGATGCCTTGAATGGTTTCCCCCGCTTCGTCACCAACCATATGGGCGCCGACGACGCGGTCGCTGGCATCATCGACCACCAGCTTCATCAGGCAGCGCTCGTCACTGCCGGACAGCGTGTGCTTCATCGGACGGAAATCCGCGCTGTAGATGCGCACTGCGCCGAAGCGCTCGCGCGCTTCTTCTTCGGAAAGACCCACGGTGCCGATATTGGGATGGCAGAACACGGCCGTGGCGATGTTCTGGTAGTCGAGCGGTCCCGGGGTCTTGTCGCCATAGTGGTGCTGGACCAGATGCATCGCTTCGGCCAGGGCCACCGGCGTCAGCTCCGGGCCGCCAATGACGTCACCGAGTGCCAGGATCGACGGCACCGAGGACTCGTAGCGCTCATTGACCCTGATGGTGTTGTCGGTATTGAGCTCGACACCGAGCGTGTCGAGTCCCAGGCCCTCCAGGTGCGGCCGCCGCCCGGTGGCCGCGAGAACGGCATCCACTTCGAGCTGCTCACCGTTGGTCAGCGTGACCTCGAGGCCGCCCTCGACCTTGCGGATGCGTTCGATGTTGGTCTCGAAGTGGAGATTGACGCCTTTCTTGGCCATCTCGTCACGCGTGAATTCCCGCACCTCGTGATCGAACCCGCGCAGGAACAGTGCGCCACGATAGACCAGGTGGGCCTCGGCGCCGAGCCCGTTGAAGATACTGGCGAACTCGACCGCGATATAGCCGCCGCCGAGAACCAGGAAACGCTTGGGAAACTCGTCCAGATCGAAGACCTGGTTGGAGTTGACGGTGTATTCGTTGCCCTCGAATTCCGGCGTCCAGGGCCAGCCGCCGACCGCGACCAGAATCTTCTCCGCGGTGATGCGCTCGCCATTGACCTCGACCGCGTGGGCATCGACGACTTTGGCCCGGCCATTGATCAGCGTGACGCCGGCCCCTTCCAGCAGGCGGTTGTAGATGCCGTTGAGACGCTTGATCTCCTCGATCTTGTTGTCACGCAGCGTGGCCCAATCGAAACTCGGCGCCTGCGGTATCGTCCAGCCGAAACCGCTGCTGTCTTCGAAGGCATCGTGAAAATGTGCCGCGTAGGAGTACAGCTTCTTCGGCACGCAGCCGACGTTGACACAGGTACCGCCCAGATAGCGATCTTCGGCAACGGCCACTTTGACGCCCGTCGCTGCAGCCGTCCGTGCGGCACGCACGCCGCCGGAACCGGCCCCTATCACGAACAGATCATAATCGTAACTCGCCACATCGAAGCTCCTTGAGACATGATGCCGCGATGATACCAGCCACGCCCCGCCCTCGGGAGGGGCGTGGTGCCACGGCCGGGTCGCCTGTCCAAAATCGGCCTTCGGAGTTATGATGATTTCCGGCGCGCCCGGCGCGGAAGCACGGGTGCGACAGCGAACCCGGCAATGGAATGTGCAACCCTCATGAGCGATATCCAGACTCTTCTCGACCAGAATCGGCTATGGGCCGACAGCATCCAGCAGCGCGATCCTGAATTCTTTCCCCGTCTGTCGCAGCAGCAGAATCCCGACTTTCTCTGGATTGGCTGCTCCGATAGTCGCGTCCCCGCCAACCAGATCGTCGATCTGCCGCCCGGTGAGGTTTTCGTTCACCGCAATGTCGCCAACCTGATCTATCACAATGACATGAATGCCCTGTCGGTGGTGCAGTTCGCCGTCGACGTGCTCAAGGTCAAGCACATCATGGTCGTCGGCCATTACGGCTGCGGTGGGGTCAGGGCCGCGATCACCGGCGGCGAGCACGGTATCGTCGACTACTGGCTGCACAGCATCAGCGAGCTCTACCAGCAGTATCGTGCCGAGCTTGAAGCGCTGCCGCTGGATGAGCAGATCGACCGCATGTGCGAGCACAACGTCCGCCTGCAGGTCGCCAACCTGTGCCGCACCAAGATCATCCAGCGCGCCTGGGAACGCGAACAACCGCTCTCGGTTCATGGCTGGGTTTATGGTCTCAAGGACGGCCGGGTCAACAACCTGGGCTGTACCGTGTCACGCCCCGACCAGACCGCTTCCATTCGGATCCTGCCGGCTGAGTCCTGACGTTCGGCCGCCGTGCGCGCGTCCCAATGGTTCCCGAAGTCGTGTCGCTTAGGCTGTGAAGCCGAGGGGGCGTCGTTGCGGTGGCAGTCGCGGAAGCCGGCATCCACGTGATTCATGATAGAGAGCGCCATGGAACTTCGTTGGCTCGAAGACTTTATCGTCTTGGCCGAAACGCGTCATTTTTCTCGTGCTGCGGATCTACAGAACGTCACCCAACCGACCTTCTCGCGGCGCATCAAGCTGCTCGAAGAATCGATGGGAACCACGTTGATCAACCGCCAGACGCTGCCGCTCAGCCTGACGCCTGCCGGCGAGGAATTCCTGATTCTGTGCAAACAGGTCACCGAACGTGTCCGTCTGACACGCGAACGCCTGCAGAACCTGGCCCAGGAGAATACCCAACGCGTACGCCTGGCCGCTCCCCAGAGCCTGATGACCTATTTCGTACCCGGGTGGTTGGCCGCGCATGGATGGCAGCAACAGGTCGAACCCTATCTGCGCGCCACCAGTTGGCTGATCGAGGACTATTTCCAGGGACTCGAGCGTGGCGAGGTCGACCTCGCGCTGTGTTACTGGCCAGAGAGCCGCACGACACTGGAACTCGACATGAGCGGCCTGCGCTATGTCCTGATCGGCGAGGAGCGGCTGATCCCGGTCAGTGCCGTGGATGACGCCGGCAAAGCGCGCTTCGCCCTGCCCGGTCAGAAACGTCAGCCGCTGCCGCATATCGCCTACCATCCCAGTGGACTGATCGCCGCCACGCTGCAGGCCCACTGGGCCAGATCGCGCCAGGAAGTCCATCTCACCACACTCAACGAAAACGTTCAGACTTCCAATATCCGTGAACTGGTCCAGCAGGGCTATGGCCTTGGCTGGCTACCCTGGCGTACGGTACGCCAGGCTCTCGAACGCGGTGAACTCACCCGTGCGGGCGACCAGCGCTGGGATGTGCCGCTGTCGCTGAGGCTCTATTTTCGTCAGGACAGCCGCCATCCGAGTTTGCATGGTCTGCTCGCCCAACTTCAGGAGCGCTCTCATGCCCCCACCCGATGACATGCTGGATACGCTGCAGCGTGCCCACCTCGGCCGCCTGCAAACGGCCTACGCCGAGATCCTCGCCGCACTCGGCTTCGATGCCGTGTTGATCCACAGCGGACACGCCAGAGCCCATTTCGGCGACGATCAGGAAGCGTCTTTTGCAGCCTATGGACACTTCGTCCACTGGACCGGGGCGAGCTACAACCAGCATGACTGGCTATGGATCGAGCCCGGCAAGCCGCCGCACTGGTACTACTACGCGCCGGCGGATTTCTGGTATCTGCCAACCCCGGCGCCGACTGGCACCTTGGCCGAGGTGATGACGCTGACGCCGCTGCGTGAACCGGCGTTACCGCCGGAGGCATCGACGGCGAACGCGCGTTTCGCGGTGCTCGGCGATATCGCCCCGGATGCCCTGCCCGCCGGTGCGGAAGCCAACCCACCGGCGCTGGTGAGCGCCTTGGACGAGCTGCGCATGCGCAAGGACGATTACGAACGTCACTGTCTGTTCGAAGCCAATCAATGGGCACTGGCCGGTCACGCAGCGGCATGTGAAGCGTTCGCGGCCGGCGCCAGCGAACTCGATGCCCAGCTCGCCTATCTGGCGGCCAGTCGGCAGCGCGAGCTCCAGGTGCCGTACCAGAACATCGTTGGCATCAACGCCCATGCCGGTACCCTGCACTATCAGCACTACGACATCACTGCCCCGACGGCGCCACGCTCCTTGCTGGTGGACGCGGGGCATCGCCACGCCGGTTACTGTGCCGACATTACCCGAACCTGGGCCGCCAAGCAGGCCGATCCGCTGTTCGAGCGGCTGATCAAGGGTGTCACCCACTATCAGCAGCGCTTGATCGCACGGCTCGCCCCCGGGCTCGATTTCGTCGAGCTGCACCGGGAGATGCATGTCCATCTGGCGGAGCTGCTGGGTGAAACCGGGTTGATTTCCTGTAGCGCCGAAGCGGCGATCGAGAGTGGGCTGACCCGCGCCTTCTGCCCCCACGGACTGGGCCACAGCCTCGGTATCCAGGTTCATGATGTCGGTGGGCGCCAGGGCGATGCGCAAGGCACGCCATTGCCACCGCCGGCGGCGGATCCCGCGTTGCGCCTCACCCGGCGCCTGGACGTTGGCATGGTGGTGACGATCGAGCCGGGACTCTACATTATTCCTATGCTGCTCGAATCCTTGCGACACGGTGCCATGCGCGATGCCGTCGACTGGTCGGCCGTCGACAGGCTCGAGGATCACGGCGGCATTCGCATCGAGGACAACGTCATCATCACCGCGAACGGCCACGACAACCTCACTCAGGGACGGCCGATCGCCGACGGCTGAGGTCGCATGACATGGCGAGCATGATCGTATCGGCCGATTTTCGCGCCGCACCGGGGTTACGCAATTGCCACGTGCAAACGCTGTTGCCGAGATTACTGCCGCTGCGCCAAGTGGTTCGAGATACCGAGATCATCAATCTGCCGGATGGCGATTTCGTCGAACTGGCGTGGGCGCGTCCGGCGCCGCGGCAGGCGAACGCGCCGATATTCCTGCTTTTCCATGGCTTGGAAGGGTCTTTCGACTCGCCCTACGCGCGCGAACTGCTGTATGTGGCCAGTCGTTTGGGTTGGCGCGCGGTGTTGATGCATTTCCGCGGCTGTGGCCAGGCACCGAATCGCTTGCCTCGCGCCTACCACTCCGGCGATACCGCCGACGCCTACTGGATCGTCGGCCAGGTGGCCCAGCGCTTTCCCCAGTCGCTGATCGTCGCGGCGGGTGTTTCGCTCGGCGCCAACATGCTGGTCAAGCTCGTCGCCGAGCAAGGAGGCGATGGCCTGCCACTGGCCGGTGCGATCGCGATCAATGCGCCACTGGATCTCGCCGCGAGCGCCGACGCGCTCAATCGCGGCCGTGGCCGCTTCTACCAGCGCTACCTGCTGGCCCAACTCAAACGCAAGCTGGCCGAGCGCTTGACAACCTCGTCGTTACCCTTGCGCCTCACCCCGCTGCAACTGCAGAAACTGGATAGCTTCTGGGCCTACGACAACGAAGTCACGGCGCCCCTGCATGGATTTCACTCGGCCAGCGATTACTATCAGCGCGCCTCGGCGGGTCCGTTGCTGGGAGAAATCGAGATTCCGATGCTGATTCTCCACGCCAACGACGACCCGTTCATGCCTGGAGATCTGTTCACTCGGCTACCGGCGCCCTCGCCCTCGGTACGGGTGGAAGTGGCCGCCAATGGCGGACACGTGGGCTACATCGAAGCCTGTCGGGGACGGTTGCGCTCCTGGCTGGCGCGACGGATCGAGGCGCAGTTGATGCAGTGGGCGCCACAGAACCTCAGGCAACTGGCGCCCACCCTGCCCTGACCGCGTCCGGCTCGACGCCGAGCGCTCGATGAGGCGACGGCAAGCACCTTCGAGCGGCAGGGATGGAAAACCGGACGCTAGACCGAAATCGGACAGCTGACGCCGGTGCCTTTCAATCCGCAGTAGCCATTCGGGTTCTTGGCCAGGTACTGCTGGTGGTACTCCTCGGCGTAGTAGAACGTCTCCAGTGGCTTGATCTCGGTAGTGATCGGTCCCAGGCCGCGCTCGCGCAACGCCTGCGCGTATTCATCGCGGCTGCGCTCGGCGATGGCCCGCTGAGTCTCGTCGGTGACATAGATCGCCGAGCGGTACTGCGTACCCTGGTCGTTGCCCTGGCGCATCCCCTGCGTCGGGTCGTGGGCTTCCCAGAACGTCGCCAGCAGTTGCGTCAACGGCAGGCGCTGCGGGTCGAATACCACCAGCACCACCTCGGCGTGCCCCGTCATCCCCGAGCAGGTCTCTTCATAGGTCGGATTCGGCGTGATGCCGCCGGCATAACCCACTGCCGTGACCACCACGCCCTCGAGCTCCCAGAACAGGCGCTCGGCCCCCCAGAAGCAGCCGGCGCCGAGTACGATCTGCTCGGTACCGACCGGAAACGGCGGTTTCATCGCGGCACCGTTGACCAGGTGCTCGCCGCTGATGGCGATCGGCGTCTCACGTCCCGGCAGCGCAGTGCTGGCATCGGGTAGAGAGTCGGGACGTCGCTTGAACATGTGATACCTCCTGATGAGCGGAGCCGGCGGCCGGAAGCGTCCCCCGCCGCCGCGCGCAGCCCTTTTGCCAATGCCCTCTCAAGGGCCGCCGGTGCGACCCAAGCTGAAGGTGTAGATGAGGTCCAGCGCCTGAGCCGCGCCGGAGACCGCCTGCAGATAAAGGTTCTGGATCAGGCGATAGCGCAGCGTGAGCTCGGCGATGGGAGAGAATATGCCGACGCCATAGCTCACCTTCAAGTCATCGAAGACATAACCGCTGACCACGACCTGGCTATCGTCGCCCGAACCGGACGCATCCAGGCTGAGATCCTGTACGCCGAAGGCTTCGCCGACCTTGCCCACGGCACTGCCGGTCTGCGACAGCGACAGTCCGATCAGTGCCGAGGTCAGCGCGTCGTCGCCACTACCGCCATCTTCCGGCGCCCGGCCACGCAGGATATAGGAGAGCGCGCGGCTTTCCGTCATCGCCGGCTCGGAGAAAATCGTCAAGCGTGGCGCCGAGGCCGGGCCGGTAACGCGCAGGCCGGCAACCACGTCGTCTTCGGTGGTGTCCGGATTGCGAATCGCCTCGAACTGCAAGCTCGGCTGGGAAGCCGGACCGCTGAACAACACCTGTCCCTGGCGGATGATCAGGTCCTGACCGAAGGAGGTGTAGGTTCCGTCGATCAGATTGACATCGCCGTACAACTGGACCGGCCCGGTGCCCTGACGGACTTCGAGTTCGCCACGCAATCCGGCCTCCAGACCGTAGGCCTCGAGTTGCATGTCCGGTCCCAGATGCAGGTTGACCCGCATGTCGAGTTGCATGCCGGCGTCGGCGAGCGCTTGCGCGGTTCCGGCACCCTCGTCGTTGGCCTCGGCCGCCTGGGCGGCTTGCATCTGTTTATCTTCCTCTTCGGAGATGATCACGGTGTCGCTGCTGGGCGCTTGCGCCGATGCGGGAATCTGACCGATCTCCAGGCGCGCCCAAGGCACGCTGACATCCCCGCGAACCTGAAGCCGCTGGGGCATGGCATGAATCTGAAGATCCGGCGAGATCCGCAAGCGGCCATAGGCCGGCATGGCTACCAGCAGCGGCGACTCGGTGCCGTCGATATTGACATTGACGCGCCAGTTGGCCGGGTCCTGCCAATCGGCATCTCCGGCAAGGTCCAGCCGGCCATCGTCGCTCTGGACAAACCCCTGGAGCGTCGAGGATTGCCCCTGCAGAGCCAGGTCGAGCCGGGCGTCGGTGACCGCAACGGGGGATACCCCGCCGCGCACCTTGACGTCAGCGATGCTCACGTTACCGTCGAGCGCCGGCATGGCAAGCGTGCCGCCGAGCGTCACGTCGCCGTTGATCGCGCCTTCGAGCTGATCGATGCCCGCCACCAGCGGCCGGTACGGCGCAAAGCGCAGATCCCCGAGTTGCAGACGCCCCTGCAGCGTACCATCGCCGGCCGGATCATCGATCTGGGCCTGCAACTGCACGCGACCGGCATCCTCGAGCCGTAGATCGACCTGCGTCCGCGCGCGCTGTTGGTTGGCATCCAACGACAGCGACAGCGATGCCGCGGGCACCTGCCAGGACGCGCCACGCGCATCGACCCCGCTGACCGCTGCCTGGCTATCGATGTCGGCCTTGGCCGACCAGGCGCGTCCACCCTGCGACCAACTGGCGATGACATTGCCGCCGGTCTGCCCGTCGACCTGCCACTCCTCGGGCATGAAGTCGTTAAGCAGTGCCATGGGCAACTCGTCGATCGACAGCGCAGCGCGCCCCTGGGCCTTGGATGCGTTCATGCGCTCGGTCAGACAGAGCGCGCCGCCCTGCCGACGGTCCAGGCAGAACGGCGACAGCGTGGCGCTGGCGTTGGCCAGGTTGGCGCTGAAATCGAGCGAGTCGCGTAGAGCGATATCGCCGTAATCGGTGGCCACGGAGAGCGTCGACAGCGATCCCTGATAGCGCTGATATTGAGCCCCGAGACCGCCCTGTAGACGCAGCGATGCCTGCGATACCGGCAAGCCTTCACCACCGTCCACGTCGAGCGACAGCCGATGTTGAGAGAGACGCCCCGCAAGGTCCAGGGCCACACTACGGATCCGCTGATTGGCGGCCTCGATACCGCTGGCGCTCAATTCGACGTCGAATTGTGGATCCTGGGTACCGGCGGAGTTCGCCTTCAGCGCTATCTGCTGCAGATGGTTCTCGGCGTAGCCGACGTCGGCTCCTTGCAGATCGAGCGCGATTTGCGGGCGTTCCAGCGTGCCTCGTCCCTGGAACCGACCACGCAGCGTGCCCGACAAATCCGGCAGAATGCTACCCAGCGCCGGCGCATCGATACGACCGTCGATATCGAGACGGTCGTCGACGCGACCGCTGGCGGTCAGCCGATTGTCGCCCTGGCGAAAATCCAACTCATGGATGTTCCACTGCATGTCGCTGTTGCCGTCGAGTTGCGCATCGAGGCGCAGCGCACGCTGCTGCAGGCGACCGTCGACCGAAAGCTCGGGCAGTGCCAGTTGCCATCCGCCATCGTCGCGCATGGCGAAAGCCGCCCGTGCCTGGCCGTCGAGCTGTCCGGTCACCGCCCGGGTGAAAGCATCCAGCGGGAGTTGCTTGAAGTTCAGACTCACGCTGGCGGACAGCGTCGGCATCCAGCGCACCAAGCCCTGGCTTTGGAGCTCGCCGCCCTGGCTGGCCACGCGTATCGGCTGCCACCGGAACCGGCGAAGATCGCCCTCGCCTGCGAGGGCCAACGTCACCGGCGGCAGTCCGGCACCCTGACCGGCCGCGTCGATATTGGCACGGTAGCCTTCGAGGCTGCCGTCGACATCCAGCGCCAGATGCTCGAGTCGATACCGGGCCGGTGTCTGCTCGCTCGCCGGCACGCCTCTCAACGCTCTGGCAGCGAGAATGGCCGATTCATCGATGCCGCCCTGCAGATCGCTGAACGGCGCGAAAGGCCGGTTCGCCAACGGCCAGCGCAGATCATCGGCGTTGACGTGCAGTTCGAACGGTACGCCAGGTTCGAACGCCTGGACATTGGCGCGAATCGTTGCCTCGGCGTTGCCATCGGTCCGCAACCTGACGTTCAGGTTCGCCAGCGAGCCATCGGCCTCCAGGGCCAGGTTCTGACCGTAGACCGGCGCGCGGGTGATGCGGCTGCGCAGCGAGACGGCAACGGGTATATCGCCGCTGAGCTCGGCGCTGGCCTGGAGTTCGGCGCGGCCATCCGGCGCATCCAGCATCAGGCGCTGAATCTCGACATGGCGCTCGACCGCGGAGAACGACAGTTCGAGACGGTTCAACTGCTGCGGAGCCGGCCCTGCGAGGGCGAGATCGCTTATGACCAGACTGGGAACGTCGATCTGCAATGGCAGCTGGAAGTCGGGTAACTGTTGGCGAACGTCGCGCAGGCGCTGCTCGATCTGATCGACCACGGGATCGGTATCGTCTGCTGATTGCTGCATGTCGGCGACATTCGCCGCGGCTGCCAGCGTCAATGGGCTCAGCACCGGAACGACGGGGTTTTCCGGCACGGCCGCGATCTGCGTCGAGTCGGATACTGCTGAAGGGCCCGCGGGCGTTGTCGCATCTGCCGGTCGATTCACCGCAATGGCGGCATCGATGGCCGCCGGGCTGACGATCCCGGCGCCGAGCTCGGCATCGGCGAGCGCCTGGCCCGGGCTTCGAGGTTGCGGTAACTGGATGCGCGTCTGCTCGAGCGTCGTCGGCAACAGGGTCAGGTGATTGCCGCTCATGCGAGCGCCGGTTGCGAAGTGTCGCCAGTGGATATCGGTG
This sequence comes from Salinicola peritrichatus, assembly GCF_003206715.1. Taxonomy (GTDB): domain Bacteria; phylum Pseudomonadota; class Gammaproteobacteria; order Pseudomonadales; family Halomonadaceae; genus Salinicola; species Salinicola peritrichatus. Next base: position 150,083 of record NZ_PZJU01000006.1, on the reverse strand, counting down.
TCGTCGGCGAGCTGGATGCCGACATCGTCCAGGCGCAACTGGCGGACCTCGATCGGCAACGGCACGGCGATCGACGGCATGCCGTCGCCCGGCTCTTCGGCCGCTTCCGGCGCCGGCGCAGCATCGCTTTCCCCCATCTGGATGCGGGCGCCGGAAACACTCAGATCGTCGAGGCATACCCGCCCCTTGAGCAGGCAATCGTCCGCCCAGGCCAGATGGAAACGATCCACGGAGAGATCGAGCGTGCCAACGGTGAGTTGCAAGCCTTCGATCGTCAGCTCATCGAGCGGCGCGCCTTCGAATCGCTCGGCCTGCACCCAGCCACGCGACTGCGCCTGCTCGAACAGCCACTGCGTACCCCAGGGGGACAATCCCAGCCCGGCCAGGAACAGTATTAGTCCGATCAGCCAAAGAATCAGCCATAGCAGTAGCCGAATCAGAACTCCGGTCCGATGGAGAAATGGAGACGCCAAGAGTCCTCCTCGTCGTCAAACGGATGGGCGATATCGAAACGGATCGGCCCGACTGGAGAAATCCAGCGCACGCCCACCCCGGCGCCGGTCTTGAGTTCCTCCGGCCACCACTCGTCGAAAGCGTTACCGGTGTCGACGAAGGTCGCGCCCCAGAAATTGCCGGTCAGGTGGCGCTGATATTCGAGGCTGCTGGTCAACATGTGCTGGCCACCCAGCAGTTCGCCATCCTCGTTCTCCGGCGACAGGCTCTCGTAGGAGTAGCCGCGAATGCTCTGGTCGCCCCCGGCGAAGAAGCGCAGCGATGGAGGAATCTTGTCGAAGGTGTCGGTCGCCATGGCGCCACCGCCGAGTCGCCACAGGAACCGGTTCTCGCTGCCCAGCATGCGTATCCACTGGGTGCTGAACGTGGTGCGCACGAAGCGCGCATCCGACCCCCAGGCGGGTTCCGACCACTCCAGCGTCAACTGCTGCTTGTCGCCCCAACTCGGGAAGATCGGGTTGCGCTTGCGCGTGCGTGACCAGCTGATGCCGGGATACAGCAACAGCACGGCATCGTCCTGATCGGCCTGGGTGAAGTCCTCGTAGGTGGTCTGCCAGTAGAGATCCTGGACCCAGCCGTTGGAGAATACCCAATGACGCGCCAGCTGCACCGAGCTTTCGAAGCTCTTGGTGTCTTCGTTGTCGACGCGCTCCAACCCGTAGCGGACCCGATAGCTATCGCGCAGCGGGTTCTCCAGCGGGATGGCGTATTCACCGGAAAAGCGCTGCTCCGGCGCGGAGAGATAGAGCGAGTTGGTCAGACTGTGTCCATAGCGATTGAGCCAGGGCATGGTCCAGGAAAACTGGGTACGCGGTCCGACGTCAGTGGCATAGCCGACGCCAACTTCGAACTGATGGCGATCCGCCGGCGTCAGTTCCACGTTCACCGGTACGCTCGTCGGCTGACTGCCGGTCAACTGCCGTGCGACTTGCAGCCCGGGCCCGCCCAGGATTTTGGTGGTGTCGAGCGTCGTCTCGCGGCCAGTGGCTTCGCGCCACCACGGGCTCGGCGTGGCCGGCGGCGCATCCTCGTTGACCCGAGGCCTGACAGCGACTCCCCGGAACCAGTCGGTCTGCCCGAGATTCTGACTCAGTACGGCCAGGTCTCCGGCGAGATAGGGATCGCCGGGCTCGAACGGAATCATGTTTTGCAGGCGGTGGGGCTCGATCTGGCTACCCTCGAAGCGCACCCGGCCAAAGCGATAGCGTGGTCCGCTGTCGAGATCGAGAAAGATCCGGGCGCTGTTTTCCCAGGGACGCACTTCGATCCGCTGCTGTCGAAAACGAGAACTGAAATATCCCCGCTCCAACGCTAGGGTCGACAACCGGCTCTTGAAGCCTTCGTAGCGCGAATGAACCAGCGGATCGCCGACCTTGAGCGGGATCGCTTGCATCGACTCGTCGAAGGCCTCGTCCTGCTTGGCCTCCCCCTCGACAGCCACGTTGAGCTGGGTAATGTGCGTGCGCTCTCCCGGCTTGACATCGATGACGACCCGCTCGTTGTCTTCATCGGGAAAACTCGTGGCGAGAGCGGCATTGTAATAGCCGTAGGCTTGCAGCGCCTGCTGGGCGCGGTCCCGGACCACGCCGTCGAGCCGTTCACGCGTCGCCTGGCTGGCGGCATCGAGTTCGGAAAGGATATTGACGACGTTCTCGGCCGCCGGCCCCGACAGCCCCCGAACCTCGACATCCAGCGCCCAAGCATGTCCGGCGATGGGGAGGGCCAGACAGACCAGCCCCATCTTTAGGCCATGTACGAAAACTACCTGCGCTCGGCCATACGGCGTTAAAAATCGGCTCAAGATACTCATTTACTGCGTGTAAACTCCGTTCTTTCGCCGATTTTTGCCTTGTCTAACCTTCGCTCGCCGACTTTTCGTACACGCCCTAGGACCTTGACGTCAGGCATTGCCTCAACCTCCGCCGCGCTGCAAGTTGGATACGTCAGTAATGAGAGATGTCACGCGGCGTGTCAGCTGAGCGCGACTGGCCTCGAGTGAACTGATGCGCTCGCCCAACTCTCTGACCTCAGAGGCACTGACGCCGCTGGGCAGACCGTCGAGGCGGGATTGCAGCGATTCGAGTCCTGCATTGAGAGCCGTCTGGCCCTGGCGAAGTTCCGTGACGGCACTCTGCAATTGCTCGATCGTCTCGGAAGAGGGCGTATCCTGCTGCGCCACAGCCTCGACGCGTTGCTGGAGCGCGGTTACCGAGGCATGCAGTTCATCGATCGCCGCCTGTTGATCGTCGGCATCGTCCAAGCGCTGGACAAGCGTCTTTTGACTCTGCTGCAGTGCCTCGATCGAGGCGCTGCGGTCATCGGACTGCTGCGCTAGTGAATCGAGCCGCTCGCCCTGTTGCTGCTGAGCCTCTTCGAGCGTTTCCAGCCGTGCATTCAACACACCGCGCTCATCCTGCCCCGTGCTTTCGAGCGAGGCAAAAGAGGACTGCAGCGCGCCGATCAGTGCCCGCTGATTCTCGTCGGCTTGCTGGAGCGATTCGACCTGCTGCGCCAGATCACCGTCGCGTCGATCATCGACGCGGGTTTCGAGACTGCCTACCGCGGCCCGTGTCGCTTCGAGTTGGTCGCGCAGGCGATCGAATTCGGCGCGCAGGCTTTCTCCCGAGGCGTCCAGAGTCGAGCCGGTGGTATCGAGCCGATGATTGAGTCTGTCGATTTGCGCTTCGAGTGCGTCCCTGTCCTGCCGATACTGCCAGGCACCGACGGCCAGTGCCGCGATCAGGAAGAGACACAACCCCCATAGCGGCCAGACTCTGGGGCGGCGACGTCCCATCATGCCGTGGTCATGGCGGCGGCGCGTAGCGCCGCGCGATACCGTCATGTCATTGCGATCGGGGACGATCGTCGGCGTTGGAGAGGCGCGCTGGTCGTCGAACTGTGGTGGCATTGCCGTTACTTACCTTACTGATGATGCAGGCGTGAATGGTAATGGATGCTGGACCTCAGCGCCTCAGGCCAATGTCACGAGTGGATTCATTGGCTCCATTATCACGTTACGTGAAAGCGCTGGTGAAGCCCAGGCTCGGCAGCACGCGCTTCGCATGCTACGGCCTGCTGAGTCATTCACGTGGTCCACGGTGCGACGCACCCCACAATGCCAATAGTATCAACCGGCCCGGCAAATCGGCATATCTGGATGGCGAAGGTCGGGCACTCACGATAGCATGCCTGGATCTCGCCAACCGCCAAGGGAACCGATGTCGAACCAAGGCTCCAGATTCGAACTGCCGGCACCGCCTTTCGAGCGTCATTCGCTGGAACCAGCCATCTCGCGGGCGCAGATCGACCTGCTCTACAGCCATTATCACCGTCGTCAGCTCGAAGCGCTCAATCGTTGCCTGCCCCATCGCGACCCACGCTCCCTGCCGGCCCTGGCGCAGAGTGATGATGCGGCAATACGTCAGCCTGCGGCCGAAGCGTGGAATCTGGTCTTTTTCTGGCACGGGCTCGTGGTGCGCGCGATGCCGGTCCCCGAGCCACTGCTCGGTCGGGTGAAGCGCGATTTTGGCAGTCTTGGAGCCCTGGAAGCGCGGTGGCGAAAGCAGATCATGGCCGCCGAAGATGCCGGCTGGAGCTGGCTCGTCGCCGGCCGGGACGGGATACTAGAGCTGGTGACGACACCGGCCGGGCAGTCGCCGAGCGCCCATGTTCCATTGCTGTCGATCACGCTTGCCCACGAGGCTTACCGGATCGATTTCGGACAGAACCGCGGCGCCTGGTTCGAGGCGCTATGGCCGCATCTCAACTGGGAGTATGCGGCGCTGCATCTCGAACTCGGCAACGAACGAACGGACCCCAGCCAATGAAACATGTCGGCGATTGAATCGCCGACATGTCACAGGCTGCCCGTTACGCGCGTCGTCCGATGCCGCGATAGACGAAGCCTCGCGAGGCGACGTAAGCGGGATCGTAGATATTGCGCCCGTCGAGAATCAGTGGCGTCTTGAGTGCCTGCAGCAGGCGGCGCCAGTCCGGATTCCAATAGCACTTCCACTCGGTCACCAGCATCAGCGCGTCGGCGCCTTCGCAGGCGGCATAGAAGTCGCCCTCGCACAGTTCCAGTTGGGGATGGTTCGGATAGAGCTCGCCCAGTGCATGCAGCGCGGCGGGATCGTGAACCTTGACCGTGACGCCCTGGGCCCAGAGCGCTTCCAGGATCGTCAATACCGGAGCGTGGTCGATGCGGGCGGTACCCGGCTTGAAGGCCGCTCCCCAGATGGCAATCGTGCGCCCTTCCAGCTCGCCATGGAAGTGGTGCCACAATTTGCGGAACAAGGTTTCCTTCTTGCTCTCGTTGATATCGAGCACATGCTCGAGCAGGTGGGATTCGCGCCCGGTGGAGTGCTGGACATCGGCCAGACGCATCAGGTCGCGGGAGAAGTTGGGACCGCCGAAACCACAACCCGGATAGAGATATTCGAAACCGATACGGGTATCCGCCCCCATCCCCTGGCGTACGTACTCCACATCGACGCCCAGGGAGTCGGCGAGTCCCGCGAGTTCGTTCATGAAGCTGATGCGGGTGGCGAGCATGCCGTTGATCGCCAGCTTGGTCAGCTCGGCGGCACGCCGCGGCATCAGTTGGAAGACTTCATGGCGGCGATTGAAGGCGCGCAGCAATTCGCGGATCTGTTGCGTGGCCCATTCGTCCTCGCTGCCCAGCAGCCAGTGCGCCGGCCGGGTAAAGGTATCCCAGGCCCGCCCTTCTTCGAGACGGTCCGGCAGCGCCACCGCAACCTGACTGGTATGCCCCAGCAGGCCTTCCAGCTTTTCGGTCTGACCGACCGGGAAAGTCGAGTTGTTGACGATCACCAGCGGCGAAGTCTGACGCCCCGGCACGCGCTCGACGTAGCGCTCGGCCGCTTCACGCTGATCCGGAGACAGCGCCAGCCAGTGAACGTCGGCATCGAGGCCCGCGGGGACTTCCTCGACCAGCGATAACTGGCCGGAGGCCTCCCCGGCCTGAATCTGCGCCTTGAGGCCCGGCTCGCTGGACAGCCAGTCCGCGTGCTTCAGGCTCGACCAGGGGAAATCGGCATGGGGCAACCAGGTTACCTGATGCCCCACCCAGCACAACGCGGCAGCGGCGGTGGCCGCTGCCAGTTCGCTACCGTGTACGACCACCCGCATGGCTTCAGTCCTCGGCCGCGTATTGCTGGATCAGTTGACGGAAACCCTCGCCCAGTTTCGGATGCTTGCGTCCCAGGGCCAGAGTCGCCTCGAGATAACCGAGCTGGCTGCCGCAGTCGTAGGTCTGCCCCTTCATTCGGTAGGCGGCGGCCCCACGCTTCTGACGCAGTGTTTCGATCGCATCGGTCAATTGAATTTCGTTGCCCGCACCGGGTTTGGTCTCGGCAAGGATCGGAAATATCTCGCCCGGCAACAGATAGCGGCCGATGACGGCCAGCGTCGACGGAGCTTCTTCGACCTTCGGCTTTTCGACCATGCCGGTCAGCGGTGCACTCTGTCCCGCCGCCGGCTCGTCGCCCTCGAGTGCCACGATGCCGTACTTGTAGGTCAGCTCGTGGGGAACGGTTTCGACCATGATCTGTGCCAGGCCGGACTTTTCGTACGCCTCGATCATGCCGGCCAGGTCGTTGGTTTCGAGGCCGTCGTCATCGATCAAGACATCCGGCAGCAGCACGGCGAACGGATCGTTGCCGACGATCGGCCGCGCGCACAGGATGGCGTGCCCCAGGCCGAGCGCTTCCGGCTGGCGTACGCTGATGATATTGACGTCGTCGGGAATGATGTTGCGCAACTCGTCCAGCAACTCGTCCTTGCCCTTGGCCTCGAGCTGATTTTCGAGTTCGAAGTGCTTGTCGAAGTGGTTTTCGATGGCGCTCTTCGATGAATGAGTGACCAGGATGATCTCCTTGATACCCGCCTTCACCGCCTCGGTCACCACGTATTGGATCACCGGCTTGTCGACGATGGTGATCATCTCCTTGGGGATCGCCTTGGAAGCGGGCAAGCAACGGGTGCCGAAACCGGCAACGGGCAGTACAGCCTTGCGAATCATCTTTTTAGTCCTTCCCTTCCTGGGTGAAAGCCATCTGTGTCGGCGTCGTGTCGAACACCCCCCGGTTAGCTTAACGGGCGAACGGCCGAAAGCACAGTCGCAGGACGCCGACGCCAAGTGTCGCTTTTTCGCCAACGTGGCATCCAGCCAAGCTACCGTCCATAGTAGAATATCGCAAAGCCAAGAGACGTTGCTCATTCCGTGGAATACGAGATATTCCCGGGAGCGATCAGCGCGACATCACCTGTCGATATCCGGGAAGGAAACGCATTCATGACACAACCGCATCGTAACGACGCGCTCCACGACAATGTCGATCACGCCGAAATCGCCAAGTTCGATGCGCTCGCCAGTCGTTGGTGGGATCGTGAAGGCGAATTCAAGCCGCTGCACGACATCAACCCGCTACGCCTGGGCTTCATCGATCGGCATGTATCGCTGGCGGGCAAGAAGGTCATCGACGTCGGTTGCGGTGGCGGCATCCTGAGCGAGGCAATGGCGCAACGTGGTGCCGAGGTCACGGGAATCGACATGGGCGAGGCGCCACTTTCCGTGGCGAAACTGCATCTTCTGGAGAGTGGTATCGAGATCGATTACCGGCGCATCAGCGTCGAGGCGATGGCCGAGGCGCATCCCGGCGAGTTCGATGTCGTCACCTGCCTGGAGTTGCTCGAGCATGTGCCCGATCCCGGCTCGGTGGTTCAGGCCTGCGCCAAGCTGGTCAAGCCCGGCGGCCACCTGTTTTTCTCCACCATCAACCGCAACCCCAAGTCCTACGCCTTCGCGATACTCGGCGCCGAATACGTGCTGGGTCTGCTGCCGCGCGGGACTCATGAATACCGCAAGTTCATCCGCCCTTCCGAGCTCTCTGCCTGGTGTCGTCAATACGGCCTGCGTCTGCGCGACCAGACCGGCCTGACCTACAACCCGGTGACACGACGCTATCGCCTGACCGCGCAGGATGTGTCGGTCAACTACATGGTGCACGCGAGCCCCGAATGGGTCGGAGAAGAGCGGAGCGGCGACGACGGCGACGCCGCATCATGAGCCAGCACGGTCTGCCCAAAGCCCTGCTGTTCGATCTCGACGGCACGTTGATCGATACCGCGCCCGACCTGGCGGAAGCCACCAATCGCTTGCGCGAGCACCATGGCCTGCCGCGATTGCCGTACCCAGTGATCCGCGCCCAGGTCTCCAATGGTGGCAGCGCGCTGGTCACGCTGGCACTCGAGTTGACCGCCGATCACCCCGATCATGGATTGGCCAGGCAGTTTCTTCTGGAACGCTATGCCGAAGTCGTGGCCGACAGGAGCCGAGTCTTTCCGGGCCTGGAATCGTTGATCGAAAGCTGGGAAAGGGCTGGCAGACCCTGGGGGATCGTCACCAACAAGCCCAGGCTCTACGCACAACCGCTGATCGAGTCCCTCGGGCTGACGCCGCAAGTGATGCTCTGCGCCGACGATCTGCCGGTCAAGAAGCCCGATCCGGAGCCCCTGCTGACAGCGGCTCTCCGGATCGGCGTCGCGCCCGAAGCCTGCTGGTACATCGGTGACCATCGGCGGGACATGGAGGCGGCAAGAAGCGCCGGCATGACCGCCATTGCGGTACATTACGGTTACATCCCCGAGACGGAGGAAGTCGACCAGTGGTCAGCGGACCACTGGTTCGAGACGCCACAGGCGCTTGCCGAGTCACTGCTCAAGGGGCTTTGAAGCCATCAGCGAGACTGCTGACAAACGCCACGAGCGAAGGTCAGACAAGGCAAAAATCGGCGAAAGAACGGAGTTTACGTATTGTAAATGAGTATGTTACTCGCTCCGCTCGCCCTTCGGGCCGTCCTTCGGACGTTCTGAACTGAAGTTCAGTGAGCCGATTTTTAACGCCGTATGGCCGAGCGCAGTAGTTTGTCACTTGGGCGGCTGAGCGTCGAATGCCCGACCGCTGGTACCGAGACTTTCCGGCCCCATCAGCCAGAGATAGGTCGGCATGATCTCCTCCGGGGTGCGTAGTACCTGAGGATCCTCGTCCGGGTAGGCAGCCTTGCGCATGGCGGTACGCGTCGCGCCGGGATTGAGCGAATTGAAGCGCAGGTTTGAATCGCGATGCTCATCGGCCAGGATCTGCATCAGCCCTTCGGTGGCGAACTTCGAGGTGGAATAGGCACCCCACCTGGCTCGCCCCTGCCGCCCGACACTGGACGATGTGAAGATCACCGAGGCGTCGCCGGAGACCTGCAGCAGCGGCAGCAAGGCCTGCGTCAGGCCCAGCGTCGCGGTGAAATTGACCTGCATGACCTGGGCCCAGATGGCGGGATCGGCGTCCGCTACCGTAACCCGTTCTCCCAGGATGCTGGCGTTGTGGAGCAGGCCGTCGAGGCGGCCGAACTCTTTCTCCAGCTTTGTGGCGACAGTGGCGTAATCCTGCGAGGTCGCACTTTCCAGGTTGAGCGGAAAGATGGCGGGCTGTGGCGCCCCCATGGCCTCGATGGCATCGTAGACCACCTCCAGCCGGCTTACGCTGCGACCGAGCAGGATGACGGTGGCGCCATGGCGCGCGTAGCTCATCGCCGCCGCGCGGCCGATGCCGGAGCTGGCTCCGGTAACCAGGACGATCTTGCCGTCGAGAAGATCATCAGGCGCTTCATAGTCGATGTGACAGATCATGTTGACCTCGCCTCGTTTCACCTCGCCATGCCGGTGGTACCGGGCCGACGACGCCAGGTGGCACCGATTCAACCGCCCGATTCAGCCCAACTGATTGAGAAAGTCGCCCGCCATTTGCGCGGCGTTGCTGTCCGGATAGTCGCTGCGCACGCGTTCCAGCAGTTCACGGCTGCCGGCAGTATCGCCCTGGCGTGCCTTGAGCAATCCCAGCTTGTAGAGAGCATCGGGCACCTTGTTGCTCTGCGGGTAATCATTGATCACCGTATCGAAGGCGTCGGCCGCCGCGTCGAGCTGGGACTGCGCGGAATAGAGTTCACCCAGCCAATAGTGGGCATTCGGCAACAGGCTGGACTGCGGATAATCCGTGATGAAACGATTGAAAGCGTCGATCGCTGAATCGAATTGGCGTGACTGGACCTGTTGGAAAGCCGCCTGATAGGCTTCGCGCCCTTCGTCTCCTCCCGTGTTCGAGGTGCTTGAGGCGCTGCTTGCAGTGTTGGAGGATGCGCTGTTTCCAGCGCTGGCAGCAGACGAATCCATCGAGCCGCCGGCGACCTCGCTGGCCGTGTTGCTGTCAACATCCATGCTATCCATGCCGCTATTGGCGTTCCTGCCATCACTACCGCTTCCGCCACCGGAAATCCGGTCGTCGAGATCGAGATATTGCTGCTGCGTCTGCTGCTTGAGCTGCTCCAGCTGGTAACGCAACTCCTCGACCTGGCCTCGCAGTTGTTGAATCTGCTGACGGTTGTCCTGCAGCTGATTGAGAAGCGTCAGCGTGCCGCCGCCACTCTGACGGGCTTCCGTCTGATTGTAGAAGCCGTTCGACTGACCGGTGAGATCGTCGACGATCGGTTGTTGAGCCCATACGGACAGCGGGAGCACCAGGGCTCCCGCGCCGCACAGTCTTTTCAGACCGTGTTTCATGCCTATCTCCGACGCCGTTTAGTACGAGAATACGACGCGACGGTTCTTGGCGTAAGCTTCTTCGGTATGGCCTTCTACCGCAGGACGCTCTTCACCGTAGCTGACGATCGAGATCTGCGACGGAGAAACGCCCTGAACGGTCAGATACTGCTCGACCGCCTGCGCGCGACGCTCGCCGAGACCCAGGTTGTATTCGCGGGTGCCACGCTCGTCGGCATAGCCTTCCAGCGTGACGTTGGTGTTCGGATTGGCCATCAGGTACTGAGCGTGGCCGTCCAGGACCGATTCGAACTCGGGGCGAATTTCTTCACTGTCGAATGCGAAATAGATGGTGTTGACGCTAGGCATCTGCTCGCCCATCTCGGCGCCGGAGGTGCCCTGGCCGGTGGTCATACCCTGGCCGGAGGTGGTGCCCGCCGTGCCATCCATGTTCCCTTCCTGGGTACCGCCGCTGCTAGAACAGCCGGCCACGACTGCCAGGGACAGCGCGACTGCTAACGTCTTGGCGTAGGTCTTGAATTGCATTGTCATCTCCTTGCTCGGATATCGAATGACACAGATTTTTCTGTCATTTAGTCCAAAAACGGCGACCACGCGGGTTCGCGTACGTCGCCTTGTGGTGAAGGCAGACGGAAGGACGCGCGTCCATCCGAAGATACTGCCCCCAACACCCCTTGCGACCCTTGCTGGGTAGCGAAGATTACCATGGTGCCATTTGGCGCGACACTAGGCGATTCATCCCATTGCGTATCAGTCAAGACTGTAACACGACCTGTATCCAGATCCTGCTTCGCAACGTGATACCCGCTGTCGTCACGTGTCACCATGAAGACGGCTTTACCGTCGGGAGAAAAACGGCCGTTGGAATTGTAGCTGCCAGTAAACGTGATACGCTCGGCCTGGCCGCCACCCGCCGACATACGATAGATCTGGGGCGCGCCACTGCGGTCCGAAGTAAAGATCAGCGACTGGCCATCCGGCGACCATGCCGGCTCGGTCTCGATAGCGCGATTGTTGGTCAGCCGTGTCAGTTGGCGTGAAGCCAGATCCATTACATAGATTTCCGGCTGACCATCCTTCGATAGCGACATGGCCAGCTTGCGCCCATCCGGCGACCAGGCGGGCGCCCCATTGATACCCGGGAACGAGGTCAGGCGCAGACGTTCGCCGGTGGCCGCATTCTGCACGTAGATGGCGGAGTTACCGGACTCGAATGAAACATAGGCGAGCTTTTGCCCGTCCGGCGACCAGGCCGGTGACAGGATCGGATCGTCCGAGGAGAGAATCTGCTGGCCGTTGTGTCCATCGGCATCGGCCACGTAGAGCGCGTAGCGCGCGTTATCGCCGGTGCCACTCGCGGCCACGTAGGCGATACGGGTCGAGAAAGCGCCGCGTATACCGGTGATCGCCTCGAAGATCTGATCACTGATGTAATGAGCGCTGGCGCGTAGATTGCCATCCGAGGAAGTCAGCGTCTCGCCGAGCATGCGCTTACTGCCGGCAATGTCCATCAGCTCGTACTGGATACGGTACTGGTCGCCCTGCGGCTCGACCTTGCCGACTACCAGATAGCGTGCATCGACACGTTTCCAGTCATCGTAGAACACGTCCTGACTACTGCTCGGCAGCGAGATCAGTGCGCTGCGGCTAAGCGGTGAGAACTGGCCACTGTGCTCCAGATCGTCGCTGACGATCTGGGCCACGTCCTGCGGCAAGCCGCCCTGCCCGCTGAATTCGAACGGCACGACGGCAATCGGAATCGCCTGATCGCTGCCGCGCGTGATCTCGATGGTCAAGTCCTGCGCCTGTGCGGTCGTCGCGATGCATATCCAGGCAATCAGCGATACCAGCCAGCCGGCAGCCAGGGTTTTCCATCCTTGAAATAGCCATCGTTTCATCACTGTATATCCCCGGGTGTGAATCTGAGATTGAAATCGCGAAACCGTCGCTGCAGCCCCGCATCCAGCTGCTGCAGTTCACGAAACGGTGCCGCTGCTTCTACCGCCTGTATCGCTGAACGGTCGAAGCTGGGATTGCCGCTGCTGCGGGTAAGGCTGGCAGCCAGCAGCTCTCCGGACGGCCCCAGTCTGACCCGCACTTGTGCAACCAAACCATTGTCGGCGCTGGCCGGCAAGTGCCACTGATCCTCAACGGCGCGTTTGACCAGATTGATGAAATTGTTCGAAGCCTGGTCCGACTGTTGAGCATTGGCAATTCGCTCCTGCTCGTTGGCGATCGAATCATTGAGCGCCTCCTGCGCTGCCGCCTTGGCTGCGGCCTCGGCCGCTTCCTGTTGGCGTTTTTTCTCCGCCTCGGCCTGGCGCCGCTTCTCGGCCTCTTCTTGCTGGCGTTTCTTCTCCGCCTCGGCCTGACGCTGCTTCTCGGCCTCTTCCTCCTGACGTTTCTTCTCCGCCTCGGCCTGACGCTGTTTTTCGGCCTCCTCTTCCTGGCGCTTTTTCTCCGCCTCGGCCTGGCGTTTGGCCTCTTCGGCCTGTTGACGTTTTATCTCGGCCTGACGCTCGGCTTCGGCCGCCTGTTGCCGGCGTTCGGCTTCGGCACGTTCAGCCGCCGCTTGCTGTGCGGCCTGCTCGCGGCGTTGCGCTTCCGCCTCCGCCTGTTCGGCAGCCGCCTGTCGCGCGGCTTCCTCCTCTGCCTGTTGCTCGGCTGCCTGCTGCCGGGCTTGTTCTTGCGCCTGTTGTTCGGCCGCTTGCTGTGCCTGTTGCTGCGCTTCCTCCTCGGCCTGGCGTTGTGCGGCCCGGGCGCGGGCTTCCTCGGCATACTGCGCCTGATCGGTCGCCGTGACGTCGCTGATCAGCGTGGCCTGAACCACGGAAGAGGAACTCGGTGTCGGCTCACTCTCCGGCAGACGCAACAGCGTCAGCAGCAGCGCCAGAATATGGACGCCGATCGCCAGCACGACGGGCAAGCCGTAGCCGACACGGCGCGTTCGCTTCGCCATGCTGACTCCTTACCCGTTGTCGCTCGAAGGCGGCTCGGAGATCAATCCGACGTTCGCCACGCCCGCCATCTGCAGCGTACTCATCAGCGTCACGATCTGGCCATAGGTAGCGTTCTTGTCACCGCGGACCATCACCGGTGTATTCGGCTTGCGTTCGAGAATCGCCACCACTTGATCGCCGACGGTTTGCAACGTCACCGGTTTGTCCTGCTCGCCCAGGGAGATGTAATACTCGCCCTGGCTGTCGACCGAGACGATGATCGGCTCCTGTTCGTCGGTATCGATCGGCTCCGAGGTGACCTGTGGCAGATCGACCTGCACGCCCTGGGTCAGCATCGGCGCCGTGATCATGAAAATGACCAGCAGCACCAGCATGACGTCGATGAACGGAACCACATTGATCTCGCCCATCGGCTTGCGGCGGTGATGTCGGCTATAGGGTCCACCCATGTCGAATCTCCGCTCAGGCCGCTTGGTTGCCGCCGCGACCCTGCAGGTTGCGATGCAGGATCGAATGGAACTCTTCGGCGAAATCCTCGTATTCGCCGAGCAGACGGCTGGCGATCGAAGACAGCCGGTTGTAGAAGATCACCGCGGGAATCGCCGCGAACAGCCCCATCGCGGTGGCGACGAGAGCCTCCGCGATCCAGGGTGCCACGGTGGAGAGCGTAGCCTGCTGGGCCATGGAAAGACTCTGGAACGAGCCCATGATGCCCCACACCGTACCGAACAGGCCGATATAGGGGCTGGCCGAAGCCACGGTCGCCAGCAACGTCAGGTGCGAGTTGAGACGATCCTCCTCGCGCGACAGCGCCACGCGCTGGGAACGCTGCACGCCGTCCAGCACCGCTTCACTACTACGGGTCTTGGGCACCAGACGATTGAATTCGCGAAAACCGGCACGGAACACATGCTCGGCGCCTTCCGCCTCGTAACCCTCCGGCACATCCTGGTAGAGCTCGTTGAGATCGATGCCCGACCAGAAACGCTCGTCGAAGGCTTTCTGCGCTTTCTTGGCCCGCGCCAGCGCAAAGCTGCGCTGAAAAATCACGACCCAGGAAGCGATCGACGCCGCCAATAGCAAGAGCATGACCAGTTGGACCACCAGGCTGGCGTTCATGATCAGATGGGGGATGGACATGGAGTCGTTCACGTGAATCCTCGAATCACTGGCTTTGAATGTCTGGCGTCAGCGCCGCGCGGAGCGCGCTGGGCCAACGCATCGGTTTCAAGCGTTCGGTGTCGATGCATGCTATATCGACCGCCGCTTCGCATAATGTATCCCCGCGATACCGTACCGCCTGCTCGAAGCGCAGCGAACAGGCGGCGAGTCGACCGACGCCGGCCGTCACTTCCAAGCGGTCGTCGAGTCGCGCCGGGCGTGCGTAGCGGCAGCTGAGGGAGTGAACCACCAGCTGCACGCCCTGCTCGAGCAGCTCACGCTGGCCAAATCCCAGCTCGTTGAGCCACTCGCTACGCGCACGCTCCATGTATTTCAGATAGTTAACGTAATATACGATGCCGCCGGCATCGGTGTCTTCGATATAGACCCTGATCGGCAGGACGAATTCGCTCATCGCCCGCTCCCATTCCCGTCCGGAGCCTGATCGTGGGGCGCGATGCCGAAATGCGCATAGGCCGAGCGGGTCACCACGCGTCCCCGCGCCGTGCGCATCATGAAACCTTGCTGGATCAGATAGGGTTCGATGACGTCCTCGATGGTGTCGCGCTCTTCGCTGATCGCCGCGGCGAGACTGTCGACGCCGACCGGGCCGCCGTCGAATTTCTCGATCATCGCCAGCAGCAGGCGCCGATCCATGTGATCGAGGCCGTAGCTGTCGACGTTGAGCATGTTGAGCGCCTGATCGGCCATCGCGGCGTTCAACGCGCCATCACCGCGCACCTCGGCAAAGTCACGTACCCGTCGCAGCAGGCGGTTGGCGATACGCGGCGTGCCACGGGCTCGGCGGGCGATCTCGCGCGCCCCTTCGGCATCCGCCGGCACGCCCAGCAGGCGCGCGGAACGCGTGACGATCTCGCTCAGTTCATCGATGGCATAGAATTCGAGCCGCTGCACGATGCCGAAACGATCGCGCAGCGGCGAAGTCAGCAGACCGGCGCGGGTGGTGGCGCCCACCAGGGTGAAGCGCGGCAGATCGAGCTTGATCGAGCGCGCCGCGGGCCCGTCGCCGATCATGATGTCGAGCTGGAAGTCCTCCATCGCCGGATAGAGCACCTCCTCGACCGCCGCCGGAAGACGATGGATCTCGTCGATGAACAGCACGTCGCCGGGTTGCAGGTTGGTCAGCATCGCGGCCAGATCTCCGGCCCGCTCGAGCACCGGGCCGGAAGTCGACTTGATGTCGACGTTCATTTCCGCGGCGATGATATTGGCCAGCGTCGTCTTGCCCAGGCCCGGGGGGCCGAAGACCAGCGTATGGTCGAGGCTGTCGCCGCGCTGGCGCGCGGCGGAAATGAAGATGTCCAGCTGTTCGCGGACGCGCGGTTGGCCGATGTAATCGTCGAGACGACGCGGGCGAATGGCATGGTCGACCTGATGTTCGCCCTGCTGCGGCTGGGCCGCGATCAGACGGTCGGGTTCAATCATGGAGCATTACCCGGCCAGCTGGCGTGACAGCGCCGCCTTGATCAGGGCCTCGGTCGGCAGCTCGTCGCCGAGCCCCGAAAGCATCCTCGATGCCTCGGTCGGCTTGTAACCGAGCGCGACCAGCGCCGCCTCGGCGTCGGCCCGTGGATCGCTGCCCGGCACGCCGGTGCTTTCGGTGCCAGGCAGCGTGCCCTGCTCCTGCTGCCAGTGCGGAAAGCGATCACGCATCTCGACGATCAGGCGCTCGGCGGTCTTCTTGCCCACTCCGGGCAACTTGGTCAGCGCCTTGCTGTCGCCTTCCATGACGCAACCGACGAAAGCGTCTCGATCCATGCCGGACAGAATCGCCAATGCCAGCTTGGGGCCGACGCCGTTGACCTTGATCAGGGCTCGGAACAGCTGACGCTCCTCGTCACGCCCGAAACCGTAGAGAAGATGAGCATCCTCCCTGACGCTCAGGTGGGTGTAGAGGCGTACTTGTTCACCCAGGTTGGGCAGCGATACCAGCGTGGTCATCGACGTTTCGAGCTCATAGCCGACGCCATTGACGTCGATGACGATCCAGGGGGGAAGCTTTTCCAACAGGGTGCCGTGCAGGCGTCCAATCATGCCATCCGTGTCCTTACCTTGACGCAGCCCACTATACGCACCACCGAATCGACTGACTAGCTACCTGCCGGCACGATCATTCTGGCCGGAAGTCGCGCCAGCGGCTGCCGCGCCCCGAGCGGCCGCTGCGTCTGCCGACGACGGCCAACAGACCCTGGCGTGCGTAACCATGAGTCAAGGCGATGGCCAACGCGTCGGCGGCATCGGCCGGCGGCAGTGCGTCCAGGGAGAGCAGCGCGGTGACCATATGCTGGACCTGCACCTTTTCGGCGCCACCGTTGCCGGTCACCGCCTGTTTGATCTGCCGGGCGGCATATTCATGCACCGCGATGCCGTGGTTGGCGGCGCAGACGATCGCCGTTCCTCGCGCCTGCCCGAGCTTCAACGCCGAATCGGCGTTCTTGGCCATGAATACACGTTCGATGGCGAATTCGGCGGGCCGGTACAGCCCGATCAGTTCGCTCACGCCGGCGTACACGCGAGCCAGCTTCTGGGCCAGATCGTCGCCGTCGATGCGAATGCAGCCGCTGGCGACGTAACGTGGCTTGTCGGCGATGTCGATCACGCCGTAGCCGGTCACCCGGGAGCCCGGGTCGATGCCCAGCAGTATCATCTGGCCTTCTCCGCCATCACTCCCGCTCCAGTTCAGCCATCACGGCATCGGTAAAGTCCGCGTTGGAATAGACGTTCTGGACGTCGTCGAGATCCTCCAGCGCATCGAACAGCTTGAGCACCTTGCGCGCGGTCTCGACATCGTCGATCGTCGCATGGGTCTCCGGGAAGCGGCCGACCTCGGCACGCTCGGGCGTCAGTCCCGCCGCGATCAGTGCATCCTGAACGTCACCGAACGCCTTGGGCGTGGTCACGACCTCGATACTGCCATCGGCCTGGGTGACGACATCCTCGGCCCCGGCTTCGACCGCCGCTTCGATGATCGTGGCCTCGTCGCTGCCGGCGGGAAAATCGATGCGCCCCTGCGGGTTGAACAAAAACGCCACCGAGCCGGACGTGCCCAGATTCCCGCCGTGCTTGGAAAAAGCGTGCCGCACGTCGGAAACGGTACGGTTGCGGTTATCGGTCATGCACTCGACCAGCACCGCAACGCCCTCGGGGCCGTAACCTTCGTAGACGATCTCCTCGACGTTGTCGTTGTCGCCGCCGCCGGCACCGCGCTCGATCGCCCGGGCGATGGTGTCCTTGGTCATGTTGTTGGCGAGTGCCTTGTCGACGGCGGCGCGCAGACGCGGATTGTCCGCCGGCTCACCGCCGCCCTGGCGCGCGGCCACGGTCAGCTCGCGGATCAACTTGGTGAATATCTTGCCGCGCTTGGCATCCTGCGCGGCCTTGCGATGCTTGATATTGGCCCATTTGCTGTGACCTGCCATAGCAATGACCTCCAATCGGCTCGAGGTGATCCTCGGGAAGAATAACTAGCTTAACGCGGAACGCGATCGGGAAGCCGACGAGCGACTGTGCCCGAGGCATCCCAAACGACACCGGCGCCCATGAAGGGCGCCGGTATCGTTTTGCGAAAAACGGCCTTGCAAAGCAACGTCGCGAAGAGACGCAAGCGTTACTCGCCTGCGTTCTCCGGCTGTGCCTTCTGGCGCAGACGGATATGCAGCTCGCGAAGCTGTTCGTTGCTGACCTCGCCGGGTGCGTCGGTCATCAGATCCGCGGCACTCTGGGTCTTGGGGAAGGCGATGACGTCGCGAATCGTACGCGACCCGGTCATCAGCATCACCAGCCGGTCGAGGCCGAAGGCCAGCCCGCCGTGGGGCGGCGCGCCGAACTTCAGTGCGTCGAGCAGGAAGCCGAACTTCTCTTCCGCTTCGGCCTTGCCGATGCCAAGCACCTCGAATACCGCGCGCTGCATCTGCTGATCGTGGATACGAATCGAGCCGCCACCCAGCTCGGTACCGTTGAGCACCATGTCGTAGGCGCGGGATAACGCCGTGGCCGGCGAATCCTGGAGTTCCTGCGGCGAGCACGACGGTGCGGTGAACGGATGGTGGAGCGCCGCCAGACGGCCGTTGTCGTCGGCCTCGAACATCGGGAAGTCGACCACCCACAGCGGCGCCCACCGGGCGGTATAGAGATCGAGATCCTCGCCCAGCTTGACCCGCAGTGCGCCCAGCGCTTCGTTGACGATGCGTGCCTTGTCGGCACCGAAGAAGATGATGTCGCCGTCCTGGGCATCGACCCGATCCAGCAGCTGCTCGATCACGCCTTCCATGAACTTGACGATCGGCGACTGCAGACCTTCGAGCCCCTTGGCACGCTCGTTGACCTTGATCCAGGCCAGGCCCTTGGCGCCGTAGATACCGACGAACTTGGTATAGTCGTCGATCTCCTTGCGCGACAGCTTGGCACCGCCGCTGACCTTGAGCGCGGCGACGCGGCCATCCTCGGCCTTGGCCGGACCGGAGAAGACCTTGAAATCGACCGTCTGCATCAGATCGTCGACATCGACCAGTTCCAGCGGAATGCGCAGGTCGGGCTTGTCGGAACCATAGCGCTGCATCGCCTCGCTGTAAGGCATGCGCGGGAATTCGGGCAGCGAAACGTCGAGCACCTCCTGAAACAGCTGACGTACCATGCGCTCGGTAATGCCCATGATGTCGCGCTCTTCGATGAACGACGCCTCGATGTCGATCTGCGTGAACTCGGGCTGGCGATCAGCGCGCAGGTCCTCGTCGCGGAAGCACTTGGCGATCTGATAATAGCGATCGAGACCGGAAACCATCAGCAACTGCTTGAACAGCTGCGGCGACTGCGGCAAGGCGAAGAAATGGCCGCCATGCGTCCGGCTCGGCACCAGATAGTCCCGGGCGCCTTCCGGCGTCGCCCGGGTCAGGATTGGCGTCTCGATATCGAGGAAGCCTTCGTTCTCGAGATAGGCGCGCACGCTGTGGGTGATGCGCGAGCGCAGGCGCAGTTTCTCGATCATTTCCGGGCGGCGCAGATCAACGTAGCGATACTTCAGACGCACCTCTTCGCCGACCTTGCCGTGCTCGTCGAGCTGGAACGGCGGCGTGGCCGCGGTGTTGAGGACTTCGACTTCCTTTGCCAGCACTTCGACCATGCCGGTCGGCATGTTGGGGTTCTGGGTACCTTCCGGACGCAGGCGGATACGGCCGACGATGCGCAGCACGTATTCGCCGCGTGCGCGATCGGCATTGGCGAAAGCTTCGGCCGTATCGGGATCCACCACCACCTGAGCGATACCGTCACGATCACGCATGTCGAGGAAAATGACCCCACCGTGATCGCGGCGGCGATGCACCCACCCGCAAAGCGTGACTTCGTGATCGATCAATGACTCGTTCAACTGGCCGCAATAATGACTGCGCATGCTGGATCCTGTGTTGTGAATGCTGTTGCTCAGGCCGAAGCCTTGCTCTCGCCGGTCGACTTGCTGCCGCCGCTATCGGCCGGCTTGTTGCCGCTGTCGCCGACAAGGTTTTTCTTGCTGCCCGACTTGAAGTCGGTCTCGTACCATCCGCCGCCGGCAAGGCGGAAGCCGGCGGCCGACACCAGGCGCGATAGCGCCGGTTGCTCGCAGGCGGGGCAGTCGGACAATGGTGCAGCGCTGACTTTCTGAAGTTTTTCCAGGCGATGGCCGCAGGCCTTGCACTCGTATTCGTAGATGGGCATGGTTTCATCACTCTGTAACGGGATGGTGCCACTACCG
Organism: Salinicola peritrichatus; assembly: GCF_003206715.1. Classification (GTDB taxonomy): domain Bacteria; phylum Pseudomonadota; class Gammaproteobacteria; order Pseudomonadales; family Halomonadaceae; genus Salinicola; species Salinicola peritrichatus. The sequence continues at coordinate 130,067 of NZ_PZJU01000006.1, read as the reverse complement.
CCCATGCCGGACGCGGGCGCCCTCCCAGTGTCGATGCGCGATGATGCGCCTCCGGGCGCTCGCGCCATTCCTCATCGCTGCCGTTGCCGGCCGCGAGCCTGTCTTCGAAAAGACCGCCTTCGAAATAGGGGCGACCCCCGCCTTTTCCAAGCCTCGCTTGATAAGCTGCCTCGGAAACAGCGCTGCTGGAGCCCTTTCCAAGCCACGCTCGAAAGCCGCATAGTATAGCGCGCAGCAGCCGGTCGCGGGCAATATTACCGGCTGACAACGCCGCTGTCGTCGTCTGGTTCGCGTGATGCGCCGGCGACGACGCCAGGGATAAGGAAAAATGCATGAAAGCCGTTCTTCTGGACGCCGCCACGCTGGGTGAGGATATCGACCTCGCGCCGATTCATGAACTCGTCGATGACCTCGACGTGTTCGATCTGACCGCGCCGGAGCAACGCCGGGCCCGGCTCGCCGGCGCGACCGTCGCGCTGACCAACAAGGTGGTGATCGATGCCGAGCTGATCGACGCCCTGCCCGATCTCAAGCTGATCTGCGTGATGGCGACCGGCACCAACAACATCGACGTCGCCGCCGCCGAGCGTCGAGGCATCGCCGTGCGCAACGTCGCCGCCTACGGCACCGCGAGCGTGGCTCAGCATACCCTGATGCTGATGCTGGCCCTGGCCGCGCGCCTGCCGCTGTATCAGAACGATCTTCGCGACGGCGCCTGGCAGCGCAGCGACATCTTCTGCCTGCTCGGGCACCGCACCCTGCAACTGGCGGGCAAGCATCTGGTGATCGTTGGCAGTGGCGTGCTGGGCACCGCCGTGGCCAAGCTGGGCGAGGCCTTCGGTATGCGTGTCACCTTTGCCGCGCGCCCCGGCAACGAAGCCAACGACTCACGCCCCGCGCTCGCTTCGCTGCTGGGCGATCTCGACGTACTCAGCCTGCACTGCCCGCTGACCGAGGAGACCCGCGGCCTGATCGATGCGCAGGCGCTGCGGGCGATGAAGACTGACGCCCTGCTGATCAATTGCGCGCGTGGCGGCATCATCGACGAACAGGCCGCATTGCTGGCACTGCGCGAGCAGCGACTCGGCGGACTGGCCGTCGATACCCTGCCGGACGAGCCGCCGCGTGACGGGCATCCGTTGCTCGACGCGCTGGTCGAGCCGCTCAACCTGATCGTCACGCCGCACAACGCCTGGATCACGCCCGAAGCGCGCCAGCGCGTGGTCACGCTGACGGCCGACAATCTGCGCGACTGGCGGGAGTGACGATGACCACGCCAAACGAGCGACCGATGATCTACAACTACGGCTCGATCAACATCGATCACGTCTACCGCGTGCCGCATCTGGTCAGGCCCGGCGAGACCCTGGCCAGCACCGGCTTTCGCCAGGTACTGGGCGGCAAGGGCGCCAATCAGTCGCTGGCGCTGGCCCGCGCCGGCGGCCAGGTCGCGCACTGGGGGCGTCTCGGCCAGATCGATCGCTGGGCGCTGGAGCCGCTCAACAAGGCCGGCGTCAACACGGCCCACGTCGAATTGACCGCCGAGGCCAGCGGGCACGCGCTGATTCAGGTCGACGATGACGCCGAGAACGCGATCATTCTCCATCCGGGTGCCAATCACGGCTTCAGCGACAAGCATCTCCAGGCGCTGGTCGATTCCGCCGTCGAGGGTAGCTGGCTACTGATGCAGAACGAGTGCAACGCACCCGAGCGGATCATGCGCCTGGCCGCCGAGCGCGGCTTGACGATCGCCTTCAACCCCGCGCCGCTCTCGGCCGATGTCGCCACGCTGCCGCTGGAGCTGTGCAGGACACTGTTTCTCAATCGTGGCGAGGCTGCGGCGCTGGTCGGGTATGACGCATCGAGTGATACGCAGGCGCTGCTCGACGCCCTGGAAGCACGCCTGCCGGGTATCGAGGTGGTGCTGACGCTTGGTGGCGAAGGCGTCTGCTACCAGCATGGCAGCGAGCGCGTGATCGCCTCGGCGCACCAGGTCACGGCCGTCGACACCACCGCCGCCGGTGACACTTTCATCGGTTACTTCCTGGCGGCGCGCCAACGTGGCGACGACATTGAACGGGCGCTGCGCCTGGCCAGCGCCGCCGCGGCGCTGTGCGTGCAGCAGGCCGGAGCCGCGCCGAGCATTCCGTCGGCCGATGCCGTCGATGCGGCGCTCGGCAGCTTGCCTGCGCTCGCGATCGAGCGACGCTGAGTTTGCCAACGCCTGTACCCCCACGAGGCCATTCATTCCATTCGCAAGAGACCGCCATGCCGATCCCTATCATTTTCGACACCGACCCCGGGGTCGACGACGCCCAGGCCATCGCCATCGCCCTGGCCCATCCCGATATCGAGCTGCTCGGGCTGACCACCACCTTCGGCAACGTCACCGTCGATATCGCCACCCACAATGCGTTGCTGCTGGCGGAACTCGCCGGCCAGTCCATTCCCGTCGCGCAAGGCGCCGCCGGACCGCTGGTCAAGCGCAAGAACCCGCCGCCGGGACATATCCATGGCGACAACGGCCTCGGCAATATCGAGCTTCCCGAGTTCACGAGCCAGGCACTGACGCAGAGCGCGCCCGAGTTCATCGTCGAGCAGGTCAACGCCCGCCCCGGCGAGATCGTGCTGGTGGCGGTCGGGCCGCTCGGCAACCTCGCCGCCGCCCTGCAGCTCGATCCGACGCTGGTCGACAAGGTCAAGCGCGTCGTGGTGATGGGCGGATCGATTCGGGAAGGCGGCAACGTGACGCCGGTCGCCGAGGCCAACATCTTCAACGACCCGCACGCCGCGGCCAAGGTCCTTCAGGCCGGCTGGCCACTGACGCTGGTCGGTCTGGACGCCACCCATCGCTGCGTGCTCGATCCCGCAAGCATGGAGCGGATCGTGGCGGCACAGGGAGGGCTGGGAAAAATATTGGGCGAGAGCTACACGTTCTACCGCGCGTTCTATCATCGGGCACTGGGCATCGATGGCTGTTGTCCGCACGACAGCTGTGCGCTGGTATGGCTGCTGCGCCCGGATCTGTTTACCACCGAGCGAGGTTACTTGAGCGTGGTGACCGAGGGCTTGGCCGAGGGCCAGACCGTGATGGCCCCCGAGCGGCGCGAATTCGTCGACTCGCGCTGGTCACAAGGCGTGCCGGCCGATGTCTGCATGAACGCGGACGGTGCCGCCGTGGTCGAATGGATGGTCGAAACGCTGACGGCCAACCCCGTTCTCTGAGTGTCATCGGCTATCCGACGGTGAAATCCGCCGGCGCGGCCAGCGTGGCCTCCTCTACCGTGACATCGGTCACGTCGGAAGCCGGCGAGCCCTCCCACAACCTATCGATCAATTCGGCAATGGCCGTCGCCTCGCCGCAGGCGACGACCTCGACGCGGCCATCATCGAGATTGAGCGCGTGTCCGGTGATTCCCCAACGTTCGGCATGACGGCGCACGTAATCACGGTAATTCACGCCCTGTACGCTTCCGCTCACCCACGCCTTGATCGTGCGGTTGGTCATGTAACGTTTCCTCCTTCTTGATCACTTCGTGACGCACCAGAACGGCCGTATTGCGTGGCACGATTCGTCGCCCTCTGGCCACCACATGGGTTCGCGTGAATGCCGCGCCGAAGAGCAATATCAGTGACGAGTAGTAGACCCACAGCAGCACTAGGACGACCGAACCCGCAGCACCGTAGGTCGACGCCGTGGCGGTGTATGCCAGATAGGTGGCAATCGCGTTGCGACCGAGAACGAAAAGCACCGCCGTCACCAGCGCGCCGAGAATGACGTCGCGGTAGCTTAGCACGACGTCCGGCAGCACCTTGAAGATGGCGGCGAAGAACAGCGCCACGACGACGATGGAGAGCACGAACTCGGCGCCGGACAGCAGCATCCCGCTGCCTGGTACCCAGTCGCCGGCATAACGGAAGGTCGCACGCACGATCACCCCGAGCACCAGCGACACCAGCATCACGAAACCAATCGCCAGCACCACGGCCAGCGACAGCAGGCGCTTCTTGGCGAACAGCCACAGGCTGCTGCGGTCCGGGTTCGGCGCCACCCCCCAGATCGTGTTCAGGGAAAACTGCATCTGGCCGAAGACGGTGGTCGCCCCGATCAGCAGTGTGACGACACCGGCCAGCGTCGGCAGAATGCCGGAGGCCTGGATGCTCGACTGCGCCACTGCATCCTCGATCGCGCTGGCTGCCGCCGGCCCCAGGGTGTCCTGCAGACGGGTCACGATTTCTCCGCGGGCAGCATCCTCGCCCAGCCATAAGCCGACCACCGTGACCGCGATGATGACCGTGGGCGCCAGGGAAAAAAGCGTATAAAACGCCAGTGAACCGGCATAGCTGAAAGCATTGCGGTCGAGCCACAGCTGGATCGAATCGCGGATTACGGCAAACCAGTATTTGACGACACTTACCATCAGCGCGGCATCCTTTTGGTTTTTCTGCCGCCATCATGAGGCAGCTTTCACGAAGATCTCGCCTCGACCTCTCCAAGAGCCGGTCTCTAAAGCGTTACGAGAAGTCTAGACGAGAGACCAGAATCGTCTCGACTCCCAGGGCTGTTGCCGTTTCGGCGCGGCCATGCATGAAACGGCAACAGCCCCCTGGTCAGGCGCGCAGAAAATCGCTCGGCAACTTCATCATGCGGCGCCACAGTTTTTCCACCCCGGGCTTGTGTACCAGCGAGCAACGGTAGAGCCGGATCTCCAGGGGAATATCCCAGTTGTCGCCTGCCGCGCGCACCAGTTTGCCACTGGCCAATTCTTCACGAATACAGAAGTCGGGTATCCAGGCCAGCCCGACGCCCTGCAGTGCCATGCCTTTCAGGCCTTCGGCCATGGCGGTTTCGTAGACCGTCTTCAGGCGCATGCGCGCAGGCTCGTTTTTCAGCAGCATCCTCACGCTGCGACCCAGAAAGGCGCCTTGAGTGTAGGTCAGGAAAGGAATCGGGCCCTCGCCGTCGAACGAGAACTTGGGCTCGCCCCGGGTATTGGGCACGCTGACGGGGATCATCTTGACCTGCCCGATCGAGAACGACGGAAAAATCTCGGCATCGAGCTGCATGGTGGCGTAGGGATCGTGATAGGCCAGCATCAGGTCGCAGTTGCCTTCCCGCAGCACGTGAATGGCATCGCCCACGTTCATCGCCACCAACCGGGTCGGCAGCTCGCCGACGCCTTTCTGCAGCCGCGATATCCACTGAGGATAGAACGCCAGCGCCAGCGAGTGCGCCGCGACGATATCGAGCGCCTCGTTGTCCATCGCCAGCCCGCGCAGGTGCGCCAGGCTGTCGTTGAGCTGCTCGACCATATTGCGTGCGGTGACCAGGAACAGCTGCCCTTCCGGTGTCAGACTGACCGGCGTGGTCGAACGGTCGACCAAGGTGGCACCGATTGCCTGCTCCAGCGACCGGATGCGGCGACTGAAGGCCGGCTGGGTGACGTGGCGCTGGCGTGCCGATGCCGAGAAGCTACGGGTATTGGCCAGCGCCACGAAGTCTTCCAGCCATTTCGTTTCTAGGTTCAATGGAGTTCCTTAGCGATCGTTTCCCTTGCATCGTTCAACGACGCCCTTCAAGCGTCGCCCGCGCGTTCAGCGGGTTATCGATGTGCATTGTCGTTATTGCACCGGCGATAGCAAATAGGTCGCCCGCGAAACCACCTTGCGCCAAAGCGGCCGTTCGGCGAGCTCGCGCTCGGTGACCTGGCGGCTGACCGCGAAGTCGCGCTCGAGCATGGCATGAACCTCTGCCGCGAAGCGCTTGTCCGGTACATAGGCGGTCATTTCGAAGTTGAGCCGGAACGAACGATTGTCCAGATTGACCGTGCCCACCATTGCCGTGTGGTCGTCGATCAACAATGTCTTCTGATGCAGGAAACCGGGCTGGTAGCGATAGATCTTGACGCCGTTGCGAATCATTTCCGGCAGAAAAGCGAACGCCGACAGGAAGACCAGCAAGTGATCCGGACGCTCGGGGATCAGCACACGCACGTCGACGCCGCGCAGCGCGGCCAGGATCAAGGCATCCTGGACGCCGTGATCGGGCACGAAATAGGGACTGGTGACCCATAGCCGATGGCGCGCGCCATGAATCGCGTGCTGGACGAGCAGGCTCGCCGTCTCGCGCCCGTCGGCCGGTCCGGAAGGGACGATCGCCACATGCTGGGACTCTTCGCGGATGTTGCGCGTGGTCCAGGTCAACGCCAGGATATCACCGGTCGCCCAGTACCAGTCTTCCCAGAAGGCTTCCTGCAACGCCAGCACGCTCGGCCCCTGCAGCTTGAGATGAGTGTCGCGCCACGGGCCATAACGCTCGACGCAGCCCAGATATTCGTCGGCGATGTTCAGTCCGCCGGTCCAGCCCTCGCGGCCGTCGATGACCATGACCTTGCGGTGGTTGCGGAAATTGACCTGGAAACGGTGGCGCCAGCCGCGCGAGGAATTGAAGGCGCTGACGCGCACTCCCGCCTCCTCGAGATCGCGCAAATACCCTCCGGGCAAACCGCGACTGCCGATTTCGTCATAAAGGAAGTAGACGTTGACGCCGTGCTCGGCCTGATGGATCAGATGCCGCTTGAATGCCAATCCGATCTCATCGGCACGAACGATGAAGAACTGTACCAGGATGTACTCTTCCGCACGCGCGATGCCGTCGAACAGGCTCTCGAAGGTAGCCTCGCCGTCGATCAGCAGATCGGCGCGGTTGCCACGGGTCATCGGCATCATCGCCAGCTGCTCGACGGCACGAATCCGGCCACTGATGGACTCGGGACGCGAGATGTAGGATTCCATGTGCGGGCGGTAGCGCTGGAGAACCTGGCGCAACACGGTGTCGCGCTCGCCCCTGGCGGAAACGTAGCCGTAAAAGCGTGGACGGCCGAAAGTCCAGAAGATCGGCACGGCAATGTAGGGGAAACTGACCAGCGTGACGATCCAGGCAACGGCGCCCTGGGAGGTACGACTGGACATCAACGCGAACACCGCGGTGATGATGCCGGCCACATGAGAGAAGAACAGCAGCGCGCCGATCAGCCACGTCATTCCCGCCACCTCGCGCTGCCTTGCGCCATCGCCTGTTCCCTGCCTGAATCGCTAAGCTAACCAATATCATACCGAAAAAACGAAAGAGCCCCAGAGGGCTCTTTCGCGCTTCGGACATCCCGGTGCTGGAGCATCAGACACGCTCGGCGATGATCTCCTTCCACTTGGCCGGACCGGTCTGGTGAACGGAAGTGCCGAGATGGTCGACGGCGACCGTCACCGGCATGTCTTCGACCTCGAATTCGTAAATCGCTTCCATGCCCAGATCCTCGAAAGCGATGACCTCGGCTTTCTTGATCGCCTGCGCCACCAGATAGGCCGCGCCGCCGACCGCCATCAGATAGACCGCCTGGTTGTCGCGGATCGCCTCGATCGCCATCGCCCCGCGTTCGGCCTTGCCGACCATCCCCAGCAGGCCGGCCTGTTCGAGCATCGTCCGCGTGAACTTGTCCATCCGGGTGGAGGTAGTCGGGCCGGCCGGACCGACCACCTCGTCGCCCACCGGATCGACCGGACCAACGTAGTAGATGAAACGATGCTTGAGATCCACCGGCAGGCTTTCACCCTTGCCCAGCATGTCGACCATGCGTTTGTGCGCGGCATCGCGACCGGTCAGCAGCTTGCCGGAAAGCAGCACGGTATCGCCCGGCTGCCACTCGCGGACATCTTCAGGGGTGATTTCGTCGAGATTGACGCGACGCACGCCCTCGCCCACTTCCCAGGTGATCTCCGGCCAGTCGTCGACTTTCGGTGCCGGCAGCACGGCCGGGCCGCTGCCATCGAGACTGAAATGCACGTGCCGGGTCGCCGCGCAGTTGGGAATGATTGCCACCGGCTTGTTGGCGGCGTGGGTCGGATAATCCTTGACCTTGATGTCGAGCACCGTGGTCAAGCCGCCCAGGCCCTGCGCGCCGATCCCGCTCTGGTTGACCTTGTCGAACAGCTCCAGGCGCAGTTCCTCGGCGCGACTGCTGGCCCCGCGCGCCTGCAGTTCCTGGATGTCGATCGGATCCAGCAACGACTCCTTGGCCAGTTCCATCGCCTTCTCGGCGGTGCCGCCGATGCCGATTCCCAGCATGCCCGGCGGGCACCAGCCGGCCCCCATCTTCGGCAGCTGCTCAAGCACCCAGTCGACCACGCTGTCGGAGGGGTTGAGCATGGCGAACTTGGACTTGGCCTCGCTGCCGCCGCCCTTGGCAGCGACATGGATCTCCAGCGTATCGCCCGGCACCAGCTTGTGATGGATCACCGCCGGGGTATTGTCGCCGGTGTTCTTGCGCTTGCCATCGGGATCGGCGAGTACCGATGCACGCAACACGTTGTCCGGCAGGGTGTAAGCGCGACGCACGCCCTCGTTGATCATGTCGTCAAGGCTCATGTCGGCCTCCCAGCGCACGTTCATGCCGACGTGGACGAAGACCGTGACGATGCCCGTATCCTGGCAGATGGGACGATGACCGGTAGCGCACATCCTGGAGTTGATCAGGATCTGGGCGATGGCATCACGCGCCGCAGGATTCTCTTCCCGCTGGTAGGCCGCATGCATGGCATCGATGAAATCCTTGGGGTGGTAATAAGAGATGTACTGCAGCGCATCGGCCACGCTCTGGATGAGATCCTGCTGACGGATCACGGTCATCACGGTACTCCTGCTGGTCACGGATAACTGCCCGCCGGATCGATCGCCCGCGGGTCGGTAATGTTGAAGCAAAGTTGTCGAAGCAAATTTCGAGCGTTGCCGATCATACCTCACCTGGGAAAACTTGGTAGGTAGGATCAGGAAGTTGGAGAAATAAGATAACGGTATAAAGTCGAAGTTTATAGACTATCGCACAAGCGCAAAGCTTCTCGCTCCGGCGTGGAGCAAATGTACCGTCAGCCGAGTTCCAGCAACCGCGCCTTGAGGGTCTGCAACTGATCGCGCAACTGGGCAGCCCGTTCGAATTCGAGGTTCTGAGCGGCCTCGAACATGCGGTCTTCCAACTTGCCGATCTCCTTGGTCAACTGCGGCGCGTCCATTCGGCTCAGCGCTTCGCGGGTGTACTCTCCCGGCGCCTCGGCAACCAGTTGCTCGGTACGCCTGCGCCCGCCCTTGCGCCCTGGCGCCTGGGCGCCTTCCATGATATCGGCAACCGACTTGGTCACGGTCCGCGGAGTGATCCCATGACGTTCGTTGTGCTCGATCTGCTTGGCCCGGCGCCGTTCGGTCTCGTCGATCGCCCTGCGCATCGAATCGGTGACCCGATCGCCATACAGGATCGCCTTGCCGTGGGCGTTGCGCGCGGCCCGCCCGATGGTCTGGATCAGCGAGCGCTCGGCACGCAGGAAGCCTTCCTTGTCGGCGTCGAGGATCGCCACCAGCGAGACTTCGGGAATATCCAGGCCCTCGCGCAACAGGTTGATGCCCACCAGCACGTCGAACTTGCCCAGGCGCAGATCGCGAATGATCTCGACCCGCTCGACGGTATCGATGTCGGAGTGCAGGTAGCGCACCCGCACGCCATGCTCGTCGAGATATTCGGTCAGGTCCTCCGCCATGCGCTTGGTCAGCGTGGTGACCAGCACCCGCTCGCCGACTTCCAGGCGCAGGCGAATCTCGGAGAGCAGATCGTCGACCTGGGTAGTCGCCGGACGCACCTCGATCTCGGGGTCGACCAGCCCGGTCGGCCGCACCACCTGTTCGACCACCTGCCCGGCATGCTCCTGCTCGTAGGGGCCCGGCGTGGCGGAAACGAAAACCGTCTGCGGCACGATGCTCTCCCACTCCTCGAAGGTCATCGGACGATTGTCCAACGCCGACGGCAGGCGGAAGCCGTATTCGACCAGGGTTTCCTTGCGCGAGCGGTCGCCGCGATACATGCCGCCGACCTGGGGCACGCTGACGTGAGATTCGTCGATGAACAGCAGCGCGTCGTCCGGCAGATAGTCGAAGAAGGTCGGCGGCGCCTGCCCGGGAGCGCGACCGGAGAGATAACGCGAGTAGTTCTCGATGCCGTTGCAGTAACCCAGCTCCAGCATCATCTCGATGTCGTAAAGCGTACGCTGCTCGAGCCGCTGGGCCTCGACCAGGCGCTCGTGCTTGCGCAGATACTCGAGCCGGTCGGCCAGCTCCTGCTTGATGGCCTCGATCGCGCCGAGAATCGTGTCGCGCGGCGTGACGTAGTGGCTTTTGGGATAGATCGTCATCCGTGGTACCTGGCCACGCACTTCGCCGGTCAATGGATCGAACAGCCGGATCGAGTCGATCTCGTCGTCGAACAACTCGACCCGCACGCCTTCGTCCTCGGCATCCGCCGGGAAGATATCGATGACGTCGCCACGCACGCGGTAGGTCCCGCGGCGGAAATCGGCGTCGTTGCGAGTGTACTGCAACTCGGCCAGGCGGCGCAGGAAGCTGCGCTGGTCGATCAGTTCGCCACGGTTGAAGTGCAGGCGCATCTTCATGTACTGCTCGGGATCGCCCAAGCCGTAGATCGCCGAGACCGAGACCACGATCAGCGCATCGCGGCGCTCCAGCAGCGCCTTGGTTGCCGACAAGCGCATCTGCTCGATGTGGTCGTTGATCGAGGCATCCTTCTCGATGAAGGTATCCGACGACGGCACGTAGGCTTCCGGCTGGTAGTAGTCGTAATAGGAGACGAAATACTCGATGGCGTTGTCGGGGAAGAAGCTCTTGAATTCGCCATAGAGTTGCGCCGCCAGCGTCTTGTTGGGCGCCAGCACGATGGTCGGCCGCTGCAGCGTCTCGACCACGTTGGCCATGGTGAAGGTCTTGCCGGACCCGGTCACGCCGAGCAGCGTCTGGTGCGAAAGCCCGGCCTCGAGGCCGCGCACCAGGCTCTCGATGGCGGTGGGCTGGTCACCCGCCGGCCGATACTTCGACTGAATCTTGAAAGGTTTGCTCATGATCAATAATTAGGGTCCGAATCACCGTCCTTCAAGTGGAACACCGGCGGGAAGAGCAAAGGCCCAGACATTTGACTCATTCATTCGGCCGAGATGCCGCCGCCTAGCGACGCCACGGCGCGGATCAGCGCCTCACGACTGACCTTGCCCTCGACCTCGGCCCACTCGCGCCCGATGTCGACACTGTCGACGCCATCCACCATCATCAACGCGCTGGTAACGCGATTGAGATCCTCGGGGGAGGCGACCCCTTTCAGGGTCAGATTGATCTGCGCCATGCTGGATTCTCTACTTTGGTTCAGACAATTCGGGTTCGAGCAATTCAACAGAATAGCACGTCAGGCCACGCCCCTGACGTTGCAATGTCGAAGCGCCGGCTCCATCTTGGAGCCAGTGAACCGACAGCATCGCCGGATGCTGACTCTGCTTTTCGACCGGAGACCCGGATGAACGATTGGATGGCTCACCTCAAGGCCCAGGGCGGCCACCTGAGCGACGATCACAACTGGCAGTTCCCCGAGGATGACCGTCGTCGACCCGACGCCGATGACTGCCTGATCCCTTTGATGCATCTCAAGGTACTGGAGTGCGAGGGTCCGGACGCCGCGCGTTTCCTCCAGGGACAGACCAGTGCCAGTGTCGATCATGCCAATGGTGACTTCGCCCCGCTGACCGCTTTCTGCACCCCGAAGGGTCGCATGCTGGCCAACGCCGAGCTGCTGCGCGTTGCCCCCGAACGTTTCTGGCTGCTGCTCGACGTCTCCCTGACCGAGCCGCTGGCGCAGCAGCTGGGCAAGTACGCCCCCTTCTACAAGTTGACCCTGCGCCGCCGCGACGACCTCGTCTTGTTCGGCGTGATCGGCGCTCCGGCGACGCTGGACCGCAGCGGCCTGCCCGATGCGCCTTGGCATATGGCGCAGCATGAGACCGCCGTGGTGGTGCGCCACCCCGGCGAGCGTCCACGCTGGCTATTCGCGATGGATGAGTCCCACGCCATCGCCGAGTGGAACCACATTTCCGCGGGTGCCCGGCTGGCCGGCAACCGTCTGTGGCGACGTGCCGATATCGATGCCGGCCTGGCCTGGCTGACTGCCGAGCACAGCGATAGTTTCCTGCCGCAGATGATCAACTGGGAAGCGCTGGGCGGGATCAGTTTCCGCAAGGGGTGTTATACCGGTCAGGAAGTCGTTGCCCGCGCGCACTTCCGTGGTCAGGTCAAACGGCGACTGCAGATTGCCACGCTCGAAGGCGTAAAGGCGCCGGCGATCGGCAACGAGATCCGCAACGCCGAGGGCAAACGCGTTGGAGAGGTCTTCCTGGCGATCGCCGATGAACGCGAGCAACGCTGCCGGGTGCTGGCAGTGCTCAATACCGGACTCGAGAACGGTGCCACCTTGACGATCGACGACCGGGTGCTGACGCCCGAGCCCCTGCCCTATCCACTGGAACGTCTCGACCCCGAATCCATCGTGGCAGGTTCAGACAGCACGTAGCGGCTAGCGAGACAGCCCGAACAAGCGCCGGGTGTTATCCGTTGCCTTGGCCGCCACTTCCTCCGGTGCCTGTCCCCGCAACCTGGCGACGTGAGCCAGCGTTTCGGTCAGATAGGCCGGCTCGTTACGCTGCCCCTGGCGCCCCGTCAACGGCATGTCGGGGCTGTCGCTCTCCAGCACATAAGCATCGTCGGGAATCGCGGCCACGCCACGACGCAGACGTTTGGCCCGTTCGTACGTCACCGCGCCACCCAGACCGAGACAGTAGCCGAGTTCGACGAACCGCTCGGCCTGCTGCGGGCTCCCGCCGAAGGCATGGATCAGTCCGCGCGCCGGCAGATCGAGCTGTCTGAGCCGCTTGGCAACCTGATCGTCGGCGTGCACGCAGTGGACGATGACCGGTAGCCGGTGCTGCTTGGCCAATTGGAGCTGGGCCTCGAACAGCGCCCATTGGCGTTCCAGGGTGGCATCGAAGCGTGCATCGATGCCGCACTCGCCAACCGCCAACAATTGCCGTTCCCGGCCCAGCGCCTCGTCCAGTTCGTCCAGGTCGCTGTCGCGATGCGCTTCCACGAAATAGGGATGAAGCCCCAGCGATACGACCACGTCGTCACGCTGCCCCAGCGCCAGCACGTTCGTCCAGCGTTTTCGGGTGGTGGCGGGCACCATGAAACGTTCGACGCCGGCCGCGTGGGCGCGTTCGAAAACGGCTTCGCGGTCGGCGTCGAAACAGTCGAAATCGAGATGGCAATGCGCGTCGAACAACATCGTTCAGGGTGCCGCGGTTTCCGTGATCGACAAGTCCGCCGTGCAGTGGCCGCACTTGGTCGCCTTGATCGGTATGGTCATGAAGCAGTGGGGACATGCCTTGTCGGTGGGCGCCTGGGGTTCGACCGCCTCTTCCCGCTTCATGCGATTGATGCTGCGAACCAGCAGGAAGACCACGAAGGCGACGATGACGAAGCTGATCACCGCGTTCAGGAACAGCCCGTAATCCAGCGTGACCGCGCCGGCCTCCTGCGCCGCAGCCAACGATGCGTATGGCCCGGGCGTTCCCCCTTCCTTGAGCACGACGAAGAAATTGGCGAAATCCACGCCCCCGATCAGCAGTCCCAGAACCGGGTTCATGATGTTCTTGACCAGGCTCTGGACGATCAGGGTGAAGGCACCGCCGATGATGATACCCACCGCCATATCGACGACATTGCCCTTGACCGCGAACTCGCGAAACTCCTTGAGGAACTTGGAAGCCATCGACATTTCTCCTTTTTGGTCGATGTCGCTAAACAGGAACGGACACGCCGCCCGAAGAGTCGGCATTCGCCGATATCGAATGCCTCTGCAAGCATGATTCAAGCCGTCCCCGGCGGCAAGACAGGAAATCCGCCGCGCCTCTCGATGGCCTCAGTGTTCGCGCGTGGCGCGAAATTCGATATCCGGCCAGCGCTCCTGGGTCATCTGCAGGTTGACCCGCGTCGGCGCCAGGTAGGTCAGGTAATCGCCGCCATCCAGCGCCAGGTTGGCGCTCGCCTTGCGCTTGAACTCGTCGAGCTTCTTGGCGTCGTTGCAGTAGATCCAGCGTGCCGTGTTGACGTTGACCGGCTCGTAAATGCAGTCGACCTTGTACTCTTCCTTGAGGCGGTGGGCGACCACGTCGAACTGCAGCGTGCCGACGGCGCCGACGATCAGGTCGTTATTGTCCAGCGGCAGGAAGACCTGGGTGGCGCCCTCTTCGGACAATTGCTGCAGCCCCTTCTGCAGCGCTTTCATCTTCAACGGATCGCGCAGACGCACCCGCCGGAAGAGCTCGGGAGCGAAGTGCGGGATGCCCAGGAAGCGCATGTCTTCGCCGGCGGTGAAGGTGTCGCCGATCTGGATGGTGCCGTGATTGTGCAGGCCGATGATGTCTCCCGGCCAGGCTTCCTCGACATGCGCCCGGTCGGAGGCCATGAAGGTCAGCGCGTCGGCGATCTTGACCTCCTTGCCGATGCGCACATGGCGCATCTTCATGTTGCGCTCGTACTTGCCGGAACAGATACGCAGAAACGCGACCCGGTCGCGATGCTTGGGATCCATGTTGGCCTGGATCTTGAACACGAAGCCGGAAAAACGTGCGTCGTCGGCAACGACCTCGCGGGCGTCGGTTGCCCTTGGCTGCGGTGTCGGCGCGAACTCGACGAACCCGTTGAGCATCTCGCGCACGCCGAAATTGCCCATCGCGGTGCCGAAGTAGACCGGGGTCAGCTCGCCGCGACGATAGGCTTCGAGATCGAAGGCATGCGAAGCCCCACGCACCAGTTCGACCTCCATGCGCAGCTCCTCGGCGGCGCTTTCGCCGAGCACGCGATCCACTTCCTCGCTGTCGAGGCCCTCGATGCGCTTGTCCTCCGGAATCCGGTTGCCCTGCCCCTGGGTATAGAGATGGATGACGTCATCGTAGAGGTGATAGACCCCCTTGAACTGGCGCCCCATGCCGATCGGCCAGGTCATCGGCGCGCACTGGATGTCGAGCACCGTTTCGATCTCGTCCATGACCTCGATCGGGTCGCGGGTCTCGCGGTCCATCTTGTTGATGAAGGTCAGAATCGGCGTGGTGCGCAGACGGCACACTTCCATCAGCTTGATGGTGCGATCCTCGACGCCCTTGGCGCCGTCGATCACCATCAGCGCCGAGTCGACCGCGGTCAGGGTGCGATAGGTATCCTCGGAGAAATCCTCGTGCCCGGGCGTATCGAGCAAGTTGACGATGCGTCCGTTGTACGGAAACTGCATCACCGACGTGGTCACCGAAATGCCGCGCTCCTGCTCCATCTTCATCCAGTCCGAGGTGGCATGGCGCTCGGCGCGCTTGCTCTTGACCGAGCCAGCCAACTGGATGGCGTTCCCGAACAGCAATATCTTTTCGGTGATGGTGGTCTTGCCGGCGTCGGGGTGACTGATGATAGCGAAGGTGCGCCGCAGCGCCGCTTCCTGAACGATTTGACTGTCTGACATGAAGGTTTCACTGGCCAAAGGCGGTGAGT
Source organism: Salinicola peritrichatus (assembly GCF_003206715.1). Lineage (GTDB taxonomy): Bacteria > Pseudomonadota > Gammaproteobacteria > Pseudomonadales > Halomonadaceae > Salinicola > Salinicola peritrichatus. The sequence continues at coordinate 114,601 of NZ_PZJU01000006.1, read as the reverse complement.
CCGTCGCTCGAACGCGGCGAGCGCAGACCGTGGAGTATCGAAGCTGGCGGGATTGTACGCGCTGAACCGGCCAAGTTGTAGCGCTCCCCGGCCAGCGGTAACAGGAAGCCCTGCGACAATCGGGCGCCGGTCAATGACGACCGATACGCCACTCGGCGCTCACGCATCTTGCCGACGTGCGTTACCATAACGTCAAAGACGACGTCGCCGCCTCCTTGGCGCCGCTTCAATCGGTCCTGGAGAGATCATGCTGCAGCCGCTTCCACTATCGACCCCGAATCGCAACTTGGTTCGGCTGACGATCGTTCGCGGCATCACCTGGACCGGATTTCTCGCCGCGATCATCTTCGGCATCGAGGTGCTGGAGTTTCAGCTGCACGTGCTGCCGATCATCAGCGTGATAGTTGCCATGGGTCTGTTCAACGTCGCCACCTGGTGGCGGCTGGGCAGACCGCGAGCGGTAACCGATACCGAATACCTGCTGCACTGGCTGGTCGATATCGCCGGTCTCAGCCTGCTTTTCTATTATACGGGCGGGTCGACCAATCCGTTCATCACCTATTTGCTGGTACCCTTGGCGATCGCGGCTTCCACGCTGCCCTGGTCCTACGCCTGGATCATCGCCTTCGCGGCCACCGCCAGCTACACCTTCATGATGCTGTTCTACGAGCCGGTCCCGCAGCTCGTCAACCTCATCGTGGTGCCGGGCATTCAGCTGCACACCTTGGGGATGTGGCTGAACTTCATCCTTTCCGGTGGCCTGCTGACCTACTTCATCTTCAAGATGGCGTACACGCTGCGCCGTCGCGACATGACGCTGTCACGCACTCGCGAGGCGGCGCTGCGCAACGAACAGATCCTGGCGGTGGCGACACAGGCCGCCGGCACGGCTCACGAGCTCGGAACGCCATTGTCGACGATGGCCGTGTTGCTCAACGAAATGCGCCATGAAGCGGCCGGCCAGCCCGCACTGCAGGAAGATATCGATCTGCTGCGCAAGCAGGTCGATACCTGCAAGCAACGGCTGCAGAACCTGGTTGCCAGTGCCGATCGGCGGCGGCTGGAAAAGCCCGAAACCCTGAAGGCGACGCCTTGGCTGGAAGCGCTGATCCAACGCTGGCTGGTGCTGCGTCCCGATGTCCATCACAAGCTGGAGGTTCTCGGCCGGCGGGGGCAGCCCTGGATCGCCGTCGACGCTACGCTGGAACAGGCAATGATCAACCTGCTCAACAACGCCGCCGATGCCAGCCCGCATTCGGTCGTCACCAGTCTCGACTGGGATGCCGAGGAGATCGTGATCGACATTCGCGATCACGGCCCGGGCGTGCCGATGTCGATCGCCGACCAGTTGGGCGACACCTTCGTCTCCACCAAGAGCAAGGGAATGGGTATCGGGCTGTTCCTGACCCACGCCACCGTCAATCGCTTCGGCGGCGGCGTGAGTCTCTACAACCACGAGGAAGGCGGTACGCTGACCGAGGTCAAACTGCCGCGGGTGAAAGCCGGTGAGAGCATGTAACGCGAGCTCCCGCCTTTTTGCATTGAGGAAAGAACCGATGAGTGATCAGGAACGCCTGCTGATCGTCGACGACGACGAGCAATTCTGCTTTGTCATGGAGCGCGCCATGCGCCGCCGAGGCTACGATGTCATGGTCGCTCACACCCAGGACCAGGCGTTGGCAGCCGCCAGGGAAGCCCCGCCCGCGCTGGCGACACTCGACTTGAAGCTGGAATCCGAGTCGGGCCTGAAACTGCTGCCCGCCCTGCTGGAGATCGCTCCCGCCTGCCGTGTCGTCGTGCTCACCGGCTATTCGAGCATCGCCACCGCCGTGGAAGCAATCAAGCTCGGCGCGGTCAACTACCTCTGCAAGCCGGCGGATGCCGACGAAATCCTGCATGCGCTGGAGCGCGAAAGCGGCGATGCCGATGTCGATATCGCCGACAACCCGCCGTCGGTCAATCGGGTGACCTGGGAACACATTCAGAAAGTGCTGCAGGAACACGACGGCAATATTTCGGCCACCGCCCGCGCGCTGGGCATGCACCGGCGCACGCTGCAGCGAAAATTGCAGAAACGTCCGGTCAGGCGCTGACGCTTCCGCCCGCCGGATGACAATAACTCCAAGGAAACAGCCGTAAGGACGATATATGAGCCTGGAAAGTGTCCGCGAATTCTTAGCCACTCATGCCCCGGATCTGCACATCATCGAACTGCAAACCAGCACCGCTACCGTGCAGGAAGCGGCGGCGGCTCACGGCGTGTCACCGGCGACGATTGCCAAGACACTGACGCTCAAGGTCAACGACCAGCCGCTGCTGCTGGTTGCCAGCGGCGATGCCCGCCTCGATAACCGCAAGCTGCGCGAAGCCTTCGGCGCCAAGACAAAGATGCTGCCGGCGGATCAGGTCGAGGCATTGACCGGCCACCCCGTCGGCGGCGTCTGCCCTTTCGGTCTTGCCGCGCCGCTACCGGTCTACTGCGACCAGGGCCTGCAGGCCTTCGACGAGGTCCTGCCTGCGGCAGGCGCGACCAACAGCGCCATCCGCATCGCGCCTCGACGACTGGCGGCGCTGACCGACGCGCAGTGGGTCGACGCTTGCCGCCGCCCTGACGAGTGATGCTCACCCGGCATACACTTACGATTCCGATCCCTTTTATGCACAGGAGCCCAATGTGGACCATCACCAGCGACTCGAGCAGATGATGCGGATCGCGCGTCAGGCCGGCGACAAGATCGTCCAGGCCCGGCGCCAACAGAACTTCTCGCATCAGTACAAGGGCGGAGACGAGCTGGTAACGGAGGTGGATGTCGCCGTCGACCGGCTGATCGCCAACGAGCTCGAGGCCTTGTTCCCCGGAGAGCCCAGGCTGACCGAGGAGCTGTCGCCGGATCGCAGCCAGCTGGAACAATGCGGCGCGCTATGGGTCGTCGATCCCATCGACGGCACGGTCAACTTCGCCTACGGACAGGTGCACGTCGCCGTGTCGATCGCCTGGGCGATGGATGGCGAGGTCCAGTTGGGCGTGGTTCATGCCCCCTTCCTGAACGAAACCTTCACCGCCATTCGCGGCGAAGGCGCCCATGTAAACGGCGGGGCCATCGCCTGCAGCCAGGTGGACACGCTCGAACGCAGCCTGGTCGGCACCGGTTTTCCCTATTCCCGCGACAAGCGGACCCCGCTCGTCCGACGGCTCGATCACGTGGTCCACGTCTGCCGCGACATTCGACGCAACGGCTCCGCCGCTCTCGACCTCTGCCATGTCGGATGCGGACGGCTGGACGCCTATTACGAAAGCGTTTCGCCCTGGGACTTCGCCGCCGGCTTGCTGATTGCCCGAGAAGCCGGCGCCCGCACCGGCCATCTCTATGACTGTCCGGCAGGACTGCCAGCGGAACTCTATGGCGAGAACCTGCTGGTTTCCGCTCCCGCCATTCATGGTGACCTGGCTCGGCTGCTGCGCCATGCCGACGCCGGTGGACAGCCCGGGGAATGATCGAAGATTAATGGCCGCCGCCACGGATTCGACTATAGTAGTCCCCAATGGAGTACGTAGTGAGTCTCTATTGGCAGACCCGGGTTTAATACGAAAGAATAACCCCCACTTTGGATATTGGTTTTTAATATCCTGCGACAGGAGAATCATTGATGCTGACCGTCATTTTCGGCCGCCCTGGCTGTCCCTTCTGCGTCCGCGCCAAGGAGCTGTCCGAGAAGCTCAAGGAAGCCCGCGACGACTTCGAGTTCCGCTACATCGACATCCACGAAGAAGGTATCACCAAGGCCGACATGGAAAAGACGATCGGCAAGCCGGTGGAAACCGTACCTCAGATCTTCGTCGATCAGACGCATATCGGTGGTTTCACCGAGTTCGATCAGTATGTACGCGACCAGGCGCTACTGCCCGAAAGCGCCTGAGTACTGGATTGGCATGCACCTTCGAAAGCCGGCACTCGCCGGCTTTTTCGTATCCGCTCGTCAAGCCGGGCTACGCGCCGGTTCGTCAGCTTCTTCCTGCACGCCTTCCAGATCGAGCTCGTACTGCCAAGGGCCATGGCGTGGATCCAGCTCGCTGATGTAATGCGTCGACTCCACCAGCGGCACCAGCGGGGTATAGGGCTCCTGCTCCTCCGGCGCCTTGACCGGCTCGCGGCGCCATAGCCGATAGGCGATGAACAACGCCAGCGACATCGCCGAGCCACCCAGGAATAGCCATAGACCGTCCGGGCCCAGGCTCTCCATGAGCAACGAGGCACTGAAAGGTCCGACCACCGACCCCACGCCGTAACAGATCAGTATTTTGGCATTGGCCTGGATCGTCTCTTCCGGTTCCAGCCAATCGTGGGTGTGCGCCAGACTCAACGAGTACAGCGTGTGCAACATGGCGGTATGGAAGCTGGCGATGAATACCAGCAGCCAGTAGCTCGAACGCGCGGCAACCGTGATCAAGGCGCCCGAAACGGTCATCACCACCGCCATGCAGAGGATGACCTTGCGTCGATCGAAACGGTCCGAGACGCGGCCGAGCGTCCACTGCGCGATAAGCGCCACCAATGTCGTGATCGACATGAACTGAGCGGTCTGCGCGGTGCTGAGCCCGATTTCCTGACCGTAGTATGGCGTCATGGCGAAGAACGCCTGCACCATCATTCCCGCCACGAAAGCACCGACAAGTCCCACCGGCGCCCGCGAAAACAGCGTACGCAGCGAGATCTTGGCGGAGACATCATGACTCGAGCGCAGCGGCCCCTGAATACGGTGGATCGACAGCGGCACCAGCGACAAGGCGAACAGGATGCCGGCAACCGAAAACAGGACGAAGGTTCCCGGATCGGCCATGTTGAGCATCCACTGGCCACCGGCCAGGGACAGCGTCGAGATCACTAGATACCACCCCAGCACCCGTCCGCGGTTCTCGTTGGTCGACTCTCCCGAAACCCATGACTCCATCACCATCAACAATCCCGCGGTCGCCGCCCCGCCGAACAGCCGCCATACCAGCCAGGCCCAGGGATCGACCCAAAGACCATGCAGCATCGCCGTGGCCGCCAGCAGCGCCGCGCAGGCCGCAAAGACGCGAATATGGCCGACACTGCGGATTCGCTTCTCCAGCCAGTAGCTACCGGCGACGAAACCCAGCGAGAAGCAGGACATCAACAGACCCGCCATCTGTGACGGGAAGGCTTCCAGCGACATGCGCACGCCGAGCAGCGTCATGATCAGTCCGTGACCGAGCAGGAAGCTGATCTCGCAAAGAAACAGAATGGGCAGAGTCGCGGGTAATGAGCGCAACGGCATCTCCAGCGAAAGGCAACGAAGAACGGATGTCGACGATCACGCATCGTCGCGAGCCGAAAAGGCAAACTCCGTATCGAACAGAGTTGAAAGTGCCGAAATTCTAGCAATTCTTGGACGTTTTTGCCGCCCAATGGACCGCCAATGGGGCGATACCAAGCGACACAAATTATTCACATCTTCTGTGGATAACGCTGTGCATTTCCGGTGGCCGGTGGCGACGATTGCAGCGCTTGCCGGAGCTGCTCTTAGATTGGTCAGATTTTCGTCAACGTTTTCCCGCCATCTCGGCTCCGACGCGGCCTGACGAATCTCATGCTAGCCGCTGATGCCAGTGGCCTCATACTCGCCACGCTGTGCACCCTGACGACATTCCAGTAACATTGAGCCAAGTCATTGATGGAGAATGGCATGTCGACCCTGAAAGGGTTCGTCAGCGTACTGCTGCTGATCATTGGTACGCTGTTCTGGGGAGTTCCGCTGATCGCGCTGACCCTGTTGAAGATAGTGACGCCAACGCGTCGCTGGCGCCGGTTCGTGCTAGGTGGCCTGCATCGAATAGCGCTGGCCTGGGTGCGCACCAACAACTGCTGGATACGCTACTGGATCCGTCCCCGGATTCGCAGCGAACTTCCCGACGACCTCTCCCCTCGCCAGTGGTGGCTGGTGATTGCCAATCACCAGAGCTGGACCGACATCATCGTCATGCTATACGTGCTTACCGGGCGCCTGCCGATGCCGAAATTCTTTCTCAAGCGCGAGTTGATTCTCGTGCCGATCGTCGGCCTGGCATGCTGGGCCCTGGAGTTCCCTTTCATGCGGCGATACAGCCGCGAGAAGCTCGCCCGCAATCCACGCCTTGCCGAGCGCGACCGTCTGGCGACCCAGCGCATGTGCGAGCATGCCCGGGAGATGCCCATGGCGATCTACAACTTCGTCGAGGGAACACGCTTTACGCCAGCCAAACAGCACCGCCAAGCCAGTCCCTATCGACACCTGTTGCGGCCCAAGGCGGGAGGCATCGCTCAGGTCATCGGGCTGCTTGGCTCGCGACTCGACGGGATCCTCGACATCACGCTTCATTATCGGCGCCAGCCCCCTAATTTCTGGGATTTTCTCTGTGGTCGTGAGTCAGGCGTCGCCATCGTGGCGAGGTGCCTCGACAGGCCGGCATGGATGCTGGAGGGTAGCTATGACGATGCCGATTACAAGGAACGTTTCTATACATGGTTGAATATATTGTGGCAGGAAAAAGACGCAGCGCTCTCCTCCTACTCCTGGCGCTGATGCTGTTGCTGGGCGGATGCGCCGGTGGCGGTGGCATCAGCGGCTCCAGCGGAGGCGGCTGGGTCGTCGTGCAGCGCGGCGATACGCTCGGCAAGATCGCCAGCCAGGCGGACATTCCGTTGTTGCGGCTGCAGCGTTTCAACCCTGGGGTCGATTCTCGTCGTCTGGCTGTCGGCCAGCGGCTGATGCTGCCGTCGCAGCAGGAACGCGCGCCTGGCGGCGGCCCCTATCGTTACCAGGTTCGGCGCGGCGATACGCTTTACTCGATCGCCCGCTACTTCGGTAGCGACCCGCAACGCGTTCAAGCGGCCAATGCCGGTATCGATCCCTCTCGACTCGAAGTCGGACAGCTGATTCAAGTGCCGCTGGGCGGCGGTGGGTCGAGTCGTGCCGCGAGTACCAGGGCGGCGCCGGCCGCTTCGCGCAGCCTGCCCGATCCCGGGCCGCTGCCCGGGTCGGCGCACGGCTGGGGCTGGCCGTTGGACCAATACCGCATCGAGCGCCATTTCGGACGCGACGCGCATGGTACGCTGCAGCCAATGCTGCTATCGACCTCGGCACCGGCCCAGGCCAAGGCGACCGCCCCCGGCACGGTGCGATTCGCCAGCGGAATGCGCCAGCTCGGCCAGGTCGTGATCCTCCATCATGCCGACAACATGCAGAGCGTCTACGCCTTCTGCGGCCAGCTACGGGTATCCGAAGGCCAATCGGTCAAGCAAGGCACGCCGCTGTGCGATATCGGCCGGGACGAGAGCGCCAATGCCTATCATCTGCTGTTCGATCTTCGTCACGGCGGCAAGCCCGTGGATCCGGCGCGCGTGCTACGCTAGTCAATATGAACGATGTCACGCAATCGTCATCACAATGACGCATTGACGTCATTGGCGGTGCGCAGGATCTAGACAGGATCAACACGGCAGGGAAGCGTCGCGAGGCGGAATTCTGCCGTGCATGGGAGCGGTAACGATGCGTATAGCCCTGGTCAGTGAGACCTGGTCTCCGGAAGTCAACGGTGTCGCGCACACCCTGAGTCACCTCGCCAGCCATCTGGTCGCGAAAGGCGTGACGCTGCAACTGGTCAGGCCCGATCCCGTCGATGGCGGCCGCGACAGCCTTGCCGAACGGGACGTGCATGTCAGAGGCATCGCCCTGCCCATCTATGCCGATGTCCATGTTGGCCTGCCTTGTCGCCGACGCCTGCTGCAGTTATGGCGACAGGAACGTCCGGATGCCATCTACATAGCGACCGAAGGGCCGCTCGGCTGGTCGGCGCTCAATGCCGCCAGGCGCTTGCAAATTCCTGTCGTCAGCGGTTTCCATACCAACTTCGATCAGTACGCCGAGAGTTACCATCTGAGTTGGAGCATCCCTTTCGCGCGTCGTGGCCTGCGCTATTTCCACAATCGCTGCGACGCAACGCTGGTGCCGACCCACGCTCAGCGCGAAGCGCTGGAAGATGCCGGCTACCGTCAGGTCTCGGTGCTCGCGCGAGGCGTCGATGCGCAGCGCTATTCCCCCGCCCGCCGTGATGCCGAATTGCGCCGCCAGTGGGGCGCGGGACCGCACCAGCCGGTAGCGCTCTATGTCGGACGGCTCGCCTCGGAGAAGAACATCGAACTGCTTGCCGATTCGATGGCGGCGATGCAGCGTGCCAATCCGTCTCTCATTCAGGTGCTGGTGGGAGACGGCCCGGCCCGCAAGACGCTCTCCCGGCGCTTGCCGGAGGCCATCTTCACTGGATTTCAGAAAGGCGAGGCATTGGCCGCCCACTATGCCAGCGCGGATATTTTCGTCTTCCCTTCGCTGTCCGAAACCTTCGGCAACGTGGTGCCCGAGGCGATGGCCAGCGGGCTGGCGGTCGTCGCTTTCGAACATGCGGCCGCCAAGGAACTCATCACCGATGACGTCGACGGCCGCCTGGTGCAGCCGAACGACCGTCAGGGCTTCATTCACGCCGCCGGCGAGTTGAGCCGCCAGCCGGCAGTGTATGCCCGCCTCGGACGCCAGGCGCGTCAGCGCGCAGCGACTCTGAGTTGGGCCAACATCGGCGATCGCTTCCTCGCGCATCTGATCCAGGTCCAGAGGCCACTGCATGCTGCCGCGCACACCACGTCTCACGTTTGAACGTCTCGATCGCTTCGAGAGTCGCCTCAGCCATTGGCTGGCGGATCTCTCGCGCCATGCCCCCACGCTGTGGCTGTTTCGCCGGGTCAGCCGCCTGGGCGACTGGCCGGCATGGGTGCTGCTGAGTCTCTGTCAACCACTCTGGCACGGACGAGCGGGCTGGCTGATCGCCGTTGACTGGGGTTTGACGGCTGCCGTGGCGGCACTGGTCTACCGTGCCTTGAAGACACGGCTCTGCCGCGAGCGCCCTTACATCACGTTCACCACCATTCGTTGCAGCATGCCGCCGGTGGATCGCTACAGTTTTCCCAGCGGCCATACGTTGCATGCCGTGATGTTCACCCTGATGACAGCGGCGACGACACCGGCGTTGCTGCCGATCGTGTTCCCGCTGGCATGCCTGATCGCGGCCTCCCGTGTCGTGCTCGGCCTGCACTACCTCAGCGATGTCATCGTCGGCGCGCTGATCGGGGTGGGACTGGCGTGGTGCAGCCAACTCATCGCCCCCTCGAGCCTGGGCTGGACCTGACGGCTTCGGCATGGTCGAGGACGGCGATACACTCTGGCAGATCCTCCATACGGCGCCGCTTCTGGCCCTGCATCCGGCCTTCCTGGGCGCCGATGAAGCCTCCCGCTTGCTGGCGACACTCGAGCGAGACATTGCCTGGGCCTCGCCCTCCATCCAACTCTACGGTCGTCATCACCCGATTCCACGCTCGCAGTGCTGGATGGGCGATGAAGATGCCCGTTATCGCTACTCGGGGCGATCATTGGAACCGCATCCCTGGCATGCCGCCGTCGAAGCGCTGCGCGACCGCGTCGTGAATGCCCTGCATATCGCCGAACTGCCTGCCGCTCAATTCAACAGCGTGCTGCTGAATCGCTATGCAAGCGGCGACCAGCGCATGGGCTGGCACAGCGACGACGAGCCGGAGCTGGGCGTCAGGCCGATCGTTGCCTCCATCTCGCTTGGCAGCGAGCGTCCGCTGCGGTTTCGCGAAAAGCGCCCGCAGCGGTTTCGAGAAAACAGGGGGCAATACCGACGTGCATTCAATGTCTGGTTGCCCCACGGCAGCCTGCTGTTGATGGGGCCTGGCGTTCAGGAAAGCTGGCAGCATGCGCTTGCTCCCCGCGCGATCCCCGGGGTGCGTATCAATCTGACGTTCCGCAGCGTCCGATCGAGCATTCCAATCTAAACCCATCAATCTGAAGACAAAAAAGCCTCGCCACTAAGGCAAGGCTTAAAAAAGATAACGGTATAAATATTCTGCCGAAAAGGCATCAGCCCCGGTAGTAGCTCGCCGGGACGAACGGCATCGGGCTGACGGTCATCGGTAGACGCTTGCCACGTACGTCGGCGTAGAGCGTCGTGCCCCTGTCGGCCGATTCCACATTGGCGTAAGCCATGGCCACCGGCGCTCCGACACTGGGCCCGAAGCTGCCGGAGGTGACCTGACCGACTTCGTTGTCATCGGCGTCGAAGAGTTGCGCCCCTTCCCGCACCGGCGCACGGCCTTCGCCGACCAGGCCGATCCGCTTGCGCCGATGGTCCTTGGCCTGCATCTGATGCAGCACCACGTCGGCCCCGGGGAAGCCCGCCTCGCGCTCGCCGCCGACGCGACGGGACTTGCCGACCGCCCAGGACAGGCTCGCCTCGACCGGCGTGGTGGTTGCGTCGATATCGTGTCCGTAGAGACAGAGTCCCGCTTCCAGCCGCAGCGAATCGCGGGCGCCAAGACCGATCGGCTCGACCTCATGCTGGTCGAGAAACCAGCGCGCGAGCGCCTCGGTGGCGCCGGCCGGAACCGAAATCTCGAAGCCATCCTCACCGGTATAACCGCTGCGGCTGATCCAGACCTCGCTGCCCAGCACCTCGAAGCGCGCGTGCTGCATGAAGACCAGCTCGCAAGCCTGCGGGCAGAGCCGTTGCATCACCGCTTTCGCCTGCGGTCCCTGCAGTGCCAGCAACCCACGATCGAGAATTTCGACTTCGTGTTCGGCGCCCAGGCCGGTACGCATCAGCGCGACGTCCTGCTCCTTACACGCCGCGTTGACCACCACGTAGAGCGAATCGCCATGATTGACGATCATCAAGTCGTCGAGGATCCCACCCTCGTTATTGGTAAACAGCGCGTAGCGCTGCCCACCTTCCGGCAGATCGACGACATCCGCCGTCACCAGCGTCTCCATCGCAGCCGCCGGTGACGGGCCACTGATCCGTACCTGCCCCATGTGCGAGACATCAAACAGACCGCATGCGTTGCGCGTGTGCTCGTGCTCCTTCTTGACGCCGAGCGGGAACTGCACCGGCATGCTGTAGCCGGCGAACGGCACCATCTTGCCACCGAGTTCTTGATGCAAGGCGCTCAGCGGGGTCTGTTTCAGATCGGACATCGGGAACTCCTGGGAGATTGAATACGAGAAAGCTACGCCTCTCACTCACGGTGATCCAGCGATTCGCCGGGTAGCACCGTCTTGCCGGCGAAGTGATCACGAGTGAGCTTGAATACCACCGGCGACAGCAGTGCCAGCGCAATCAGGTTGGGAATGGCCATCATGGCGTTGAAGGTATCCGCCACCAGCCAGATGAAATCGAGCTTGGCCATGGCACCGACCGGCACCGCCAGCACGAAGAGAATGCGGTAGAGCAGGATCGCCCGATCACCGAAGAGATACTGGAAGCACTTCTCTCCATAGAACGACCAGCCCAATATGGTGGTGAAAGCGAAAACCGCCAGCGCGATCGCCACCACGTGCTGGCCGATGCCGGGCAGCGCGCTGTCGAACGACAGCGATGTCAGCGCCGCGCCGCTCTCTCCATCGAGCCATTGGGTCGAGGTCAGAATCACCAGCGCTGTGATAGTACAAACCACGATGGTGTCGATGAACGTGCCTAACATCGCAATCAGCCCCTGGCGCACCGGGTTGCGTGTCTGCGCGGCGGCGTGGGCGATCGGCGCGCTGCCAAGCCCCGCTTCGTTGGAAAAGATGCCACGAGCGACACCGAAGCGAATCGCCGCGGCCACGGCGGCACCGGCAAAGCCCCCGCTGGCGGCGATCGGCTGAAACGCATGCGTGAAGATCGTGCCCAGGGCAGCGCCGATCTGATCGACATTGATCACCAGCACGATGGCGCCCGAGACGAAGTAGGCAACCGCCATCAGCGGAACCAGCTTGCCCGCAACCTGCGAAATACGCTTGATCCCGCCAATGATGACCGCGCCCGCCAGAATCATGATGACCAAACCGGTCAGCCAAGCCGGCACGCCGAACGAGGTCGTCAGGGCATCCGCCACCGAATTGGACTGCACGGTGTTACCGATGCCGAATGCCGCCACCGCCCCGAAGAAGGCGAACAGTCCGCCGAGCCACGCCCAGCGCCGCCCCAGGCCGTTGCGGATGTAGTACATCGGACCGCCGACATGGTCTCCGTGGGAGTCGGTCTGGCGATAGCGCACCGCGAGCACGGCCTCGGCGAATTTGGTCGCCATGCCGATCAACGCCGTCAACCACATCCAGAATACGGCGCCGGGCCCGCCGAGCGCGATCGCGGTAGCCACACCGGCGATGTTGCCGGTGCCGATGGTCGCGGAAAGTGCCGTCATCAACGCATTGAAAGGAGAGATTTCTCCCTCTTCACGCGACTCGGAATCGCTATTGCGACCCTGCCATAGCAGGCTGAAGCCCAGGCCAAGCTTACGAAGCGGCATCAATTTGAGGCCCAACTGCAAATAGATACCGACACCGAACAGCAGAATCAGCATCAGTGGTCCCCAGACCACACCGTTGATGGCATTGAAGACGCTATTGAGTAGGTCCACGTCGAACTCCCTTGTCGTGTTGTTGTTGCCACATGGCGCTTTCGGTTTTATTCCCGGCCACCATAGTGCCATCCCCCTTGAAAAGCGCAGCAACGATAGAAGATTCGACTACGCATTCACAATTAGCCCAAAGCATCCATGCATTCCATGGCATGAACCGGCGCCCGCATAGTCGCCACCTTAGCGGAAAGAAAATTTGTTTCCAATAAGAAACACAGCCATTCGCAACTCCGCTTTCTGGACGTATGCGATGTCGTAGCGGCCCGGACGACCGCAGCCGTCCAGCAATGGCGGACGAGGGTGATCGAAGCCATCCGCCCATGCCACGGGTGCGGGAATCTCCGCTCCTCGACCTGACACCACTGGACGTCACCGTAATCTATGCCCAATCTAGTATCGTCATCCGCCGCATGTCGCGGAAGATGAGCGTGAGACTATGCCAATCGACGAAACATTCGTGCATAATGCTCACCAGAATCTCTCAGCCGAAAAACGTTTCGTATAGGAAACATCATGAGCGAAATCCCTGACAATCTGCTCTATAGCGATAGCCACGAGTGGGTACTCGACAACGGCGACGGCAGCGTCACGGTCGGTATTACCGATCATGCTCAGGAAGCCCTGGGCGACGTGGTTTTCGTCGAGCTCCCCGAAGCTGGGCGTGAATTGGACGCCGGCGACGAATTCGGCGTGATCGAATCGGTCAAGGCCGCGTCCGACCTCTATGCTCCGCTGGCTGGCGAAGTGATCGAGGTCAACGAGGCTTTGGAGGACGCACCCGAGACCGTCAACGACTCCCCCTACGGCGACGGCTGGATTCTCAAGCTGAAGCTGGCCGACCAGGGAGATCTCGAGTCGCTACTGTCGGCCGAGGCATACGCGGACCTGGTGGCCGCCGAGGAAGACCAGGACGACTGATCGCTTAGCGCGACCGGGACCCATTCGTCGATTCGGTCATTCGATGGTTCCGCCATCGAATGGCTGCCTATTGCCATTGCTGATCTCGCTGGATTGATTATGCCTACCGACACCCGCACACTGGCCGAGCTGGCCAATCACGACGACTTTCTCAAGCGTCACAATGGACCGAGCCACGGCGATGTCGTCGAGATGCTCAAGGCACTCGACATGACGTCGCTCGAGACATTGATCGAACGCACCATACCCAGGGGCATTCGGCTCGACGGTGAACTGGCGCTCGACGGTCCGCGCGGTGAATCGGAGGCGCTGGATTATCTGCGCGGGCTGGCGCGTCAGAACAAAGTCTTCAAGAGCTATATCGGTCAGGGCTATTATCCGACTCACCTGCCCGCCGTGATTCAGCGCAACGTGCTGGAAAACCCGGGCTGGTACACCGCTTATACGCCCTATCAGCCGGAGATCGCCCAAGGTCGTCTGGAAGGCCTGCTCAATTTCCAGCAGATGGTGATGGATCTCACCGGCATGGCGATCGCCAACGCCTCGTTGCTCGACGAGGCGACCGCAGCCGCCGAGGCCATGGCTCTGTGCCGACGGGCGAACAAGAAGCACAAGAGTCAGCGCTTCTTCGTCGCCGCCGATGTATTGCCGCAGACATTGGATGTGCTGCGCACCCGAGCGGCCTACCTCGGCTTCGAGCTGGTCGTCGCCCCTGCCGCCCAGCTCGCCCGGGAGGACGTCTTCGGCGCACTGCTGCAATATCCTGGCGTCGACGGTGGCATTGGCGATATCGAGAGCGTGATCGCCGAGGCCCATTCGCGCCAGATCATGACCTGCGTGGCCGCCGATCTGATGAGTCTGGTGCTGCTCAAGGCGCCCGGCGAGATGGGCGCCGACATCGTGCTCGGCAATTCCCAGCGTTTCGGCGTGCCGATGGGCTATGGCGGCCCCCATGCCGCCTTCTTCGCCACCAGCGAGGCTCTCAAGCGCTCACTGCCGGGGCGCGTGATCGGCGTTTCCAAGGACAGCCGCGGCCGCCCGGCGTTGCGCATGGCAATGCAGACCCGCGAGCAGCACATCCGCCGCGAAAAGGCGACGTCCAATATCTGTACCGCCCAGGCGCTGCTGGCCAATATCGCCGGCTTCTATGCCGCCTATCATGGCGCCGAGGGTCTGAAGACCATCGCCGGGCGAATTCACCGTCTCACCACCCTGCTCGCCCTGGGTCTGAAGCAGCATGGCATTGCGCTCAAGCACGACGACTGGTTCGACACTCTGACGTTGACCGGCGTCGACACCCACCGCATTCAGGGCCGTGCACTGACGCGCGAGATCAATCTGCGTTATCCCGTCGACGGCGAAGTCGGTGTCAGCCTCAACGAGACCACCACCGCCGCCGATCTGGCGGAACTGTTCGACGTGCTGATCGGCGAGGAGCACGGCCTCTCCGTCAGCGAACTCGACCGCCAGGCGATCGCTCAAAATACCAGCGGTATTCCGGCGGCTTGTCGTCGCGACAGCGATTTTCTGACCCACCCCAACTTTCAGCGTTTCCGCAGCGAGACCGAGATGCTGCGCTATCTCAAGCGCCTGGAGAATCGCGATCTGTCATTGACTCATGCGATGATTCCGCTCGGCTCCTGCACCATGAAGCTGAACGCGACCAGCGAGATGATCCCGATCACCTGGCCGGAGTTCGCCAACATCCATCCGTTCGCGCCCCAGGAGCAGGTCGCCGGCTATCGCCAGATGATCACCGAACTGAGCGATTTCCTGATCGAGATCACCGGTTACGATGCCATCTCCATGCAGCCCAATTCCGGCGCCCAGGGCGAGTACGCCGGCCTGGTCGCGATTCGTCGCTACCAGGCAGCCGTTGGCGAGGGGCATCGCGACATCTGCCTGATCCCGAGCTCGGCCCACGGCACCAACCCGGCCTCCGCGGCGATGGCGCAGATGCAGGTCGTGGTGGTGGAGTGCGATCGCGACGGCAACATCGATATCGAGGATCTCGAAGCCAAGGCGACGAAACACCGCGACAATCTGTCCGCGATCATGCTGACCTATCCGTCGACCCACGGCGTATTCGAGGAAAACATCCGCGATGCCTGCCGGATCGTTCACGACCACGGTGGCCAGGTCTACATCGATGGCGCCAACATGAACGCCCAGGTCGGTCTCTGCCGTCCGGGCGACTACGGCGGCGACGTCTCGCACCTCAACCTGCACAAGACCTTCTGCATTCCGCATGGCGGTGGCGGTCCCGGCATGGGTCCGATCGGCGTCAAGGCGCACCTGGCGGCCCATCTGCCCAACCACGTCGTGACGCCGCAGGAAGGTATCGACAAGGCTTCCGGCGCGGTGTCGGCGGCGGCCTTCGGCAGCGCCTCGATCCTGCCGATCTCGTGGGCCTACATCAAGATGATGGGCGCCCGCGGACTACGCGAGGCAACCGAGTTGGCGATCCTCAATGCCAACTACATCGCCAAACGGCTGGCGGATCACTACCCGGTTCTCTACCAGGGCGCCAACGGCACGGTGGCTCATGAGTGCATTCTCGATATCCGCCCACTGAAAGCCGCTTCCGGCATCAGCGAGGAGGATATCGCCAAGCGCCTGATGGACTATGGCTTCCACGCGCCGACGATGTCCTTCCCGGTGCCGGGCACACTGATGGTCGAACCGACGGAGTCCGAATCGCGCTACGAACTGGACCGCTTCTGCGACGCAATGATCGCGATCCGCGCGGAGATCGCCCGGGTCGAGACCGGCGAGTGGCCGAAGGATGCCAACCCGCTGGTACTGGCACCGCATACCATGGCCGATGTCACCGCGGAGGACTGGGAACGCCCCTACTCCCGCGATCTCGCCGCCTTCCCGACCCAGGCGGTGCGCGAAGCCAAGTACTGGCCGGCGGTCAATCGTGTCGACAACGTCTTCGGCGATCGCAACCTGATCTGCAGCTGCCCACCGATCGACGCCTATCGGGACGCTTCCTGAGGCACCATCGACTCACGACACCGGCCGCTCGATGAGTGGCCGGTGTCGTTTGGCAATGCGTTTTCTTGTTATCGCCCGTCCTTCAAGCGTGTTCGAGAGACGGCAACTCGCTGTAGCCATACAGTGAGCTGAGCCGCTGCTGGCGGAAGGAGTCGAGCAACTGGCGATAGCGCTTGGGAAGCTCGACGTCGGAACGCGAGACCAGATGCAGCGTCTCGTAGACCGGCTGGGACAGCGACAACTCCTTGACCTGACGCTGCCACGGCGATGTCTCGAGCACTGGCCTGGGTACCACGGTAAAACCGAGCCCGCGCGCGACGGCATCCAGCACCTGGCCCACCTCGTTGGTGAAACCCTGGCGCGGGAAGTGCGTCATGCTGCGAAACTCGCCGGCGAAGTTGCTGCGCAGCAGCAGAGTCGCGTTGGTGTTGCCGTCGGTGTAGTTGACGAAGCCCAACGCCAACAGCTCACTGAAGCTGGTACCGGAGAAATCGGCCGGCACGACCAAGCACAGTGGCTCCTGATGCCAGGCCTCGTAGCTGAGGTCCGGGTATTTGCTGATTTCGGTGACGATTCCCACGTCATAGCGCCCGGCAACGACATCTTCGGCGATCTCGTGGTTGAAGGCGAAACTGTAGTTGACCGTGAGACCGGGGTGCATCTGTTGGTAGCCAAGCAGAAACGGATAGAACATCAGCCCGACACTGCCCGGCGAGGCGATACGGCACTCGCCGCTGTCGGGCGAGTCATCGTCCAGCGAATGTCGAAAATGCTCGTGTTCGGCGAACAGCTTCACCGCATAGTCGTAGGCGCGCCGTCCGGCGTCGGTGAGCGAGAACTTGCGACCGTGCCGATTGAGCAGCGAGCGACCGAGATACTCCTCGAGTTTGCGCACATGCTGACTCACGCCCGGTTGCGTCATGTCGAGCTTGCGCGCGGTCTGGGTAAAACTGCCCGTCTCGACGAGCATCATGTAGGTACGAAAATACTGGGCGTTGAACATGGAGAACGCGGGTCACTCACGCTTTGCGGCAATCAAAACGCATCACAACGGCTCGCCGACCGGCACCAGCGTGTATCGGGGCCAGCGTGGATAACGCTTCATTGTGGCCTTGGGTCGTTCCAATCATACCAATTTATGGCCGATAGCGCATTGGCTGGCGCGGCCAACCTGATAGCAATTGCCGCCGGGTGCGTCACGGGGCGACAACCGCGGTTCACGACTGAAACGTCAACAAGCCCCTTGGCGCCCATGTTAGCATTGGAAGGCTTTTCACCCAGGATACGTTGATCTTATGTCTGACCCTTTCGCGCAGCGCGCCAAAGCCGTGCAGCGAACCCTGCTGACCATGGAAGAGAACGCCGACGAAAGCGAGCTCTTCGCCTTGGGCTACATGATCCCCCAGATCGGCCTGGTCCAGGAAATGGCCGAATACGACCCCGCCGACGTCGTAGCCGAAGATTTCGATGCAACCTATTGGCAGTGGCTCGAGAGCACCTTTGCCCAAGACAACATGAGCGAGGCCGATCGCGAACAGATCGCGGCGCTCTGGCGAACCGCCGTCGCCCGTACCGGCCACTGATTTCCGAATTTCCTTTGCGTGAGGATGTCGTCATGCCTGAGACGCTATCGACCATCGTCTCCCCCGAGGGCAGCCTCGAGGTATTGTCTCAATCCGAAGTCAACCGGCTGCGCGACACGTCGGGCAGCGGTCTCCACGATCTGCTGCGACGCTGTGCGCTGGCAATACTCAACTGCGATACGCCGACCGACGACGGCCTGGCGGTAATGGAAGCCTACAAGGACTTCGAGATCGAAGTCCTGCAGCAGGATCGCGGCATCCGGCTGAAGCTCACCAATGCCCCCGCTTGCGCTTTCGTCGATGGCCGCATGATCCGCGGCGTGCGCGAACAGTTATCGGCTGTCCTGCGCGATATCGTCTACGTCTACAACGAGATCCAGAACAATCCCAAGTTCGATCTCGACACCAACGAAGGTGCTACCAACGCGGTCTTTCACATCCTGCGCAATGCAAGCACTCTGCGCACCGCCCAGGAGCCGAGCATGGTGGTGTGCTGGGGCGGTCATTCCATCACCCGCGAAGAGTACGACTACACCAAGACGGTGGGCTACCACATGGGGCTGCGCGGACTGGATATCTGCACCGGCTGCGGCCCGGGCGCGATGAAGGGGCCGATGAAAGGGGCCAATCTCGCCCATACCAAGCAACGCCGTCGCGACAATCGTTATCTGGGCATTTCCGAGCCCGGCATCATCGCCGCCGAGTCGCCCAATCCGATCGTCAACGAACTGGTCATCATGCCGGACATCGAGAAACGTCTCGAGGCCTTCGTGCGCATCGGACACGGCATCGTGGTGTTTCCGGGCGGCGTGGGCACGGCCGAGGAAATCCTCTACCTGCTGGGCATCCTGATACATCCCAACAATCGCGAGATCCCCTTTCCGGTCATCTTCACCGGCCCGGAGAGCGCACGCGACTACTTCCAGCGCATCGACGAGTTCCTGCGCTATACCCTCGGCGAGGAAGTCCGGCGCCATTATCGTATCGTGATCGACGACCCCGTCACCGTCGCGCGCCGGATGCGCGATGGCATCCGCGAGGTGGCCGAATTCCGGCGCGAGCAGAACGACGCCTTCTACTTCAATTGGCGCCTGACCATCGAACGCGGCTTCCAGCTGCCTTTCGAACCGACCCACGAGGCGATGGCCGCGCTGGCGTTGCATCACGACCAGCCACGGCACGAACTCGCCACCAATCTGCGCCGCGCGTTCTCCGGCATCGTTGCCGGCAATGTCAAGGAACCCGGCGTGCGGGCGATCGCGGCACGCGGACCGTTCCGACTGCATGCCGAACCCGAACTCATGGCCCGCCTGGATGAACTTCTGACCTCGTTCGTCGCCCAGGGCCGCATGAAACTGCCGGGTAGCGAATACGTGCCCTGCTACACCCTGGGCTAGTAAAGGTACGAGTCGGCAAAACCGCGGCGAGCCGGGGCCCGCCGCGGGATTTGTGTGACTTCAGCGACGCCGCCGCCAGATTCGCAACACCACATGAACCAGCAATCCCAGCGCCGCGCCCTGAGAGACGATGATGGCCCAATGGTCGCCGGCGGCATCGAGCCAATGCCACAGGCCAATCAGAACCCAACCCGCCAGCAGACAGCCGCCCAAATGTTTCAAGGCACCGGGACAACGCTCGCGTTGCGGCGTGGCCATCATTCGCCAGAAGCCAAACAGCGCCACGGCGACGGCAACGAGTAGCGCCCCCAGCAACGTCAAACGGGTCACGTCGTACATGAACCAGTAGCGCGGCAACGATACCAGCATCACGATCCACAACCCGAACAAGGTACTCCAGCGGGTCGCGGTCAGGGCACGCGCCGATGGCGACTCGCGCTCGCTCATGCACGCAACCCTTGTGCCTCGATCCACTCCTCGGCCCAGGGCAGCGCCGCGTCGTCGGCCATGAAGGTTTCCATGGCGTCGATCTCCAGGCGCTCGCCGAGTCGCTGAGCGCCGAGATCGGCGAGGATCTCGTCAAGCGCCCTGCCCGAACCGCAGAAGGTATCCCCGTAAGAGCTGTCCCCCAGTGCGATCAAGCCATAACGCAGCGCGGTCAGGCTCGGCGTTCGCGCTTTCAGTTCACGGACGAACGGTACGAAATCGCCCGGAAAATTCCCGCTACCGGTCGTCGACACGCAGAACAGCGCGAGATCGGGCATGTCATCGATCAGGTCGCCAATGGCGGGCTGCTCGATCACCGCGACCTCGAAGCCTGCCTGCTCGAACAGCGGCGCGACCTGCTCCGCCACATCGAGTGCTCCACCGTAGACGGTACCAACGTAGATCTTCAATTTGGGCATAACGGTTCAGTCAATAATGGATGTAATGCAAAAACCGCCTGCCAGTTGGGGCGCTGACAGGCGGTTCGTCGAGCCATGGAAGTGCTTCAGTCCTGCTGCAACTCTCCGTCGAAACTCTCGACCTTGGCCTTCAACTTCTGGCCGGGACGGAATGTCACCACGCGACGGGCGGAAATCGGAATCTCTTCCCCCGTCTTGGGGTTGCGTCCCGGGCGTTCGCGCTTGTCGCGCAGATCGAAGTTGCCGAAACCGGACAGTTTCACCTGCTCGTTTTCACGCAGACAGCCGCGAATTTCCTCGAAGAACGTTTCCACCATGTACTTGGCTTCACGTTTGGAAAAACCCAGTTCCGTGTGGAGATGCTCCGCCAGCTCAGCTTTCGTCAGCGCTCCCATGATCGCTCCTTCGCACAGGACGACAGATCAACGATATGACAAATCAACTTCGCAGCACGGCACCGAAACGAGACTCGGCCTCTTCGACCACGGCTGCAATTAACTGATTGATTTCCTCGTCGTTGAGAGTGCGCGAAGGATGCTGCCAGGTCAAGCCCAAGGCGATGCTCTTGTGACCATCGGCAACGCCCTTGCCCTGGTAGACGTCGAACAGTTGCCACTGGGTCAGCCACTCGCCGGCGCGCCGACGAATCGCATCGAGCAGCGGCGCCACACCGACGCCCGCCTCGACCACGAAGGCCAGGTCGCGGCGCACCTCGGGATAACGCGACAGCGGCTTGAACCGGGGGATCGCGCCATGCGTCACCGACGCCTGGGTGACCTCGAACACGTAGACGTCGGGCTTGATCCCGAGTTGCGAGCGCACTGCCGGGTGCAACGCGCCCATCCAGCCGACCGCTTCGCCGTTGCGATAGAGGCGCGCGGTCCGCCCCGGATGCAGCGCCGGATGCGTCTCGGCCTCGAACTGCCACTCGTCGCGACTACCGCTCAACGCCAACAGGCTCTCCAGATCGCCCTTGAGATCGAAGAAGTCGACGTTCTCGCGCCGCGACGCCCAGCCCTCGACATCCCGGGGGCCGCATACCAGGCCACCGAACATCGGGGTCTGCTTCAGCGCGTCGAGTTCGCCCTGGAACACCAGGCCGGTCTCGAACAGTCTCACGCGCTGCTGCTGGCGGTTGAGATTGTGCATGAGCGCCTTGAGCAGCCCGGGGAACAGGCTATGGCGCATTACCGACATGTCGCTGGAAATCGGATTGGCCAGCGCAGGCGACACACCACCTGGGGTCAGCAGCGCCTGTAGCTCCGGCGAAACGAAACTGTAGGTGATCGCTTCCTGATAGCCACGCGAGACCATGTGCCGACGCAGGCGACGCAATGGTTGCGTCGCTTCGTCATCCGCCGTCAGCCCGAGGCGCGCCAGCGGACGACGCACCGGCAAGCGGTTGTAGCCGTGAATCCGGGCCAGCTCCTCGATCAGGTCCTCTTCGATGGCGATGTCGAAGCGCCAGCTCGGCGTCTTGACCAGCCAACCCTCGGCGGAAGCGGTCACCGTCATGCCGAGCCGATTCAGGATGTCCTCGATCTCGTCGCTCGGCAGCGCCATGCCGAGGCAGGCGTCCAGGCGACTACGCCGCAACGCCACCTCGGCACCGGCGAAGGCGAGATCGGGATCCCCCGCCTCGATCACCGGGCCGGGGGTGCCACCGACGATCGCCATCAACAGTTCGGTGGCACGCTCCATCGCTACTGCCGTCAGTGCCGGGTCGACGCCGCGCTCGAAACGATGAGAGGCATCGGTATGAAGGCCGTAATCCCGCGCCTTGCCAGCCACCGCCAGCGGCGTGAAGAAGGCCGCCTCGAGGAACAGATGGCGTGTCTGGCGACTCACGCCGGAGAGCTCGCCTCCCATGACACCGGCAATCGCCAGCGGCCCGTTACCGTCGGCGATCACCAGCGTCCGGTCGTCGAGATCCACCGTCTGGCCGTCGAGCAGCGTCAACGTCTCGCCGGTGCGCGCCAGACGCACCTCGATGCCGCCCTCCAGACGCTCGAGATCGAAGGCGTGCATCGGCTGGCCCAGCTCGAGCATCACGTAGTTGGTGACGTCGACCGCCGGATCGATGCTACGGATACCGCTGCGGCGCAGCTTCTCGACCATCCACAGCGGCGTGGCAACGCTCAGGTCGACGTCCCTGAGCACCCGTCCCAAATAACGCGGGCACTGCTCGGCAACGGAGACCGTGACCGGAAAGCTCTCCTCGATCCGCGCGGCGACCGGCGACGCAGCCGGAGCGCTGACCGTCTCCCGCGTCAGCACACCGACTTCCCGCGCAACGCCGCGCAGGCTGAGACAGTCGCCACGGTTCGGGGTCAGATCCACCTCGATAGTGCGATCGTCGAGTTGCAGCCAGGTGCGCAAGTCTTCGCCGACCGGCGCATCGGCGGGCAGCACGTAGATGCCTTCCGAACGCCCTTCCTCTAGCCCCAGCTCGGAAGCGGAACAGATCATGCCGCGAGACTCGACGCCGCGCAGCTTGGCTTTCTTGATCTTGAAATTCTCGGGCAGCACCGCGCCGACGCGCGCGAACGGGACCTTCTGACCGACGTCGACGTTGGGGGCACCGCAGACGACCTGTACGGATTCGCCGCTACCGTCCTCGACCTGACAGACGTTGAGCTTGTCGGCATCCGGGTGCGGCGTCCTGGCAATCACCTCGGCCACGACCACGCCCTGGAACTCGGCCCCGACCGGCTCGACCGCATCGACCTCGAGTCCCGCCATGGTGATGGCGTCGGCCAGTGCTTGCGTGCCGAGTTCTGGAGAAACCCACTCGCGCAGCCACGCTTCGGAAAACTTCATCTCGATACTCCTTGGGCGGTGGGCTCAGTTGAACTGGCGCAGGAAACGCAGATCGTTGTCGAAGAACAGGCGCAGATCGTTGACGCCATAACGCAGCATCGCCAGACGCTCCGCGCCCATGCCGAAGGCGAAACCGGTATAGCGCTCGGCATCCACGCCGGAATGACGGAACACCTCGGGATGCACCATGCCGCACCCCATGACTTCGAGCCAGCCGCTGTGGGAACAGACGCGACAGCCTTCGCCCTGGCACATGACGCACTGGATATCGACCTCGGCCGATGGCTCGGTGAACGGGAAATAGGACGGACGGAAGCGCACATCCAGATCGTCGCGCTCGAAGAACGCCTGCAGAAAGTCCGCAATGGTGCCCTTGAGGTCGGCAAAACTGACGCCTTCGTCGACCAGCAGGCCCTCGACCTGATGGAACATCGGGGTATGGGTCAGGTCGGAATCGCTACGGTAGACCCGTCCCGGGCAGACGATCCGGATCGGCGGCTCCTGCGACTGCATGGTGCGCACCTGAACCGGCGAAGTGTGGGTACGCAACAGCCGCGTGGCATCGAAATAGAAGGTGTCCGCCATTCCCCTGGCCGGATGATGCGCGGGGATATTGAGCGCCTCGAAGTTATGAAAATCGTCTTCGATCTCGGGACCGACGGCGACCTCGAAGCCGATGTGCTGGAACAGCGCCTCGATGCGCTCCAGCGTCTTGGTCACCGGATGCAGGCCCCCGTTGACTTCACCACGCCCGGGCAACGTCACGTCGATGCGCTCGGCATCGAGCTGCGCTTGCATCGCGGCCTGCTCGATGACCCGCTTGCGTTCGTCGAGCTCGCTCTGCAGCGCCTGCTTGGCCTGGTTGATCCGCTCACCGGCAGCCGGACGTTCCTCGGGGGCCAGTTGGCCAAGCCCCTTGAGCAGCGCCGTGATCTCGCCTTTCTTGCCCAGAAAGCGCACACGCACCTGATCGAGGGCCTGGGCGTCCTCGGCTGCGGCGATTGCCGCTCGCGCCTCATTGACCAGGGCTGGAAGATGATCCATCCGTCGAACTCCGCTTGTCGTTCGTTACGCAGCGCCATCAGTCACGGACGACGCGGCGGTGCGGGATAAAAAAACAGGGGAAGAGCGGCTGCCCTTCCCCTGGATCGGTCATGCAGTCCACGCCCGCATGGAGCAATGGACGACCGGCTTATGCAGCCTTGGCTTTCTCGACGAGCGCCGTAAAGGCAGCTTTCTCGTGAACGGCCAGGTCGGCCAGCACCTTGCGGTCGATCTCGATGCCGGCCTTCTTCAGACCAGCAACGAAACGGCTGTATGACATGCCGTTGTTGCGTGCGGCAGCATTGATACGCGTGATCCACAGAGCGCGGAACTGGCGCTTACGCTGACGACGGTCGCGATAGGCATACTGACCGGCTTTGATGACGGCCTGTTTGGCTACGCGGAAGACGCGGGAACGCGCTCCGTAGTAACCCTTGGCCTGCTTCATGATTTTCTTGTGACGGCGACGGGCGACGACACCACGCTTGACGCGAGACATAGTACTCTCCTGACGTTAAAGAATGACCAAGGATCAGAGGTTGGGCAGCATGCGGGTGACCAGCTGCTTGTCGGCAGCGTGGATCTGCTTCATGCCACGCAATTGACGCTTACGCTTGGTGGACTTCTTGGTCAGGATGTGACTACGGAAAGACTGCTTGTGCTTGAAGCCATTGCCAGTCTTCTTGAAGCGCTTGGCAGCGCCACTGTTACTCTTGATTTTCGGCATGAGTCAAAAACTCCACTCCGCTTTTTTTAGAAAACCCGAGGCCGGGCGCAACCGGTTCGAAACCCGTCACGCCCCGTTCGACTTGCCCGCGGATCACTTCTTCTTGGGCGCAAGGATCATGATCATCTGACGGCCTTCCATTTTCGGGAAGGACTCGACAGTGGCCAGCTCCTCGAGATCGCCGGCAATCCGCTCCATCAGCCGGCGGCCGATGTCCTGGTGTGCCATTTCGCGACCGCGAAAACGCAGCGTGACCTTACCCTTGTCGCCACCTTCGAGGAAACGTATCAGGTTCTTCAGCTTGACCTGATAGTCGCCCTCGTCCGTGCCAGGTCGGAATTTGACTTCCTTCACCTGGATCTGTTTGGTCTTCTTCTTCTGAGCCGACTTCTGTTTCTTCTGCTCGAAGAGGAACTTACCGTAATCCATGATTTTGCAGACGATAGGATCGGCGTTGGAAATCTGAACCAGATCCATACCGGCTTCCTCGGCGCGTTCCAATGCCTCACGCATGGGGACAACCCCCACCTGCTCACCCTCGGCATCGATGAGGCGAACTTCGTCTGCACGAATACGGTCGTTGATGGGCGCGCGCTTTTCCTGAGGGCGCCCGCGCTGATTATTACGCTTGATCGTTAGATCTCCGTTTGGCGATTAACGTTGCTGCTCAGTTAACCTGTTGATTCACCTGCTGAAGCTGCGTAATGAGCGCATCGACAGAAAGCGACCCAAGATCCTCGCCGGACCGGGTACGCACCGCAACGGCACCCGATTCGACTTCCTTATCACCGACAACCAGCAGATAAGGGATCTTCTGCAGCGTATGCTCGCGGATTTTAAAGCCGATCTTCTCATTCCTCAAGTCCGGTTCCACCCGGAAACCCGCTTCCCGCAAGCGTTTTACGAGGTTTTCGGCATAATCTCGCTGAGCATCCGTGATATTGAGCACGACCGCCTGTACCGGAGACAGCCACAACGGCAAGGCGCCGGCATAGTGCTCGATCAAAATGCCGACGAAGCGCTCCATGGATCCGACGATCGCCCGGTGCAGCATGACCGGCACCTGGCGCGAGCCATCCTCTGCCACGTATTGAGCGCCAAGGCGGCTGGGCATCATGAAATCGACCTGCATGGTACCCACCTGCCACTCGCGACCGAGACAATCCTTCATGTGGTACTCGATCTTGGGACCATAGAAAGCTCCCTCGCCCGGCAACTCTTCCCACTCGACGTCGCAGTTGCCCAGCGCGGCGCGCAGCGCAGCCTCGGCACGATCCCAGGTCTCGTCACTTCCCAGACGTTTCTCTGGACGCAATGCGATCTTGACCGCGATATCGTCGAATCCGAAGTCGCCGTACACTTTCAGCGCCTGGCGATGAAAGGCCGTCACTTCCGGCTCGATCTGCTCTTCGGTACAGAACACATGGCCGTCGTCCTGCGTGAAGGCACGCACACGCATGATGCCATGCAGCGCCCCGGAGGGTTCGTTACGGTGACACCCGCCGAACTCGCCATAGCGAATCGGCAACTCGCGGTAACTGCGCAGCCCCGAATTGAATACCTGGACATGGCCCGGGCAATTCATCGGCTTGAGCGCGTATTCGCGTTTTTCCGACTCGGTGAAGAACATGTTCTCGGCGTAGTTGTCCCAGTGTCCGGACTTCTTCCACAGCGAAACGTCCATCACTTGCGGACACTTGATCTCCTGATATCCGCTGCGCTTGTAGACGCCCCGCATGTACTGTTCGACCACTTGCCACAGCGTCCAGCCGCGAGGATGCCAGAACACCATCCCCGGGGCTTCCTCCTGCATGTGGAAGAAATCGAAGCGACGAGCCAGCTTGCGATGATCCCGCTTTTCCGCCTCTTCCAGCCGCTGCAGATAGGCTTTCAAGGCCTTTTTGTCGGCCCATGCAGTGCCATAGATGCGCGTCAACATCGGCTTGGTCGAATCGCCGCGCCAGTAGGCGCCGGCCAGCTTGGTCAACTTGAAAGCCTTGAGATGACGCGTATTGGGCACATGAGGCCCACGACACATGTCGATGTATTCCTGGTGATGATAGAGACGAATCGTCTCGCCGTCGGGAATACCCTCGACGATTTCCTGCTTGTATGGCTCATTTCGCGCTACGAAAGTCGACAGCGCCCGCTGCTTGTCGACGTATTCGCGAACGACATCGTAATCCTGGTCGATCAATGCCTTCATCCGCGCCTCGATTTTCTCGAGATCCTCGGACGAGATCGACTCACCGAAATCGATGTCGTAGTAGAAACCGTCCTCGATTACCGGACCGATCGCCATCTTCGCCGACGGGTAGAGCTGCTTGACTGCGTGCCCCAAAAGATGGGCACAGGAGTGGCGAATGATCGCGAGCCCCGCGTCATCGCGCGCGGTCAGGATGGCAACCTCGGCGTCATGCTCGATGAGATCGGCAGCATCGACTTCGACCCCGTCGATCTTTCCCGCGATGCAGGCCTTGGCAAGCCCGGGACCGATCGACTCGGCCAGTTGCATCACGCTCAAAGGGCTATCGAAAGTTTTCTGACTGCCATCAGGCAGCGTCACAATAGGCATGAAAATGTCCTTACGTTCAGTGGTGGTCCACACCAAGGATCACTTGAACACATCGATGAAGCTGGGCCATGCCCTGGCGATCAACCTGCATACGGGCAGGCCGGCTCATGCCAAGGGCGTGACATGGTATGACGATCATCGCTGGGCGGCGATCGTGGGCTCGCTAGCGTAGCAGCGGACAAACCGCTTTACCATCGAATGCGATGGGCGGCAGCACGGCCAAACGCAAACGGGCCGCAATATCATGCGGCCCGTCAAAGACGGAGGGCGCCCGCAGGCGCCCTCGATATCACATCGACAGTGAAAGAGAAGTTATTCCCACTCACCCAGTTCGACGCGACGGTTCTGAGCGCGACCTTCAGCGGTATCGTTGCTGGCGACCGGCTGCTCTTCACCGTAACCGATGGTGGTGATGTTTTCCGCCGGGAAGCCCTTGCTGACCAGATAGGCTTTGACGGAGTCCGCACGACGCTGCGACAGTTCCTTGTTGTAGGACGCCGGCCCGATGGAGTCGGTGTGGCCTTCAAGGCGGATACGCAGCGTATCGTTAGCCATCAGCTTTTCGGAAACGTCATCCAGAATGGACTCGGCAGTCGGAGTCAGCTGAGCGGAGTCGAATTCGAAGTTGACGTCGCGCAGGACGAGGTCTTCTTCACAACCCAGGGAGTTGACTTCGGCACCGGCCGGAGTATCCGGGCACTGGTCCTGGTAGTCCGGTACGCCGTCACCGTCGGAGTCCAGCGGACAACCCTGAGCGTTCACCTCAACGCCAGCCGGAGTACCCGGGCACTGATCCATGTAGTCCGGCACGCCATCACCGTCGGTGTCGAGCGGGCAGCCAACGGCGTCAACCGCAACGCCTGCCGGCGTATTCGGACACTGATCGCGATCGTCGGGCACGCCGTCACCGTCGCTATCCATCACGTCAGACGAATAGTCGGCACACAGCAAAGCGCCGGCGGTAGCACCAGCCACGCCGCCAACTGCCGCACCGGTGTCTTCGTCGGAACTGCCGCTGGTTGCATAACCCAGGCCGCCGCCAATCAAACCGCCGGCAATGCCGCAGACGAATGGCGACTGATACCAGGCCTGATCGGAAGAGCTGCCGGTGGATTCCATGCCGGAACTGGCACAACCGGAGAGGCCGACTACCAGAGCGGAACCCAGCAGCAGACCAGTCGTTGATTTTTTCATGTAAGACTCCTTCTTAACACAGCGCTAATCGTAACGGGCGTTACCCAGCGGCTTCGAGTATAGAAGCCGAATTCGTTAGGAGAAAGATTTTCCTTTCTCTCGACGACAAAGAAAAATCTCTCGCGATGATGGCTCCATCGATTCGAGTAGTGGTCAATGTTCCCATTGTCCCCTTTTCTTTGCAGCTCCGTAACAGCATTGTCGATTCCACACCGGGATGCAAACCCGCGTCGGGAAACACTGTTCTTTTTTAGCATCATTTAGGAGATTGGCAAAGCGGATCGAAAAAAAGTTCGTGAATTTCACGGCGTGTCACAGCGTCCTTTAACCGCTGCAAGACGTATGAAGCCAAGCGGAAGTCTCAATCTTTCCTCGATTGGCTCCCGTCCTGACAAACGATCAACTCATACCGGCGCGTATGCCGGAGACATCCCACTCGCGGCAGAACCGTTGCAACTCGGCAGCGGCAGCATCCAGGCGCGCTTCGTACTCGCGCGCGATGGCTTCGCGGGCGAGATCTTCGCGGTGACGCTGGCGCGGCGAAAGTTCACGTCGGGCCTCATGGGTCCGTAAATGCGCCGCCTGCCCCTGGACATCGACAAAGACTCTCCAGCTATCGCGCTCTACGAGGCGGTTATCGATGATGTCGAGCAGCACCTTGCAGCGCAACGCGCCCTCTACCAGATCCACCTGTCGTTCGATCATGGCCTTGGAAATGGCATCCAGGCTCTCGACACAGTTACGGTTGGCCCGGGCTATCTCGTCGACGCGGAAAGCCTCCCGCCGCCTGACCTCACGCCACAGCCGCCACGCGTATAAAGAAAGACCGACAATGATCAGCACGGCAAGGGTCGACAGACCCACAGCAAGAGAAGACGACATGCAGGGAAACCGGGTTGCAGTAAAGAGTGTCGAGGGTAACAGGATCGCCGGTGCTGTCACCCCTCCCAGGCTTGCCGCCAGCTGCCATTCAGGCTCGCACAGGCGACGAAAGGCGGATTGAGCAGTTCCTCCCGCGTGTTGTAGCGCAGCGGCTGCCAATGATGAATATCGACCAGAGCGCCACCGGCTCCCTCGACGATGGCCTGGGCGGCAGCGGTGTCCCACTCGCTAGTAGGTCCGAAGCGGGGATAGAGGTCCGCGCGCCCCTCGGCAATCCGGCAGCACTTGAGTGAGCTTCCGAGTTGCTCCACCTGCGCTCCGGGCAACGCATCGATCAGTCGTTGAGTTCGCGGACCTCGATGAAAGCGACTCACCACCAAACGCAGCGGATCGGACTGACTGACGGCCAGCGCTTGCCACGGCGCACCGGCACTTGCCTGATACCAGGCGCCACGTCCGGGTTGGCCAACCCAAACTTCGCCACTGCGCGGTTTCTCGATCACGCCGAGAACCGGCAGTTGGCGATCGATCAATGCCACGTTGACGGTGTACTGATCGGAACCTCGAATGAACTCCTTGGTCCCGTCGAGCGGATCGACCAGCCAATAGGTGGACCAGGATCGGCGTTGGCTCCAGGGAATAGCGGCGGATTCCTCCGACAAAATCGGCCATTGGGCATCACCGATGTCAGGCAAGCCTTTCATCAAAACGTGATGCGCGGCCAGATCGGCTGCCGTCACTGGGCTATCGTCCGATTTCTGACGGGTATCGAGCCGCCCCGCGCTGACCTCGATGATCGCCTCGCCGGCCTCGCGACATAATGCAACGAGGTCAGTCAGAAGCGTTTCCATCGCAACGGTCATGAAATTTTCTGCTCCTTGTCGAATCGGCGCCAGGCCAGCCGGCGGCTCGGATCATTGCCAAAGCGCGCATCATATTAGACCAAAGACTAAAAAGCATGTGGCCGATGAAACGTACGTCTTAAGTAGAATAGAACCACATTTCGCAGAGACGCTTAGGAAACTGACCGATGACGGAAGCCTCCGAGCAACAACAGGCCTCACCTTCGACCGCAGCCAGAATTGGGTTGATTCTCGGCCTCATCTGGGTCGTTTTGACCCAATTGCTGCCAGCGCCAGCCGGAATGGAGCCGGCGGCCTGGCACTGCGTCGGTCTGGCGCTACTGCTAGCGACCTGGTGGGCCACGGAAGCGATCCCGATTCCAGCAACCTCTCTGCTCCCCATCCCCCTGGCGCCGGCCTTGGGCATCGCGGATCTCAAGGGGACCGCCGCGAGCTACGCCAATCCCACCATCTTTCTCTTCCTCGGCGGGTTCCTGCTCGGTATCGCCATGCAGCGCTGGAACCTTCACCGCCGCATCGCCTTGCGAATCCTCGATGTCGTCGGTCAAAAACCCAAACAGCAGGTCGCCGGCTTCATGCTGGCGACCGGTTTCATCAGCATGTGGGTATCGAACACCGCCACCGCGATCATGATGCTCCCCATCGGCATGTCGGTGGTATCACTTTACGCCAGCGCCGACCAGGCCGAGACCAAGCGCTATGCCACGGCACTGCTGCTGGCGATCGCCTATTCGGCAAGTATCGGCGGCATCGCCACGCTGATCGGTACGCCTCCCAACGCCATCCTCGCCGGGTACCTCTCCAGCGAGCAGAACATCGAGCTCGGCTTTGCCCAATGGATGGTCGTCGGCCTGCCGGTCAGTCTCGCAATGATGGTCGTTGCCTGGTGGTGGCTGACCCGGGGCGATTTCAAACTGAAACTCGATGATGGGGACGGCAACGTCATCCGTGACGAGTTGAGCAAGCTCGGACGCCTGAGCCCGGCAGAAGCTCGCGTCGGCATCGTCTTTCTGCTGGCCGCCCTGGCCTGGGTCACGCGCCCATTGTTGAACGATCTGGGGATCGAATGGCTCTCCGATACCTCGATTGCCCTTTTTGCCGGCGTCGCCCTGTTCCTGATTCCCAGCGGCAACGAGCGATATCGTCCACTGCTGGTATGGGAAGACGCCCAAGAGTTGCCGTGGGGGATCCTGCTGTTGTTCGGGGGCGGCCTGGCGCTGGCGGGCAATATCAGCGGTTCCGGTCTGGCCGACTGGATCGCCAGCCAGCTCAGCGTATTCGGCGCGCTGCCCTTGTTGCTGCTGATCGCCGTTATCGTACTGGTCATCATCTTCCTGACCGAGCTGACCTCCAATACCGCTACTGCGGCCGCGTTCCTGCCATTACTGGGCGCCCTGGCGATGTCGCTCGGCACCGACCCGCTGCTGATCACGGTACCCGCAGCGATTGCCGCGAGCTGCGCCTTCATGATGCCGGTGGCGACACCGCCCAATGCGATCGTGTTCGCAACCGGCCACATGCAGATCCAGTCGATGATTCGTGCCGGCTTCTTCCTCAATATCGTCGGCACGCTGCTCGTGTCCCTGATCTGCATGGGGCTGATCGAACTGTTCTGGCTGTGAGCCCTTCAGGCCACCCTTCGGCTGGTCACCGGTAGTGGTGCCCTGCCCAAGCGTACCGAAGGAGCTCGTAGTACGGCTGCAAGCATTTGATAGAAAAGCCCAAATTAGCGCTTTCCATTTTTGCAACAGCACGGTAGTATACGCAGCGTTTTCACGGGGTGCCCTCGAGGCCCGATGAATCGGAGCGTGGCGCAGCTTGGTAGCGCGCTGCAATGGGGTTGCAGAGGTCGCAGGTTCGAATCCTGTCGCTCCGACCAAAAGTTAAAGAAAAACCGCCGCTTACGGGTCATGCCGAGTGGCGGTTTTTCGTACGCCCAAAATTTTCCCAAAACTCTCCCAAAACTCCCTCCCGCTATCTGCCATTCGCGCGAACAGAAACGGCTTACAGCAAAGTTTAATTACCAAACTAAGTGACAATATGTAACCTTGCGGTTTCGGGGCGCAACAGCTCCGATACAACGTAGGGAGACATGAATGAAGAAAATCGCCATCGCTCTGATCGCTCTCATGCTCATCGGCATCGGATCGGCCAACGCTTGCCCGAAGGGCACTCACCCTCACGGCGGCACCGGGCCTCACCATAAAGGTGGTTGGTGTTCATAAGCAGGGATGAATGACCAAGAATATTTGAACGTCTGCTCTCAACCTCCCGCGTGATCGGCCGATATAGGCACTCGGGATAGCTTTTTTCGGGCTTCAGAGTGCCCGGCCTTGCGGCAATATCGGACGGTGGCGCATCAGATTCTGGAATTCGGAATGACAATTAACGTAGCTTTGGCGACCTCAGAGGCAATTGTCCTCGGATGTGACAGCCTCTCCAGCATGACGGAGCCCGTCTTCAGGGCGAAAGACGTTCAGCTTGTTACGGATGAGCACGGCAGCCCCATTCTCGACCAGCATGGAAATCTGACCTTCCGGGGGCAGGCCTCCCATGCCGTTACCACTGTATTTGGTGGTGTTAGGAAGATGTTCTGTATTAGCGAGGGCTCAATACAAGTGGCAGCAGTCACTGCTGGGCTAGCCATATTGGATGGTATGACCATCGCCGAGCACGCGAACAAATTCCGACGCGAGACCGGAAGCAAGCTCGGAACCGTAGAGGAGGTTGCTTCCGCCTTTCTCGCATATGTTCGAGACAAGTGGGAGCTTACTGTCGGCTACACAGAAACAGCCGACGATGAATCTTATCCCCAGCTGTACGATAACGTCGAATTTCTTGTTGCTGGCTTCGAACCAAAAGGCGAAGGCAGAGTCTATCGTATTGATGTGCTAGCGAAGAGCATGCAGTTGCAGTACGATGGCCGTCCTGGTATAGCCTGGGCTGGGCAGGCGAATTACGTTCAGCGCCTACTGATTGGAGCGGACGAATCGTTACAATTCGACCTAGTGGAGCGGCACGGCTTGCCCACCAAAAGTCTGGAAGCAGTGCTGTCGAACAGTCGAGCAAACATCGATTTCGCAAACCTACCGACTCAATACGCTATCGATTTTGTTGAGATGGTGGTCAATACTCAATCAGGGATGCAGCGCTTCGAACCAGGCATCGCGACAGTTGGTGGTAGGACGCATATAGGGGTACTCAGACGTGGAGAAAAATTCGCGATGCTCAACGAGCCTGAGCTAATCCACAAACACACGGGATTTAATCATGATGACTAACCTTTCCTCGTCAACCAGCTCGGTGTGTTCAAATTCGTCAACCCCGCGTGATCCAAGTTTCTACCGTAGCTCGGGGTATCTTTCCACGTCATCAAGGCGTAACCCTACTGATACTCAGCCTTCTCAGAA
Organism: Salinicola peritrichatus; assembly: GCF_003206715.1. Classification (GTDB taxonomy): domain Bacteria; phylum Pseudomonadota; class Gammaproteobacteria; order Pseudomonadales; family Halomonadaceae; genus Salinicola; species Salinicola peritrichatus. The sequence goes on along the minus strand of NZ_PZJU01000006.1, from coordinate 80,756 downwards.
GAAGCAGGCGTCGGTGGCTCTCGCTAAAATTCTTCGCGAAAAATCGCGCAAGGGTTAAAACCCACCATCTTCTGCAAAAGGGCCGCACTCGCGGCCCTTTTACTGTTTGGCCCTCGCAGTCTCCCTACTTTCGAACTACTGTAGGCAAATGACGCCCGAACCCGAAATCATCTTCGGTCTGGTCATTGGCCTACCCATCCTAGGCCTGCTGGCCATGATCGGCTTCCCCAAGGAGTGGCAGTCCGTCCAGGGCTGGTTACTCGTCAGCTTCGTCGGCATTCCCGGTTTCCTGTGCCTGGTCGCCCTGCTCGTCAACGTTCCGATGCTGATGTTCGGCGCGCTGTTCCTCGGCGGCATTGCTGCCACCAAGGTCAAACGCTGATCACTCCGCCGCGCGCTGCTCCAGAATCTTCTCACCCAATACCTGCTGGATCCGGTTCCGCACGGCCGTGAGTCGATCGAGGCGCTGGCGTTTCAGGTCTCCGTCCAGGTCCGAGCGGCGAATGGCGTCCATCTGGGCTCGAATCTTGCCCAGGTCGCGCTGAGCCTTCATCAAAGGCTTGCGCAGGCGCAAGACATCGGCCTTGTTCTTGGCCAACTCTCGAGCCTCTTCGATCCGTCCGAGCTCACCCAGCTCCTTGACGTCGGCATAGGCACGTTCGGCCTCGCGCAATCCGTCATAAAAGACCGTGCCATAGCGGGTATATCGCGGCTCGTCGCCCAGGTTTCGATAGAAGCGACGGATCGGCTGGTATTCGTACCAATGCTTGGCCGGCTCGTCCTTGCCGTCGAAAACTCGCCATGCGACATCGGCCGATCCAATCGCCCATGACCCAACCTGGCCGAGATAGCCCTGGATCAGGTAGTCGATCTGTAGCGGCGACAGCGCCATCGGGTTGAGTTCGGGATCGCCGATGGCGCCAACGGAGTGATTCAGCACCCAACTGGCGCCACGCGCCGCCAGAGAGCTGTCATCGCGTTTGCGGAGTTGTGGCGAAAGCCGCTCATCGCCCATGCCCTCGATCGGCCGATTGGTGAACGAATCCCGGTTGGCGTAAACATCCAGCGCGGGCTGCATCATCTGCGGCACTGGCGAGAAGCTGAACGTGTCGGTGAGCATGTGCATCATGCGCTGGCCGAACAACGCCCCCGTCGCCTCATCGTCGACGAACTGCTGGGTGACGCGCTCGGCCATGGTGGCGATGGCACCCACCTCGAACGGTTTGGGAATGAAGAATTCCTGATCGCCGACCTTGAAGAACCAGTATGTGTCCTTCTGCCACTCCTCGAGCTTCTGGTAGTCCTCGTCGTCGCGGTTGTGGAGATAGAGCGCGACCGTGGCCAGTGTGAGCGCGCCGGCGACGGACCAGAATCGGGCAGCCGCCTGACGATCGGAAACACCGGCCTCGCCTTTGCCGAAGGCTGCGGCCAGCACATTGGCGCCCGGCTTCACACCGCTGCGGTAGATCTTGTCCAGCCCCTGGATGCGAGCGTTCAGGAACGGCACGATGTCGGTCAGGATGCGCACCGCCGGCCATGCGCCGCGTGCGCTGAAGTCGATCAGGTCCCGAGCCTCGAATGCCGCCTTGAGCTTGCCCTGGTCCTGATTCTGGTCGTATATCGCCGCTCGGTTCAGGTTCTCGGCAAAGTCGGTGACGTCGCCCCACTTCGCCCAACCTGCACGGATCAGCGCCGCCGGCGCGGCAAAGCCTTTGAGCCGGGATCCGGGAACACCGACGATCTTGGCATCGCGAAGGTTGCGCGTCAGTTGCGCGCGTAGCTCGTCGGGGTTGTTGTTATACAGGTGGCCGAAGTTGAAGCTACCACCGGCAGCCAGCATCCGGGCGCGCTTGCGCTGGTCTCGCAGCGTACCGGTGCCATCGTAGACGTTCTTGAACACATTCATGCTGACTTCGTTGGTCGCCACGGCCTGCAGGCTGTCGCGAATCAGGTTGGCGACCATGAACTGCGGGGTGGTCGTCGTCAGATTGGTGAAGACGCGCTTGAAACCACGCATCACCTTCATGATCGTGTTGTTCATGCCCGGGTGCGCCAGGGCGGAAAGCGCCTGGAACACGAGCGGATCGTCGATTTCGTAGAAGGATTTGGCGCCGTCCTTCATGACGAAGGTCGACTTCGAAGTATCGCGCCCGCTCTCCGGCACGCGGCGCGCCATACCCATCGCTTCGGCATTGTCGATCGCCTGCTGCGCTGCCTGGTTTTTCAGGCTGGCATCGAGCAGATGATGGAAGTTCATCATCGTGTTCTGAAGCAAGTCGTTGATGTTCTGCGTACCGCCCTTCAGGCGCTTGTAGGCCTGCTGTCGAGATAGCCCGCTGGTGCCGAGCTGGACGTTAACGTCCTTGTCGTCCTTGAGCCGGTAGAACGGCACGTAGAATTCGTCGCGCCACATCGCGCGCTGATCGGGTCGGATCACGCCCGCCCGTTCCGCAATGGCCAGCACGTCGTCGCGATACTGCTGGAACTCGTCGAAGACCTCGGCGTAGCGCTCGGCCCGACTGCCGCCATCCGCCATGCGTCCTTGGTCGAGCTGCATGCCGGCACGAATCTCGCCGTCGCTGAAAAGGAACTCGCGGCCCTCATCCTTGAGCTTGCTGGAGCGATTGGCGGCGATCCACATCATGAAGCGCTCGATCTCCGCCGGGCTGCCCAGTCGACCCAGCACGGCGCCGAGCCCTTTGGAGTCGTCGTCCCGAATGTCGATCACCTTCTGATCGGGATCGAGGTAGATGCGACCGTTGTGCAGCATGGCGTGCAGCGCGCCATTGGCGGCATTCGACATGCGCGCCAGCACCCAACTGGAGCTGGTGATGCTTTGCTTGAGTGCACCATCCTTGCCGAAGCGTTTCTCGTCGAGTTCCTTGAGCGCGGCATACTGATCGATCATGCCCTGCCGGATACGCAGGCCGGCGCGGTGGCTGAGATCCTTCCACCACTCCATGACGCGGCGCGTCGGCGTACTGGGGCCGAACTTAGCCATGAAGGCCTGTTGCTCAGGGCTCAGGTCATCGAATTGATCAGCGACGGGCTGACGCTGGGGGCGCAGACTGTAGCGGGAGGGATCGCTTAGAGGTGCTTCAGGTCCGGATCGATCGCCAGCTGCTCCCTCGCCCACGCCATTGAGGCTTGCATCTCGGAGCGCAGGGATTCGATTTCGGAGTTCGTCAGGCGATAGACGTCCGCGCTCGAATGTAAGGAGCGTTCGGGCTTCCGATTGGGTGAGTCCTTCGAAGCCATAGCCGAAGGCTGCACGCCACTGGTTTTCGACAGAACCGAATCGGTCACGGACTTGATCCAGAGTTGATGGGTCGACAGCAATTTTGCGCGAGTACTGCTTGCCGGTCAATGCCGCCACGCCAAGCACCCGCCCGCCCTGGTCTTCGATATGCGTCTTCAACTGCGCCAGCGTGCCGCCCTGGGTCAAGGTGTCATCGAGCAAGAGGAAGTCGCCGCCATCCACGTCGCCGTCGAACGTAGGCTGGCGTTGCAGGCGATCCATCGCATTGGCACCGGTACGCGATACGCGCTCGCGCTGGGTCAGGTTATCGACGGTACCAAGGCCCAGCCGTGCTGCGAGAACTTCGGCAGCCATTGCCGGAATCCGATTCCTGCCCGCGCTTTCCTGCGCCACCACCGGCACGATGCGAGGCTGCGAACCGGTGGGGATCATCTGTCGCACCTGCTCAACGAACTCCGGCGTGACGGCATCGCGCGCCAGCCGTAGCGCTGCCTGGTCGTCGCCGGCCTTGGCCGCCTCGTAGTCCGGATGCTGCGTTGCCCAGCGCAGCGGGTGCGCCAGTGCCGCGTCGGGAAAGTCCGAGCGCCAGCCGCGGCGCGAGTATCGGTTCGGCCCCTGGCCGGGTTCCGAGGTGCTGGCCTGCGAACGCAGATACTCGCGGGATCGCTCTCCCAGCGCCAGTACGTCCGAGTAGGTCCAGGCCACGCTGGGGAAGAATCTCCGCAGCAATTCCCGGATCTTGGCCACGGCGCGCTGCCACGCCTTGGGCCTGTATCCTTTCTCGAGCAGGTGCGCGACCATTTCTTCGGCGATGGTCACCTGGTCGTCTGGGTTATTGCGATCCAGGAACGGATAGTCGGCCAGCACCTCGTCGAGCGCTTCACGGCCGCGCTTGTCGAATGGCAGCGACTTGTAGAGTTGGCGCATCACCGGCTCGATCTCGTCGCCGAGAACGCCACGAATCCCCTTGTGCCCGACGGCCTCGTGAACGGCCGTCGCTACGGCCTGCTGAATGTTGTCATTGTTGGACGCCACGATGTACAGGCGGTCTCCGCTATAGATGCCACGGACATCGGCGGGATCGACGTTATCGCGAGCCATCATTAGCTGATTCAGGAGCGGGAGTTCCGCCGCCGAATCCACGACGGTGAAGTCGCCAAGACGCTCGCCCAGGCTGTCCAAAGCGGCTCGGACCTGTTCGGCGGTCGGTGGCGCCACGTCTCCGGCGTTCGAACGCATGGCGTACCGTGTATCGAGCAGATCATCCTGACCTTGAGCGGCAGCTACATCCGCACTCCGATCGCTGCCTGTGAGCGTGAAGCCCTCGGCGTCACGGTCGGCCTGAGCGCGCTGCGCCTCCGCCTGGCGCTGGAGCTGCTCATCTTGCGCTGACGCTGCATTGGCTCGCTCGCGGTCGGCGATATCCTGCTCGGTGTACGTCGTGAGAAGCGGATCGTCTACTTCTTGGGTTTGTTCAGGTGCTCGGGCACGATCAGTTTCCGACCCTCGGGGCGTCTCGCCTGTGCCTGCGCGATCCCCTCCCGCAAAAGCTCCGTCACTGCTGGATCGTTCTGGATCCGGCGTAGATGAATCTTGTCGCGTTGCTGCATCGAGAATGTCCTGGTTGCTGACTTGATCGCCGAATAGCGAGCCGTTTCGACTGCTTTCAGCACGGTTACGGGTCGCTGCGGCAATCAGCGACAGCGCTTCATTCAATCCAGATCGGCTACGGGCATTGTTGGCAATGAAGGATGCCAACATGGCCGTGTCATGTGGCACGGGCTGGCTGAACGCATCATTTTGGCTCACCAGCTCACGCACAGAGATACCGGAAGAGCGCGCCTGACGCACAATGCGTACCGCATCGACAACGGTATCAGCCATGGCCTGGGCTTGCTCGCCGCCATATTCTCGTGCAATGGCAAAATCAGGCGCGGCTGATTGCAGTGCCACTGTCAGATTGCGCATCCGCCCCTGGGGCTCGGCGACCATTTCAACCATATCGGTCGACGGACGCCCTTGGTCGTCTGCATAGCCTTTGGCGAATACGGCACGCATCATGCGCTCGCCGAGTTCCGGCGTCGGCTGGCCATCCCGGCCACGATAGCGGCTGGCCTCGTTGTTCCCCATGCGCTGGGCGAAGCGGCGCGCAAAGGCACGGTTCGACGCTGCAAGCGGATCGCCACTCTCATCCGGTGCCCACTGCGCCAAGTCGTCAACGCTGAGCCGATCAGCATCGGAGATTGCCAATTCATGCGGTGTCATGCCAGCGACATCGGCTTCGTTGGCACGGCGGGCGAATTCGGCACGGTCGATACTACCTGTGCGCTCACGAACGAGAACGGGATTTCGCATCCCGGCAACGACGCCTGGGTCGATACCAAAGTCCTGAGCGCGCTGACGCACGAAGTCACGATAGCGCCTGGCCTGCGGACTATCGCTGCGATATGCCTGTGCGATGGCCATCGTTCGGCCGTTGCCGGATTCAACTACACCATCAGGACCCACGATCGGCGATCCGCTGCCTGCATCTGTGGATTCGCCAAGACGCTCGGGGTTGAGGCGTGCCGCGATATTGCGCACTTGAACCTGGCTGTTCTTCCCGGTTCGGTCCCGGGGTTGAAGCTCTGTTGGGAACAGTGGGTTCACTGCACCATCAGGATCATTTGAGGGCGTCAGCTCGTCCAGATCCATGACGCGGTAACGTACCGGTACCGGCGTGTTATCAGCTAGATATGCGGTGGCACGTCGACCACTCGTCTCCATGCGTCGGCGGTGGCGCGGCGTATCTACAGGCTTAGTTGGATCGTAATCACTGCGCTGCTCGGCGCTGGTGTCGGTCGTGCGCGCACCTTCGAACGGCTGATCCAGGCCGGTATTGGCATTGCCGCGACGGACGGTTGGCCCTTGGCCGTAGATCAGAGGGTCGCCGGTGGCCTGGTCCCCCTGGCGTAGTTGCGGTGCCGGGGTGGCAAGCGCCGGATCGGGCTCGCCGGAATAGGTTTCTCCTCGATCCTGACGAGCGGCCTGAACCGGAAGCTGCCCGCCTGCCTCGACATCACCGACATATTCGTACGGCACCGGGAATGACGCCGGCCGTTCCGGCATCGGTGATTCAGGGTCGCCGTAGATGTCGCGATAGATGTTCAGCCCGCGCTCGCGTAGGCGCGATCCTGCATCGTTGTTGCCGGCGGCGTCCTGCTCCATAGCGCGGAGGAACAGTGACTTGGCATTACGCAGACGGATGGCGTCCTCGTCGGCGCCGATCCGCTCGGCGACGCGAATGTCGTTGTCGATGCCGAGTTGGGGCTGGCGCGGATTGTCCGGGTTGGGCTCTGCCGCTGATTCTTCGACCGGGTCTGATTCCGTGGCACGAAGCTCATCCAAGGGCACAAAGCCTTCCTGGCCATCGACTTCGACGCGGGCATACTGCCGGCCTTCCTCGTCCGGCTCCGGCTCGATGCCGCGAACCCTGACTGGCAGGTCGTTGTCGGCGTTCTGCCAAACCGCTGCGCCGTCTTCGCCGAATTGCTCCCGGGCCGCCTGCTGGGACTGCTCGTCGGCGCGGCGCCGCTCGAACCACTGGCGTGCTTCGTCGTCGCGATCCCGCTGGTATTGCTGTTCAGCCTCGGCAATGTCCTCCGGTGTGCGTTCCCGCACCAGATCGTCGGGTGTCGGCATCCGGTTGCGTTGCGGCAACGTCTCGCCCATCGCCGCGCCGAGAGAAGCATGACCACCACCAGCGATAGCACCGAGGGCAGCATCGCCGAAGGTGCCTTGCGTGGTATCCCGGTTGCCCTGAGTGGCTTCATTCTGAGCCGTGCGCCCTGCCACGGTTTCGGCGACTTCCTGAGCGCCTTCCGCCGGCGCATCCACTGCCAGACCGTAACCCAGACGACGCCCGACGCCGCCACCGATGGCCCGCTGGAACGGGCCCAGAATGTAATGGGTCAGCGCCCCACCGGCACCGCCCACTGGTGCAGCCCCGGCGAATGCGGCACCGCGCGCGGCAACTGCGGTTTGGCGCTTTGCCTCTGCCGGCTCAACACCCTGGTCGATGAGATCCCGATACATGCCGGAATTCTTCGCCAGATCCTCGTCACTCTGCTGCATGACGTACTGCTCGGCATCCTGGCCGGCGGCTCCTCCCGCCTGCAGCCCACCAACACTGGCCATGCCGACAGCGCGCGCCTGCCCGCCGGGCGCCAGCAGTGCAGCGGCCTGCGGTGCGAACTGGCCGATCAGGTTGGAGACCTGGAGCCCATAACCGGCGAGGCTCGGGTCCTCGCCCATGCTCCACGTCGAAGGCTTGGTGATATCGCCGGTCGGCGTGCTGTCCTCACGTGCCTGTGTCGCGGCCTCGGATTGACGGGCGCGAAGAGTATCGCCGCCCTCGTCGAACCACTCGCCGGCGCCGCGCACGGCGTCGGATGGGCTGCGACCGCCCAGCGCCCGGTCACCAACATCGACCGCATCGCCGAGCCCGATAGCGCGCAGCCCACGATCGACCCATTTGCCACCCTGCTCGAGAAGATCGCCGGCGCCCTGCAGGACGGCACCGGTACCCTCTTCTAGCCCGGCGCCAAGCTCCTTGACGTAATCCATGGCGCCGACGCCACCACCTTCCTCATCACTCTTGCCGAAGACATCCGGCTCGGTGCGGGTAAAGAAAGCGCTTTGCACGGCCTCGAGCTTATCGCCCGGCGTCTGGGGTCGGATCTGGCGATCAAAAAACGCACCTCGCACGGCCTGGCGCTGCTCGGGGTCGAGTGCCTGCCAGCGCTCGCTCTGCACGACTTGTTGCCACTTGCCAGCCACGGGCGTCTCCTAAATTCCGAGGTCGTTGAGGAATGCATCAGGGTCGAAGTCGTCGCCCGTCTGCTGGCGCTGCGGTGATTGCGCTTGAGGTTGTTCGACATGCCTGCCGGTGGGCGTTGCTTCGCCTCCCCAGATGCGCCCGGCGATCGCCTCGCGCTGCTGCATCAATCGCTGGCGTTGCGCCAGTAGATCCTGTGGGGGTTCCTGGTAGTTGTCCTGATAGGCTTTTACCTGGCTATCGATGTCGCTGATCTGATCGCCCAGATAGTCGAGCTGCTTGAGTTCCAATTGCTGGCCGCCATCCAAACCTGCCCGGGCACGGGCCATCTTGTAGGCTTCACTGATATTGGGTGCAATGCCGTTGGCGACCAGCCATTGCGCTTCTTTCATCGAAGATGTGGGGGCATAGCCATAGCCGCCACCGCTGCGTGGCTCGCGCCCAACAATGGACTTCATCTCGCCCGTGCGAGTATTGCGTTGCAGCAAGCTGCCCCCCGGTCCCTGTACTGTCTCCCAGGTGTCGGCCGCCTGCGGCACAAACCCGAGTTGGCGACCATAGGCCAATGCCTTCTCGCGTGCTTCCGGCGATGACAGTACTTGGCGTAGCGCCTTATAACCGGCCACCTGGTTGACGATATCGCCGACATCAGTCTGCATGACCTCATCGTCGTCGCCGGCCTTACCGCGATTGCGCGTCATCGGCGCCGTATAGCGGCTACCGTCTTCTCCCTCGACGTCGAGATCGAATGCCAACGTGCCGGGTTTCCGTCCGGGGACGGCGGCACGGATGCGCTTGTTCGTTCCGTGGCCACGATTAATGCGTGGCCCGAACATGGCGTTCAGTGCTTCTAGTGACTCAGGGTCGTTGAGATCGGCCGGATCTTTGGGATCGATGACCCGCTGCGCCTGATCGATTGCCTGTCCAACGCCATCACTAGCCACATGCCAAGGTGCCATCCATGGATTGCGCTTGAATGCTTCGAGCTGTTCATCGTCCAGATCCTGACCGGCAGCGAGTCGCGCGTAGCCGCTCTGTGCCAAGAGCTTATCCTGCTCGAGCTGGCGTGCCTTTTGCTGCTGCTCACGCTGGTCGTTGTACTGTTGCTCTCGCATGTCCAGGCCACGCTCGTACTGCTGCATGCGGGCGTTCTGATACTGCGCCTGTCGCTCCTGGTTCTGCAGTTTCATGCCGAGCCCGAGACCTTGCGCCAGCCCACTTGCCAAGCCGCGGGTATCCAATCCTGCCATGACGGTCTCCTCAGAACAGTTCGCTGGCTAGGAAGCCCACACCGGCACCAATGGCCGCCCCCATCGGGCCGCCCACGCTGCCGGCCTGCATACCAGCCATCATGCCCAGCCCGGCACCGGTGCCGACGGCCTGCATCTTCTGCTGGCGATCGGCCTGATCCATCTGGTCTTCGAGCGCTTTGTTCTGGCGCTGCTGACCGGCAAGATCGCCGAGGCCTTGCAGCGCTTCGCCTTCCATCTGATTGCGGAGGCCGAGTAGTCCGTATGCCATGAGTCACCTCCCGGTGAGTCGGAGAAGAGTTACTGGTTCATCACTTGGTCAGGGATGTTGGAGAGGCCGAGCCCGCCGCCAAGGATGGCTTGCTGGCGATCGACAGCCGAGATGCGCGCCTGATTGCCGGCCGAGACCGAGCTCGCCGCTTTGTTCAATGCCTGGCGCCGCGTATCCGCTGCCTGCTGGGCTGCAGTCTGTTGAACGCCCATGCCCTGCCGTTGCATGGCCAGGCCTTGCTGGCTGTTGTCGAAGGCGGTTGTCATCGAGTTCGATGCCATCGCCGCGGCATCGGCGGCCGCCGTTGGATTCTGTGCCGCATCGGCAAGCGTCTGGATGTACGGAGAGTATCGGGTTTTCCAGTCTTCCCACTGGGCTCGCGAGAGCTGACCTAGCAGTGTTGAGGCGCCCTGATCGCCCCGGAATGCTTGCTCGGGATCGACGGTCTGTAGCGCGGATGACGTCACGGTCGGCAGCGTCAAGCCCAGCGTGTTGCTATACGCCATGATTCACCTCAGTAGAGTTGCAACCCTTGTCCCGGGACGTAATCAGGATTGGCGGTACCACCCAATGCCAGACCTGATCCCTGACCCATCGCGTAGCTCGCGCCAAGACCGCCGGCGGTGCCGAGCAACTGCAGGTTCGCCGAGTTGCGGTTATAGCTGTCCATCGCACTGGAACGCGCATCCGCCGCCGCCTGGCTGGCGACACCAGAAAGACCGGCCTGGGATTGGGTGGATTCGCCCTGCCCCATGGCAATGATGTTTTGCAGGCCGGTGATCTGCTCGTTTTCCTGGGAGAATTGCCCCCTGGCCATGGTGTCGCCACCAGACTGCGCGGCGCCCAGCGCCAGCCCGGACATGGCCGCGCCATACCGACCACTACTCGGGTCGATGCCGGCCTGGGTGAGCTGGGATGACCCCTGGCCGAGCAGATCCGAGGTGGCTTGCATCTGGCCCTGGCTGGCCTGCCCCCGGATGTACGACATGCGATCGTCGCCCGTCATCTGGTTGACGTCCTGCATGTACGCATCCTCGAGGGGTGCCAGTTCCTGCTGGGCGTAGTTCCACTTCTCGGCCGCGACCTGGGCGAGATAGCGCTGTTCCGGTGTGTCCTTGACCGTGTTGTCTCCACCACCGCCACCACTCATGATGCTGACTCCCCTTCCGGTACTGGCTCGACTTCGCCATCCTCGGGTTGGAGCGATGCCAGATAATCATCCAGCCGTTCGTCGTGGAAGTACTGCCGAATCGTGGGGCCGATCTGGCGCATCCAGTCGTAACCGGCAACCAGGCCGGCGCACTGCACGACGAAGCCGCTAAGCTGGTCGCGCAGCACGAAGGCCAACGTCAGCGCGTGCCGGTCCTGGGATCGTTCCAGCGCCACGCTATCCGTCCAGTCCTGTAGGGCTTGGGCCAGCAGCGGACGCAGGTAGGGCTCGTGCTGGCGATAGAAGGGATTGCCGGGAAGCTCGATCATGGCTTCCCAGTAGCTTTTGATGACTGCGGCAGCGGTTACCTCGCGGTCGCCGTCGACGATGTCGTCGAGGGTCTGCGATACGCTGAACAGGATCTCGCAGCACCGCATCGCGGGCTCATTGCCAGCGAGTACCTGGTGAAGGAATTGTCGCTCCGGTGAGCGGGATGTGGCTTGCATGGGCGTACCTCACGGTAGGCGGATGTGTAGATAGTATCAGGAGTCGTCGGAGTCGGTGATCGGGTCAACGGCGTTTCTTTGGCTCATCCAAGATGGAAGGCTGCATATTTTCTAAATCTATATAGTGTGTTGCATCAGATACATCGGGGCCCACCTCAATATGATTTAGCCCCTGAAACTTAACAAGTTCATCAGAACCAATAAAAATAGATTTAATATCGCCCGCATCATCAAATATCGCGTATCTTTTATTCATCGTTTGGTTTCCATTGTTGATATAAATCTGTCGTATACTTCTACCGATCCACGATCGTAGAGGCGTCGCACGTCTATGTAGTATGTATTGTTACCTGCTTCAGGATTATCTAGCACTGCAGGCGTTGCCACTCCTCGCGCATAAATCGTAAACCAGAAACTACCAAGATCAACATAGCTTACTTGGTCAAAATCGCCGGATCTGATAACCGTGCTCCCACGGCGAATTCTATATGACAAAAAATTTTCACCTTTACCACCATCGGCATAATATCCAAATGATGCAAGCACCTGTGTCGGCGCACCTGTTGACGACACAGTGAGAGACACGACTGTAGTCCAGTCATCTCCCGTTATATCCACTGAAGCAGCCACATAATTAGAGGCAGGTATGGTAACCGCTTGATTTGCAAGTTTAAGAGTGTCTACAGCTGCAGTGCCGATCTTGGCCGACGTAATCGCGCCATTCTCGATATCGGCAGTCTTGATAGACGCATTCTGAATATTGGCCCATTGCACTTTGAGGTCATCGACGGCGATCGCCTCGGCGCGAATCAGTCCCGCTGCTGTCGTCACTGGCGTACCGTCGGGCAGGAACAGCTTGCCGCTCTGAACCGCGCCCAACTGGCCGGACTGAATCGAGCCGTCCTTGATCAGCGCCGTGTCGATCACGACCGCGCCGACACCGCTGTCGTAGACGAGCGGAAACACCTTCGCATTGCCCTTTCCCTTGGGCGGCGCGAACGCGATCAGGTCTGAGCGGAAGACCAGCATGCTGGAGTCGCCATCGTTATAGGCGCCGATGCCGGAGATGTAGCCATCGACATCGAGCTTAAGCATGTACTCGGCCGACAGCCCGTCGATGGCGTTGCCGTGGGTCTCCATCGTTTGCTGGACGGATGTCAGTCGACCACCCAAATCGTTCTGCACGGTGGTGATCTGTGAGGCCAACGCTTCGCCTTCTGCAATACGCGTCTCGCGCTCCTCTTGAATACCCGATTCGGTATCCCCTACGCGAGTTTGCAAACCGGAGATGTCACGGGCCATTGCAGAGTCAGCACCGGTTCGAGCAGATCGCTCTTGAGCAATCGCCGCTTCGTTGTCCGCAGTTTTAGCCTCCAATGCCGAGGCACGACTCGCCATCGCAGAATCAGCATCCGAACGCGCTTTCGCCTCATCGGTAATGGATGCTTCGTTTTCAGCCGTCTTCGCCTCCAACGTCGAAGCCCGACTTGCTAGCGCGGTGTCCGCATCCGTTCGAGCCCGAGTCTCATCAACGATGGCGGCGGCGTTGTCTGCGGTGGCGGCTTGAACTGCGCGGATATCGGTGGCAAGCGACTCATCCTCGGCGACTCGAACCTGGCGCTCGACTGAGATAGCGGCACGAGAGCCCCCCTTCGAAACCTCGATGGCTTCGAACTGCACCGCCTCCAACTCATTGGCGGCGACAGTCGCACGCTCCTCGGCTATAAGACGCGCTTGAGCATCATCTAGCTCGGCACGCAACGACTCCTGACGTTCAGCGGCTGCTTCGTCAGCAGAGGCGCGGGTCTGCTGTTCTTCGATGACACTGGCTTCGACGTCGCCAATCCGGCTATTGGCAGCGGATAATTCATCGGTCAACGCCTGATCGGCGGTTGCACGGGTCTGTTGCTCGCTCGCCAGTGACGCTTCGGCATCATCGATACGGCTACCGGCAGCATCGATCTGCTTTGTCAGCGCTTCGTCGGCATTGGCTCGGGCAGACTGTTCATCGGTGATGTTTGACTCGGCGTCACTAACACGGGATTCCAGGGAGCTGGCTCGTCGGGTAAGCGATTCGACCTGACTTGAGCGTGTTTCTTCCTCGGTGGTCAGGCGCGCATCAGTGTCATCCTGGTGTGACTCCATGTTGGTTGTGCGCTGCGCGAGAGCCTCGTCCGCTGTCGCACGGGCCTGTGACTCCTCGGTCAGTGCTGCCTCGGCAGTACCCAGGCGCGAGCGCATCGTGTCGAGGTCGGTGGCCAGAGCCTCGTCCGCATTAGCACGGGCCGTCTGTTCAGCTTGGATTGCAGCACTGATTTCAGCAATGTTGGCGTCAGCGCGGCGGGCAGAAACGCCGTCGACGATCACCCCACCACCATTGCCGGACGTATCGGCCCAGACCGCAATGCGGTGATCGCTGGGATCGTCGTCGCTCGGTACCTGATAGCGGAATTCGAACGTTTGCCATTCGACACCAAGAGTGAAACGCAGCCAGCCGGAGCTACCGTTGTTGGCGCGGTAGGCAATGGCCGCCTCCGACGAGGCATCGGTGTCGGGTTGCTTAGCTGCGATCTTGAGTACGATCTCGTAGCCAGCGAACGCATTCATCACACCGGACGGCACCGGCGCGTAGATTGCGCTACCGACATTCGCACCGGAGACCGATGATGTCGCTAGGGCAGATTGCAGGCCAGAAAAGGGATCGGAGTCATCGGCCTCGAGGGTGTTGCCGTCGGCCACCACCCACTGGCTGAAATCCGCACCAGCCTCGAAGCCACTACCGAATGTTGGCGCGGCATCCAGCTTGGCGGACAGCTCACCGACGCGTGATGCCAGCGACGATACAGCATCGCTGCGGGCCGTCTGCTCCTCGACGATCGCGGCGCGGTTGTCATCAACAGATGCCTCGATGGCATCGGCGCGGCTGGCCAGCGCTTCCTCGGCAGTGATCCGAACCGTCTCTTGCGTACGAATAGAGGCTTGGCGATTGGCGGTCTCGGCATGAAGCGCATCGAAGTGAACGGCCTCCAGAGCATCACGCTCGGCCGATACACGCTGGAGCTGGCCGATGTAGAGGGCATGGTCATCGGTGACATTCACCAGCCCACTGATGCGCTCGGCAAGGAAGTTGTCACCGTCCTGGCTGGCCGTCGCTGCATCGACGATCGCCTGCTTGGCTTCGAGCAGGCGGGACAGCAGGTCATCGTCGGCAGACTCCAAAGCCGTTTTCACACCTTGCAGGCGCTGGTCTAGCTCATCAGCCCTGCCATCCAGCCGTTCGGCCTCGGATGCCAGGTCGCCACGAACCGTGTCGATATCCTTGTCGAGCGCTTCCTTCTGCTCGGTGAGATGGTTGTCGATCTCATTGATACGACCATCCAGCCGATTGGCCTCGGAAAGCAGGTTGTCACGGACGGTTGCTAACTGATCGCGGACCTCGTCAATCTCGACGATTTTATCGATCTTGGCGAGAAGGTCCTGGTTGAGCTGCGACTCGGATAGCTGCCCGTTCAGGATCTCCAGCAAGTAGTCGATATCGATCAGCGGTGCCGCATAGGTGCCAGACGGATCGTTGGGCGGTCCCTCGACGCCCGATGTCGAAACCCACGTGATCCAGTAGTAATAGCCTTTCAGTTTGGTCGGATCATCGGGGTCAAGTGCATCGTCGCGAACGAAGTCGGAATAGAATGCACCGGACTCCTGACCGATTACCTCGGCATTGGCGAAGTTATCTTCTTCGCTGCGATAGACGCGGGTGAACGCATGATTCCCGTAGAGCGTTTCCGGTACCGTCCACGACAGATTGACCATGCCGTAGAAACCTCCGATGGCGGCAAATCCCTCGGGTTTAGGCGGCACGGACATATTGGGAATTGGATTGCGGATGCCATCTCCCGGGCGAATTCCAGACCCGATTCTGGTTCCAATGAGCGAAGCGATCCCGCTGTCCAGCAGATCGCCGAACGTCACTTTTCGATTGCGAGGGTCTCCCCGGACACCCTCGCCCGTCTCGACGATCTCCTTGAGGGCATCGAGTAGCTGGCGAGTGTTCGGATCGGCTTTGGCCGATACCGTGGGTAGCGCGCGTCGACGCTTGGTAGGCATGGGCACCTCACGGTGAGCCAAATAGGTTTTTACGTTAGTTCCGAGGGGCTCGTCGCGATTTGTACGCTGTTGACCTCCGCGGTGCCGGCGATCTCGATTTCCCAGTCGCGGCTCAACGCATAGCCTGACGGCAGACGAAACATCCCCGGGCCGTCGACATCAGTTTCCAACATCGTCGCGCCATCGGCGAACAGACGAATCGTGATCGGATACTCGCGAGCGATCACTTTGGCGCAAGTGAAGCCCGCACCGCCGGGCGGTACCTCGAACACTTTTGATCGCCACCGATATGGCAACGCCGAGCCCTGCCGCCATGCGACGATATCGTCGTCCTGGATCAGATAGAGAGTATCGTCGGTAATGTCGTAGTACCCGCCACTAGCTTGGATGTCGTGAAACTCGACACCCTCGCCGGGGGTGAATACAAAACATCCGCCGTCATAGAAAGCCAGGTACTTCCCATCGTAGCGGTACGCATGGATAGTTTCGGGCTTCAATACCTGCCATTGATCCTTCGTCATCACATTGGCGGTCACGACCTGGGCGTCCTGACCGGTGGCAGCAACCAGCCCATCAGGCGAGGCATAGAGTGCATATGCCCCCATGTCCACGACCGAACGTGCCGCCACGCAGGGCTGGTTTACATCCAACTCTCCTTGCGCCATGGCCTCGGGGCTTGACCCAGTCACCAGCACCGGTTTTCCCTCTGTCAGGACGACGAGACCAACGGATGTTGAGGCGATCGCTACGATGTCGTGCTGCATGGCGAGTTGATAGCCAACCGGCCAGGCATGGGGCCGGTATGCTTCACTGAAGCACAGCGTGTTGCCGAAGTAACCAGCCAGGATGCCATTCGGCAATGCCGTGAGCCCTATCATCCGGTCGTCTGGCCCCTGCCATTCTGTCGACGGCAGATCAATGCCCAACTGCTCGCTGAAAATATCGTCCCGGTATGTGGCTGTTGAAGCATCAACGTCGGCGACATACTGAAACACCCCGCCCGATTCCACACGATAGAGACGCTTGGTCACGATATTCTGCGCGCCGCTCGGGATGCCGGGCAGAGTCACCACCACGCCACCCCCCGCGGGAGCATCGTCAACCATGTCCCAGCGCAGGATCGTTGTGCCCGATACCGTCGGCGGGCCTTCTTCCCCGAATCCGCTGACCAGCGTCACCGCATAGGTGGTCTCGAGCGCGGTGTCGGGGATCTCTTCACTGGCATCGCGATCGTCGGGCTGGGACAGGGTCGGCGCCCCATTAGGCTCGGGGATGCCCAGCCTGTAATAGTTCCCGGGGTACGGCGGAGAGCCTGCTGTCGCCTGGCCGATCCCCGCCATCTTGGGAAATCCGTCACCCGTCCAGTAGACACGCTCCCACTCGTCGTTAGCCAGCGGGGACCGAACGATGTGGACGTGCTTATCCATTCCCCATACGAACCAGAATCCCTCTCCATCGTTGCCATTCGGATAGCGATAGAGCGTGGTCGGGTTTGCCACATCGGGCACCGTATCCGTCGTCGAAACATTCGGCAGCGACTTGACCGTGCCACGGTCAAGATCGACGTTCCGTGCTGCCTGGGCGTTGCTATCCGGCAGTAGGCGAGGATCAACTTTCGGAATTTCACCCTTGAAGGCGGTAATGGCTATCTTCACTGCCGCTCCTGCATCTGGCTTTCCATCTCATCGATCCGGCTCTCTGCCGCAGAGAGCTCAACTTGAGTCATGCTCAATACGGCTTCTGTATCGGAAAGCTGGGCCTTAATATCCGATATCTCATCAGCAAGGGCCTGGAGTTTAGATTCCACTTCAATCGACATGTCGGCCTCCTTTACGCGCCCGCCATAATGCCGAACTTCTTCGGCGGTGTGATCGTAATAGTGCCTATTTCTTGATCCTCAATTTCGTACGGATCGTGAGGATAGACCCGAGAGTAGATCGCGTATTTATCCGCATTATCGAAGACCGATTGATAAAGCGTGTCCGCTGCCCCCTTGCCGACGAACTCCGCTTCGGCGAGGATTGTCACGCCCTCCATGCCTCGCCAAATGTCTGCATCACTTTCCGATAGCCTGGCATAGATCATCAGCTCGTTTCCGTTGACAACCGCTGGTGTGCGGGCGAACCCGGTGACAACGGGTGGCTGGGTGGTGTCGCCGTTCTCGTCGCGGGCGAGAAGGTCGGGGTAGTGCTCATCGAGATACGCAACGAGCGCCGGGAAATCAGCTACATAGATGATTGCGTCGATCATGCTGTGATCTCCTCAAGTTCAGCGGCGGAGAGAGCGTGCGTTAATAACGTCGCATACAGATAACGTTTAAAGGGTCGCTCGGCGCCGGAGTGATCGAGCCAGAACCGGGTCAGTTCGGACATCGTAAACGGGTCAGTCGTTGTCTCGGCGACTTGCCCGTTGATCGCGAATCGAACAACTCCGCTTGCCGCGTCTACAGCAATCGCTGCTGTGTTGATGCCATCGACGACGCTCATTTGGTCTGCATTACGCGATACGACGGTCGCCCCGCCATCCGAGTACACCTCGGCGCTGAGATTGCGTCCGCCGGTCACCCGTAGCCCAGACTTTGCTGCATAGTTGCCAAATGACGAATCTGCGGTCGAGATAGTAAACACGCCGCCCCCGGGCATAGCCTCGCCCGGTGCCATATAAAAGCGGACAAGCTGAGTGAACCCTGATTTATTTAACTCATTTCCGAGATCGCGATAGTTAGTGTCCGCCGCACGGGTTACCGGGGCGTCTTGCGTGGGGATGTATGAGCTGGGCGATGATCCTTCTTCGAGTTGGGCACCCCAAATATACGTACCGGACACACCATCCCCATCACTTAGCCATGTATTGAATGCTACCGAATTGGTGCCCCCTGCGTAGATACGCACTTCATCGCCCAAGCCAACCTCGACATTCACAGTGAGCTTGATCCATCCGTCAGATAAGCGAGTCAGCGCAGTATTCGTGAATCCGCTAGGTGATATATAGCTAATTTCCAAAGTGTCTAGGTTGAAGTATAACTGTAGTGCATTGAAATCTACATCTTGAATTCGTATCCAACCAAAATCGTGATCTTTCTTCTTAAAGAAGAGGGTGAAAGTATATATCCCTGTGGCAATATTAAATTTGGTTTGCCTAAGCTGTGCCACATTCGCGCCGTCGATGACTGCTTGGGCCGCACCACCGGCAGGGGAACTGGCATCGCCGGTTTCGATAGATGAATTGCGTTTACTCCAATCCGCCTGCGTAAAATCCTCACTCCACAACAGCAGATTCGTCCGCGCCTCTTCAATCAGCGCCCCCAGCGGCTCGCCGGTGACGGGATCGTACTCGTACGCCAGTTTATTCGGCTCCACTTCGACGAGTCTCCCCGACGGACCAAAGACCCATTTCGGCGACGAACGGCTGACAGTCAATAGGTCGTATGCGTCGTATCCATGCTCGAGCCTGCGTGTTCCCTGCATGTATACCCGGTTCGCGAAGTCCAGCAACAGAGACGGCACTGGTTGATCGGTTTGGGTCTGAATCAATCCAAGCAGAGCAGATTCCCTTGCGTCGATAGTTGCATCAGCGTGGGCTTTTGCCGCCAGGACGTCATTGGTAGCCGACGCGACACTACCATTCCGATAATTGCGCACGGCATCGACCAGTTTTGTATGGCGTGCCTGGAGATTGTCGATGTTATCCTGTAGTGCAGGATCAAGTGTCGTGGCCATGCTCACACCCCAAAGTAATCTTTCGCGTAGCGTACGTGTTTCTCCATCGACGCCAGGCGCCCTGAAACATCGCCCAGCGCCGAGTCGAGCGCCCGCAGGGCATCGTCCAAATCGTCGTAACCCTGCTCCACGGCAGCGATTTCGGCATCGGTCTCGTCGATGGCGTCTTCCAGCAATGCAATGGCGTCAGCGTCGGTCATGGCAGCCTCAGTGATAACGGCGGAGCTTCACTCTGGCACCGCCCTTCCCATACCCAAGCGCAGTGGTTTTCAGCGCATCGGCGGTCAAAGACATGAAACGGCGGCGGTGGTATTCGGAGAGTTCCATCTCGCGCCAGGGCTGCGGCATGCGCAGCAATCGATGACACGCACCGGCGATCAGCGCTTCGCGCCAATGCCCGATGAGCGGTGCCGGCATGTCGTGACCACGCGAGGGACGTAGAACGAGAACCGCCACGGGGTTCGTGACAGCAATGCCGAACACCAGCGACTGCGGATCATCCTGATGGTATTGGGTACCTGGAATGAGCACGCGGTCGCCGTCGCTGACAGAGAGGACTCGCACCGGCTCGGCATCGGCAATTCCCTCATACGAACCCACGCCGTCAACGACCGTTACTGGCGAGTCGATATGCCAAACGTTGGTGCCGTCGCAGAACTCTCGCTGAGCCCAACGCGCCGCGTCACGAATTGCCATGATCGGCGCTTCCGGCACGTCGACGACAATCTCGTCGACCAGTTCTTCGATCGTCATTGCCGCGTCCGTTGCGGATGTGACGAGTTATCGTAGGCGTTGGGCGAGATTGCCCGATCCACCTCGATTTTCTGGCCAAGCGACGTTGCCACAGACTGCAAGTGCATCTGTGCCCGGTTCAGGTTTGCCGCATGTTCGGCGTCCTTGCTGTATGCGCGATACAGGATGTAATCGGTCAGACACGGCCCGTAGCTGTCGTTGAGTTTGATCGGATCGTCCTTGAGACCATTCAGTCCCTTGCTGACGTCATGAGGCGCTGGCACGGACGAATAGATGATCTCGACCTCCGCCCCTTCAGTCGCCGGCGGATAGACATAGAACCGCGTGGGGTCCTGATCATCGAAAACGTACTGCTCAACATCGATGCTAGGCGTATCCGAGTGCCAACTGCGTCGCGTGGTATCCAGAGCCCGACGAGTGGTCACCAAAATGCCCATCTTTTCGCTCGTGTCAGCGGTGTTGCGCACGACATCGATCAGGCGCAGACCATCGGAAGGGATCTCCTGACGAGTACCTGGCACAAGCTCATGTGTCGCATTGACACTGGCAGCATCGGGCTTGATCTGGGTGATCGCCTGATAGCCTTCATTGAGCCAACCAATCAGCTCTTCGTTGGTCCAGCGCGTACCGGCCTGAGTGACTTCTTGCAGCACAAGCTTGGCGTTGTTGATGATGACGCCAACAGTCGTAACGGCCATCACTTACTCCTCGCGCATGTGCGCCAGCTTGGCCAGCGCAGCAGTCCAGACGAAGCGGCGGCCGTTTTTGGTATTGGTCAGCATGCGATTGGCCGGCTTGCCCTCGACCTTTACGGCAGCGCCCTTTTCCGTGCCGTTAGTAGCCGGATCGATCTTGGGTTTGCGGGGTAACTGCTCAGTCTTGGGAGTATGAGCCTTAGACGGTCCACCAGTAGCAGCCGGCTTCGATTCGCTAACTTCCGGTGCTTCGGGTTCTTCCGCATTACCCACGCTGTCGGCATCCGCCTGGCTGTCGTCGGCTTCACTGTCGGGGTCGGTGTTAGGCGCAGGCTCTTCCGTCCCATCATCCATATCCTCGACAGCCTCTAGCAGTTTGCCGCGCACGGTTTCGAGCCCACCCTGCTTATTGATCTTGAGGCCGTTTTCGCCAGCAATGGCGATGAGCTCTTCCTTGGTCTCGGCGGACTCGATGGCCTCCACCAACTGCTCGCGGTTCAGTTCGCTCATGGTGCTTGCTCCTGTGTTGAGGCAAGAAAGGGGCGCCAGGCGACGCCCCTCGCTCACTTAGCCGCGCGCGGCGTAGAGGTGGCCAACGGCATCCGGGTCGATGACCTTGGAGCCGAAGACGTTCAAGCCACGAACCAGCTTGCCGAAGTCCGTCGGGTTCGGCAGCGTCTCCATGTTCGTCATCTGCGACGCGAAGGTCAGGCCCTTCTTGTGGCCGAAGAAGACGTTGGTCGCCGGCTTGCCTGCGGTTTCGTCGTTGACGATCGACAGGTTGTTGGAGATGAAGACCGCAAATCGATCGAGCATCCCGACCTTGCCGTTGCGGAAAACCGACGTGCTGTCGCCCATGACGCTCGCATCGCGAAGGTCGGACTTCTTCAGCATGCCGTTCATCCACGCCGGCAGAATCACGTAGCGGCTTTCTTCCGGCACGTTCTGTTCGTCGAGCACGGAACCGCAGTCGACGAGAACGTCCAGAATATTGTCGCGAGTGATCCCCACCGGCGCGCCGGCTTCGCCCAGGTCGTAGGAACCAGACTTGGCGCCCGCCCCAGATCCTGAATTCTCCGCCGCTGCATCGGCGTAGTGCTTGCCGAGCAGGTTGGTGTCGATGTGGATTTTCATCTGCTGGCCGGCGTCGTCGGACCAATCGTCCATCAGCTTGATGTCCGCCTGATAGGCATCGACGTCGTTGACCTCGAAGGCGAAATACTTCGCCTGGTCGATTTGCAGCTCGACCTTGTCGCTGGTCGGCTTCTCGTAAGTGAGGCCGCCGCCAACTTCGTAGTCGCGGATGGTGATGGAAGGCGTGGTGCGGATCTGGACGGTATCGCCCTTCTGCTTGATCTCGCCTTCGTAGTCGGTGTTGGCGATCTCGCCGTAGCACGTGCGTGCATACAGCTTCTCGATCATCTTCCCGGACCAGATTTCCGGGATGAATCCAGCGCTGGAGCTGGAGCTATAGTCGGGGTGCCCTTCGGCACGAGTCGGACCAGCCATTTTTTCGATTCCTTCAGTGACGCCGTCACGGCGTGACTACCGCTCCAGTCCCTTACTGAACGCGGCCTTGCTGCTGTGCGGCAAAGATGTCGGCTTCGACACGCTCGCCCTCTTCCCGCGAATACCTTCCTTCCCGCCGATCCTTATAGAACTTCTGGATTTCGTCACGCGTCCAGACTTTGGCACCGGCAGGCGTTTGGGTGCTTCGAGACTGACGGGGCTGGATCTGTTCTTCGGGAATCTCCCGCTTTCCAGACCCGGCCCCGCCACTTTGGTCAGGGGGTTGCGCGCCACTTGAGTACGCGTCAAAAATGCCTGCTACTCGCTCGGCATCGAGCTTGGTCCGCGCATCTTCCAGCAACTGCTGGCGCGGCACGCCAGCGAAACGGTCGATACCGGCAAGCCAGTCCAGGAACCCCTGGTCGGCGTTGATCTCTTGCAGGTTGGGCACAAGCTGATGCAGGCGCTGCCAGAAACGAGCTTCGAGGTCGTCTTGCTGATCCTGCCGGTTCTGCTGCAGTTGCTGCTCGAGTCGCTCGACACGCTCGTCGTTGGCATTGCCCTTCGGCAACTTGTGCTCCACCAATTGCGTTATCGCGTCGACCAGGTCGGAGCCGTATTCCTCCCGGAGCTTCTCCAGTTTGGTCACTTCTCCGGGCGTTAGATTTCCCGATTGCTGACCACCGGATCGCTCGAGCTCTGCGATGCGGCCTTCGTGCTGCTTGATCGTCTCTTTCAGTGTCCGATTCTCATCGGTCACGCTACGGAGCCGGCCCTCGCTGACGTTGAAGCGATGCTGCCAGTAGGCGGCACCCTGTTCCGTCTCGGGCTGGTGTTCCGCGCGGCGATCTTCGCCATCACGTTGCGCGTCATCGCCGGAGTCCTGGCCGTTGTCGTCATTATTCACATCACCGGGAGCCGGAACGTCGCCGCCGGCCTGCGCGGTGTCGTTGTCGGTGTTCCCGAGTTGTTCGTAATGGCGGGCAGCGGCATCGGCTTGTTCCCGGACTCGTTGCGGTAGCGTCATTTCTGGTTCCTTCAAAGTGAGCCGGCATTGCCGGAGTTCACGGTTATGGGTCAGAGTTCGGCCGTGTTGGCCTTCACGTCCGAGCTGCCCCACGCCGAAGCCGCCTCGGCGAAGCGGCTTGAGCCTGGTCAGCGCTCCCGGGCAACGCCCGGCGCACGATCAAGAATATCAACCAAATCCCGGACCAGAGACGCCCGACCCTGCTGGAGGCTGAAATGCGGCGGCTGGGCCGTTTCCAACGCCTCCCGCGCCTCCTCTCGGTAGCGCTGGACGAGTGCCACCAAAACCTCCCCGTCCTGG
This sequence comes from Salinicola peritrichatus, assembly GCF_003206715.1. Classification (GTDB taxonomy): domain Bacteria; phylum Pseudomonadota; class Gammaproteobacteria; order Pseudomonadales; family Halomonadaceae; genus Salinicola; species Salinicola peritrichatus. The sequence goes on along the minus strand of NZ_PZJU01000006.1, from coordinate 57,397 downwards.
CTCTGCCGGATACGCGCCAACGCCTTCCATTCCTGCGTGCTGATCTCCACGGGAATCTCCTAGTAGCTTCAGAATCTCGGCCAGCATCTTTTTCTGCTCTAGCGGGAGCATGGCCTGATCGTGCTGGGTCTCGATCTGGGTCTGCTGGGCATCGGCCTGAGCTTCCTGGGCGCGCGCCGCTTTCTCCTGAGCCTCGGCCTGCTTGATCTGCTGTTCGAGCTGGTTGAGCATCTGCTGGGCTTTCTGCTGCTGGGCCGTCTGGCTCTCTACGGCTCGGTCATCCGGCACCAGGTCCGGCATGTCGAGCTGCTCGGCAATGGCGCGCAGCAGCTTGGCGCGGCCGGCGGTACCGATAATGCCCATGTCGACGGGATTGCCGGTCATCTGCAGGAACTGCTGGCGCAGCATCTGCACTTGCTCGCGCTGCAACATCGCCGACGATCCACGCGGTACGGCCTTGCAGTCGCCCTTGATGCTCTGGTCGTTGCTGTACTGCATGTTGAACAGCCACAGCGCCTCTATGACGCGGCGAATGACGCCGCGATCGATGTGCCTAACGGAATCCTTGATGCCTTTGTTCGCGCTCTCCATCAGCATCGACAGCCCCGACGCCGTATTGCCGGCGCCGCCGACTTTCTCGTTGCCGTAGGTGTAGCGCGGGATGTTGGTAGCGTCGTCGGCCTTGGTCTCGAACTTCTCGTAAACGCCCATCAATTCAGCGGCGTTCGAGTTCGGCTGGAAGAATCGAACGGCCGGATCGTTGTTGACCAGCGATGACTTGGTCTTCCAGATTTTCCACGGATAGAACTGCGAGATATCCTCGCCGGCTTGTATTCGGTCGATATTGACGTCGACCTGCGGCCCGGAGGAAATCGACAGGTTGTTGATCAGGCTCCGGGCCGTGGCGTTGCACGTGTCCTGAATATCGGCCATGAGCTCGGCGATGGCCTGTCCCCAGAACGATCCCGGCACCGGCTGATAACTGGCCTTGTGATAGGGCCGACTGCCCAACGGATCGCGATTGATGACGCACCGAATAACGTGCTGGCCGATCAGGATCGCCTCGACCTCGTACTCGGCGAGCGGGTCGATGGCGTCAGGGTCCATGCCCCACTGCAACAATGAAAGGCCCTGTGCACTGCCCCAATACTGCAGGCCGTCGATGGTCTCACTGTTACTCAGCCACTCGTGGCCACGGCCTTCGAGCTGTTGACGTTCACCGTCGGTCCACAGCCAGTCGCGCAGCCCGCCCTGGCCGTAGTCGCGCAACACCTTCTCCAGAGCGTCGTCGCTGTAACCGCGCACACCGCGCAACTGGTTGAGATGCGCACGCGTGTAGCGGATGCGCTCGATCAGATAGGCACCGTCGTCGCAGTTCACGCTATCCGGCGACGGGTAGAGATCGAATGGCGAGACGCGTTCGAACTCGGGGCGCACCTCCGTAGTCTGGATCGGCTGCCAGCCCTCACCCCAGGCCAAGGTCGGCACGCGACGCATCATCGGCCCTTTGAGAATGGCGCCCGGGTAGGTGGTGAAGTCGTCGACGAATCCTTCCAACGCTTCCAGCCAGCCGCCCTCGGTCAACTGGTCGTCGATCAAGTCTTCATGGCGATCGGCCGCTTTCCTGGCAATTTTCTGGACGTGTGATCGCAACTGATCCTTGGCGTCCTCGAGCATGGCCAGTTGCTGCTGGGGGTCGACCTGCTGGCCGTTCGCCACCATCTGCTGGATCTGCTGCATGACCTGCATTTGCAGGCGCTGCATGTACGGCGCCGGAATGTCGGCGACAGGCGTGGGCTCCAGACCCCACGGCCGCTCATGCGCCGGCATGAGAATGTCGCGAATCCACGCGCTGGCTGCCCGGCACTTGGTGGCGGTCAGCATCATGTAGATCTCGGAACCGCCCTCATTCCGAATCTGGGCCAGCTTCGTCTTGTCGTATTCGCCCTTCCTGCGGCGCAGGCAGTCGAGCATGCGCTGCTCGACTTCATTCTTCGCCATCTTGGCGTTTTCCCACGACTTGCGGATGTGGCCGGAAAGCGATTGCTCGACGATGTCGCGGCGACGACGCTCCTCCTCTTGGCGCTGCCGTTCGGCGTCCTGCTCGTCGGCGAGCATGTCGGCACTGCTGCGGTACTGAAGAAGCCCTAGCGACTGGCGTTCAGCCATGTTTCGCTCCCATTGCCCGATAGATGGCATCCGTGGCGGCTTGCTTCTTCACGCGCAGGCGCTGCACGTTTCGGAACATCGGCCCGAGATGGTCGAGTAAATCGCGGGTATAGCCCGCGGGGTCGGCGCGGAAATCGGCGAGCTTGATGTTCATGTCGGCGCCGAGATTGTGCGGGAGCCGGAACGTCAACCGGCAGATCGGGTCGTGTTTCGTCGCGCCCCAGTGCGCATAGCCGAAATCGACTTGCACGTTGCCGATGTCCTTGCGGATGTCGGGATGTGCGACGGCAATGTCTTGCAGGTAAGGCGCGACATAGGCGGCCACCCGGGCAGCTTCTCGTTTGTCACGGTCGATGGTGCCGGTATCGATCCGGCCAACGATCTCGATGTCTTCCTTCACGTGAATGCTCCCCAGCTTCTACGATTTTGGTCACTTCTCGGGGCGTTAAACCCACCCCCGATGCCCGAACGGTCGAGAATGTCGGAGCGCGCCAGTGTCTCGAACGCCTTGGCACCGTGAGATGCCCAGTCGTGCCGTGGCTTGTCCTTGTAGACGCCAAGCTTGTCGTCCCACTCCCTGCGGTAATTGTCGAGGCAATCCACCCCTTGCGAGCACGCATCCTCGGCAATCCAGCAGTTGGGAAGGAATGCGCGCACGGCCTGACGGCCCTCGCTCATCGTCGAGATGCGCGGAATGATGGTGAAATTGATGCCGTAGCCCTTGGCCACATCGACCCGACTCTTGCCGGTACCGATCTCCTTCACGGCCAGATCATGCGGACCGAAGTGGCCGCCGTAGTTGTAGGGTTTCTTGTTGAGCAAGCCGGCGTAGTACTCGATGCCCTCGCCGGAATCCTCGAGGTAGTCGATCAGATGGATTTCCCTGCCGACGACCTGTGCGAACCAGATTGCCATCTGATCGTCCATGCCAAGGTCCCAGCCGGTGAACACCGGCAGCGCCGGATTGTGCTGCACCTTCGTGGTGATACGGCCGTGCTTGCGCAGGAACATCATCTGCTGCAGGTAGTAAGCGCCCTCGGCGGACTGTTCGAATGCCTCGGCCGGCAGTGACGGGTATTCGCGCTTCATGTCGTCCTGGAGCTTCTCGGCCTTCTTCGCATACCAGGCCTGCTGACCAGCGTCGGTGCGGATACCGTGCTTCAACTCCAACTGCTCGAAGTATTCGCGGAGATACTGCGGGACGACGACGCCATCCGGATTCAGCCTGTAGGCCGGATCACGCCACCACGGGAAGAAATGGAACTGGAAATCCAGCTCGGTTGGCGTCTTGCCCATCTGCTGGAGCTGCTGTGCAGACTGCGCGTAATCGTAGAAATAGCCCTCTCGCCCCTCCGCCGTGCTCTCGATCGTGATCTTGTTGCCGACGCCAACGGCTTCGAACGCGCCGGTCACGATCTCCTTGGCCTTGTCCGGATACTTCCGGCAGATCTTGCCGAACTCACTGACATGAAGGCGCTGCAGTGTGCCGCCGCGATACGACGTCGAGACCTTGATGCTCGACCCGTTATCGAATCGGATCCCTTCACCCTTGTCGTTGACCGGGCGCGGCAGCTTCAGGCCGATCAGCTTGAAGATGGCCAGCCACTCGGGATCGAGGTTCTCGTACGCGAACTTGATCTTGTTGTGGAAGATGTCCTTGGCATCGTCGAGCTTGTGCGCGATGCAGCCTGCCGAGTAGTTGTCGATGAACAGGCAGTCGTCGAGGGCATCGATCATCTCGAATGTAGTCATGCCGAGCTGGCGCGCCTTCAAAATTAGGTCCCAGAAATGGGCATTGATGAACCGCTCACGCTGCGCCATGTTCGGCCGGAACCGGCGCACCTTCCCGTTCTTGTCCTTGATCTTGTACAGCGCATTGAGCCGAAACCACTTGAGCGACAGCGCATAGATCAAGTCGGCGCGATCCGTTAGCTTTCCTTCGCGGTACAGGCGCAGGAACCGGTCCGCGCGTTTCACTTCGCGGGCACGGTCAGCCATCGGCGTTCTCGCGTTCCTTGAGCTCACCCATCAACTCCTGGAGCGTCTTGCCCTCTTCCTCGCCGTTGTCAGCGTCCAGGCCGTATGAAGTACGCTCCATTCTGATGACGCGCTCGACGGCACCAGTGCCGTGATTGATGCACTTGCCGATGTACTCGAGATCGAGATCAAGCTCGACGAGATTGCCGTTCAGAATCGCCGTCCGGTAGCCCTGATCGAGCTGCTCGGTCAGGCGCTTCGCGAAGCGCTCGCTGATGCCACGCCAGTGCGCCAGCGTCGCTCGATGACCGTAAACGACGGCTGCGTTCTCGGTTGCCGCGCGCTCGACGATCTCGCATTCGGGTGTGTCGGGTAGATCGGATTCGCGACGCGTCAGCTTCTCACGTGTGCGCTGCTGGACCGACCGGGTGAGATCCTTCTCCCAGCCCTCTTCCCGGGCCCGTCTCGCAACCTGCGTCTTGCTCGGCCCGTGCTTGTCGGCGAGCTGCTGGAGCGAAAAGCGTCCGGTGCGATAGTCCGCCTCGATCGCTTCCCAGTCGTAGCGTTTGCCCTTCGGCTTTGCCATGTGCTGTCAGGACGCCTCACGGCGTGCTGCTCCGTGTAAAACAGGGCGGGCGTCTCACGACGTGCCGCCCAAACTCGCGATTACTGCCCGTCGCTGTCGAGACTCCACCGCTCGCTACTCAGCGCTTCGTTGACCGAATCGTCATCGACGATGATCCGGCTGGGGTCGACACACCCACGACGTCGGTTCAGTTCCAGCAGCGAATCGCCGTCCAGGGTAATGTCGGCAGTGTGGTCGCGGCCGACTCCGACACAGACGTCGTAATGCGGTGTGTGGTACTCCCGCCGCTTTGGCGCGTGCCCGACGCCGCGACGCCGAATCAGTTCTGCCAGCAGGTCAATATCGGTCAGATCAGCCATGCGGTCGTCGGACGAGACGACTTGAACCTGCTTGCCATCGGCCTTGGCCAGTGCTTCGAGCCCGAACGCAACATGCTCGGCCTGGTCATGGGAGATAAATTCCCCGCATTCCTCGTTCGACCCGGTCGTACCGTTGTCGGTGTGCCGGGTCACGATGAACCGCGTCACGGGACGAATCTTGATATCGATCACTGCTTGCTCCTCGACGGCCTCGACCGCCATTGGTGTGGGGCCTCACGGCCCGAATAACGCCTCACGGCGTGTTCTATGTCATCGTCCCACAGCGGACGAGGGCCGATGATCGATCGGCTACTTCGCCACCCGTGTCTTGATCGCATCCATCAGCGACAGCGGCTTCGTGCCGGTAGTCTGCAAGTGCTTTTCGGTCGTGCGCGCATTGATGTTCACGCCCAGCACGGTACCCATGGCGACGATCAGCGTGATGATGCCGTCCATGATCGATGGTAGCTGACTGGGATCGACGATCAGCGCATACGCCATGGCACCGGACATGACGGCGAATGCCAGCGCCATGACCCAGCCGATGGCCGGGCGCCAGCCGGACTTGAACCAGCCTTCAGTGCCAAGCTCCGCGCGGATGGTGGCGTTGACCTCGGTCATCTGCTTGGTCTTCTCTGCGGCGGCGGCCTGCTCGGCCTGGAGTCGCAACGACAGCAGTTCCCGCTCGTGGTCGTTGTTGATCTGCTGCAGCTTGGCCAGCAACTCGGGATTCTTCGTGGCAGCAACGAACGACGCGGGATCGTCGTCGATACCCAGCATGCTGGAGACAACCTTTGCCGCCCCGGCCGTTACGCCGCCGACACCGGGACCGCCGAGAGCCGTTGCCACGGCTGGTGCGTACTTCGCGACTTCGCCGATTGCCGATTTCCAGTCCACTGACATGACACGCCCTCATTGATCGATGCTGAGCTCGGATGTCCAGTTTTCACGCATCCGCTGTTTGTCTTCCTGCAAGTCACGATTGCGACGCCAGATCCGCTTGTTGTCGGCGGCGAGATCGCCCGCTTTCTTGCGCTCGTAGATCAGTGACCCAACGGCCACCGCGTTGGCCGCCCATAGCCGGGTGATGCGTGCGCTGTAGTCGTCATTGATCCGCTTCTCGCGCGCCAGTTGACGCTTGTAGTCCGCCGCCTGATCGTCGAGGCGACGCTTGTAGTCAGCCTGTTGAGAGGCGATCTCTCGCGTCAGTTCACCGACGCGGTTATCGGCCTTGAACCACAGGTACCCGACAACGATGGCGCCGATCACAGCAACGACCATGAGTCCGTACGACCAGTTGCCACGGCGACGCTCCCGGTCGCCGCGTTCCCGTTCGCGCCTGACCTGCTCCGTCAGGAACTCAGTGCCCGGCATCGTCATCTCCCTTGAAAAGCACCTTGGCTGCCGCCCGTCCTGCCGCCCTGAGACGCTCTACGGCAGCACTCCGCACAACCTCAGGGCCAGCAAGACCGACAGCAATTCCAACAACCATCGCCCAGGTCTCGTTGAAGCCCACAACGGCGGCCACTGGAGCAGATACACTGACCACGGCACCGCACATAAACGCCTCTGAAGCCGCCGTGCGAACGGGGCGATGATCGACACCCCACTGATACACAAAGCGGAAAGCAGCAGAGGCGCATCCGGCATAGATCCAAGGGGCATTGGCGATGAACCACGAGACCAGCCAAAGTCCGTCCGGTGTCGAGGTCTGCTGGTCCATATGTTACGACTCCGCATAACGATCACCTCGGTGATTCCTGGTCATGGTCATGCCCACAGCAGGTGGATCACCCGCCGCAGCCAGCCGAACGTGAATGCCTCTTGGGATTCGTCGCGTTCCGATAGCTCGACGAGAAACGACAGGCGCATGCCGTTGACGATGTCGGCAAGCATCTCGACGCCCTCGTCTCCGCGCTTGGCAGCGAATGCAGACACGGAAGCCATCGTCTTCGGGCCGATGGCGCCGTCGGCAACGATGTCGGGATAGTCGGCTCCGCGGCGGTTCAGCACGTTCAGTGCGCGCTGCAGGTCCTTCGCAGCTCGGCCGGTGCCAGAATTGACGCCGAAGTCGAACAGCACGACCGTCAGGTCTTCGCTGAGCGTGGAGAATTCGTCGAGGTTGAGAGGCTGCCAGTAGAGGTCGGCGTAGATCTGATCGATGAGAGTGGACGGGATGTCGCGCATGTCACCCTGGTAGCCGTAGCGGCGCGCTGTCGCCTGGGTGACGCCGTCCATTGTTGGCCCGCCCTTGTCGGCGGGATGATCGCTGTAGCCCTTCTCGCGCTCACGCACGCCGGCGATCAGCTTGGCCTTGAGATTGGAATCCATTGATCCTCTGTCTCCCGACAGTGGTTAGGAATGAACGGTTATTCGGCTGCGATGGCCACGTATTTCGACCGGTCGTTAATTTCTGCCGTTGCGACAAAGAGATCGGGATGCGCGGCGTTGGCCGCTTCGAAATAGACCGTCTTTTCGATCTGAGGCCGGGTCTGCTCCAACAGAGATTGATTGATCGCTTGGCGCGCTGCGAGGTATTCGGGTCGCGGAAGATTTGGGTCGGGCGACAACTCCGGAGTACTACACAGAAAGCTGGTAGCCATATGCCAGGTGAGTTCGTGGAGCTGCTCTTCGCTCGGCTTGGGGTCACTCATGTCGGCACCTGATAGCAATTGAAATGTGATGACGCCTCACGGCGTGGTCAGGATCATGGTACCGGGGTTTCGGGAGGGTGCTGAACGGATGGCGCAATCTGGGTGATGCTGGTGGAATCTTGCTTACCGGTCACTGCTCGCGATGCGCAGCGACCGCGACCCGGATGCCCTCGGAGAGATTGCCGTTGCCGATCTGGCGCAGGTAGTCGGCATCCGCATCGCTCATGTAGACGTTGCGGCGGCGACCACCCTGCATTTGCTCGGGACGGCCAGGGCCGATGCCCAGCGCCGAGCGCACTTTACGCTGATCGAGTGAGCGGGTTGCTCCGCCGATATACATGACGTATGTCCCGGATCGCTTGTTGCGAAGCAGGCGCCCAGTGTCATCACCCACAGACACCAGACCGAGATCATCGTAGCTGGGTACTTTGGCTGTTGGGTACATCAGGCTGGACTCGCCAGCCTGGATGATGATGCGCTTGCGGTTTTGGTTGCTCATCGGTCTTTGGGGTCCATGTGGCTATCCATTATGCGATAGAGGTCTTCACGCGCATCGATCGTCGCAACTTCCCGCTCTATGCGAGCCCGCTCAGCGGCTTCTTCGCGTGCAGCAACCAGGGGATTCAGGGAAGCCCAGAATGCCCGCACGTCATTTGCCACGCCATCCGGCAGTGGGTCGCTACCAAAGCCCTCGCCGGCACGCTTCAAGTAAGCCATCTGGTAAATACTGCGGCCATCCAGGGTGTCGCGAATGTAGCCGTCCTGACCGCTAAACCATTGATAGCGACCGTCGTGGCTCTGAGCCTGGATGATGACGCCGTTGGGGAGCTGCTTGGTGATAACGATATTCATGGTGTTCTCTCTACCCCTCATCCCGGGAGGCGCCGGTTGGCTGTGTCTCAACCTATGACTCAATTATATACACACATAACTACCATGCAATAGTTTTGTGTGTATAAAAATATGTTCCAAAAAGACCCGATCCACCATTTAATCCGGATACCCCATATCTCAACCATGCATGACGGCACGAAAACGGCACGTCGTACCGTGTAGCGTGCCGTCGTACCGTTTTCCTACTGAGAGGTGCCTATCAATTCCCTCGATCATGCCGCCTGCTCCTGAGCTGCTCGAATCTCGATCCATGTCCCCGTCTCGGCCTTGCGATCTACCATTGGCGGCTCGAGGATGACGCGGCGCACGTACTCGCCCCGATCATCTGGCAGCACGCCGGCAGCGACCAGCCCGTCCTCGAGGTTCTTGAGCGAGATCGAATAATTCGACGTGTCCCGGCGGCGAACGCCCTTTCCAAGCCTAGGCCTGAACGTCAGGTCCACCGGCACGGTGATGCGACCGATACCGGCACGGCGTACCGCATTGCGCACGAGCATGTGGCACGTGTCGACCTCACGCTTCCGGGCCGTCCAGTGCTGCCGGGTGCCAACGTTGGTGCTGCTGGCGATATACGGCACGAACAGAACGATCGGCGTCATCTGCCGTCCCTCCGATCGCGCATGGCCGCGCTCCACCCGCGCTGCCACATCAACCTGTCTTGTGCCGATTCATATCGAGGGCATCGGTCCCATCCTTCGCCGCGGTTGAATGCTTCAATGCCAGCGTCAAATGGAGTGGGTTGATATACCTGGAACGGGATCGGGAATTTAAAGCGCCCCATCACTTCACCCCGATAAGCCCGCGCCGGGCCAGTTGCTGGATCGTGAGCACCACGGCCTCGTCGAGACGCGCGCGGCGCTGTTCCCGGGTCATGCCCGTGCCGTTGTCGATCTCGTGATGACAGGCCGGGCAGATGGCGGCCGTCAGACAGTCGTCGGCTTTGCGCCCCATTCCTTTGCCCTGGTTGCGATGAGCCGCCTGCACGCCCCAGGCGCCGCACAGCACGCACTGGTCGATCTCGTGCACGGCGGCGAGCCATTTGCGGTCGCGGTGGACTACCTGTCGTTGTGTGAGCATCATTTCCTCTCCCTATGCTTTTTCCGCAGACGACGCACCCAATCAGGATTCGACCCTGCGAGCCCGTTAACCACGTCTTCTGGCAAAAGGGCTTCATTGCAATGCGGGCAGAGAGGCGCCAGCGAGCGGCCACGCCAGAACCCATCCATGACCTTTGCCGCTCGGCTGCGCAGCGCGAATTGCTCGGCCTCCTTTAGGCTTGCCTCACGTCGTTTCAAGCGCTTGGTGGCTGTATCGATGTTCTCGCACACGACCTTGAAGGCGTCGTAAGGCTCGACCTCGGTCTCACAGTCAGAGCACCAGATTCGGCGCTCCTTATCGTCATACGTCATGTTGAGATGGCGACAAGTGACCGCCGGCCGCCGAGACCAGCCGCGCGCTACGCGCAGGTCGCCGATATCAACGACCTTCAGGCCTCCCGTGAAATCTTGAGGATCGATAGGAACGTCGCTCACGCTGCCTCCCTCACCATCGCATCGGCCATTGCCTCGACTTCTTCTGCTGTACAGGTTGGCCAATAGGTGCGGGCGATGTAGCCACACAGCGCGGACACGAACTGATAGAAACGGGTCTGGTCCATACTGTCGAACGCCATCGACCGCGGTTGCCGGTGCTCGAGTGCGCCACCACCAGGGATTTCGATGTAGCTGATATCGCACTCGACGCCGGATTCGCGCTGAAGCTTCTTCAGTGCTTCGTGCTGTCCCAGGCCCTCGAATGCCTCGATGTGCTCGATGCAGAGACCACCGATTGCGTGGGCCAGCCGGTGAAACTGCGGGTTACGTGGTTCAGTCAAATCGGCACGTAGCACCTTGCCCAGCGTGATGCCCCGTTCCCGGATCTGGTTCTGGTCTGTGGCGCTGGCCGGAATCATTGCCGACACCTCGGCGCCCGTCTGAGGATCGATGAGCCGAACCGTGCGCAGGTAGATGGGCTGGCGTTTGGATTTGGTCATGCGGCCTCCCAAGTCGGATGGACCGTCTCGAGGATCTCTTTGCGTTGGAACCAGGCATCGGCGTAGCTCATAACAGCCACCCCGCCTTCGCAGCGGACAATGACGTGCGCCTGATCGGTCATGCCGGCCAACCAGACCGCCTCGTCGATGGCGGCCGCCGTATCGGTGAATACCGTCATGCTGCTCTCCTTGTCGTCTCCCAGCCCCGCTTTTGCCCGCGCACCTGGCGCTCGTGATAGCGCTGCAACCAGCATCGATACGTGCACGGATTCAGCCGTTCCCGCATCAATTGGCCTACCAGGTCCTCGCTCACGGGTATGCGATACTGGCTGGCGAGCTCCGCCGCCATCCGCTCGACCGTGTAATCGAGCACGCACATGTCGTAGATGTCCTCGACCATGCGGCCGCGGATCTCTTCGACGGCGTCGCGGCGGAGCCGGGACAACTGGAGATAGGCGGCCTTGCGTTTGATCGCCTCCACGGTCCGGCGCTGGCCTGGCAGAGCCAGCTGTATCGCCTGCACCGTCCAGCCCGGCAGTGGGTACTTCGCGATCAGGAAATCGAGCTCTGCCTGGTGCCAGCGGTTCTCGATGGAGTTCATGCGGCATCACCTCCTGTCGGCTCCTCGACCCAATACTCGACCGCAATACCGTCGTCGTGAGATTCGATTCGGTAGCCACGCTCGCGCAGTCCGTCGATTGCCTGTTCGATCTCTTCCCGGCTCAAGGCCCGGCCGAAATGATGGGACGCGGCATGCGCGATATCGGTCAGCGTCATCGGTTGATGGCAACTCACGATGTTGAGAACGATTCGGCGCGCGTTTGCGTCGTTGAAGCTGTGGATGGTCATGAGGCCTCCTCTGCGTAATACGACGGCGCCAGGTCTTCGAACCGGGCATGGCTGAGACGGGAAACGACGTGAACGGTGTCGGTAATGCCCTCGCGCTGCTTTGCGATGATGATCTCGGCCAGCCCCTTGTTGTTGGGGTTGTCCTTGTTGTAGACCTCATCGCGGTACAGAAAGAGGATCGTGTCGGCCTCCTGCTCGATGGCCGACGAATCCTTGAGATCGCCCATATTCGGGCGCTTATTCGGGCGCTCTTCCAGCTTCCGGTTGAGCTGGGAAAGCAACATCACGGGGCAGTTGAACTCCTTGGCGATCGCCTTGGCGCCGGTCACTACCTCCTCAATGGCACGGTCATGACGTAGCCCGTAGTCGCCCTCGACCTTGACCTTGCCCAGGTAGTCGATCATCACGAGACCAATCGAGCCGTGCCGGTCGTGGATCTCTTTCACCTGGGCGCGGATCTGGCTGATGGTGCGCGGCGTCTCGTCGTTGATGTACAGATCACTGTTCTTGATCGTCAGCATCGGGGCGGAAAGGTAGGTCCAGTACTCATCCATCCCATTATTTTGAGGATCTTGCAGAGCGGCGATTGGAAACCCACCCATGCCGGCCACGAGACGGTTGAACAGCGCTGGTCGCTTCATCTCCAGGCTCTCGACCAGTATCGGCTTGTCACCTCGAAGCGCAGCGCGAAGCGTGTTCATCATGAACGCGGTGTTGTGAGTGACGATAAAGTCGTCAGTCACATACAGGTGGCGATCATGAGATACAGAAATGCACTGCGCTTGCTCGCGTGATACCAAGCGAATACTGGCGACATTGATGCGCTTCTGGCGGTTGGATTTCTTCGCCCCAATCCGCTCCAGCTTCCGCGGCAGCGTGACCACGCCATCGAAGCAGGGCAGGCATATCGTGCAGGTGTAATGCGTCCTGCCGATCAGTCGCTCGCCTTCCTTGCCGCGGTACGCAGGTTCTTTGGTTGCGATGTTGCAGACCCCGCCCAAGGAGCGAACGAGGTACTGGACGTCTTCCGCCAGGCCGCGGCTTGAGGTGGAGTACAGGACGGCACCGAACTTCTCTACCCAGCCATCGTTGTCAATCAGGCCGGCGAGCAGGTCAATGCGGTCAGACTTCGGTGCCTCCAAATACGCCGCGGGGACTCGCTTCTCGTAGGACAAGCAACCCCACATACCGATCTGCTTGAGCCCGTCAGCCAGAGCGTTCTTCTGCTTGACGCCTTTCAGGCGATATGAGCAATCACCGTCCGGTGTTGGCGAGACGGCGCCGCCCATCAACTCAATCAGCTTGTCGAGATTCTCGGGGTCACCAGTGCTGATCCGCGGCGTGCCGTCAGTCACGTTGCCGTTTGCGATCATGGCGCCTACAACCCACGGATGCAGCGGCAGCGTTTCGTCATGCCCATGGTCGCCGCGGTAAACATCGATCCAAAGGCGGTTCTGGTAGCGCTTCTTGCCCAGCATGTCGATCAGCTTGGCGGTGGACACTACCCGCGGCCCGTCCCAATCGCGATAGGTGACGCTCCATAGGTGTTCAGCGCAAGCGCGGGTTGAGCGACCATCCGAGAACGCCACTTCGTAAATATCTTTCACACCCTGCGGGAATACTCCCGTCACGAACGATAGTTTCCCGTCCACTGAAGCCAGTTCGTCACCGATCTGGATCTCCCCCATCAGCTTCCAGCCGCGTCGCGTAAGCACCTTGGCGTCGAGCGGCTGCGCCTTGCCCATCGATGGTCGACCGCCGACCACGACAAGCTCATTCGGCTTCATGCCCATTGTGTTTTTGTCGAGGTCGCGAAGCCCGTAGGAGACACCCATGGACTCCTCCTGGCCGTTGAATTTCCGGTCCAACGGATCGGCGAATTCTGTCGGCAGGTACTCTGCGGCGCGAAGAAGCCGCTGCCGAGTCTTGCGCCTCGTAGACTCAAGACGGCCTTGCAGCGCGGTGACGATCTCGTCGACCGGCTTGTCGCGCTCGGCTATCGCCTGTTCACAGTCCGGCAGCATGGCGATCAGGGCACGTCGCTGTGCCAGGTCGGCAACAATGCCGGCGTATGACCCGGCGTTATCCGTCGAAGGCGTGCTGCGAGCCATCTCGCTGATAGCTGCCAGTCCGCCGACATCATCCAGCGTGCCTGAGGATGCCAGGTACTCGGACACAGTGATCGCGTCGATCTCCTCGCCGCGGCGGGCCATGTTGATCACTGCGCTCCAGATAATACGGTATTCGATGTATCCGAAGTCCTCGGGTCGCACGGCCTCGGAAAGATCGGCGATCAGATCAGGCTTGAGCAGCGCAGCGCCCACGACTGACGCTTCTGCGTCTTGGCTGTACAGGTTCATGAGCGCCCCCTGTGCGATTCCCAATCGAACAGGACGACAGGGTTCGTCTCGCGCATGCGATCGACGACGCGTTCGCCCAACCACGCCTTGAATTCCTCGCTCATCAGGTTGGTGATGACGATGGTCGGTCGGCGTTCGTCGTAACGCTGGCCAAGCAGGCTATAGGTCACGTTCAACTCGTTGTCGGAACCTTTGCCGACGCCGATCTCATCCAACACCAGCAAAGGGGCGGCGATCAGCTCGGCGAGAATCTTGGCCTCGGTTTCGGTGTGAGAGTTGTATGAGGCTCGGATGCGGGAGAATAGCGCCGGCGCGGTGGTGTACTTGGCGGCGACCGCGAGGTTGCGAGTACAGTGCCGGATCAGCCCGACAGCGAGATGCGTCTTGCCAGTCCCCATATTGCCCATCAGGATCAACCCATTGCCGTCGCCAAGACGTTCGGGTAGGTGGCGAGCGTACTCGCATACCTGCTTGTGGGCGCGCTGCTGAGAGTCGCCCGCGCTGACGTAGTTTTTGAGTGTGGCCTCACGCAGGCGCGCAGGAATGCCGGACTGTTCGAACATGGCCTGACCGCGCTGGCTGCGAAGATCGACGACCTGGTTTTGTTCGCGCTCAGCTTCGGCTCGGTCGATCGCCGCCTGCGAGCATTGCGGGCACCCTGTCCAACGCTTGCCGCCGACGTTCAGCAGCAAAGACTCATAGTCCCCGTGCTGATCGCAATGCGCGGCTCGCGTTTCCAGGACGCCCATGATCGATGTCTCGGTCATAGCGAATACGTCCCGTCAGCACGCGGCGTGAGGCCGTGCGAGGTGGCTTGATCCAGGTTGCTGTGCTGCGGGCGCGGCCTCCCCGGGAACGGGTGGACGTTGCCGGGCACCTTGGTGCCGCGTGCCCGGCGAAGCCAGGTGTTCAGGGCAAGATTCCAATCCTTGAACTTGGATCCCTTGGCGCCGTGGTAGTCCTTGAAGTTCGCCAGCTCATCTTCCAGGTTCACACCACGCTCGGCAGCAATGCGACGGTTCGTGTCGTTGGGCTGAAAGTCGTCAGGAAGCTGCGTGTTTTTCTTCGCTCGCTTTGCGTCGCCAGACGCCAAAGAGGTTTCATTCCTTGCTGGGGTTTCATTACTTACTACCCCTTCAATACTTACTTGTGTCGGATTCGCCGTATCCGGTTTGACCGTATCCGGATTCGCCGTGTGCGGTTTGACCGTATCCGGATTCGCCGTGTGCGGCTTTTCCGTAAGCGGTGACTCGTGGACGACGTAATCAACTCCACCAAACTCTCCGCCATCGGCGCGGGCTTTCTCGCGAGTCAGATAGCCTGCCCGCTCAAGCTCCTTCAGTGTGCCGTACACCGCATCACGACCTGACTTCTTGCTAGACCCGGCGGTTTCATTGATCAGGTTGGCGACAGACACAATCCAGTGATCAGGCTTGCCCAGCAGGAAGATGAGCATCCCGCGAGCAGCCCAGGAAAGGCGCTCGTCTTCGCTGATGCGCTTATCGAGCAGGTAGAAATTGCTCTCGGGGCGAGGGGCTCTGCGGATGCTCATACCCGATCTCCTTTCTTGAGATTGCAGGTGCGGCACAAAGTCTGAAGGTTTGAAAGCTCCAGGCTGCCGCCCTTGGATTCGGGGTAGATGTGATCGACGCATAGGTTTTTGTGATCACCACACCACTTGCAGCGGTACTCATCTCTCTCGAAGACTTTGGTTCTCAAGGACTGTGAGATTTTCTGCTTCCTGTAACCGCGAGGCTCGTTCTCAAAGGGGTTAATGCCGAACTCTTCGCAAAGAAGCTCTCTCATGTAGCCGCACTTCCCGTCACCCCACCTGGAGATTGGAGAAAGGATGTCTCGATTTTCACGGATGAAGTTTTTGAAAGTGCTGACAGCAATTTCTTCTGCTTCCGCGTCTTTGCGGAGCTGCTCAGCTACTTCTTCTGGAAAGGTCATGAAGAAATCGTCGAAATCCATGCTCAAATCTCCAGCTCGCGGCACACGCGGGCGATAAACTGTTCGTAGGTCTCGGTGAACTCGAAGCCGGTATCTTCCATGTCCTGGCGCACACGCTTGGCGTGTCCGTACATGACCCAGCGGTCGCGCTCCGGCAGATTTCGAAAATGGACGTATGAAGGCCAAGGGCCAGCGACCACACTCGACTGGAACCGTCCGGGCTTTACGTCATGGGCAAGATCAGGCATATTGAATTCCTTGCTTGTGCTTGATGCTCTGTTAGTGAGATAGCCCCGCCCTGGTCGCCACAACCTGCGGGGCTTTTTCATGTTCGCCTGTCCGGATTTGGCCTGACAGGGCCTTGTATCTACGAAGCAAAGCGCCCTTCTCAAGGCGCTCTACTCCCCTACTTCACCGCCCGCAGATGCGAGCGCGTCATGGCCTGCCGCAGCGAATACAACTGCTCCTGCAGCCCGCCGGCATTCTCGAAAATCACGTCGACGAAAAACTGCTCGGCAGTGATCCCGCGCTCACCGGCTGCACGATGCAGCTCTGCCCTTCCGGCTGCGCTCATCCGGTCCAAAGAACCTCGAATATCGGAACGATTGATCGGTTCCATGGGGCGACTCCTCGGCCCTGTCAGGCCGTTTGCTGTTGCACTACCCTCGCGGCAAGCCGCTCGGTCATGCGCTGGTCTACGATCTGAGCCATCAGCGCCTGCATGATGTCGCGCTGTAGCTCATCCCAGTTCTGGCCGCTGTCGAGCACGTCGACGAGCGCGGCCTGGCGCTGCTCCGCCATGTCCATGCCGAGCAGCACGAACTCGCGAATGGTGTGCGAGAGCACGCCGGCGTGGCGTTTCTCGGCATGCCGCTCCAGGCGTTCGAACTCCTCGTCGGTGAGTCGTGTCTTCACCGGGTTATCGAGATGTTCGCCGTCAGCCTTGCAGCGCCGGTCTTCGATAAAGCGAGAGTGCATATGACGTTGATCCTTCAGTCAGTTGCGATTGCACGCGGGCCTCACGGACGGCGCAGAGTTTTAGGCGGCCTCTTCAGGCGCCTCGAAAAAATCGGGGCGGAATTCATGCTCGGGGCATCGACCATCGGTAGCGCGGTGGATACGTCTAGCCATCTCGACAGAGATGCGGGATTTACCGTTGAGCAGCTTCCAGATCATCGTCTGAGAGCACCCTACGGAGTCGGCCAGCGCTGACTGGCTATCGTTGTGAAGCTTCATCGCTTCACGAACCAATCGGCGCTGAATAGCCATGTCGGGTTTCGCAGCCAAAGCGGGCATAACCGCACTCCTCAAACAACATAGGTTGTATTTAAAGACCACTTAGGTTGTTTGTCAATTCACAACCTTGGTTGTAGCTTGACGAAATGAAAACATTACGTGATCGATTGATCGCCGCCAGACTGCAAGCTGGCCTTACTCAGGATCAGGTGGCTGAGAAATCAGGCATGTCTCAGGCGGCCTATCAAAAACTTGAAAGCGGAAGATCTTCTCGATCGCGCTTCATGTCTTCTATCGCCCGCACACTGGGGGTCACGGCTGATTGGCTTGAAGCCGGTGAGGAGGATGGACGTAACCGGAAAGTTCAAGAATCGAACGTCGAATATGTAGGGTCGCTATCCAACGCTCGATCAGTGCCAGAGCTATCGTGGGTTCAGGCAGGTGCCTGGACATCTGTCGACGTTTCTCAGATCGACGTGTCGGAAGCCAGGCACTGGCCCTGCCCGGTTCCGTGCAGTCCCTACACATTCGCACTGCGGGTCAAAGGCGACTCCATGGCGCCCTACTTCCCGCAAGGCCACATCATCTTTGTCGATCCCGAAGTAGTGGCGATCAGCGGAAAGAAAGTAGTCGCCATGCTGAGCGACTCCAACGAAGCCACGTTCAAGCAATACATCGAAGACGGCGGACAGAAGATGCTCAAAGCCATGAACCCTAATTGGCCTGAGCCCTATATCGCCATCAACGGGAACTGCCGGATCGTGGGGACAGTGATCTTTGCAGGGGCAGAAACGTAAATAAGTAGAGGCATAACATGGCAGGGAATGAACTATTTCAACAAAGGCTGGCGCTGACAAGAAAACATACCTATACAGCGCTTCAAGGGCTGGTCGTCGCTATGGCGAAGGTGATCAAAAGCCATGGGAAACGCACCTGGTTTGGCAAAGACAAAGGTCGTGCTGCGTATGAAGAGTTTTTAAGAAGGCTTTCCCAGACAGTTACGGCGCTGGTCATGGACAGGCAAATTACAGCCGGGACAGATACGAGGGAGGTGGTGGCTGTGATCAAAGATCATCTACGAATGTTCGAAATGGCCCATCCGAACTGGCAAGACGCTTACGGCTTCGCCGAAGTATTCTTCGATATTAACGACCCGTCCTTTGACACCGTAGCGACTATTGAGCGCTTACGCCTAACATAGCATTTCTATTCCCTCGCCCAACCCGCCGCCCGGCGGGTTTTTTGTGCCTGCATCAAACTCCTCATCTGCTTCCCGCGAAAAATTTACAACCTAGGTGTTGACGACAAAACAACCTAGGTATAACTTACATAACAACTTAGGTTGTTTTCTAGGGATCGCCGGCCCTACCAGGCCGCCGGATGCTGACCGGGCAACAGCAAGTTCTTTATCAACTCGGCGAAGTACACGCACAGCTATCCCGCATGCGGAGGCGGCCAACCACAGTATGGCGACCGTCGCGGGTCATCCGGCAATTGAGGGTCGGTATGGAGGCGGAACCGGGGCGGCACCCCGTGGAAGCCGATGGCGACATCATCTGTGCGAGAGATAGCGCCCTCGGCGAGGGCGCATCCAAAGGCGTCTTTTGGGGCGCCTCTGGATGCGAAGACGGAGAAAACCATGCTTCACGTTCACATCATTTCAAGAAAGCAGGCAAAGGCACTTGGCATGAAGCGCTACTTCACTGGAGAGCCGTGCCCTAAGGGGCACGTCTGCGAAAGAAGCATGTGGCGCGAGTGCCTTCAGTGTAAGTACGAGAAAGACCGGAAATGGAAGCGAGATAACGCCGATCGAAACAAGGCTTATCAGCAGGCTTACCAGGAGCGTAACCGTCAATACTTCGTCGACTACAACCGATTCAGCCCAAGGGCTGACGCGGCCAGAAAGCGTCGAGTCAAGCTCACTAAGGCCGGAACGCTGAATATCGATGATCCCCTGTTCATGGCACGCAACAAGGCTCGGATGAAGCATCTGCGACAGCTTGCCAAGCAGTACGAGGAATGGACCGGGATCAAGTTCGAGGTCGATCACATCGTGCCGATCATCGACCCGAACGTCTGCGGACTCCACTGGTACGGCAACTGGCAACTGATACCGATGAAGTTGAATCGGCTAAAGCGCGGAGTGATCACGCACGAGCTTGCAGCTTGATCGCCGGGCGATTGAGGGCCAAGGCGTTGGGGCTGGCACCCCACGGCAGAGAGCGATGCCGGGTCGTGTTACGGATCAGGATTCAGGGCTTCGCCACGGCGAGGCCCGCTTCCAAAGCCTGTTGATGGGCAGCAGGTTTTGGTTTTGGAGAGACTATATGGAACGTGGAGATTACGTCAAAACCGCTGGCTTGTCAGAAGACGAATATGACGAGGTCGTGCAAGCAATTAAGAACGCTGGCGCAAGTGGTGCCGATTTTAGCCAGCCGCGACGGATTGGAGAGCGTTACTTTCTCGTATGGGACGACGAGGACGACATCGATGCAGGCCCAAGCTTACATCGAGCATCAGGGCGTGAGGTTTCAATCGACGATCTCATCAAGCGCCATTAGAAAAGGCATGGCCATTGCTACGGCAGTGGCCGATCCCAGATGCCATTCGACGAGTGGTATGCGGGATCGACAACCAGAGGAGAGGGTGATGGATTACGAGACTTGGCTTGAGCATTTGAAAGACGAAGCCGACGATCATGGGCTTGACCTGTCGCTAGACACATATCGCTACCACACGTATTTCATGCGTGGATGGTCTCCAGAATGCGTAATCGACGACATCCGCGAAACCGTAGCTGGAAGTGATGTATGAGCACCACCCGATCCGCTGGGTAACGCGGCATAGCGCTACGGCAGAGGATGAGAATATCTGTCCTTCGGAGTGGGCTCTGAATACGCAGGCTGATGTGGCGATGATGTTGTCGCAGCACCCCTCGCGTCACGGGCCAATGTAGCCGACATGCTGCGAGATGTTCGGCAGAGCCCACCCCGAAGTTCCCCTGCATGCCGCGTCCCAGCGGCCTTTAGCCCGGCATTCGTCGGGCGCTTTTTATTCCAAGGAGGCGGCCATGACCGCAAACGATCGACGCGCTCGGATGATCGAGTACCGGGCGCAGTGCCGGGTTGCCGGCAAGCCAGTAATCGACACCGGCCGGCCTTTGATCGGATGTCGGCCGCCTACTGACCCGGTCAATATTCAGCGCCGTGTCGAGTTCGAAATGAAGCTCCGCAACCTGCCTGCGCGGCAGCAACTGGGGGTGTGATATGGACAGGAATGCACTGCTAGATGGGGAATTGGAACGCGCCTTCATGACCCTGGCCGATCGCCAGGATTACGCCGGCGTCAATCTGGTCTATGACTGCCAGGACGTACTCGATCACTGCTACGAGCATCCGGCGTATGCCGAGATGATGAGCCGATGGCTATCCGGCGAGCGCAGTGACAGCCTCGATAACGTGCTGCGTGAGATATGGAACTGGGCGGCGGCGTGGATTGCCTGCCTCGCGCTTGGCTGTGAGCCTGAAGATGATCGGCTCGTTCGAGAACACACTGAAGCCGTCGATAGCGCTCTTGCGGCCATCGGCTGGGAAGTTAAGGACGGCAAGTTGGAGAGCCTACTCAAGTCCGCCGCTTAGCCCACCGCATTACCCCGTCCGGCGCCCGCCGGCATCTCTCCCGGAGAACTTCATGAATCAGCAAGTCACCCACGCGGGCGGCTCGCAGGCTTCGGCGTGCGCAGCCGACCACATGGCGTTGTGGAAGCAGGTCGAGAAGACGCCCACAACCGCAACCAAGCAGGCGAACGTCAACGGCCAGTCGATCACCGCGATCGACACCATGCACATGATCCGGCTAGCTACTCAGGTATTCGGTCCGATGGGGCTGGGCTGGGGCTACGGGATCGACGAAGAGCGATTCGACCAGGGCGCGCCGGTCATCGATCCCCAGACCGGCAGCCTGATCGCCCACGAGCAGACCCATACCATCCGGTTGACGCTCTGGTACAAATGGCACGGCGAACGCGGCGAGGTCACTCAGTACGGCCATACCCGCGCCGTTTACCGCACCAACAAAGGCACGTGGATGACTGACGGCGAAGCGCCGAAGAAATCGGTCTCCGACGCTATGAAGAAGTGCCTCAGTTGCCTCGGCTTCGCCGCCGACATCTTTTCCGGCCTGTTCGATGACCAGGGCTATCGAGCGGTTCGAGAAGCAGAGACCCGCCTGGCCGCCGCCGATGACTTCGATTCCGAGCTGCAGAAGTATCGCGACGAGTATGCCGACTGGCTCAAGCGCGAATGCACCACTCTGCGGGAGAAGATCCCGCACCCCCGCAGCATCCAGATGGCCGGAGAAGCGATTCTGAACCGGATTCGCGATCGCGCCAGCGTCGCCCGAGTCGATCCCGATAAGGGCATCCAGATGATCCGTCAGGCCATGGCTGATGGCATTGAAAATGCCAAGCGCAATCTGGCCGATAAGAAGGAGACCACCAATGGCTAACACAGCAGAGAAACTGAACGACCAGGAGCCCTACGGCACCGAGCTCGTCGAGTTGAACCGCGTCGAGCAGGCGCTGGCCGAACTCCGCGCCCGCCACGGCAACGTGCCGGACTACTCGACTCCAGAGGGCTACAAGGCCGGTAAGGCATCGATCAAGGAACTAACCGGCTACCGTACCGGGACAGACAAAGCCCGACTGGCGATCACTAAGCCACACCGCGACTTCATCGAGCGAGTGAACAACTATGGCAAATCACTGATCTCGGAAATCGAGAAACTTGAGAAGCCGCACCGCGATGCGAAGCAGGCCGCGGACGAGGCAGAACAGCGCAAAAAGGAAGAACGCATCGCCCGGCTGCGCGAGCGCCTCGATCGGGAGATCAACAGCTATCTCGATACCGCCCAGGGCCTCGACTCCACTGCCCTGGCCGATCTATACGACTCGGCTCTCGATATCAGCACTGGCGACTATTTCGACATCACTGCCGAAGCCGAAGACGCGAAGGCTAACGTCATCAATACGCTCCGCGACATGCATGCTGCCGCGCTGGAACGTGAACGACTCGCCGCCGAGCAAGCGGAAGTTGAGGCAGAGCGCCGCCGGCTGCGAGAAGAAGCAGAGCGCCAGGAAGCGGAGCGCGCCGAGCTAGAAGAACTGCGTCGATTTAAGGAGCAGCAGGAAGCTGCCGCCACCGCGGTGACTGCCCCGGCGGATGATCCGGCACAGCAGGTAACGTACGCTGCGCCATCGGATACCCCTGAGTGGATCGGTTTTGATCCTGGTTTCGATGAGCCGCAGGCCGCTCATGTCAAAGAGCAATCTCGCTGGAATGAGGCCCTGGCCGATCTGATCGATGCCGGTCTGGACACACAATCCGCTCACGCTGCTCTCACTGCTATCGCCGCCGGCGATGTCCGCCACACTGCATTTAACCAAGGGGTATGAAATGGGTGTTTACACAGCAGTCGGACGCGTAGGTCGTCAGGCAGAAGTTCGCCAGACCCAAGGCGGCCATGCCGTGGCGGGATTTCCCGTCGCGGTGGATGTCGGCTTTGGGCAGAACAAGTCCACTCTCTGGTTGGATTGTTCGATCTGGGGAAAGCGCGCCGAGGGTGGCTTGATTCAATACCTCGTCAAGGGGCAGGAGGTGTTCGTATCTGGTGAGATTGGTACGCGTGAGTTTCAAAAGAAAGATGGCAGCCCAGGGTTTGCGGTAACGCTGAAGGTTTCTGAGATCAATCTGGTTGGCGGCCAAGGTGGGCAGCAGCAATCGTCACAACAGCCGAACTACGGCGGCTATCAGCAGGCTAAATCCAACTACGCACAGCAGCAGAACCAACCGCCGCAAGGCGGTCAGCAGAATTACGGAGCGCCGGCGCCCGGCAGCTTCGACGATTTCAACGACGAAATCCCCTTCTGATTAGGACACCCCGCCGCACCGCGCTGCTCGCTCGGACGGGCCGGCGGGTGGTTTGCGTATCCAATATCCACGTCAGCAGCTGAGATGGGCCGCACTCCCGGGACTACCCGTGGGCGCTCGGCATGGGGTCGAGCGTTTACGGATGACCGGAACCGCAAATGCGGTAGGCCCAGGCAAAGCCGGATGCCCCACGAGACGGGGCCATCGAATTCAAGGAGATCATCATGCAGCTCGAAGAAACGGTAGAGCCGATTGGCGATGAAGACTTCATGCGACTGGTGCAGACCGACCAGGGACCGACTGAGGTAGAAGCGTTTTGCGACCTTCGTCTCGAAGTGCTTGATGGCAACCACCAGGGCGAAACCATCGAAGCATTTGCTTTCCTCGTTGTTCGGGGAGAAGGCCATGCAATCAACGTCACAGAAAAACGTACTGGCAAGAGACTTGTAGAGATTCCAGTGATCGATACGGATGGTCAGCCAGTGTTCGTGACGGACGAATCGTATACCGGCTTGCTGCCGGCAATGTGCGAGATGGCGAAGATCGCGAGTTTCGAGCGCTTCCGCGAAGCCGACGAGCATCTGATGCAGCGCTATCTCGAAAAAATCAAGCAGCATCCAGCGGTGAAACCTGACCCCGTCATGCACTGACCGGGCCGTGTGCCACCGCGTCAAGATGGCCCCAATTCAAGGAGATGATGATGAGCAAAAGCACGATGATTGGAGAGTTCGACCAGCGTGGCGCCGAACAACTGGCAAGGCTGTGCTATCAGAGATCATGCGCCGCCGGATGGTGGTCTGATGCCAAAACTGGGCAGGCTTACGAACTCACCCCGGAGCGATTCGCGCAAAAGCTGTGCCTGATTCATTCGGAAATCAGCGAGGCAATGGAGGGGCATCGCAAAGGATTGATGGACGACAAACTGCCACACCGCGAGATGGTCGAGGTTGAGTTGGCCGATGCTGTCATACGGATCTATGACCTGGCAGGCCGCGCTGGCTACGACATCATCGGGGCCATGGTGGAGAAACTTGAATACAACGCGCGGCGCGCCGATCACAAGCCGGAAAATCGCATCAAGGCCGGAGGAAAGGCTTACTGATGACCATCCTCTCCGCCGTTGCCCGCATGCTCAGCGCCACCGCTCAGGACTGGAACCTGCCCCGATGCACGCAGGCCACGCCCTACATCCAGCCGATGCCGCGCGCCCAGGCCGGCAGCGTCAAATCCCACCAGCGCCAGGCAGCCAAGCGGAAAGCTCGGCGCCGGGCCAAGCGGCTCAACCACTTCTAGCCGGAGGCAGCCATGGCTTGGATAGCATTCACCGCCGTCGGCGTTGCAGTGACGCCATGGCTGGTTCGTCGCGTCTATCGAGTCATCGACTCGTGGAATCAGGCGTGGGCCGAAGACAACCGGGACTGAGTCCCACCCTATTTGATTGGCCACCCACGCGGTGGCCGACTTAGTTCTGGAGCATCCATGGAATACCACGACTTCCTCAAGGCGAAGGTCGCGGTCGCGCCTGTCTATGGCGTACCGATCGCCCCCGCCGACATCAACCCAATCCTGAAGGATCACCAGCGCGCCATGGTGCAGTGGATGGTCGACGGCGGCCGTCGGGCTTGTTTCGCCGCCTTTGGCCTGGGCAAGTCTGTTATTCAGCTCGAGGCGGTGCGGATCTGTCGTGAGCGTGCCGGCGGCATGGCGCTGATCGTCATCCCGCTGGGCGTTCGCCAAGAGTTCCGGCGTGACGCCGAGATGCTCGGCATCAAGGTGAAGTTCATCCGCCGGATCGAGGAGGCTACCGACCCGGAGGCGATCTACCTCACAAACTACGAGTCGGTGCGCGACGGTAAGCTCGATCCCAGGCTGTTCAGCGTGACATCGCTCGACGAGGCATCCTGCCTGCGCGGCTTCGGCGGCAGCAAGACTTTCCGCGAGTTCATGGCGCTGTTCGCCGGCGATGACCGGAAGAACGGGATCCGCACCGAAGGGATCCGGTACCGGTTCGTGGCCACGGCAACGCCGAGCCCGAACGAGTACATCGAGCTGCTCGCCTATGCGGCTTTCCTGGGCATCATGGACGTCGGCCAGGCCAAGACGCGCTTCTTCAAGCGCAACGCCGAGAAGGCCGACAAGCTCACACTGCACCCGCACAAGGAGAAGGAGTTCTGGCTGTGGGTAGCGAGCTGGGGGCTGTTCGTCCAGCGCCCCTCCGATCTCGGATTCAGCGACGAGGGCTACGAACTCCCCTCAATGGATGTGCGCTGGCACGAGATTCCCAGCGACCACACCAAGGCCGGCGCCGAGAAAGATGGCCAGGGCCGGTTGTTCGCCAATGCCGCGATCGGCATCCAGGACGCGGCGCGCGAGAAACGCGACAGCCTGCCGGCGCGTATCGACAAGCTCATGGCCATCCGCGCCGAGGATCCGGCGGCGCACCGTCTGATCTGGCACGACCTCGAGGCCGAGCGTCACGCCATCGAGTCAGCGATTCCCGATATCGTGAGCGTCTACGGCAGCCAGGACCTGGACAAGCGCGAACAGGCCATCGTCGATTTCAGTGACGGTCGCTTCCAGGAACTCGCCGCCAAGCCCTCCATCGCCGGCAGCGGCTGCAACTTCCAGCGGCATTGCGCCTGGGCCGTATTCCTCGGCATCGGGTTCAAGTTCAACGACTTCATTCAAGCCATTCACCGCATCCAGCGCTTCCTCCAAACCAGGCCGGTCCGGATCGATTTGATCTACACCGAAGCCGAAGTCGAGGTGAAGCGTCAGCTCGAGCGGAAATGGCGCCAGCACGACACGATGGTGAAGAAGATGACCGAGTTCATACGAGAGTACGGCCTCACCCATGCCGCCATGGCGGCAACGCTAGCTCGCTCGCTGGGCGTGAAGCGCGTCGAGGCGAGTGGCCAAGACTACACGGTGGTCAACAACGACTGCGTGGAAGAGACGCGCAGCATGGACGAGAACAGCGTCGACCTGATCGTGACCAGCATTCCGTTCGCGACGCAGTACGAGTACAGCCCGAGCTATAACGACTTCGGCCACACCGACGATAACGCGCATTTCTGGCAGCAGATGGACTACCTGGTACCGGAGTTGCTGCGCGTGCTGAAACCGGGGCGCGTCGCGGCGATCCACGTGAAGGACCGAATCACGCCGGGCGGCATCAACGGGTTCGGCTTCCAGACCGTCCACCCGTTCAGCGACGAGACCGTTGCCAACTTCACGAAGCACGGCTTCGCGTTCCTGGCCAGGAAGACGATCGTCACCGATGTCGTACGCGAGAACAATCAGACCTACCGGCTGGGATGGTCCGAGCAGTGCAAGGACGGCTCGCGCATGGGCAACGGCATGCCGGAGTACCTGCTGGTGTTCCGAAAGCCGACGAGCGATCCCAGCAACGGCTATGCCGACACGCCGGTCGTGAAGAACAAGGCCGAATATTCTCGCGCGCGCTGGCAGATGGACGCCCATGGATTCATGCGGTCCAGCGGCGACCGCCTGCTCGATCCGAAAGAGCTCGAATCACTGGATCAGGCCGCCATCTTCCAACTGTACAAGCGCTACAGCCTGGAGACCGTCTACGACTACCGGCACAACGTGAAGATTGCCGAAGCCGTCGACGAATCGGGATGGCTGCCAACGACATTCATGCTGCTACAGCCGCAGAGCTGGCACCCGGACGTATGGGCAGACGTGGTCAGGATGCGGACGCTCAACACCAGCCAGGCCTCGAAGGGCAAGGATCAGCATCTGTGCCCACTGCCGATCGACATCGTCGAGCGCTGCATCGAGCAGTACAGCATGCCCGGCGAAGAGATCTTCGACCCGTTCGGCGGGCTAATGACCGTGCCGTACTGTGCGGTGAAGCTCAAGCGTCGCGGCCGCGGCGTCGAGCTCAATCCCGCCTATTACCTGGATGGCGCCGCCTACTGCGCGGCCGCTGAACGAGAGATGTCGATGCCATCGCTATTCGATGTGCTTGAAGACGACGAGGCCGCCTGATTGGCGGCTTCCTTGGTTCTGGAGGACGCATGCCACGCGCCTACTACAACGAGTTCGACCCATACGCCGCGCAGTGGTTGCGAAACCTCATCGAGGCCGGCCACATCGCGCCCGGCGACGTAGACGAGAGAGATATTCGCGATGTCTATCCCAGCGACCTGCATGGATACACGCAGTGCCACTTCTTCGCCGGAATCGGTGTCTGGTCCTACGCGCTTCGGCGTGCCGGCTGGCCAGATAGTCGACCTGTTTGGAGTGGTTCCTGCCCCTGCCAACCTTTCAGCGCGGCAGGCCGCCGATCTGGAATGCTTGACGAGCGGCACCTATGGCCAGCGTTCCACCATCTCATCGAACAGTGCCGCCCTCCAGTCGTCTTTGGCGAGCAGGTTGCGAGCAAGGACGGCCTCGGTTGGCTCGACCTTGTGCAAGCTGACCTGGAAGGAACGGGCTACGCCGTCGGGACGGCGGATCTGTGCGCTGCGGGCGTCGGCGCGCCGCACTGGCGACAACGGCTGTGGTTTGTTGCTGACGGGCTGGCCGACAACCCAAACCAGCGACAGCACAGGCGGTGGCCAAGCGAAGCGCGCGATGGGCGAAACTCGTCACGGATCGAACCTGAACGACTTCGCGATGCTGGCAGGCTGGGGAACGCCCACAACAACGGAAGCCGGTGGGTCGCCGGAAGCATTTCTCGATCGGAAACGGAAACTCGACGGAAAGTGCGGAGTCAGCCTGACGGCGCTGAACCTCCAGGCAGAGATGGCCGGATGGCAGACGCCCACGACGATCGACAGCCGCCGAGGCGACTACCAGTACGACCAGGGGGACAAGACAAAGCCGCGACCATCGAATCAGGGGATCGCCAAGATGTGCGGCCCGGCCCGACTAACGGCTTCTGGCGAGATGCTGACTGGATCTTCTGCCGGGATGGAAAGTGGCGGCCAGTTGAACCCGGCACACTCCCGCTGGCTCATGGGGCTCCCTCCCGAGTGGGACGACTGCGCGCCTACGGAAACGCGATCGTCGCGGAAGCGGCGGTGACGTTCATCGAGGCATATCGAGACACAAAGCTAATCATCAACGAAGCCGCCTCTGGGGCGGCTTCTTCGTTCTAGGAGATCCGTAATGTTCCCCAAAGCCATGTTTTTCTACCGCATCCACGGCGACGAACAGGCGATCGCGCTCGAAGACCTCGAAGCCGCACTGGCCGAGTTCGCCTTCCGCCCCGTGTCGCCGCGAGAGATGCGCCGCGTCGGTTGGACTACGCCGGCCGGCAAGCAGAGCGAGGCGCTCTCCCACGAGATCCAGCGCCACATCCTGATCACGATGCTCAAGCAGGAGCGCCTGCTGCCTGCGGCGGTGGTCAATGACGAAGTGGCCGAACGGGCAGAGGCCCGCGAAGCCGCTGAGGGCCAGCCCCTGTCCCGTCGTGAGCGCCAGTTACTCAAGGAGCAGGTACTGGAAGAGTTGCTACCGCAGGCATTCACGCGCACGAAGCGGATCGATGTCTGGTGGGACACCGCGAACCGCATCATCGGCATCAACGCCGGCAGCCGAAAAGCCGCCGAGGAAGCGCTGGATCTGCTGCGGCAGTCGCTGGGCTCGCTCAAGGTCACGCCGCTGGCGACACGCACACCACCGGCACGCGGCATGACGCAGTGGCTGAGCGATCCAGGCAGCCGGCCGGCGATTTTGCTGCTGGGCGACCAGGTCGAACTGCGTGCCGCAGAGGATGAGGGAATCTACCGCGCGCGCCAGGTCGATCTGGACAGCGAGGAAATGCAGCACTTGCTGGAAGGGGGACGTCAGGCCACGCGTCTCGCCATTGGCATCGAAGGTCTCGCGCGGTTCCAGCTTTACGATGACTTGAGCATCAAGGGGCTGAAGTTCGACGACGCGCTGCTCGATGAAGCCAGCCAGGCCGATGACGGCGACGACCCTGCCGTGCGACTCGAAACGGACTTCGCGCTGTGGAGCGACGCGATGTCGAAGGTTATCGCCAGCCTGCTGGAATGGCTGGGTGGCGAGGCCGAGCCGAGCGTCCCAACACCGTGAGGAGACTCTCATGCAACTGAAGGCATATCATGTTCAGGAAGACCACGAAGCTCATTGCTGCATCGTGTTCGCCACCAACAGCGCGGCCGCTCGCCGGCAAGGTGCCGGTGAGCTTGGCACCGAATGGGAGTTCGTCGAGTTTTGCCGGCGTGCGCCATGGGCTGATCAATATGCCGGCCGTCGCGGTGGTGTTCCAGATCACGCGCTAATAGATCAAGGATGGCGGGTTCCGTGCAATTGCGGGTGCGACCAGGTGATCTATGAAGACCTGATCCACGACGAAGAGGAAGACTGTGACCCTGTCTTCGTCGGCAACTGGACCTACTACAACTCCGAGCACCACGATACCGAAGTAGCCGAGATTAAGGCGCGGCAGGAGCTGGAACGGGCCGTTGCCGATGAGGCTCGGGCGAAGTTCCCCGGCGCAGAGATCACCTACATCTTTCATGGCACCTCGCGAAGCAATCAGCCTGGAGTAGACATGCGCGTCCCCGGCCTTCAGGGGAGAGTCACGTGGCAGCGAGGTGATGACACGGTATCAGTCCAGAAGCGCGACGTAGATGCATGGCACGCTTACGCGCAAAGGATCAAGGGGGCCGCATGACCACCACAACCACCTACACCAATCAATTCGCGCCGGCCATCGCCGGCGTTTGTGTTCTGGAAGACAGCTCGGCGGCACTGTTTCGTAAAACGAAAGGTGAACTGTTCGATGGCTGCATGCGCCACGCCGGGCTGTATAAGCAGGCTAATCGGTCGATAGAAGGAGGAATGCACAGGGCGATTGCGGCTGACTACGCAGCAGCACAGATAGCTGTGGGAGAAGTCGATCAGATTCTGAATAACTTGGGAGGTGAGTCGTGACGATAACGGCCTCGCCACTATGCTGGCCGCCGGGCAAGCCGCGAACGCTAGCCAATGACCGCAAATCCGGCCGCTTTGGCAAGCGCAACGCGCAGGGCTGGGGTCTGAAGGAGCTGACCCTGGCCGAGGGTCGCGACCGCGTGCTTTCTGCTCTCGATCGATACACCCGCGCAGGCCATCCCTATCGGGTGCCGCCGGACACTATCATCATCAGCTCCGACCTGGCACTCCGAAGCGACGGCCTGCCTCGATCTGGTCAGCGTGAGCCGAAAGACCCTGGCGCCGCGGTCTACTTCGAGCTGGACGGACAGCAGCAGTGCATACCGTGCGACGTCTACACCCGTATCGCTGACAACCTGGCCGCGATCGCCGACGTGATCGAATCGTTGCGCACCATCGAGCGCCACGATGCCGGGTTGATGCGGGCCGCATTCACCGGCTTTGCCCAACTGGCCAGTCCGGAGGCCATGGGTCGGCCGCACTGGCGAACGATACTCGGCACGGAAAGCAGTGATCGTCAGGAGGTGCAAGCCGCATACCGGCGGAAGCTTCGCGAGACACATCCGGATCGTGGCGGGAGTGCAGAGGCGTTTCATGCAGTGCAGGAAGCGTGGCGCCAGGCAGAGGCTGAGCTAGGAGGCAGCAGCCGATGAAAATCACGACACACGACAAGCCACTGACCAAGGCCAGGAAAAAGCCTGAACGCGCCGCGCGCAGCCTGTCGAGCATCGCCGAAGAAGCCGGTATGCCACTCGGCACGTTGAAAACGAGGCTGAGGATGCTGGAAGCGAAGGGTCTGAGCCGGGAAGCCGCTCTCAAGAAAGCCGTGGAAAAGCCCGTCACGGCGCGCGGGCGACCGAGGAAGAGCTCGGGATAGGCGCCTACTACAGACGGAAAATGACACGCCGGCACCTGCCGGCTTTTTTGTGCCTGCTCGGCCCTGTCAGGCCAACGGCAAGGAGGACATGATGTCGACTGGTAAGCTCATGAGCCTTGATGATTGGCGAAAAGCACGCTTCCTGGGCAAGCCGCCCGGGCGCTCTACGGTTCGGCGCTGGTGTAATGACGGGACGATCCCGGCAAAGCGTATCGGTGGGAATTGGTATATCGATGTCGACGCAGAGCGTAATCAGACCGGCAACGATCTGGCCGATGACGTGCTGAAGAATATGGAGAGTGCCTAGTGGCAGCAAGACCGCGCTCTCGCAGCAAGCGAGGGCTGGAACCCAATCTATATGAAAGTCGCGGGTATTACTCGTACAAGAATCCGGTTACCCAAAAATGGCACGGTATGGGCTCCGATAAGGCCAAGGCACAAGCGGCGGCTCGCGTGCTCAATGCCCGCCTGATGAAGAGCTCTGACCTGGTCGCCCGCGTGATGGGTTTGGAGGGGGTCACGCTCAAACATGCGGCAAAGCTCTTCTTGAAAGAACGTGTAGACGATCACCGAAAACTCAGTGACAGCACAAAGCAGAACAAGCATTACCGGACGGGTCGCATCATCAAAGATCGTGGTGACGCGCGCCTGGACCAGATAGACACTCGTTGGTGCGCCGAGTACCTAGACGAAAACTTCAAAGGCGACCCGTACATCCAGTACCGGTCGGTGCTGTCGCAGATCTTCGACTACGCGCAGACGAAGGGCTGGATGAATGGAAACCCGATAGCTCCGACACGGAAGAGCGATGAATCCTACGAGAAGCAGCGCAGGCGGCTCACCATCGAGCAATACAAGGCGATTTACGCCATGGCGCCCGAGTGGTTTCAGATCGCCATGGAGATGGCTCTTGTCTGCCTGTTTGGCCGGGCCGAAGCCGCGGCAGCCCGGTACGACCATATCTACGACAACGCCCTACACTACGTCCGGCAGAAAACGCGGGAGCGCTCAAAGACCGCCTACGTCGCGATCGGGATGACTCCAGCAATAGAAAGCCTCATTCAGCGAAGTCGGCAATTACCGCCAGTCTCCCCTTTCATCGTCCACAGAACGCCGAGGCGGATAACGAAAGCAGCGAAGAGACGCGAGCATTGGAGTAGTGTCACGCCAGACAAGATTTCTCGGCAGTTCGCAGAGTTGCGGGTGAAAGTTCAAAGCATCGCGCGCCTGCCGGAAAAAGAACAGCCGACCTTCCATGAGATCCGCTCGCTAGGATCTCGGCTACTCGAGCTCAAAGGCGTGCCCATTGGCGACATTCAAATTTTAATGGGGCACGCCGACGAAGAAATGACCCAGCATTACCTCGACGGGCATGGCATACGCTGGCAGGCTGCCAAAGGCAATGTGTACGACATGAACGCCTTGCTATCCCTTCCAAAACCCTCATAGAACCCATTGATTCATATGGAGCGAATCGAGCGTTTTAGCCCCTATCCCATTCTCGCGTTTCTCTTTTATTATCAACGGCATATCTACCTATCGGCGCCAAAATGGGGTTGCAGAGGTCGCAGGTTCGAATCCTGTCGCTCCGACCAGAATGGCTAGTAAAAACCGCCACTTACGGATCATGCCGGGTGGCGGTTTTTCGTTGCTTAGCGACTAGGTAGCAAATAGGTAGCAGTGGCGGGCAACAGGTAGCAACGAAAGGCGCTTTCGAGGGTAGTGCCGAAAATCCCACCGTTTGATGGGTTTTACGAGACCTTCGTAAAACCCCGACCTGTGCAGGAATTATTGCTTTTCAATGGTTTGCAGAAAATAAGAGATGCCGGCCACGGCGCGAGGAACTGCGCCTGCCGGCTGTCGGGGTTTTGCTCGATCGGGGCACTGTCCGACTGATCCCCGGCCAGTCTATTCCCTCTTGGGACCGCACTGGCTGCGGGTTCCTACCTCGTATGGCAGATGATCTCCATCCACTCGTGTTTCAGCTCCACGTCCAGCACAGCCTCGATCTCGAACATCATGCCCTGTACTGTGAGGCGCTTGCTTGTAGCGTTACCGGTCGCCAGCTCCGGGTGATAGCGGCATCGGACGCGATAGGTCGTCTCCGCGTTCACCTGCGCTGCGGCGAAGTATTCACGCCCACGCAGCGGCTCGACACTGGCGCGGATACGTGGGCCGTCGATCCACTCGGTTATCACCTCGCCATATTGGTTCTGGGTCTGGCTGAAGTTCTGGATCGTCACCAGGTGTCGCAGCTTGCCCGCTCGCATCACAGCACCTCGTGCGATCGGTAGGGGTTCAGCAGCAGATGAAACGTGGCGTTCTCGTACAGCGCCCGATCGTTCTGCCGCTCGCGATGCTCGTACAGGTCGCCGACCAGCAGAAGGACGGCGGCGCGCACAGGCGCCGGCATCGGCTCGGGCAGGTCATCGCCAAGGTAGCCGGCTACGTGGCCCTCAGCGGCTGCCAGCAGCCCGGTAATGTAAGCGTCCTCGTCATCCTCGAGGATTCGTAAATGGTCCTTTGCTTCCTGCAGCGTGACGGTCGTCATATGAAATACACCTCGGTTTCGATATCGGCGGGCTCCTCGGCCCCCTGGGCGGCGCCCATTGCCATCGCCAGCGCCTGAATGCCGTCGATGCGGCCGGTTCGCCGCGACTTGTCCAGCTTACGGGCGCCGGCCGGATCGGTGACGGCGACGGCGTTGGCCGCGCACATCGTCAGCACCGGGTGATTGCCGTGGGCGATGCGGCCGTTCAGTAGCTCCGCCTCCAGGGCATCGAGTGCCGGCGCCATGTCTCGGAAGCCTTGGCCGTGAGGGACCAGTGGTAGCTCGATGCCCAGCCGGTCCAGCTCCTTACGGAAGATGTCGATGCGCCAGCGGTCGAAGGCCAGCGCGTGCAGATCCACGTCCTGCAGGATGTCCGCCAGCTCGGCGGCCACTGCCTCATAGTCCACGGTGGCGCCGGGCGTGGTGCGAAGCAGTCCGGAGCGCGCCCACACGTCATAGGGGGCGCGGTCAGCCTTGGAGCGGTCGAATAACCCCTGCTCTGGCGTCCAGAAGTAAGGCCGCACTTGCCACACGCCGCCGACCTTGCCCACCAGCACCAGCGCGGTGAGGTCGGTTCGAGCCGACAGGTCTAGCCCGCCATAGACCGGGCCATCGAATGGCTCGGGCGTCTCGGCGCAGCCGGCCCACACGTCCGGGCTGATGAACGGGCTATCCAGGCTCACGCGCTGATTCAGCAGCAGGTTGCGCGCGGTGTTCGACATGCTCGGCATCCGTTCGGCCTGCGCCATCTGCTCGCGCATATCGTCCTGACTGCGGAAGATGCCAAGCGCTGGATTGGCAGCCTTCCACGCCTCCTCGTCCATCAGGTCGCAGCCTTCGGGCGCGGCGTAGAGTCGGCAGACGGTGCGCGGGTCTTTCGAGCGCAACGCGTCGTCGATCCACTGGCTCAGCAGGTCGGCATCGTTCGCCGCCTGCGTGCTGATCGTGATCAATAACGGGCTTTCGTGGGCGCCCTGGCTGGTAGTGATCGCGTCCACGAAGTCGGACTGTGGCCCGCGCACCTGGCCCACCTCGTCGAGGATGGCCAGCACCGGCGACAGGCCGTGCGCCGTCTTGCCATCGGCCGCCAGCGCCTTGAACTCCGTATTCATCGTCAGCCCTATGAGGCGCTTGCCACTGGGCACAATCCTCACGATGCGCGAAAGCTCCGCCGACTGCTGCACCATCTTGGACGCTAGGTTGAATACCAGCGCCGCCTGATCGCGGCTCAGGGCGCCGGAGACGAGCTGGCTATTCTGCTTCGCCTCGGGGCCCACCAGGTGGGCCAGTAGCAGGGCGGCGATCAGCCCGGTCTTGCCGTTCTTGCGGCCCACCGACAGGATCGCGCGCCGTGTGCCGGCCGGGTTGTCGTAGATGTCGCGGATGAACTGCTGTTGGAAGTCCGCCAGCACCATCGGCTTGCCCACGCCTGCACCTTCAGGCGTGACGCAGTAGCGCTCGATGAAGCGAATCACGCGATCGGCGCGGGTCATTGCAGCGCCCTCGGAATCAGGTCGTCGTCATCGTCGATACCCTGGCGGGCGCCACGCTCGAGTGCCGCACCCTTGTGGATATCCTGCGACTTGCCCACCACGCTGATCGTGTCGACCTTGAGTTGGCGGGCCATCGCCAATGCTCGCCGGCTCACCTTGTCCAGCAGCGTGCAGGCCGGGTTGATTTGATCGCCTAGAATCATGCCGTTCTCGTCGATGTAGGCCTCCAGCTCCGCGATGTCGCCATAGGCGCGGGCCAGTTGCGCCGCCAGCATCAGGTCGGCTTCTGTCCACGTGTCACGCGCTCGAGCGGTCACGATGGCGTCCCACGCCGGGCGGTCACGGTCTCGCACGCGCACGAATGCCGGCGGCTCGAGCGGCCCCATAGAGGCGGCCTGGGCAGCCGTCACAGCGGCCTTAGCGCTGTCGGATCGGTGTCGGCGTGGCGTGGATTTCATGGCAGTTACCGATAAAAGCGACCTTTGGCGGCGGTGTGGGCCGGGTCAGTTGCTGGTGATTTTTCGCCACGGGTGGTCCGGGTCGAGCGGCATTCCACTCGTGTCGCATCCGATGACGGTCGCGCCGCGGCCTTGGGTCTCTGCCATCGTCTTGCGTGAGTGGCACTCGTGGCACAGTGGCTGCAGGTTCTCGCGGCTGTTGTCGTCCGTGTAGTCGCCCTCGGCGTTGTCGATGTGGTCGACATCAGTAGCCGGGGTGACGATGCCCAGCGCCACGCACTGTCGACACAGCGGCTCCTCTGCGAGCACTTGGGCACGCAGCTTGCGCCATGCCGCGCTACTCAGCGGTACGCGGCGCTGCTTCTTGACGGGGCGCATCGTCGATACCCTCCACGGTAGGCAGGTTCTCCAGGCGACGAACCTCTGAACGCATCATCCAGCCGTCCTCGATCGAGCGCTGGTAGAACTGGGCGCGCTTGAGGCTATCGCCGCGCAGCAGCCCTTCCACGTTGTGCTCGGCGTAGAAGGTGGCCGGGTCGTTGATCAACGATCGGCCCGCCGCCTGCTCCCACATCACCAGGTGCCGGCGCAGCGTGTGCGTCACGAAGTACCGGCCCAGCTCCACGGCGTTGGAGTAGTTGGCCTCTCGCAGATCCCCGATCAGGACAGGCGGCACGCGGAACAGGCGCGCCACCTCCTCGACACTCATCCGGCGGGCCTCGATCCACTCGGCATCCTCCAGCGTCATGCTGACGGTCTTGAACTCGGCGCCAGCAGGAAGGACGGCGGTCTTGCCATGGCTACCCACGCCGCCATAGCCAGCCGCCCAGCTCTCCCGAATGTCGCCGGCCTGCTGCTTGGTGGTGCCAGCTTGCGTCTGGATCACTCCGGATAGCTTGGTGCCCTGGGCGAACATCCGTTCCCCGTGCGTGCGCTCGGCCAGTGCTAGCCCCACGGTGTCGCGCGCGACCTGAATGGGGCTTCTTCCCATGATCCCGTCATCGGTGTGGTAGCGAAGGTGCAGCACCTCCTCGGCCAGCAGCCGGCGGATGTTGCCGCGTCGATCGCTCACCTCGTAGATCAGTGAATCATCGTCGGTCAGCAGCACGCTCACGCGATCAGGGTGCAGCGGTAGCAGCGCCTCGACGCGCCCGGCACGATTCCACTGGATCTCGGCATAGGCATTGCCCCTCAGCAGCACGTGGCGCTGCATCATCTCGCGGAACTCGAGCGCGGTTTGCTTCGAGTTGGGCTCGGTGTGCAGCACCTTGTACAGCGGATGGGAGCGGGCTTTCTCCCGGCCATCCTCCGTGCGCCGGTAGATGTCGAGAGGCAGGCTCGCCACGCTCTCGGAAATGGCTGCCACGGCGGCATAGACGGCGGAAATACCCTCGGCGCTGGATGGCGTCACGTTCACGCCGGCTACGTCCTGAACGGCCGCCACCTTGTCCCAGTAACGGTCGTAGGCGTCGGCCCGCTTCTCGGTGCGGCGTCGGAAAAGCTTCACTGGCAGGCCTCCAGGTAGAGCCGGGCCAAGCGAATGGCACGGTGTTGGGTATGGCGAACCTGAACGCTCGAGGCGTCATAGGCGGGTGCCGCCGTTACCGTCACCTCGAACAGGTCAACGTCCAGCAGCTCACGCACCGGGCGCCCGTTCTCCTCGATCCAGCGATCCCGCACCGGCAGGAAGCCGAACGAACAGCCGGCCACGTCGCCGCGCGTGACCAGTGCCGCTAGGTCCCGGCCCAGCGTGGTATCGGGTAGGTCGATCTCGAAGGCGAGCCCAGCGGCATCTTCCGCCAGCCTCAGACTGCCGGCACCTACTCTCCCCAGCAGGGCGCGGCCGTCATGCTCGTAGATGGCGCGGATGTTGCGGGCTCTCGGGTCGCCCAGCGTGCGAGTGAACGCGCCAGGCCGAACGACCTCGACGAACTCGCCCAGATCGGCAGGCTCGTTGAAGCGGGACACATAGCCGGTCAGCTTGCGCCCCTGGGGCTTCATCTCGTTGCTGGCGCGCACTTCCATGATCAGGCTTCCGGCTTGGCGACAACGAAGCCTTGCGGGTGGCGAATCGCCACATCGGCGGTCGCCATCGCGCGCACCTGAACACCGCCACGGCTGTAGGCCGGCTCGGCATACGGGTTGACCAGAATGTCGAGCTCCGACCAGATCCCCAGCATCACCTGGCTGAAGTCGCCCAGCAGCAGGGTATCGGTCGGCATCTGGTTGGTGACGTTGAACGGCTTGTCGTCCATCCGGCCACCTTGCAGCAGGAAGCCGGAGCCGCTGCCCGGCACCTTCTCGGTGCTGGCGTAAGTGGTCTTGATCCCCGGCGCCGCCAGCCAGTTGATCGCCTCGAGGTTGGCCAGTTCCAGCAACTCGGACAGACCCAGTACGCCTGCCCAGTCGCTCGGCAGGTTGGCGGTCTGGATGCCAGCGGCATTGAGGATGCCGGTCGGCTCGCCATCGGTCCCGGTACCGGCGAGGATGGCGCGGTCGATTTGCTCGGCGATCAGTGCGGTCAAGTCACTGCGCACCAGCTCCTCGATGTCCGGGCTCGACTGCTGGATGAGCTGACGGGACATCTCCGTCTTGCCGCCCACGTGCTTGGGCGTCAGCTTCACGTCACCAAACGACATTTGGCCTTCGGGCACCGCTTGGCCTTCCGTCACCCAGCCGGTAGCCAGCCCGGTGCCGTACTTGGGAATAGCGACATCACCGGAAAGGCCGGACAGCACGCGAACGCCCAGACTGCGAGCCAGCAGGCGATTACGCAGCGCGCCGATGTAGTCCTGGGGGCGATGCTGCACCGGCACAATCTGGCTGGCGGTGCTGGTCTCGTTGGCACGGGTCTCGAGCGCCTGCATTGGAATGAACGCGCCTTGAGCTTTGCGACCCGATCGGCGTTCGGCTTCCTGGCTGTACTCGCGTTCGGCGCCGTCAAGTGATCGTCCTTCCATCTGGGCGCGCATCACCTTCACCACGCTGACCTGACGCGCCAGCTTGTCCAGATCGCCGCCAGCTTCGTTGTTCACGGGCGTGGCGACACTGCGGCGCTCGGCATCGGCCACATACTCGGCTCGCTCGATTTGGCCGACCAGGTTGCGCTCCTCGGCCTTGAGGGCGTCGAAGTTCTGGGTTTCGTCAGCGGTCAGGTCGCGCCCTTCGTTGGAGGCGGTTTCGACCAGGTTTTTCATGGCGGCGACCTTGGCGGAACGCTGCTCACGTAGGGCACTCAATTTCATGATGATTCACCTTGTGGCGGTGTCGGGTTGGGCTGGTGGCACTGTACGAATATCCACCATAGACGCAATGATATATCGTTGCATAGGTGTTTTAAAAGTGACTCGTAATCACCTTCAAACCCCCACAGGGTGGTAACTCTAGAAGGGTGTCCAATTATTGAACGCGGTAAAAATCGAAAATCCCGGATAAGGGTTCATTTTTTGAACCCTTATTTAAAGGTGGCAGCATCCTCAACTGGATAAGGGTTCATTTTTTGCCACCGTGGGTGGCAAATTTTGAACGCGGTGAAAATCGACCCGCCTCAAGGGCGGGTCGAAAGAGGTGAACAATCTGTTCAGGCCTGGGACAACCTTCGCTGTGGGATGATGCTCGGCACCACGTCCAGATCCTTACCCGGACAATCGTCGATGGTGTGCCACGTGAGCGCGAACAGCGCACAGCGGGCACCTTCTCGGCCACGCCGATTCTCTCGAGTCTTGCTGATCAGGTTGCGGTCTTGCAGCTCCCTCAGCGACTTGGCCAGCGTTGCCTTGGCCATGCCGCCCCACACATCCATCATCGAATGAGTGGCGGCCAGATTGCCGTTGTTGCGGCCGTTGTACTGGCTTCCCAGCACTATCAGCACTTTCAGGGCAGACGGTGACAACTCGCGGAAGTCCCGCTGCTC
This sequence comes from Salinicola peritrichatus, assembly GCF_003206715.1. Classification (GTDB taxonomy): domain Bacteria; phylum Pseudomonadota; class Gammaproteobacteria; order Pseudomonadales; family Halomonadaceae; genus Salinicola; species Salinicola peritrichatus. The sequence goes on along the minus strand of NZ_PZJU01000006.1, from coordinate 18,176 downwards.
CATCAGTAGCTTGGGCAGTGCGAGGAAGCCGCCGGGCGCAGCTACCCGATCGCGCTTCTTCTTCGCCATGCCATCCTCCTAGGAGGCGAGGGCGTCGTGTTTCACGACACCCTCGCGCCAGCTACTCGGTCTCGACCAGACGATAGCGCTTGATCTTGGCCTTGGGCTTTGCAGGTTGCGGGTGCCATTCCGTAACGATGGTGAAGCCCCGATTGCGCAGGTCTCTGATCGCTGCTGGCGCGTGGGCGATTCGTAAATCCCACTGCAATTCAGCGGCGCTCATCGGATGGCGCCTCAGCGCCTCTAGCACTCGTCCCGTCTGGGTGGTAGGATCAAGTTCAGCAACAGTATTCGAATGAGCCCGGCCTGGGGAGAGGCCGGGTTTTTTCGTTTCTACTCGCATGATTCTGCCTCCTCTTCCGCTTCAAGCTGCGAGATTGTGGCCTCCAGCGCGCCAGCCTCGTCTTCGAAGTATTCCGATCGACGCTCCGCCATCTGGCGCCCGGCCTTTGCGATCCGCTTGGCTGCTGGATCGAACGGGTCTTTCTCGATCATGGCCTCGACAGCTCTAAACAGCGCGGCGGCCTGTAGCAGGTCTTCGGATGCCAATGAAAGCTTTTCGAGCTCGTCGGTGTAATCGTTGATCATGATTTTTCTTTCGAGGCTCATGACGCCATCTCCTGAGACATTGCGGCTTCGGCAGTGCTGGTGTAGGCGTCACCTTCAGCCAGCCAGTCGAATACATCCTTGAGGCGGTAGCGTACGGTTCGGCCGTGCTTGACGAAGCGAGGGGCAGGCTTACCCAGCAAGCGGCCAGTAGTGCGGGCCTTGCGAGCCGTAGCCGGCTGCACCGGGATGAGGTGGGGGAAAACAGCGGATTCGGGCAGCTCAATCAGAGTCGGGTCGAATCCGTCGCGGTAACGAGCGAGAGCGCTCGCCAATACTTGCGGTTGGTAACCAATATCTACGTACATCGAAGGCGTCCTTATGTCTGCTTGATGACGCCTTCAATGTTGGCTGCCGCCCCAAATTATCTCGCGGGGGGATTTTACTCATTATCGTGGGCGTATTTCCCCAAGCCGAACGCTTGCCGGATTTTATCGCGATGCCCATCCACAGCAGCCGTGGGAATTGCTGCTGCAACTATTTCCGGGAAATGCCCGCGGTCAGACTGCCCCACCGTGATGCCGTGATCTTCACATACGTTGGCAATGGCTCTGATCTTCTTCAGGTCGTATCGAGGGCGCTTTCGAGGCTCTGGTGCGTGATTCTCCAGGTAGTCATTGGCTAGGCTGGATAACATTCGAAGCAGTGCATCATGGCCCGTCAAGGCCGTTTGAAGCGGAATGATACTCCCAACCTCTCCCAACGGGTCGATGTAGAATGCGGCGTTTTGAGCCATTATTTGTGCGGCTGGTGGTGGGAGTTCTCTCAGTGCCTCTCGCGCGCGATCGAGACAGTCCCGATAGTGTGCCACTGCCGCCCGGTATTCGCCGGCGGTCAGATCGGTGCCGAACTCCTGTTCCTCAAACTCGATCCAGGCGCAGGTATGGTCAATATCTTCTGCCAACTTCTCGGGATCATCTGGCTTATTGCGCTCCCATTTGCTGAATAGCCGTACCAGTCTATCCTGCCGCTCAGAATTTAGTGGCAGTACGCCTGATCCTCGAGGCATATGATGGTTCATCAGCGCTCCCCAATGAATGAAAGTGCCGACGCGCCTTCAAGCACGCGCCGGCCGATGAACGGCGTCAGTCCCGATCGTCATAACGTGCGCAGCCAAGCTGCTCGGCATGTTCGTCGAGACATTCCATCAAGCGCCAACCTCGACACGCCACACTATCAGCGAGAATATCAAGTGCAGCCAAAAGCCCTTCTTTATGAAAACCGTTGAGGTCGATGTTCGTATCCTGAAGCAATTTGATAATGGCCCTCTGCCCCAGCATCGCCTTGTCTATTTCATCCGCTGCTCCACTCATTGCAGCCCGGTAGCCCATCAGAATATCTGTGGTGCTAGCCTTGTCCGGCATTTCGACACTTTCTTTGATCACATTCATGCCCGCACCTCCTGCAGGGAAATCGCCATGTCCAGATGGTGAACCACGTTATCCAGCCCCCAGCGCACGACTTCTGATAGCTCGCCATCCCGCGTGCGAACTTCGAGGATTTGCGGATCTTCCGGATCAAAGCTGATACGGCAGGAGCGTTCGCCGGTGTGCTCGACGACGCAGGCATCAGGCTGCCCGACGACGCGCAAGGCATCCCGCCAGGTCTCGGCGGTGACTTCTTGCTGTGTCCCTGTTCGGGCCAGCGTGACGGTGTGAGTGGTAGACTTGCTGTGCATTTCGGCATCTCCTTTGTCAGTTGCCGTTATGTGCGGCCCTGGGGTGCTTCATCACCTCGGGGCCATCTTCTCCCGCCAGTTCGGCGGTTTCTTCTCTGCCTTCCGCCAGCCGCGCGAACACTTCGACCGCTTCGCGTTTGTGTTCCGGCGCCAAGTGAGCATAGAACTGTATTGTTGTCTCGATGCTGCTGTGGGCCATCAGCTTCGAGACGGTCAGAATATCGGTGCCAGCCATGACCAATTGGCTCGCGAAGTTGTGCCGCAAGGTGTAGAGCTGCAGATCCTCGGGAAGCTCCGCCAGCTTACGCACTGCCGCCCACGGCTTTTGCATCGCCGTCCGGTCCAGGCGCTTGCCGGTGCGTGGGCTCGGGAAGACGAGACCCACCGACGGCTGCCCCTGTTGCCTGTGCCATGTCTTGAGCACTTCCACAGCCGAACCTGATAGCGGGAAAGTCTGTGGCTCGGGGCGCTTGTGGGCAGTCTTCTCGATCGTTTTCCTAATCGTGGCGAAGGTCAGATTGATGTGCTCCCAGCGCAGCCCAAACAGGTCGCCCGGGCGGAAGCCGGTGTAGAACATCGTCAGGATCCACGGCACGACGTGATCGACGTATGGCACGTGATCAAGGTCGGGCAGGTAGGCTTTCCCGTGCTGGCGGCTGCGCCGGCGCTGCTGGCGCTTCTCATCCTGATAGGCCTCGATCCCGACAAACAGGGCTTCGACTTCGTGGGGTTCAAGGTAGCGACGTTCGCTGCCAAGCTCCGCCAGTTCCTCCTCGGTGAAGGCTGGCTTCTGTAGCTTCACCCCTTTCAGCGGGTGTACGGGAATCACCTTGCGCTCTGCCGCGTGGGCCAGCAGGGCCGCCAGCGCGTCGTAGCTCCGTTTCAGCGTGGAGAAGGCGCGAGGCTTCTCCTTCACTTCCTGATCGGCCTGCCAGCGCTCGACATCGGCGCGGGTCAGGTTCCCCATCGGGCGGTCAAGCCAATCGGAGAAGTCCCGGCTGATCCGGCTCAAGGTACCTTGGCCATCCTTACGGCGATTCTGGAAGGCGGTATAAGGGCCTTCGAGGTAAGCGCGAAGCGTCTGTTGCTGCTGGCGGGCGCTTTCGATCTTGGCTTCCTCAAGGATTCCTCGCGGGTCGCCGCCTTGGGCGACGATCGCCAATGCTTCCTTGGCGTCCTCTCGTGCCTGCGCGGCCGTCAGCGTGCCATATCGCCCAAGTGTGAGAATTCTCTGTTTCCCAACCTTGGTCCGGTAGTAGAGCCGAAAGGTCAATCCGCGTTTACCGGCGCGGACGTGGAAGCCGGGCAACTCGCTATCAAACACGTCTTCATCCGGTTGCGACTTCGCCAACTGATCCATCGCCTTTGCTGTCAGCTTCAACGTCCGCGCCATATTCACGCCGCTCTAGGTAGCAAATAGGTAGCAGAATGAGGATATAACAAGGGCAGGAAAGCAACAACGAGAAACCACAAATTTGTTTTATATTACTGATTTGAATCAGATAATATCGTTACTCTTGTTTCTCCCCGTTTCTCCTGAAATACGTATAAAACGCAATGGGGTTGCAGAGGTCGCAGGTTCGAATCCTGTCGCTCCGACCAAGATCGACGAAGAAGCCGCTTAGTCATCATGACCGAGCGGCTTTTTCTTTGCTGCTTCTTTACGCCTTTTCCCCTGCCTTGGAAACGTTCGGGCAATGGCGCTGGACTTCTCCGCTGCCCTGCCACGACACTCGCGCCTGTCCGTTAGGGCGCGTACAATCCATTCCTTAGACTAAAGTCTCAAGAGGCCCGTCATGTCGCTGATTGTGGGCATGAGCATTCTGCTTGGCTGCCAGTTTCTGGGAGAGGTCATCAGCCGCGCCCTGGCACTACCGATCCCCGGCCCGGTGCTGGGCATGCTGATCCTGTTGATAGGACTGATGGTCCGAGGTGGAGTCCCGGGCAGTTTGCGTATGATGGGCGAAGGCTTGCTCAAATACCTGACCCTGCTGTTCGTTCCCGCCGGGGTTGGGCTGATTCAGCATTTTGGCTTGATCAGCCGCGAATTCTGGATATTGGCGGTCACGCTGGTGGTTTCCACGGCGGTCACGATTCTGGTTACCAGTCAGGCGCTGCAGCGTACGGCGCGCCGGACCGGCAAGCACCAGGAGAGCGATCCATGAACGGCTTCGGTTTCCAGCAAATCTGGGTCTATCTTGCCGCCAGCCCGCTGCTGCATCTGTTCGCCACGCTGATCGCCTTTCTGGTTGCCACGCGGGTCAATCGCTGGGCCGGGGGAACTCAGCTGCTGCACCCGGTGATCGTCGCCATCGCGCTGTTGATTGGCTTCCTGCTGCTGACGGGCACTGATTACACCACCTATTTCGAGGGCGCGCAGTTTCTGCATTTTCTGCTGGGACCAGCGACCGTGGCGCTGGCGATTCCGCTCTACGACCATCGCGAACGCGTTCGCCGCATGTTGCTGCCGATCGCCATCGGCAGCCTCGTCGGCATCGCCACGGCGGTGGTCACCGCGGTGGGCATTGCACTATTGCTTGGCGCCGATCCGCAAACGGTGCTGTCTCTGGCGCCCAAATCAGTCACTTCCCCCATCGCTATGGGAATTGCCGAGAAGCTGGGTGGCATTCCCTCGCTCACCGCGGGGCTGGTACTGCTCACCGGCGTCGTCGGCTGCATCGTCGGCCCGTGGATCTTCCGATGGACACGGATCACCGATCCCTCGATCCAGGGCTATACCATGGGCCTCGCCGCGCATGGCTTCGGCACCGCTTATTGCTTCGCCTCGATAGGTGCCGTGGCCGGCGCCTTTTCCGGGCTGTCGATGGGTCTTTCCGGCTTGCTGACGGCCTTCCTGCTCCCACCGATCGTGCATCTCTTCGGACTCTGAAGGGCCTGGCGCAAGGGATATCCGGTGATTACATATCGCCCACAATCCTGACAAAACCCCAACAACACGCTAAGCACCCTGTCCTTCTTCCCGGGCATCATCGACGAAGGTCGAAACGCACGGAGTCAGCAGGACATGGAAGTCAAAACCTTCTTCGCCCAGAGCGCCGACGGCAAGGTCATTCCCCATGCGGAGGTGAGTGTCTATCGCCAGGGAGAGGATAGCCCCGCACGGAATCTCCAGGATGCCCAGGGGAAGCCGCTCGCCAATCCCTTTCAGGCGGGCCCGGAGGGCCAGATCCAGTTCGCCGCGCCCAACGGCCACTACGCCATCGACGTCGCCAACGGCGAATCCCGGCAGCGCCTGGGCACCCAGTTTTTCGATCAAACCGCCGTGGACTCCGCCAGTGGCACACAGTCGTTGAGCCATGCACTGAATCAGCGACTGATCGTGCTCGACTCCGTCGACACCCTGAAATCCTGGCCTGGCGATCAGGTGCCGGATGGCTGTCGCCTGATCTGTCGTAGTTTCTATCGCGACCTTCCCTATGAATTGAATATCGAGCTGCAGCGCAGCGCCAGTCTCGACGACGAATCCCGTGCCGGCGGGATGGCCTGGGTGAAAGCGGCGCATCCGACTCGCGACGATTTCCATGTCTTCGTGGTCTGGAGCGAGGATGGCGCGGCCTATACCCAGCACAGTTACGACATCAACCTGCTCAAGGTCGGCTTTCGTGCCGATTACTCCAGCGAAGGGGAAGAGCGTCGCGGCACGGACGAGTCGAAATGGCTTCAGGAAACCATCGACAAAACCCCCTATCGCACCAAGTATCTACCCAACCTACCCTTCGGCAGCGGGCTCTATGTCGGCGATCAACGGATAGCGCTGCGTTCCGGCACTCGCATCGTCGGCGATGGCGCCCAGGCCAATAGCCGTATCGTCAGCGACTACGTCGCCGAGGCGTTCAACGACGGCCTGCTGCTGCTGCGCGAGGAGCGTGTCGTCAATGTCTGGGCCGATGGCCGTCCCGACGGCAACCTCGACGACGCTTTCAGTCATGATATCCACCTGAGCGGCCTGACCTTCGAGGCAACCGACTTTGCGCGTGGCGCCGTCTCGCTGGTCTGTGTTCGCAACGTCACCTACAGCGACAACCATCATGTTCGTTGCGGCGGGATCAAGATCTTCCACGAGTTGGAGCTCAACGGGCGCTATTCGATCAAGGATGCCGACGAGGACCCAGGCACCGACAACGCCGTATTGGCCGGATTCAACCCCGACGCGCCGGACGACCTGAGCGAGAAGATCCGGATCAGCGCTCTCTCCGGCGGCGCCGGCCGCTACACCTATCGTCCTGGAGACAGCCAGCGCGCCAATGCCGTACGCCTGAATTTCGTGCGCGACTTCAGCATCTCCCATGTCCATATGGACTACTGCAACGTCTCCGGCTGGGGGGGGCTCGGCGCGTCCGGGCAAGGGCGGAGAATTGAAATGGATGCGACGTCTGCGCGACGGCTTCATTCAGGACGTGCACTGCCGCTGGACCAACGGTGCGATCTATTTCAACAACGCCCACAACGTCAAGGTCTTCGGCTGCAGCGCCAAGGAGGTCAGCGATACCGCGTTCGATCTCGAAGGCTGCACCTATTGTCTGTTCGACGGCATCTACGCCGAGAACGCGGCCAACTTCGGCATTTCGATCTTCTATGCGACCCGTGGCAACGTGATCAAGAACTTCGTCGCCCGGCAGACCGCCAGCTCGGCCTCGATTCACGCCAGATTCGCCGAGCCCAAATTCGGCCCTGGGCTCGGCAAGACGCTGTTCCGGCGCCTTGCGGGTTTCGAGGACCCGGATTTCGAGCAGGACGTGACCCTCGACACCGGCGCCTTCCTCTACGAAGGCGAAGGCTTCGGTGGCGTGATCGTCGACTCCTGGGCCAATGTGACCTATCGCAACGTCAACCACAGCGACGTCGTCGTCGACATGCGCGATCACAGCAACGCCCAGGCCCAGTACTTCCATGGCTGTCGCTTCACCTACACCAAGCCGGCGAAGGACAACGACGTCCTCATCGCCCTCGGCACCAATAGCGCCAAGTACGCCTGCTGGAAGGAAGGCGCGATCGAGTCGCTGGTCGAGCAGCCAGCCGGCGTCATTCCATTGCTGGTTCAACTGCGCGCTTATGCCGGCGTGGCGATCTTCGATATCAATGACCTGCGTATCGAGGCACCGGGAGTGAAGACTGCCATCGCCATCAGCGACGCACGCAAGTCAGGACGCAAGCCCGGGCATGCATTTCGGCTGATACGCAATCTGATTCCGCTGCACAGCCACATCGTCAATCTCAATATCAACGAAATCTCGGGCGGGGAGCCGGCACAACTGGAGGCGTCGAGCAACCGCGACCTGCATTTCGCACCGGTCGACGTCGTCGCTCGCGGAGAGGAGAGCAATACCGACTATGCGGCACTACGTTTCGGACTCAAGGTCGCTCGCGACCAGTAGTCGGCGTGGCGAGCCGTCCGCCAGTGCGACGTACGGCTTTTCAAGAAGGAAGTCGGGAAGGCAGGAATGTTGGGATTGAAGCGGGAATCAGCGCAGCACGATCACGTTCGCCTCGCTGGTGAGTCTGACACCGGCCGCCGGTGTTGCATCAGCCTTGCCGGCGCCCTGGGGTTGGGCTCTTGCCGCTGCCGGCAGGCTCCAGGCCGGTAACGCCAGCAGCAGCGTGCAACTTCCCAAACCCAGCAAGAAATCGCGTCGCGAGATCGACATCGAAGGGCTCCTGATAATAGTTTCAACGGAAAACGCCCCGAGATGACGGGGCAAGATCGACGATACGGCAACGGCGGCCGGTCAATAGGCGTTATTGCCGGTAAAGCCCTTGAATACCGTCAGGAAGATGATCTTCAGGTCCAGCATCAGCGACCAGTTGTTGATGTACCAGAGATCATGCTCCACGCGGCGCTGCATTTTTTCCAGGGTATCGGTTTCGCCACGGAAGCCGCAGACCTGGGCCCAGCCGGTGATGCCCGGCTTGACCATGTGGCGCTGCATGTAGGACTCCACCAGATCCTTGTAGTACTCGTTGTGGGCCAGTGCATGGGGGCGCGGGCCGACGATCGACATCTGCCCCTGCAGCACGTTGATGAACTGCGGCAGCTCATCCAGCGAGGTCCGGCGCAGGAAAGCCCCCACCCGTGTGATGCGCGGGTCGCGGCGCGTCGCCTGGGAAACCTTGCCGTCCTCCTCCTGATGCACCTTCATCGAACGGAACTTGTAGACCTGCACGTCGTGACCATTGACGCCGGTACGCAACTGCTTGAACAACACCGGCCCCGGCGAGGACAGCTTCACCGCAATGGCGCAGGCCACACAGACCGGCGAAATCAGCAACAGGATCAAACCGCCGATGATGATGTCCTCCAGCCGCTTGATCCACAGCGCACTGCCGGAAATCGGACTCACGCTCAGGTCGATGGCATGGTTGCCGGCGATATGACTGACCCGGTGATTGAGCAGCGGAATGTCCGCGAAATGCGGAATGAAGCGGATTTCCAGCGGCAGGTGGCGCAGGTTGTACATGATCGCCTTCACATGCGCACCCTCGGAGACCGGCAGGCAGATCCAGACCTCGTCGGCGCCGGAGTTCTCTACCCGTTTGGCCAGATTGCGCGGTGCCTTTTCCGCCCGCACGACCCGTGCACGGCAGACACCCGCGATGGCATACCCCTGCTCCTGGTGCTGGCGCAGGGAGCGTGCCACGTCCAGCAGGTTCTCTTCCGGGCCGACCAGGAAGACCTTGCGCCGATTCTTGATGCTCGAGTTGTGGTAGAGCGCCAGCATCATCAGCATCGCCCGAGAAGCACAGACCAGGCAGAACGACAGCACGAAGGTGAACACCAGCCACTGCCGTGACACGCTCTCGGAAATCTTGAACAGATACAACAGCGAGGCGATGACGGCGAATACTGCCGTCCACACCCATATCAGTCGATAGATACGGCTACGCAGGCGTGTCGAACGCCACTTGCTGTAGCCGCCACCGAAAAGATTGATCAGCACCACAGCGAGAGCCATCACGATCAGCACCAGCGCATTGGCATTGTCGAGCGTCGAAGTCTGGAAGCGGATCTCGTTGGCCAGGATGCCAGCCAACAAAATCGCCATCACATCGATCACGGGCGCCAAGCGTCTTACCGGATTCAGACTTTTCATATTCGTTCTCCCGTCACCATCCTGGTAATCCTTTCCTGCATTGACGAATCAAGGAACCGGCGAAACCTAGGGCAACAGACCTAAATGAACTTGCGCTCCCGCAGATACTCCACCACCGCCCCGGCTACCTCGGCAGGCGTTGCGCTGCCATCGTTGACGAGATGGAGTTCGGCGGATTCGGGAACTTCGTAGGGCGAGTCGATACCGGTGAAGTTCTTGATCTCACCGTTGCGCGCGCGCTGGTAAAGCCCCTTGGGATCGCGGGTCTCGCAGGTATCCAGTGGCGCATCGATGAACACCTCGATGAAATCGCCCTCTTTCATCAATTCGCGCACCGCCGCCCGCTCGGAGCGGAACGGCGAAATGAACGCCGAGAGCGTGATCAGACCGGCGTCGACGAACAACTTCGACATCTCCCCGATCCGACGAATGTTCTCGATACGATCCGCGTCGGAGAAACCGAGATCGCCGTTCATCCCCTTGCGCACGTTGTCGCCGTCGAGCAGATAGGTCAGCTTGCCCAGCGCATGCAGCCGCTCTTCGACCAGTCCGGCAATCGTCGACTTGCCGGAACCACTCAGACCGGTGAACCACAACAGGCAGGACCGCTGTCCGTTGAGGTTTTCGCGATGATGGCGGCAGATTCTGTGGGCATGCCAAACGGTGTTGTCACTCATGCGTCATCTCTCGTTCGTCAAATTCCGGCTTGCGGATCATTTCTTGAATACGCCGACCAGCTGGTCCTTCTCGAATACCAGCAACGCATTGATCTGCTTCGAATCCATCAGCGTCAGCGCGTCCTCCACCCGAGCCGTCGGCGCGATACGAGTCGCTTGCGGCGTCATGAAGTCGTAGGCCTTCTTGGAGAACACGTACTCGCCGTACTTTTCGACCGCTCGACGCAGGTCACCGTCGGTGATGATCCCCCAACTATCGTTGTGCTGGACCACCGCCATCCCCAACTGGCCCCGGGACATCGCCTGGATCACATCCAGCACCTCGGCGTCGGCACTCACCACCGGCAGATTGTCGCTGCGCATCTCATGCTCGACGCGGCTGAGCAGACGGCGCCCGAGCGAGCCGCCGGGATGGAAACGCGCAAAGTTCTCCGGCTGGAAGTCCCGCGCCTTCATCAGTGTCACCGCCAGCGCATCGCCCATCGCCAGCGTCGCCGTGGTCGACGAGGTCGGCGCCAGTTGCAACGGGCAGGCCTCTTCGATCACGCCGATGTCGAGGTGGCTATGGGAGGCTCGCGCCAGGGTGGAATCGGCATTACCGGTCATGCCCACCAGGTAGTTGCCGTTATCCTTCAAAAACGGGATCAGCTTGACCACTTCCTCGGTCTCGCCGGAATTGGAGATCGCCAGGAAGACGTCATGCTCGGTCACCATGCCCAGGTCGCCGTGGTAGGCCTCGCCCGGGTGCATGAAGAAACTGGGCGTGCCGGTGCTGGCCATGGTGGCGGCGATCTTGCGCCCGACGATGCCGGACTTGCCCATGCCGCAGATGATCACGCGGCCCGGGGTGCTGAGAATCGCATCCACGGCGGTGACCAGATCGTTGTCGAGCTTCTTGGAGACGTCCAGCAGCGACTCGGCTTCCTTGACGAAGACCTGCCGGGCGGTTTCGAGATATTTCAGATTCATGATTCCCTCCATTGGTCTGCGGACCTGCCGACACGCGAGGCGCGATCTCTGCGCCGGCGTTAGCAGCCTTGGCCGGTATCGGTGTGCAACGCTGACGAGCGGACACCGCCAGGGCCGGAAACGGTCGGGACCGAATCCGGTGGCAGGTGTTCAGGGCAGTTACAGCCCCGGGATGAGGAACCGCAGGGAACGAACGCCTTCGGCCGAAGAGGTTCGTCGAGGCCGGCAGCCAGCGGGCCGGCGACTTGGGGTTACAGCAACTTCAGATCACTGGACGAGACGACGCATGGCGTCCTCGTCCTCCAGCATATGGGCATACATCTCGGCCTGGCCGAGGCCTTTCGCCGCCAGCAGATCCTCGGCGACCTCGCGGGCCACGCCGCGGCCGCCGGGAGCCCGGGTGATGCGGTCGGCGGTCTCGAGCACCAGCGGGTGGGCGTCGGCCGGCGCGTAGGAAACGCCTACCCGCCGCATTACCGGGATGTCGATGATGTCGTCGCCGACGAAGCCAATGCGCTCGGCGGCGATGCCCCACTCCTCGGCAATCTGCTCGATCGCCTCGAGCTTGCGGTTGAAACCGATCTTGATCACATCCATGCCAAGCTGGCTCGCCCGGGTGATCAGCGGCTGGCTCGACTTGGCCGACAGCACGCCGCTCTTGATGCCATGTTGGCGCAGCAGGCCGACGGCGACGCCGTCACGTACGTTGAACGGCTTGAGCGCCTCGCCCTCGGGGCCGATCAACAGCGTGCCATCGGTCAGCACGCCGTCGACATCGAACAGCACCAGTTCGACTTGCGCGCGCAGGTCAGGACGCGCCATCAGCGGATCTCGACCTTGGGGAAGCTCTTGACCAGGTCGTCGATCGCCTTGACCTGGGTCAGGAAGGGCTCGAGCTTGTCCAGCGGCAGTGCACTCGGGCCATCGCAACGGGCGCGATCGGGATCGGCATGGGCCTCGAGGAAGAGTCCGGCCAGACCGACCGCCATGCCGGCACGCGCCAGCTCGAGTACCTGGCGGCGACGACCGCCGGAGGCTTCGCTGGTGGGATCGCGGCGCTGCAGACTGTGGGTAACGTCGAAGATCACCGGCGCGTTGCCGCTGACATCCATCATCTCGCGGAAGCCGAGCATATCGACGACCAGGTTGTCGTAACCGAAGCAACTGCCACGTTCGCACAACACGATCTGCTCGTTGCCCGCCTCGGCACACTTGTCGACGATGTTCTTGATCTGTCCCGGGCTCAGGAACTGCGGCTTCTTGACGTTGATCGGCTTGCCGGTGCGTGCCATCGCCACCACCAGGTCGGTCTGGCGCGCCAGGAACGCCGGCAGCTGGATGATGTCGGCGACTTCGGCAACCGGCGCGGCCTGCTCCACCTCGTGCACGTCGGTGATCACCGGCACGCCGAACTCGCGCTTCACCGCCTCGAAGATCTTCATCCCTTCGTCGAGACCGACACCGCGGAAAGAGTGGATCGAGGAGCGGTTGGCCTTGTCGAAGCTTGCCTTGAACACATAGGGAATCCCGAGCTTGCGCGTCACCTCGACATAGGCTTCGCAAGCCTTCAGCGTACTGTCCCTGTCCTCCAGCACGTTGACGCCGCCGAACAGCATGAAAGGTGCGTCGTTCGCCACCGTCAGACCGGCAATCGGTACGGATTTCATCAAGCTACCTCGCTCTCGCTTCGCTCTAAAGTAGACAATCTGGCTCTTTCCATCAGCTTGGCGAAGTTCGCCTCGCTGAACGGAGTATCCCGAAAATAGTCTTCATCCACCAGGTAATGCTCGATGTAGGCAGCCAGCCGACGCTCGTCGAAATGGGCATAGAAGGTGTTGCCGAGAAAGGTCACCGACTTGTCCAGCAGCTTGGCTTCCAGCCCTACGGTGGAGTTGATGGTCACCACTTCCTCGGCCCTATCCAGCAGACGGAAGGTGTTCTCGTTGACGATCAGGAAGCCATGCTCGCGGCGCAGCTGGGAAAGAATCGCCGGAATGGCCTGGTTGATCTCCGCCGGATGCGGCTTGATCACCAGTCTGAGTCCCTTCTTCCTGGCGATGGCGATGGCATCCTTGAGACCGTCGATCACACTTCCCTTGGAATAATTGAGAATGATCTGGGCATCGGTGCTCACCTGCAACGGGAAGAACAGGTAAGGCGTTTCCCAGTCCATTTCGTCGAGGGCGACGTCGTCGGCCTTCTTCAGCTTCTTCAACTCATCGAAGCCGTAAGCGTTCTCGCCGGCAAGGCCCAGCACCGCCTCGATCCGGCATCCCAGGACCTGGACGAATTTCTGGAACACGGTCTTGAAGTCGAGCTTGCGCGCCTGACCGATCACGTGCTTTTGCATCCGCGCCTGGGTGTAGTCGTGCTTCCAGCGCCGGAAGGCTTCGATGTCGACCGGGTAGTCATCGAGAATCTCGACATGTTGGTAGAGATAGGACTGCATGTCCGTCCCCTGGGGATCGGCAAAGGTCTTGTTGCCGATATTGCCGTAGCCGGTATAGAGCAGATCGATACCGTTGGCTCGCGTCCCGCCACCACGAGCCCCGTTACCGCGGGCATAGTCGGCCAACGCCGACTGCGAGGCCAGACGCCCGCTGGGCAGGATGTAAAGGTCCCAACGATGTTTCGGCTGATGGCGCTCGATGAAATCGAAAAAGCCGGAGTAGACCCTGTCGGCCTGCGTCTGGGTCAAGCGGCCGGTCCTGATACTGAAGTTGTCCTCGCGGCAGGTTCTCCCCCGCTTGCGCCTCGGCATGAACACCGTCTCGCCCTTGAGCTTGAGATAGACATACATGATGAGGTTGTTGGCCACGAAGTCGATCTTGCAAGCGCTGGCACCCGGCGCCGCGAAGACTCGCTTGAAGAAGCGGTAATCCTCGGGATTGGAGATGTTGATGAGAACCCGACTGTACGTCGCACCATTAGACATAGCACCGCCCGTTAGGCTGATAGAGTTTCAGGAGTTCGGTGTTCATGCTCGCCGGCGAGAACTCCCGCTCGTAGCACGTCCGGCAGCGACTGCCCATGGCTGCCTGGTCGCACTGCTCGAAACGCTCGATCGCCTGTCCGAGCGAGGCCGCGAAGTCGTCGAAATCGAACACGAAGCCGGTATCGCCCTCGCGTACCAGCTCGGGCAACGCCCCCCGATTGGAGCAGATCACCGGTGTGGCATTGCGATAGGCCTCGAGCACCACCAATCCGAATCCCTCCCAGCGGCTGGGCACGATCAGCGCCTTGGCGCGGGCGATCAGGCCGTCGAGGGTGGTATTGTCCAGCCAGCCGAGAAATTCCATGTTGTCCCGCGGCGCGAAGCTCGCGTCGGCATCGACCACGTTGCCACCAACGATCTTGAGCTTCTCCCGCGACTCGTCCCAGAAGTCGTAGAGACGGTCGAACCCCTTCTGGCGATCGAAACGGCCAATGAACAGGTAGAAGTCTTCCTTGCGCTCACTACCGATCGTCTCGCGGGTATCGCGCACGCAGTTCTTGATCAACAGCGTCTTGTCCCCCATCCCGGCCCGTTCCAGCAGCGCCTGCTCGTACTCGGAGATCGCGACGATGCCATCGGTACGCTGATAGAGCATCCGCTCGACCCATTGAATGCCGCGTTTCTTGATTCCCGAGATACGGTGCGGGTCGAAGGCCACCCCGTGGGGCTGATAGATCAGCTTGGCGCCACGATACGAGACCGGCAGCGCGCGACAGAGAAACCCCGCGAAGGTGCTGTGGACGTGTATGACGTCCGGCGATGCCTCATCGATGGCACCGGACAGGCGCATGGCTAGATGACGCAGGCGCTGGATTCGGCTCTCGCCGGGAAATTCGAGCATATGAATCTTGTCGTCGAGTCCGTCGGTATCGCCGAAGTTGATCTCGTCGACTTGCGCCCCCGGCAGCACCACCGAGACATCGCTCACTTCGGGACGCCGCGCCTGTTCGGCGACGATGTTGTTGAGGTAAGTGGCGATACCACCCGTCACCGTTTCGCAGACATGCATGATTTTCATGAGATCATTCGCTGAAAGAGAGCATTACCAGCAGAGAGAAGATGATGAAGGTCGGGACGAGGATTAGCGCGGCGTCCGAGAATGTCGCCACCCAGTACATCACGCAGCCGATGCTGGCACTGCGGCTGAGCGGCCGGGAGACGTCGAAGAGACTGCGCGCCAGAATGATGTTGGAGAAGAACATCAGAAACGGAACCAGGCCGATCAAGCCGACGAATTCCGCAATCGAGACATAGGGAATCTCGTAGGACCAGTAGAGCGGCGTGAACGAAATCAGCCCAGCATCGTAGAAGTACTCCAGATAGGCC
The DNA here is from genome assembly GCF_003206715.1 of Salinicola peritrichatus. Classification (GTDB taxonomy): domain Bacteria; phylum Pseudomonadota; class Gammaproteobacteria; order Pseudomonadales; family Halomonadaceae; genus Salinicola; species Salinicola peritrichatus. The sequence goes on along the minus strand of NZ_PZJU01000006.1, from coordinate 2,756 downwards.
GCTCTGCCACCGAGATTGCTGTCGAACAGGAAACTGACATCGCGCCCCATGATCCCCAGCAGCCCGATGATGCCCGGCACGACGACACAGAGTGCCGAACAGATGACGATCAGTTTCTTGACCGAGACTGCCTTGTTGAACAGCAGGTACTCGAATACACAATATGCCATCAATAGTGCCCATGCCGTGCGTGACAGCGTCAACATGATCGTCAGCATGAGCAACAGAACCCATTTCCGGTTCTGCTCGATAACGTTATACACCGGTAATAACATGATCATGCAGACGGCGTAGATATTGCCATTGTTATAGGTCGAGAAGAATTTAAAGATCCCTCCTCTGTCATTCATCCTGGCTTCCAGCGTTTTGTCGGCACCCAGAGTCGTCGTCAACATCGGAACCGAAACATATTGCCCCGTCGCAATTTTGTACATAAACAGGAACAATCCGAAAGCAATGGCAAAACGGATACATTTCACCAGCACCTGAAGCAGATATTGCAGCTGCTCCGGCCCTAGGGTCTTTGACCATAGATAAAAGAAAATCGGCACCACGATCAGCGACATCACATAGCCCACGTATGCCGGAGGCTTGGCAACACCGTTCATCAACGTTATGGCAAGGAAAAGCATCCAGAATGGCAACAGGAGAAGCATATAAACATCATACCCTCCACCGACTGTCTTGCCGCCCACCACGAACTTGACCAAGAAAAGCGGAAACGATAAACACAACAGGAGATATATGCCATTGAGTGGCACGCCGCCAACCGCAACTCCCGACTTGGGTATCGCCACCGCCAGGATGACTAGCGCCGCTATATAAAATCGCCTAATATTAACAACCAAGCTTTATTTATCCCAGTTATCGAATCAATGGACGACAAAGGTACGAGGATGTTTTCCGTCCACCCATGGTGAGTTTTATCATTCAGGATGGAAGGTATAGCCCAGCAATTCCGCATCATCCGCGTAGAGCCGACCTACGATATCGACACTTCGTGCATCGTATTCGTATCGATAGTCACGACTATCACTGGCATTGACTCGGCTAACATCTCGTTGGGGCAATCCTAACCGCTCTCTGATGTATGAGATGCTCGCAGACATGTCTTCGACACTACCCAGGAAGTCGAGCTCGTTGCGTCCATCGATGAGGATAAATCGCGACTGGGGAATGAAATGCGTCCAACTCATGATCTTGGAAGCTAGAACGTCATCTTCCATGGCATGGACAAAGTCGGTGAAAGAAGCGTAACGCTCCAGGTACTTTCGGGAAAACTCCTGGTCGTAAACGCCGAACCCGCCCTTTTTCAAATAAGCGTAAGCCGAGTAAAAACGACTCCAGATATTTCTCGAGAACGCAAACCTGAAATAATCAACGTATTTCTGCGGGTCGGCACTACGATATTGCGACAAATAGTTGTGCCCTTTAGGCGTCATATCGAATAGCGACTTGGCCACTCCATTCCCGGCATTCTTGGGAATATGAACAAAAATTACCTGATTGGCATTCTCCAGTTCACTGTAAGGGTTGACACACTCTCTCGCCAACCGGTCTCTCATCAACAGCGGAACGACACTACGATATACGGGTTGGATATAATTCTTCAATCCACTTTTGGCAACGACAGTTCTGCCGTATTGGAACATTGCGCTCTCCATGAGTCGTACAAGCATCGCAGCTCATTGATTTCGAAAACATCGGCCCATGTTTTATGACCGAAGCGCGATGACCCATTCAGCACCAGGCCTAAGTTCAGAATTCGTATTCGAATGTATCGATATCTTCTGAGTAAGCATGCTGAACAATAGCTTTCAGCTTTTCGTCGTAGTAGCTTTCGTAGGATTCTCGCTTACTGGCGTTGATTCTAGAAAGATCCGATGCACCGGGATTAACGAGCGCCTTCATCGTCTCGAAGTCGGAAGAAAGCGACTCGAAGCGTGCAATAAAATCGACACCGAGTTGACCATCACGACGAATCAGGAAGCGTTTTTGCGGCGTGAAATGTTCCCACTCGAGAATTTTTTCTCGATAGGAAGGATCCTCCAGTCGTCGGATGAATGACTGAAATTCGATGTCATGCCCTATGTGGCGCTTGAAAAACGCCCCGCCGTTGGTCCGTGCATCCAGGCTCCGCAAATAGAAAAATGCGGAGACCAACCGATCCCAAGGGTTCCTGATGACCGACACTTTCCGATAGACGCTATACTTCTCTCGATTCCTCTCGTAGTTCCTCAACTTGTTGTGCCCCGTTCCATTGGGCGCGTCGAGTAGCGATCGGGAGATCGCCTTGCCGGCCGCTTTCGGTACATGAACGAAGATGCACTGATGTCGATCCTCCCAGCGAGAATAGGGATTCTTGATGTGATTGATCAGGTTCTCGCTCTTGGCCGGGCCGATGATCGGAACGAGTATCGAACTCACCATTCGATATTTCGGAATCTTTGCCATGCCAGCCTCACCCGATCTTTCGGCATTCCCACTCCGGGTAGAATTCCCGGATATAGGCATTGAGTGCTTTTTCCGCTTCCGTATAAGGACGTTCAATTCCGGCGGTTGCCATTGCCGCCCCTCGGATCAGACCGGCACCGACGGTGATGTTGGTCAACCGATCGATGACCACGAAGCTGCCGGTGCCCGGGCTGGTTCGGTAGTCGTCCAGCGGTACGCTGGCGGTCAACTCCACCCGGCAACGACCGATGGCGTTGAGCGGCAAGCTGTCGGCGGCGTGATGCTCGAGGCTGTTGACGTCG
>NZ_PZJU01000059.1 GCF_003206715.1 Salinicola peritrichatus | reverse complement strand
TGTCGAACTCGGGTGCTACGCGTGCGGCCGGCACAGTTGACGATCACCCGAGTTTCGGGATCGGGCACCAAGTCGTCGACCCTGAGCGTCAGTTCGGCACCCGGCACGCTCACGCCTCCCGGGATGCTCATGGTGTGATACTCATCGAAACGCCGGGCATCGAGGATCGCGATGTTTTCTCCCTCATCGATCAACCGCTTGACCTCGGCCGATAACGATTGCGTTCCTTGTTGATGCTCCACCAGTTCACCGAAGGCCTTGCTCGGGGCATTAACATCGCGGAACAACTCGCCTCCTGCTTCACGCCATCCCGCCACCCCACCCGCCAATATCGCGACGTTCCGATACCCAAAGTCGCGTAGTTTTCGCACCGCTCGCTCGGCCAACCCTTCGCCATCGTCGTAGAGAGTGATAGGCGTCTCCGATCGGGGAATACGCGCGTAGATGTCGAGTTCCAGTCGCGACAAGGGGATATTCACCGCAAACAACGGATGCCCCTCGGCATAGCTGGCTTCCTCGCGAACATCGATCAATGCCAGTTCCTGCTTGTCGAGCAAAGCCTGGCGAATCTGATGATAATGGCGTACGGGGTAAGACATGGAATAGAGCTCCTGAAAACAAGGCCGACTTATGACGCCTTTTTATTTTTATTAAATGACATATGACAATAACCAAGAAAAATTCATGACTCATCACCTATCGACCTTAACAAAGGCTCAACCAAATCATCTGCAAATATTTAGTATAAATTTATTTGGATTTCGATATTGATACTCTAAAAAATTCACTTTATTCAGCAGGGTAATAAGTTAATCGACAAAATGTCGGAGCCAGTAGCAACGGATGGCCGATCTACGCTACTCCTCCAGATTTTTTTCGAAAGTCCTCGATGCCATAAAATATTCAGCAGCATTCTTCACTGGCGAAATTTTCGACGTGGGACTGAGAAGTCTATACCACCATTCATCCCTGACATAGCCAGAATGACTTTGAATAAATACTGAATTACTTTTCATGAATTGCTATTTAGATCTAAAACCATCCGCTGTATATCCAATTCTTTATTTCTCATTTAGCCGGCGCTACCGGACGCTGTTATTTTTCCTCGAGCCTTCACGACATCATGACTCTGCATCGAGGAACACGCAGATGGTTTCGATCAATCGACGCACGCTGGATAGCGCCCTCCCCTGGCTTGTCCCAATCGCCATAGTGCTCATCTGGCAACTGGCGGTATCCTCCGGTTGGATCTCCAGCCGTGTCATGCCCGCCCCTTCCGCCGTCATCGAGGCAGGCTGGAGTCTCACCAAGAGCGGTGAGCTCATCCATCATCTCCTCATCAGCTTCCAGCGGGCAGCATTGGGGTTTCTCATTGGTGGTGGCATCGGCCTCATCCTCGGATTGATCAGCGGTCTCTCGTACTGGGGAGAAAAATTGCTCGATAGCACAGTGCAAATGATCAGGAACATTCCGCATCTGGCGCTGATTCCCCTGGTCATTCTGTGGTTTGGAATCGATGAGACGGCGAAGATATTTCTGGTCGTACTGGGCACGGCCTTCCCGATCTACCTCAATACTTTCCACGGTATCCGCAGCATCGATGCCAACCTCATGGAAATGGCCCGCAGCTACGGTCTATCCGGTTGGTCCCTATTCACCAACGTGGTTCTTCCCGGTGCCATGCCATCCATCCTCGTCGGCGTTCGCTACTCCTTGGGCTTGATGTGGTTGACTCTGATCGTCGCTGAAACGATTTCCGCCAATTCAGGGATCGGCTATCTGGCCATGAACGCACGCGAGTTTTTGCAGACCGATGTCGTGGTACTTGCCATCGTGCTCTACGCCATTCTCGGCAAACTCGCCGACGAGGCCGCGCGTTTCCTCGAACGCCGTTGGCTGCGCTGGAACCCCGCCTACTCTCAGGGAGCCGCCACATGAACGCCTACAGCGCGACGCGAGATCGTTTCCAAGCCACTGATGTTGCCATCGAGTCTTACCATCCACGTCGTCAGACAGAGAAGAACAACGCCACCACACTGGACCTTACCGATGTCGGCAAGCGCTTCGGCGAGCTCCAAGTTCTGCAAGGAATCGATCTGCATGTGCCCGCCGGACAGTTCGTCGCCATCGTGGGACGCAGTGGTTGCGGCAAGAGCACGCTGCTGCGGATGCTGGCCGGGCTCGAATCGGTCTCCAGCGGCAACATTGCCGCCGCAGGCATACGACTCGGCACGCACTCGGCCGATACGCGCCTGATGTTCCAGGATGCCCGGTTGTTGCCCTGGAAGAGTGTGCTGCACAACGTTGGCCTGGGCCTCAAAGGGGATTGGAAACCCCGTGCGCTGGATGCGCTTCGGGAAGTGGGACTGGCTGACAAGGCGAATGTCTGGCCGGCACAGCTATCGGGCGGCCAGAAACAGCGCGTGGCCCTGGCCAGGGCGCTGATTCATCAGCCCAGGCTTCTGTTACTCGACGAGCCCCTCGGCGCCTTGGATGCGCTGACGCGTCTCGAGATGCAGAGCCTGATCGAGCGGCTATGGCAGCAACACGGCTTCACGGTGCTGCTGGTGACCCACGACGTGCCGGAAGCGGTGCAATTGGCCGATCGCGTCATCGTGCTCGAGCAGGGTCACGTCGGCATGGATATCGAGGTTCCTCTCCCCCGGCCGCGCGAACCCTCTTCACCCGGCGTTTCCGAAATCGAGACGCGAGTGTTGCGCCGGGTACTGGGGAAGCCCGCGCCCGGTGACGAAACGACCGTCGATATTCCTCGCACGGCGACGGCGGGCGTGAAATGACCCCGATCCATACCCCCACTGCCGAGCACGTCGAAGCACGGTATTCTCGAATCGCACCGCTGACGGACTTCGTCCGCCATGCGACATCGATCGTCGAGCTCGAATCGAACGACACCGGGCGTGTTCGGCGCCTGGCACCGCTGCTATCGCGACTCATCGAACATGATGACTGGTTGCCGGATACATTCTCGCGCCCCCACCCGGAGCATTATCAGCAATATCTGCTCCACTGCGATCCGCTGGAGCGATTCTCGGTCGTCAGCTTCGTTTGGGGTCCCGGGCAAAAGACACCGATTCACGACCATACCGTCTGGGGTTTGATCGGCATGCTTCGAGGCAGCGAAATATCGACGCCTTATCGACTCGTCGACGGTGAATTGACACCGGGCGAGGCGGTTCGGTTGATGCCCGGTGACGTCGAAACGTTGTTGCCGGAACGTGGAGACATCCATCGGGTCGAGAATGCCTTTCGTGATCGCGTCTCCATTAGCGTGCACGTTTACGGTGCCAATATCGGCAAGGTGGAAAGACATGTCTTCGAGACTGGCTCGGGGAGCACGAAGACTTTCGTCTCCGGTTTTTCCGCCTCGGTCACCCCCAATCTCTGGGAATGACAGCCGTCATGTATCCCGAGTTCCCGTATCGCCCGGACAGCGTTTCGAATCCCTCTTCATTCCGACGACAATCCTCGAGAGGTTATCGCCCCCATGCGCGTTTCATTCCGGTCACTACTGGCCGGCCTTGTTGCCATTACCTTGACCACTACGGCGGTCTCCAGCCAGGCCGACGACGACACCGTCCGCATCGGCTACCAGCGTTCGTCCACCTTGATGGGGCTGATACGCGATAGCGGCGTGCTCGATGAGCGCCTCGCCGAGCAGGGCGTGGAGATCGACTGGCATGAGTTCACCAGTGGACTACCGATGCTGGAAGCGCTCAATCTCGGCGATCTCGATCTGAGCGCGGACGTGGCCGATACCGTGCCCATCTTCGCCCAGGCGGCCAACGCCGATCTGACGTTCTATGCCACTGAAACGCCCTCCCCGGCCGGCCAGGCGATGATCGTCCATGCCGACAGCGACATCGAGAACGTCGCCGATCTCAAGGGCAAGCGAGTGACGGTGACACGCGGTGCCGGCAACCACTACCTGCTGCTCGCCGCTCTCGACCGAGCGGGCCTGACGCTGGACGACATCCAGGTCGCCTATCTCACGCCGTCGGATGCCCGTGCCGCATTCGTGCAGCATAACGTGGATGCCTGGATCCCCTGGGAGCCCTATCTCTCCACGGCACGCGCCCAGGACGAGACCCGTACCATCGTGGACGGCAGCGACGGACTGGCAAGCTATACCCGTTTCTACCTTGCCTCTACTCCCTACGCCGAGTCCCATCCGGAAGTCGTGGCGACCGTCTATCGCACGTTGAAAGAGACCGGTGATTGGGTTCGCGCACACCGAAGCGAAGCGGCACAACGCCTGAGTCCGATCTGGGGCGGCATCGAGCCGCAAATCATCGAAGCGGCGCTCGGCAATCGCAGTTATCAGGTCGAACCGGTCACGCCGGCACAATTCGACGAGCAGCAGCGCATCGCCGATGCGTTTCTTGACGCCGGCATACTGCCGCGCGAGGTCGATACCCGCAATGCGCACATCTACGCCCCCTCGGGCGAGGAGCAATGATCATGCCTACACCTGCGAATACGACAGAGTCCAAGCTCAAGGTGCTCTGGTTCCTCCCGACCCATGGCGATGGCCATTATCTCGGCACCTCGAAAGGCGGTCGTAATGTCGACATCAACTATCTACGCCAGATTGCCCAATCCGCCGATCAGTTGGGCTACCACGGGGTGCTGCTGCCGACAGGCCGCAGCTGCGAGGACTCCTGGGTGGTTGCCTCGGCCCTCGCACCGTTGACGCAACGCCTGCGTTTTCTGGTCGCGGTCAGACCGGGACTGCAATCTCCCGCAGTCGCCGCCCGCATGACGGCAACGCTCGATCGCATCTCCGGTGGCCGTCTGCTGATCAACGTCGTCACCGGAGGCGATCCCGTCGAAAACAAAGGCGATGGTATCTTTCTCGATCACGACGAGCGCTACGAGGTGACCCGTGAGTTCCTCGACGTCTACCAGCGCCTTCTCGCCGGAGAAACCGTCAATCACAGCGGCAAGCATCTACGTATCGAGGATGGCAAGCTCATCTTCCAGCCACTGACGCCCAACGGCCCGCCGCTTTACTTCGGCGGCTCATCGGCATCGGCGATCGATGTGGCGGCCACCACCATCGACAAGTACCTGACCTGGGGCGAACCACCGGCGCAAGTCGCCGAAAAGATCGCCACCGTCCGCGAAGCGGCAGCCAAGGCGGGCCGCGAAGTCACGTTCGGCATTCGCCTGCATGTCATCGTCAGGGAAACCGACGAAGAAGCCTGGCGCGCGGCCGATAGATTGATCGAACATCTCGATGACGAGACGATCGCCGCCGCCCAAAAGGTATTCTCGCGCATGGACTCCGTTGGCCAGTCGCGCATGGCCGAACTGCACCGTGGCGATCGCAGCAAGCTGGAGATCAGCCCCAACCTGTGGGCCGGCGTGGGCCTGGTACGAGGCGGCGCCGGCACCGCACTGGTCGGCAGTCCCGAAACGGTTGCCGCTCGGATGCGAGAATATCAGCAACTCGGTATCGACACCTTCATCATGTCGGGCTATCCGCATCTGGAAGAAGCTTGGCGATTCGGCGAATCCGTGTTGCCGCTGCTGCCGTTGGAGACGCAGGTCGATACTCAGGATATCGTCGCGAACATGGGTCCCTTCGGGGAGACCATCGCCAATATGGAGCGCCCCAAAGAGGCCTCTTCTGGCTAGACTTTGTACGAGAACTATCTGCATGCATCGACTTTTTTCACACCCTTGATGGAAAACGGCGGTATGCCGGATACCTAAAAGACAAACGTGACGGGCGATGTTTTTTTGGCTGCCTCGGCAGCCTTTTTTTGTCCTTACGACGAATTGTTCTTGCGATGAATAAGGATGTTGCATCAAATGATTTCACTCCGGCACCGGGACACCTTACGGTCAATCTCCCGAACATGACCTGGCGATCCCAAGGAGTCGATGATGACCCGACATCAAACACAAAAATCCGACGACCATTACCATCCAACTGCTGCCATGAAACTCATGAACTCATTATTGAAATCCTTTGTTACCGCGAGCATCGTCATCGCTGTGACCAGCGAGATCGCCGTCGCAGAAGACAAGCCTGAAAGCGTGCAGATCGGCTTTCAGAAAGCCAGCATTCTCACTCTGCTGAAGGCTAGAGGCACCCTGGATGAGGCATTGAAAGCGCGCGGGATCGACGTACAGTGGATCGAGTTTCCCGCTGGCCCTCAAATGCTCGAGGCCTTGAATCTCGGTAGCATCGATTTCGCGACGGTGGGTGACGCTCCCCCTATCTTCGCCCAAGCCGCCAAGGCGGATCTCGTCTATGTGTCGAGAACCCCCGCCAATCCAAAAACGGAAGCGATCCTGGTACCCAAAGACTCGTCGATTCATTCGCTGAAGGACCTGGAAGGTAAATCCGTGGCGCTCAACAAGGGCTCCGACGTGAATTACCTGTTGGCAATCGCCCTGCAATCAGCTGGATTGGAATACTCGGATATCACACCCCGCTATCTCAAACCGGCCGATGCCCGTGCCGCGTTCCAACAAGGCTCGGTGGACGCTTGGGTCATCTGGGACCCGTACTATGCGGAGGCGGAAACGAATGCCGACGCTCGGCTTCTGTCGGACGCGACGGACTTGGTACCGCATTATAGTTTTTATCTTTCGAGTCGAAATTTCGCCGAGGAGTATCCCTCGATCATCGATCTTTTCAATCAACAGATCGATGACGTCAGCCAATGGACTACGTCCCATCCCGATGAGGCGGCCCAGATTCTCTCCCAGGCAACGGATCTCTCGGTACCGATCTGGAAGCGGTCCATAGAACGGACGAACTATGCGCTGGAACCCGTCACCGACGACATTCTGGCCGAGCAACAAACACTCGCGGATACTTTTTATTCCATCGGGCTGATACCGACCCAGGTCGATGCGAGCAGCGCCAAGTGGGAAAACGCCAGCGAACAGTAGCATTCATTCGACGCATCATCCTGCCACCAGGTCGAGGGATCGCGAGAATTGCGGCAACCGCCAGGCAACGACATAGGCCCCGCCAAAAAACGACCGACGGGGCCGGCCTCCCTCTGGCTAGACCAGGACTTAAACCAACGGCGCCTCGGTAATGACGCGCTCGATCCACTCACCGCTGACGAAATCCGGTTCGAAACGAGAGACTCGTCCAAGATCTCCCGGCTCATTGAGACCCGGCCACCATACCTCCAGCCCGCCACGCTTGGCATGGCGGGTCCACTCATCGAGCCTCGGAAAGCTCAGATTGCCTTCCCGGGCATTCGCCAAGGCATCGGACCCCGGCGAGACCCAACGTACACCGTGCTCATATAGCAAATGCCAGTCTCGCTCTGGCGTATCGGTGGCAACATCCGCCGCCAATAACGGATAGCCGCGCCGATGAAAGCTCTCGGCCGCATGGCGGGCGTGAGCATGATTGAGCAGCGCCTCCCCCTGAAGACGCAGAATGACCCGGTCCGGCGACATGCCTAGTCGCGCCAGCAAGCCTTCGTAGACTGCCCCATGAGAATCCTCGACGGCCTGGATATGGCGCCAATGCACGTCGACGATCAGGCGCTGCTTGGCTTCGGGATCGGCGCCGAGATGATTGAGTGCGTGGAGGACGCGTTGGAAACGATCGACGAAGACCACATCTTCCCGATCCCAGGCGAGAAAGTAGAGGGAATCGGCGATCAAGCGATCGCCAGTGGCGTCGCGAATCTCCGTATACGCCTCCCTGGCTTCGTGATCGAGACGGTTGAGGGAGTAAACGGTCCGTTGCCCAGGATGCAGTTGGCGATCGAGCAGCGTCCCCCATACGGCCCCACCCTGGTAATGAAAGCGTGCGTGATCGGACAGTGTCGATCGCGGATTGAAACTGTCGAGATGACGATTGAAGTAATCGATGACTTGAGTGAGCGGCATATGACGTTCTCCTGCAAATGAATCGGTAACAACGCTTCAGCCAGGGTTCTGCATCCCCCATCGACGCACGGTCATCTTTTCCAAGCTCTCGAAGACCAGATTCTCGGCCAACAAACCGATGAGAATGACGACGGCCAGACCCGCGAAGACGTTGTCGGTGTAGAGTTCGTTGCGGTTCTGGAAGATGTACCACCCCAGACCGCCACCGCCGGAAGACGCACCAAACACCAACTCGGCGGCAATCAGGGTCCGCCACGCAAAAGCCCAGCCAATTTTCAGCCCCGACAGAATCGACGGCAGCGCAGCGGGTATCAGCAGCAGGAACACGTAACGCAACCCGCGCAGACCATAGTTGCGTCCTGCCATCTTCAGCGTCTCGGAGACGCTCAGGAACCCGGCATGTATGTTGACCGCCATGGCCCACAGCACCGAGTGGATCAACACGAAGATAAGGCTCCCTTCCCCCAGGCCAAACCACAGGAGCGCCAGCGGCAGCAGCGCTATCGCCGGCAAGGGGCTGAACATCGATGTCAAGGTTCCAAGCAGATCACGCCCCAGGCGCGTCGAGACCGCCAGGGCCGTCAACGCCAGGGCACCCAAGGCCCCCAATGCGTAACCCTTGATCAGCACTGACAAGGAATTGGCCACTTTCGACGGCAAGGAGCCATCGAGCATGCCGGCCCCTAGCGCTCGCGCCGTATCCACGGCGCTCGGCAGCATCAACGGATTGTCCTGATAACGTGCCAGGATTTCCCATAACACGACCAGCACCAGCAGAATCATCCCCTTGCGAATGGCGGCACTGTCCCACAAGCGCTGCAAAATGGAACGGGGATGGATCAGTTCCCGCTCGTCCACGGGCGCCAGTTCGAAATAACGATCCTCACGTGACGTCGCACGTCCTGAGTTCTGCATCATATCGGTGTCTCGAACAGTAAACGGTGGATGCGCTGACCACGCTCCTGCGTCGCCGGACTCCCCAGGCTCTTCAGCGTATCGCCACTACAGTCGAGTTCCGCACGGACTCGCCCGGGATGCGGCGACAGCAGAAGCACCCGGTTTCCCACGATCTGGGCCTCCTCGATCGAGTGGGTGACGAAGAGCAGGGTCGATGACGTCTGGTCGCACAGCGCCAGAAGCTCCTCTTGCATCCTGCGTCGCGTCAGCGCATCCAGGGCAGCGAACGGCTCATCCATCAACAGAATCTTTGGCTCCATCGCCAGCGCCCGGGCAATCGCAACCCGCTGCTTCATGCCACCGGAGAGCGTGTGAGGATGGGCATCGGCGAATTGTCTCAACCCTACTTTCTCCAGCGTCAACAGAGCCCGCTCGATAGCCTCCCGGCGATCGAGACGCCGGGCGATCCGCAGCGGAAAAGTGACGTTCTGCAGCACGCTTTTCCATGGCATGAGCTGTTCGAAATCCTGGAACACCACCAGCCGATCCGGGCCAGGTCCACGAATGGATTCTCCGTCGAGCCGGATCTCTCCCGCGGCCGGTTTCAAGAATCCGGCCACGGCCTTGAGCAGGGTCGACTTGCCGCATCCGGACGGTCCAAGCAACACGAAGCGATCCGCCGGAAGAACATCGAAGCTGACCGACTGCGTCGCACGCACTCGCTGGCGCGGCGTCACATAGTCGATAGTCACTCCATCGACGGCGAGCCGGGGGATCAGAGTATCCTTCACGACATCGACGCCATGCACTTTCAACGGCTCGGCCAAGGTCTCCACTCAACTGCCCTCCCAGCGAGACGCATCCTCGATGAAGTAGTCCTGCCAACTCGTCGGCTCATGTCGGATCGCTCCCACCTGATGAAGAAACGTCGCCAGGGGATAGGTATTGCGGGGGATGGGCGTATAACGAATGTCGGGATCTTCAATGATCGACTGGAGCGTCGCCACATCGAGTTTCGAGTTCGTCACTCGGCGATAAATTTCAGCGGATTCCCGAGGATGTTCACTGATGAAATGGTCGGCTTCCTCCAGCGCCGCGAGGAACACCCGATATACCTCCGGCCGATCCTGATAGAAACGGCTCGTCGCGTAGATCAGCGTCGGCGTAAGCGGCCCCCCGACGATATCGTAGGAACTCAGGACGCGGTGTACGTCGGGATCCTGAAGCTCCTGGTATTGATAGGGAATATTGGAGAAGTGAGCCGTGATTTCCGTACCGCCGGATACCAGCGCCGCAGTCGCATCGGGATGCGGGAGTGACACGGTCAGGTCGTCGAGCCGATCGTATTGATCCTCGCCATGGATCTTCGCCACCGCCATTTGCAAAAGCCGCGACTGGACCGAAACCGTGACCGCGGGAACGGCAATTTTGTCTCCGGGACCAAAATCCTCGAGCGTCTTGACATCGGGGTCGTTGGTCACCAAGTCATTGGGAAACTCTCCCAGAGCCGCAAGCGCCCTCACGTCCAGACTGCCATAGGTACGATCCCAGGCAGTCAGCAGCGGCCCGACACCCGCACTGGCGATATCGATGCTATCAGACAACAGTGCACTATTGACATTGGCGCCTCCGGAAAGCTGCACCCAGTCGACATCGAGGTCGATGCCCGCCGCTTGCGCTTTCTCTTCGAGCAGGCCCTGGTCGCGGATGACATGAAGAGGCAGGTAGACGAGCCCATACTGCTCGGCGATTCTTAGCGTCTCCGCACCGGCCTCCTGGCTTTTGGCCATGCCGAGCACGCCAACGGCAAGCGCGACCGTCAGAACCGAATTTCGAAAAAACACTGAATTTCGCAGAAACATAGCACGGTGATGCAATGTCATCCTGGTCATCCTCATGCCATCGCTCAAGGAAATCATGGGGATGTCCCCAATTCATACATGTGGCCACGGTACGCAAGCACGATCGCCACCACCAATCAGAGTTTTGGCATTGCTAATCGGAAATACCGTTAAGAAGAACTCGTGCTTTTCTTCTCTGGAAAAGAGATTTAACAACCGGATTCGACTGATCGAACATATCGACCATCATCTTCCCGTACGATCTTCTCGCAAGGAGTTTCGCGATGGCCTACAAGACGTTGGACGTCCGGCCCGCTTCCGGCCACATCGGTGCCGAGATCGTCGGCCTGGATTTATCGAAATCGCTCTCTGCTCCGCAGTGGGACGAACTCAAGCGGGCCTTTCATGATCATCAGGTACTGTTCTTCCACGATCAGCACCTGACCCGCGATCAGCACATCGCGCTGGGGCGACGCTTCGGCGAGCTACACATTCATCCCATGACGCCTGGGCCCGAGGGCTATCCGGAGATTTTCCCGATTCATGCCGATGCCGGTTCCTCGGACGACGTGCGCGAGATTCGCCAGGGTAAACGGCGTGCCGTCAACGGCAACCACTGGCACTCCGATGTTTCCTGCGACGAGGAGCCGCCACTGGGCAGCCTGCTCTATTTGCGGGAAGTTCCTCCGGTCGGGGGAGATACGCTGTTCGCCAGTGGCTACGCGGCATTCGAGGCACTTTCTCCAGCCATGCAGCAATTCCTGTCGGGGCTACGGGCAAGGCATTCGGGAGAGGAGAACTACAAGTTTCGCTATGCCGGCTTGAAAGCACAGGATCGCAGCGCATTCGGTTTTTCCAACGACAGGGAGTATCCGGAAGCGATCCACCCGGTCGTGCGCACGCATCCTGAAACCGGACGCCAGGCGCTGTTCGTCAATCCCGGCTTCACCGCCGAGATCGTCGACCTCTCTCCGGAAGAGAGCCGCGCCGTACTCGATTTTCTCTATCGCCATCAAACGACGCCGGAATTCACGGTGCGGTTCCGCTGGCAGCCGAACTCGCTGGCACTGTGGGACAACCGCTGCGTGCTGCATCGAGCGATCTACGATTACGCTGGTCAGACACGCAGCGGCGAACGAGTCACCGTGAAAGGCGACAGACCTTTTCACTCAGCCACGAATTCGCAATGGTCGCCTGCCGATGTCGTCTGCGGTTGAGACGCTGAAACTCGGGGCCGAGATTCGTCATGACGTATTCGATATCAACGGTCTGGTGCTGTCCAACACCTCGAGCCCGCCTCGAGCCATGTTACAACAGCCACTCCACCGGCAATTTGGAGACGAACCACACCAGGCCGCGTTGCCACCAGTGTGAATTCGGCTCCTGAGTCAAGCGTCGTGTCGAATCGCCTTCCCGGGTTTCCCAGACCAATCGTCCATCCGGCGACAACTCGACATGGTAGGCCATTTGCGGCACGCGCTGGTCGAACGCCTCGCGAATCCTTGTGGCCAGGTCCGGATCATCGATGATGAATCCCTGCTCGGTATTGAGTCTGGCCGAACGCGGATCGAAGTTGAACGATCCGATGAAGACACGCCGATCGTCGATCGTAAACGTCTTGGCATGGAGGCTGGAGCCGGAACTACCCAAGGGACCGGCATTCCCGCCCGCCGTCGAGGTCGTCATCTTGAGTTCGTAGAGGTCGACACCCGCTTCCAGCAACGCCCGACGCTGGCGGACATAGCCGGCGTGAACCGCAAGCACGTCCGTCGCCGCCAGCGAGTTGGTCAATACCTGGCTCGCAACACCTCGCTTCGCCAGTTCGCGAAATGCCCGCGTACCGGCCTCGGTGGGGACGAAATAGGGCGATACCAGGCTGAACGCCTCGCTGCTGTCGCCAATGATGTCCTGAAGGTGCGAGGTCAGTAGATCCGCATCATCGGCCTTGCCCAGTCCTTTGGCAGGATCGTCGCTCAGCATGCGGACTCGCGACCAGCGTAGTTCCAACTCGCCTTGGGCCAGACTGTGAATCAGGTCGGTCTCCCGCAGCGCCGCCATATAGCTGGTCGCCCGGGGTTCGCGCTCGATTTTTTCCGCGCGCTGCGACAGTTCGACCAGTTTCCCTGTGCCTGCCGGATCGAGTAGACCGGCAACGGGATAGGCGGACTCGCTGGCCCAGTAGAGATCGAAATCCCGCGAAACGTCAGGTACCACGGCTCCCACCGCCATCACGTCGAGATCCGCGAACAGCACGCCGTCGGTAGCGCCAAAGTACTCATCACCGATATTGCGCCCTCCGATGATCGCGGCCTGGTTATCGGCGATAAAGGATTTGTTGTGCATGCGTCGATTGGCGCGTGAGAAATCGGTGACATAACCGAGCCATTTGGCACGGCGGTAGCGGAACGGGTTGAACAGCCGTACCTCGACATTGGGGTGAGAATCCAAGGCCGCCAGCGTCTCGTCCATGCCGCTGATGCCGTTGTCGTCCAGCAGCAGACGCACTCGAACCCCACGGTCTGCAGCGGTATGCAACGCTTCGAGCAACAGCGTCCCGGTCAGGTCGGGATGCCAGATATAGTATTGAATATCGAGAGTCCGCTCTGCCGTCTGGGCAAGGAGCATGCGCGAGGCAAAGGCTTCCCGGGGCTCAGGCAAGGGGCGAATGCCGCTGAGGCCGGAGTCTGCCTGGCGCAGGTACGGCAAGATGGCCCGGCCCAGCCACGTCTCCGCCGTCGCCTCCGGGGGTACGGCCCGGGATTCGGAGCGCTCTTCCAGGGAAGGCAACTCCTGGCACCCCATGATCAAGCTCATCACTACGCTCCCCATCAGCCAACGACCCATTCGTCCCCCGCCGCGGGAGGAACGGATAGTGCGAGTTCCATGTCGTGCCATTATCAGCGATCGATCCAAGTCAGCCCCATCAACCCCATGAGGTTGGTGAAGGTGGTGTCGGCCTTCAGAACGGCGGGCGCCCCCTGGTTCAGAGGGTGTTTACAAGCGTGAGGGTACCATCGTTGACGCGACGATGGGGGCGGTCGCGCCCTCCACCGGCTTCCTGGAGCCAATCCAGGCGTGCCGGGGCCTGTCAGTCATCATGGCCCGTCTGTCGGGCCATGATCTCGTCTGCCGCTCAGCGCTTGGCGTAGAGCCTTTCGGCGTGATAGCGCAGGTGCTCGTCGATGAAGCTGGCGATGAAGAAGTAGCTGTGGTCGTAGCCGGGGTGGCGACGCAATGTCAGCGGGTGATCATGCTCTTTGCACACAGCCTCCAGCCGCTCCGGCTTGAGCTGCTCGTCGAGAAAGTTGTCCGCCTCGCCCTGATCGATGAACAGCGGCTGACGCGACGAGCCCTTGGCCACCAGCTCGCAGGCGTCGTACTGGGTGCGTAGGCCGACGTCGTCGCCGAGATAGTTCTCGAACGCCTTCCGGCCCCAGGGCACCTGCGTCGGGTTGACGATCGGCGCGAACGCCGAGACCGCGGCATAGCGTCCCGGCTGACGCAGCGCCAGCACCAGCGCGCCGTGCCCGCCCATCGAATGTCCGCTGATCGACTCGCGACCGTTGACCGGGAAGTGCAGCCGCACCACCGAGGGCAATTCCTCGGTGACGTAGTCGTACATCCGGTAGTGACGCGACCACGGCTCGCGCTTGGCGTTCAGATAGAAACCGGCGCCGGAACCGAAGTCGTAGCTGTCGTGCTCGCCGGGAAGATCCAGACCGCGCGGGCTGGTATCCGGACAGACGATCGCCAGGCCGAGTTCGGCGGCCATGCGCTGGGCGCCGGCCTTCTGCATGAAGTTCTCGTCGTTGCAGGTCAGCCCCGACAACCACCACATCAGCGGCACCCGCCCCTCCTCGGCCTGCGGCGGGAGGTAGATCGCGAAGATCATGTCGCAATCCAGCGCCCGCGAGCGATGCTTGTAGCGCTTGACCCAGCCTCCGAAGCTCTTGGTGGCCGAGACCAGTTCCAGCTGCTCGCTCATCGACATGGCTCTCTCCTTCTCGTTAAGCGCCCCGGAACCGACGCCAGAAGTCTATGCGCCCCGAAACCGGCGCCTGAAATGCTCTATATGCGTCACGCAACCAACGCTCTCGCTTTTGATCTTCGCCCTTGGCTCGTAGCTCGTAGCTCGTAGCTCAATAATGCAATACGGTACGGATGCTCTTGCCCGCATGCAGCAGTTCGAAGGCTTCGTTGATCTGGTCGAACGGCATGTCGTGAGTCACGAATTCGTCGATCTTGATCTCGCCATCCATGTAGCGCTGCACGTAACCCGGCAGTTCGGTACGCCCCTTGACCCCACCGAAGGCAGAGCCTTTCCAGACGCGACCGGTGACCAGCTGGAACGGGCGGGTGGAAATCTCTTCGCCCGCACCGGCGACCCCAATGATGATCGACTCGCCCCAGCCTTTGTGGCAGCACTCCAGCGCCGAGCGCATCACGTTGACGTTGCCGATGCACTCGAAGGAGTAGTCGACGCCGCCATCGGTGAGATCGACGATGACCTGCTGGATCGGGTCGCTGTAGTCCTTCGGGTTGACGAACTCGGTGGCACCGAACTGGCGCGCCAGTTCGAACTTGTCCGGATTGACGTCGATGGCGATGATGCGCGAGGCCTTGGCCATCTGCGCGCCCTGGATCACCGCCAGGCCGATCGCGCCGAGACCGAACACGGCGACGGTGGCACCCGGCTCCACCTTGGCGGTATTGAGCACCGCGCCGATACCGGTGGTGACACCGCAGCCGAGCAGGCAGATCTTGTCCAGCGGCGCTTCCTTCGACACCTTGGCCAGCGAGACTTCCGGCAGCACGGTGTACTCGGAGAAGGTCGAAGTCCCCATGTAATGATGCAGCGCCTTGCCATCCTTGGAGAAACGGGTGGTGCCGTCCGGCATCAGCCCCTTGCCCTGGGTCGCACGCACCGCGCCGCACAGGTTGGTCTTGCCGGAAAGGCAGAACTTGCACTTGCCGCACTCGGCGGTATAGAGCGGAATGACATGGTCGCCCGGCTGCAGGCCGGTCACGCCCTCGCCCACTTCCTCGACGATACCGGCGCCCTCGTGGCCCAGAATCGAGGGAAACAACCCTTCCGGATCCTTGCCGGAGAGCGTGTAGGCATCGGTATGGCAGACGCTGGTGGCGACGATTCGTACCAGCACTTCACCGGCCTTGGGGCCTTCGACGTCGATCTCTTCGAGCGAAAGCGGCTTGCCTGCTTCCCAGGCCACGGCGGCACGCGATTTCATCATCTGGTCTCCTTGGGGATTGCTGGCCGCTCGCCACGCGAGCGTGACATGGCGGCTGGTTTTGGTTCAGTCTAGGCGCTCCCCGTCAGGCAATAAAGCAGGCGTCCGACACATGATTATTGCCATGCAGCAAAAATCGCTGCCGTCGAGATCGATGCCGCTGAAATCGGTTTCTTCGAAAAGAGGTCAATGATGTCGCGCTGGGATGGTATCGAGGCTTTCGTCGCCGTAGTCCGGCTGGGCACCTTCTCGCGAGCGGCGGCGGCGCTCAAGGTCTCCAGCTCGCACGTCAGCCGCCTCGTCAGCCAGCTGGAACAGCAACTCGGCACGCCGCTGCTCTACCGCACCACCCGCCAGATCCGGCTCACCGACAGCGGCGCGGTCTATTACGAGCATTGCCGCTCGTTGCTCGACGGCTTTCGCGAGGCCGAAGCGGCACTCAACGAACTGCAGTCGCAACCCCGGGGGCGCCTGGCGATCAGCTGCGCCACGACCTTCGGCGAGCGCTATATCGCGCCACTGGTCAACGAGTTCCATTGCCGCTACCCGCAGCTCGATGTGCGGCTGCACTTCACCAACCGCACCGTGGCGTTGATCGACGAAGGATTCGACATCGCCATCCGCATGGGCGTGCTGAAGGATTCCAGCCTGCTGGCACGCCGCCTGTGCGACCGGCGCGAATACGTGGTCGGTTCGCCGGCCTATTTCCAGCGTCTGCCGGCGCCCCACAGCCTGTCCGAGCTGGCCCACCACAACTGCCTGGTCGGCTCGCGGGACAGCTGGCTGTTTCAGGTCGACGGCCAACGACGGGAAATCCGGGTTTCCGGCAACTGGCGCGGCAATTCCGGTCCGGCACTATTGGATGCCGCCAGCAAGGGAATCGGCCTGGCACAGTTGCCGGATTACTACGTCGAAACGGCGATCGCCCGCGGCGAGTTGACGGCGGTGCTCGACCGCTACCAGTTCACCGATACTGCGGTATGGGCCGTCTATCCGCGCCACCGCCAGCTCTCGCCCAAGATTCGCCTGCTGGTGGACTTCCTCGCCGAACGCTTGCCGGCGACGATCGCCGCGTGGTGAGCGTGCCGCCGGCCACCGGATTCAGTGATTGAAGAAGTGGTCGACGCCGTCGTTGAGATAGGCATCGCCGAACTCCGCCTCCCGCGCCAGCGCATCGGGGTCCGGCAACTCGATGCGCTGGCGCGAGCGCAACACCAGTCCTTCCTCGCGGAAGGCGGTCAGCGTGCGGCTGACATGCACCGAGGAGAGTCCCAGGGCATCGCCGAGGTGTTGCTGCGAGAGAGGCAGGCGGATACTGTTGCCCTGGCGGGAGCTGGTGCGCTCCAGACGCACGTACATCTCGTAGATCAGATGGGCAAGGCGCTGGCGGGCGCTGCGTCGCGCGAGATTGACCAGGCGCTCGGTGAGCAGCGCCTGCTGGTGGGAAGCGATGGCGAAGAAGATCGTCGACAGCTTGAGCGATTCGCGGAAGACATTGACCAGACGGCGGTGAGGAAAATGACATACCACGCCGTCTTCCAGCATGGCGACACCGGTCAGACGTTCCCTGAAGGCGAATTCCCGCAGGCCGATGATGTCGCCGGGCAGGTAGATTTCGAGAATCTGGCGCGAGCCATCTTCCATGTGCCGAAACGAATAAGCCCAGCCCTTGCTCAAGGTGCAGAATTCCCGCGCGGGGTCCCCCTCCTGCCACAGCACGTGGTCGCCCTTGACCTCCGTAGGGCTCTGCTCCAGGTCCGCCAGCAACGACTCGTCATTCTTGGATAGTTCACCGTAATGCTTGAAGTGACGGATGATACAGCTGTCTTCGCTCATTTCCCTTGCCCTATCGTCCTGATGCGAATGCGTCGTGGCACCGATTAAGGAAATCGATATTGGCACAGCTTTTGAGCGCTGTCGTTATCCGCGGTAATGGTAGCCTCAGCATTCGATGGTGTTGACCGCCAACCCGCCGCGCGAGGTCTCCTTGTATTTGTCCTGCATGTCGCGCCCGGTGTCGCGCATGGTGCGAATCACCTTGTCGAGCGAGACGAAATGCTCGCCGTCACCGCGCAGCGCCATCTGTGCGGCATTGATCGCTTTCATCGAGGCGATCGCGTTGCGTTCGATGCAAGGCACCTGCACCAGGCCGGCGACCGGATCGCAGGTCAGCCCCAGGTTGTGTTCCAGACCGATTTCAGCGGCATTTTCCACCTGCGCCGGCGTGCCGCCCAGCAACTCCGCAAGACCGGCCGCCGCCATCGCGCAGGCCGAGCCCACTTCCCCCTGACAGCCGACCTCGGCGCCGGAGATCGAGGCGTTGGTCTTGCACAAGATCCCGATCGCGCCCGCCGTCAGCAAGAAGCGCACCACGTCCTTCTCGCAGGCCGCCGGTTCGAACTTCATGTAATAGTGCAGGACCGCCGGCACGATGCCCGCCGCGCCATTGGTGGGCGCCGTGACCATGCGCCGGCCGGCGGCGTTTTCCTCGTTGACCGCCAGGGCGAAGAGATTGACCCAATCCATCGCCGAGAAGGTGCTGGCGATCAGCCCCCGGTTGCCGTCCAGTGCCTGCAGATGGCGATATAACGACGGTGCCCGGCGGCGCACATTGAGTCCACCGGGCAGCACGCCGTGCTGGTCGAGCCCGCTGTCGACACACGCCTTCATCGCCTGCCAGATCCGCCACAGGCCGGCACGAATCTCCGCTTCGCTGCGCCAGGCTTGCTCGTTGGCGAGCATTACGTCGCTGATGGAAAGCCTCTCACGACGGCAGATATCGAGCAGTTCGACGGCATTCTTGAACGGGTAAGGCAACTCGACCGTCGGTGTCGCGGCCTCGCCTTGGGCGGCCCGTTCGGCATCGACGACGAAGCCGCCGCCGACGGAATAATAGGTGTTGGCATGGACCACGCCGTGGTCGTCGAAGGCTTCGAGGCGTAGCGCGTTGGCGTGGTAGTCGAGACTTTCGTCGCACCACGCGATGTCCCGCGCGACATCGAACGCCACCGCATGGACATCGGCAAGCCGCAACTGGCCGTCCCGCTCCAGCGCCGCCAGCTTCAACGCCAGTTCGTCGGGATCGACCGAGACCGGCCGCTCACCCATCAACCCGCCGAGCACGGCACGATCGGTATTGTGGCCCTTCCCGGTGGCGCTGAGGGAACCGTACAGCGTGACGGAAACCCGCGTCACGGCACCCAGCAGCTCCCGCTCGCGCAGTGACATGACGAAGTCGTACGCGGCCTGCATCGGCCCGACGGTGTGCGAACTGGACGGGCCGATGCCGATCTTGAATAGGTCGAACACACTGAGAGTCATGGCTCACCTCCATTCACGCTTCACGCTGTCGCTGACGAATCACCAGGAGTCGCTCTGTGAACAGGTGCTTGATGTAGTTTGACTTCAGTGTGCTGGGCGGTTACACCAGCCTCAATCGATTATATCTGCCAAGCGTTTTAGCCTGACTAAATCATGGTCCAATCACTCAATGCCCAGACCCATGCCTGGCTGAAGGTATTCGCGGTAAGCGCACGCCACCTTTCCTTCACGCGCGCGGCGGAAGAGCTTCACGTCACCACCGGCGCCGTCAGCCAGCAGATCAAACAGTTGGAGGAGCGTCTCGGGTTTCGTCTGTTCCGACGCCTGCCGCGTCAGTTGGCGCTCACCGAAGAGGGGCAACGTCTGGCCGACGTGGTCGCCCAGGCCTACGACGCGGTAGGAATGGAAGTCGACCGCCTGCGTGGCGGGGTCATGAGCGGTGTGCTGCGGCTGCGCTGCCTGCCCTCGTTCCTGGCCAAATGGCTGATGCCGCGATTGCCGCGCCTGCAGGCGCGGTTCCCCGATATCGAACTGCACTTGAGCGCCGAGGACAGCAATCTGTCGCTGCTCGATGGCGGCTTCGACCTGGCGATCGATCTCAACGACGGCCACTATCCCGGCCTGCAGACGACGGCGCTGATCGACGAGGAGATCTTCGCCGTCTGCTCACCGCAACTGCTGCGCCGGCGCCCGCCGCTCACGCACCCGGACGCACTGGGCTATTACCCCTTGCTGCACGATGTCACCGCCTGGCGCGGCAGCCATGATTACGCCGAATGGGAACATTACCTGCAGGCGATCGGCGGCGAGCGGGTCAATGTCCGTCGCGGCTATACCTTCAACCGCAACCAGCTCACGGTGGAAGCGGCAATCGCCGGCATGGGCGTGGCGATCGCCCGGCGCACCCTGATCGGCAATGAACTGGAGAGCGGCCGCCTGATCGCCCCCTTTGCCGGCTCGGTGGCTACCGGCAAGCGTTATGGCCTGGTCTATCAGCAGGGCGCGCTGGACGATCGCCGCGTCCAGGCGCTTCACGACTGGCTGGTGGAGGAGGCGCGGCGCTCGCTCGAGGTGGCGGCGCCGCAGGCGGCCGGGGATGAATGACGGCTCAACGGACGACACCGCGCTCGCGTAGCTCGGTCAGCTGCTCCCCCGCGACGCCCAGGGTCGCCAGCACCTCTTCGGTATGCTGGGCGAATATCGGCGCCGGCCGGCGAATCTGCGGCGGCGTCTGCGACAACTTGCTGGCGAATCCGATGGTCTGCATGCGTCCAATGATCGGATGCTCGAATTCCTGCACCATGCCCCGCTCGCGATAGTGAGGATCGTCCATCGCCTGGGCGAAATCGTTGATCGGCCCCGCCGGCACCCCGG
This sequence comes from Salinicola peritrichatus, assembly GCF_003206715.1. Classification (GTDB taxonomy): domain Bacteria; phylum Pseudomonadota; class Gammaproteobacteria; order Pseudomonadales; family Halomonadaceae; genus Salinicola; species Salinicola peritrichatus. The sequence continues at coordinate 27,617 of NZ_PZJU01000059.1, read as the reverse complement.
CCTCGTCGCAGAGCGCCAGCCAGTGATCCATGTCCTGGCCGCCGAAAATCTCCTCGAGCAGGGTTTCCAGCGCCTCGACGTTACGGCCACGGTCGCTGTTGGTGACGAAGCGCGGATCCCGGGTCAGTTCCGGCCGCTCGAGCACGTCGTTGCACAGCCGTTCCCAGGTGCGCTGGTTGGCACAGCCGAGCATGATGTAGCCGTCCCTGACCTTGATCGCCTGATACGGCGCCGAGACGCGGTGGCGCCAACCCGTCGGTTGCGGCACCCGCCCCTCGGCGAAATAGGCCGCCGCTTCCCAGGTGAACCAGGGCAGACCGCATTCGGCGATCGCCACGTCGACCAGTTGCCCTTCGCCGCTCTTCTGCTTGTGGATATAGGCCGCCAGAATCGAGTAGATGGCGGTGATGCCGGCGCCGATGTCGTAGACGGCGACCCCGGTCTTCAACGGCCGGCGTCCCGGCTCGCCGGTCATCGACATCAATCCGGTCATCCCCTGGGCGACCAGATCGAAGCCGCCCTTGCGGCGGTAGGGTCCGGTCTGGCCGTAGCCCGAGATCGAGCAGTAGATGAGCCCCGGATTGAGTGCCTTGAGGGTGTCATAGTCGATCTTGAGCGACTGGGTCACGCCGGGGCGGTAATTCTCGACCACCACATCGGCATCGCGTGCCAATCGATAGAACAGCTCCAGCCCCTCGGGCTCCTTGAGGTTCAGCGAAATACTGCGTTTGTTGCGGTTGATCTGGGCGAAGCAGGTCGATTCGTCATTGACGTAGGGCCCCATCTGGCGGCTGTCGTCGCCCCCATTGGTCTTCTCGACCTTGATCACGTCGGCTCCCATGTCGCCGAGCACCATGGTGCAATACGGACCGGCCATGATCTGCGAGATATCGAGCACCTTCATGCCTTCCAGCGGTAACATGCGTGTCTCCTTACAGTCGTCGAGTCATCGGTTTTTCGAGACGCACCTTCCCTGTCACGCGCATACGAGGCGCGTGCTCTAATGCCAATAGATCCGGTGCGGCTATTTATTAAGGAGACACTGATTTATGTCGCGAGCGATGAGAGGTTGGTCGCCGCCGGAGCGCAAGAACCGGAGTTTACGCGGTGTTAAATGAGGATTCTGAGCACCGCCGGCGATCAAGATATCGAGCGCAGCAATAAATCAGCGTCTCCCTGGAGTCAGCGGCCCTGCCAGGTGTAGGGCGTCTTATCGACGAACCGCCGCACCGCGCCGCGGAAATCCTCGCTGGTGTAGCACTGGGCGATCAGGTCGTCCGCGGCATCATGAGCCGGCCGTCGCGCGTCGAGAATCCGGTTGATAGCGGTCTTGGCGGCCCGCATCGTCAACGGCGCATGCCCGGCCAGGCGCTCCGCCAGGGTTCTTGCCCGCTCGTCGAGTGCCGGACTCTCGACCACCTCGTCGACCAGGCCGATGGAGGCAGCCTCCTCGGCCTCGATCATGCGGGCGAGCATCAGCACGCGCTTGGTCCGCGCCACGCCGATCAGGTCGATCAGGCGCGCCACGTTGGTGATCGACAGGCAATTGCCGAGCGTCCTGGCGATGGGAATACCGAACTTGAAATCCGCGTTGGCATAGCGGAAATCGCAGGCCAGCGCGATGGCTGCGCCACCACCGACACAGTAGCCGTCGATCAGCGCCACGGTGGGTGTGGCCAGGCGCTCGAGACCGCCGATGACCCGGTCGATACGGCGTTCGTAGTCGATCCCGTCCTCGGGCCTGGCGAAGCCGACGAACTGCTTGATGTCGGTGCCGGCGACGAAAGCCTCGCCGCCCTCCCCGCGAAAGGCGATCAGCTTGACCTCGTCGTCCGCGTCGAACCGCTGGCTGGCCTGGGTCATGGTTTCGTACATGTGCCAGGTCATGGCGTTGCGTGCCTGCGGCCGATTGAACCGAATCCAGCCGATAGCGCCTTCCTTGCTGCAGATAATCTCGTCGTTCTGGGTCATGACGCCGGGTCTCCCTCGTCGAATTTCGAATCGATTTTCGCTATCAGCTGCCGTAGATCAGATGCACCAGGAGCAGCGCGAAATCGGGGACATAAGTGTTGAACAACAGCACGACGAACAGCACCCCAAGGAACCACAGATTGGTATGCGTGGTACGCCAGATATCGGCCTTGGCGATCGAGCAGGACGCGATGAGCACGCTGGCCACCGGTGGCGTCTGCTGACCGATGGCCAGATTGAGGGTGACGATCAGCCCGAAGTGCAACGGATCGATGCCGACTTCCGTGATCAGCGGCAGCACGATCGGCACGACCAGAATGATCGCCGCCGCCGAGTGCAGGAACACGCCCAGGATCAGGAAGATGATGTTGAGCAGCGCGAGAATGACGTACTTGTTGTCGGTCAGACCGCTGATCGAATTCGCCAGTTGCTGCGGCAGCTGCGACTCGGTGAGATAGAGCCCGACCAGTGCCGAGCTCGCCACCAGCAGCATCACCACCGCCGTCTGCACGCCGGCGTCGAGACACGCCTTCCACAGCGTCTTGAGCGTGAACTCGCGGTAGACCACGGCACTGATGAAGATCGCCACGACGACCGCCAGCGCCGCGCCTTCGGTGGCGGTGACGATACCGCCGAAGATGCCGCCGAGAATGATCACCGGGATCAACAGCGCCCAGATCGCCTCCTTGAAGGCTTTCCATACCCGGCTGGCCTGAAAGCGTCCTTCCGACGGGAAGTTGTGCTTGCGCGCCAGGAAATAGCAGACGATCGCCAGACCCAGCGCCCCCAGCAGGCCAGGAAAGATACCGGCGACGAACATCTTGACCACCGATTCGCCGGACATCACGGCATACAGGATCATCGGAATCGAAGGCGGCAGAATGATCGCCAGGCTGGCCGCGGAAGACGAGATCGCCGCCGCGAACTCCTTGGAGTAGCCGCGGTTCTTCATCGCCGGAATCAACAGGCTGCCCAGGGCGGAAACCCCAGCCACGGCGGAACCGGAGATCTCGGCGAAGAAGATCGACGAGCCGATGGTCACCATCGACAAGCCACCCTTGATGAACCCCACCAGCGACGAGGCGAAATCGATCAGGCGCCGCGAGATGCTCGACGCATTCATGATCGCGCCGGCCAGAATGAACAGCGGAATCGCGATCAGCGGAAAATTGGTCGCGCCTTCGAACATGGTCAGGCCGATGTTGGGCAATGCATAGCTGCCGTAGCTGCCATAGACGGCAACTGCGCCAACCAGTCCCAGGGCGATGGCGATCGGCACGTTGAGCACGATCAGCAGCAGCAGCCCGACGAACATTGCGGTCAGAATCATCGTACGGCACTCCTTGCCTCGAGTCGGTTGGCTGGATCGCTCTGGCTGGCAAGGTTCGGACTCAACCCCACTTCTTCCAGCTCATGATCGACGAAGCCCTCGCCTTTGGCCTGACGCATGACTTCCGGCAGACGCAGCAGCTCGGCGATGATAAACAGCACCGAAGCGATCGGCAGCGCCGACTGGGTCAATTGCAGCGAGACGCTCGGCAGGCTGATCAGCGTCGAGCCCTGCAGAATCTGGACGACCTGCCAGCCGGTGATGGTGAGCAGCACGAAAAAGGCGATGGTCACCAGTTCCCCCAGCAGCGCGACCGGCAGCCGCAATGCCGGCGGAAAGGCATTGACGATGCTGGGACAGGCGATGTGCGCGCCCTTGGCGGCAGCCAGCGCGGCGCCGTAGTAGGTCAGCCAGGCCAATCCGACCGAGGCGACCTCGTCATACCAGGTGAAGGGAGCCCCCACCAGCCGCGACAGAAAGCCAACGATCACGACGATCGCGAGCGCCAGCATATTGATGACGACGATGATTTCCAGTAAGCGACTGAAACCATCGCGCAAGGCATTGAAGGTTTTCACAGGCGGCTCCTGTCATTGACTACCGACGCCCCGCCCCGAGGGGACGAGGCGTCGGCACGTTCCTTAGAGAAACGCTGAATAAATCGGCGAGCAGGATGAAGCGCGAGGCGCACGCAGCGCAAAAACCGGAGCCTATGGGGTATAGGTGAGGATTTTGAGCAGCGCGCAACGAAGCGATATACCTGCGCAGACATTTATGCAGTGTTTCCTTAGCTGGCGGACTACAGCTCGCGGACCTTATCGAGCATCTCCTGTCCGCCGTCCACGTCCTTGATGAACTTGTCGTAGACCGGCTTGGAAGCGTCGATGAACGCCTGGCGGTCGACCTCGTTGATCTCGAGGCCCGCATCGCGCATCTTCTGCAGCGTTTCCTCGTCGAGCTTGGCGCCCTGCTCCAACGCATAGGACTCCATCTCTTCGGCGGTCTGCTTCAATACTTCGCGCACGTGCTCAGGCAGGCGGTTCCAGCTCATGCCGGCCGTAACGTACGCCGGGGTATAGACGTGGCCGGAAAGCGACAGATACTGCTGCACTTCCTGCAGCCGCGAAGCATAGGTCTGGACCAGCGGGTTCTCCTGGCCATCCATCGCGCCGGTCTGCAGCGCGACGAACACTTCCGAGAGCGCCATCGGCGACGGATTCGCGCCGTAACTCTTGAACATCTCCACCCGCCAGACGCCCTTGGGTACGCGCAGCTTGATTCCCTGCAGGTCAGCCGGCTTGTTGATCGGCCGCACGTTGTTGGTGATCTGGCGGAAGCCGTTCTCCCACACCCCGATGATGTGATAACCCCGACTCTCGGCGACCGGATACAACATGGGCCGCACGACCTCGTCCCTGACGCGCTTCATGTGGTCACGATCGGCGATCAGATAAGGCATTTCGAACAGCGCGAACTGGGGCGCGACGCTACTCATCACGGTGGAAGGCAGGGCCAGGTCGACGGTGCCCAGCTTGAGTTTCTTCAGTAGTTCCGAGTCCCCTCCCAACTGACTGGAACCGTAGACGGTAACCTTGGCTTCCCCTTCGAGCTGCTCGTTGGCCCGCTTGGCGAATTCCTGTGAAACATCAGCCATGAGCGAGCCCGGTTCGCCGACATGCCCGAACTTGATCTCGATCTCTTGTGCATTGGCTTGACTGATGCCGGCCATCAGCGCGAGTGCGAATAGGCCTGCTGTTAGTATCTTCATCACTGGCGTCCTTCATCCGTTCTTATATTGGCCCGCTTGAGCGATGTGTCCCGATGGCGTCCGGCCCTGTGTCGGAGCCGGCTTGGCTTCACCCGCCGCGCGAGCGTGACTGGATCTTGCACAAGAATTATGAATTCATAATTCATTATTGACTAACCCGACATTTGTCTATTGCCGGAAAGTTGAAGCCAACGGAAAGGGAAGAAGGAAGAACGAAGAAGGAAGAAAGAGGAAAGAGAGAAGAGAGAAGAGAGAAGAGAGAAGAGAGAAGAGAGAAGCAAAATCAAAACCCGACAACCGATTTTTCGCTTCCAGGCGCATGGCGCCGTCCTTCCCTCTTCTAGCCGCGCAGCGATGCTTACGCCTTCTAGGCGCGTAGCGCCGCTCTTACAGCTTAAGTCGCCGACGTGGCCGGGGATTCATCGATGACACCGCTCGCCGCGGCGACGACAAGCTTGTGACGCAGGTGCTCGCGCAGAATGCTGCCCAAGCGTTCGCCGTCCCTCGCCACCAGGCATTCGATCATCGCTTCGTGATCGGCAACGGCCTGGTCCCAGTACTCATCGATCATGGTGGTCGAATAGCGCACCCGCTGAATACGATAACTGAGGCTGCTGTACGTTTCTTTCAGCACCTCGTTGCGTGAGGCGGCCATGATGGCGTCATGGATCTGCTGGTTGAATTCGAAATAGGGACGGATTTCCCGGCGCTGGTAATGCGCCATCATCTGGTAATGCAGGGCCTGTATGTCGGCCACCTCCGCTTCCGTGGCGTAGCGGCAGGCAAGCTCACCGGACAATCCTTCCAGGGCGCCCATGACGTTGTAGGTTTCTTCCAGCATCTGGCGGGTCAGACGCATGACGCGGGCGCCACGGTTCGGCAACAACTCGACCATGCCCTCGGAGGCCAGCACCTTGAGCGCCTCGCGCAGCGGCGTGCGCGAAATACCGAAGTGCTCGCATAGCTGCTTTTCGGGAATCCTCGTGCCGGGCAACAGCTTACCCTCGTTGATCATGTCCCGGATTCTGGCGGCGGCTTCGCCATAGAGCGTGTTCTGCTGAATCTTGATCATGGGTCGCTCGATCAGAGGAGATTGGCGGTATTCTCCCAATGGGGCATGGAAGATGCCAGCCAAAATGAATTATGAATACAAAAACAGCCAGGAGAGCCGCCATGCCACGCAACGTTTATCTCACCACCCAACCGCTGCCACTCGAGTCGGCACGCAAGATCGTCGCGGGCGCCCTCGCCCACGCCGACTCCCACGACATGAACCCGATCACCGTCACTGTGCTCGATCATGGCGGACAACTCATCACCTGCGACCGCGCCGACGGCTGCGCCATGCTGCGTCTTGCGGTCTCCCGCGGCAAGGCGAAAGCGGCGCTCGGCTATGGGCTGTCGAGCCGCACCATTGGGGAACGCAACAGCGAGCGGCCGGCATTTCTTGCCGCCGTGGCCGCCGCCGCCGATGGTGAATTCGTCGCGGTGGCTGGCGGCGTACTGATCCTCGATACCGACGAGCGTGTCATCGGCGCCGTCGGCATCAGCGGAGACAGCTCCGACAACGATGAACGAGCGGCCATCGCGGGCATCGAACATGCGGGGTTGCGAGCCGGGCTGGCGCCAGAAACTTAAAGTAAGCTTAAATTTTTTCAAAACACCGTTTCTTAAGAAACTTAAGGCTGATATCTTAGCCGGCTATTGATTGCTGGAAAAGAAATCAGCCCATGTCATCGTCCAATCCCAAGGATGCAATGGCTTTTCGAGCCATTAGCATTCGCGCCTGCCTTTATATAGTCGTCCTGATCGGCCTCATGCAGGGCATCTTCCTGATTGATGCCCAACGTGCGGGAGGCCCTGACTTCAGCGAAGTCTCACTGACCGAGTTCGCCCAGGCGGCCCTGCTGTTCGCCTGTTCGGCGATGATGCTGTATGTCCGTCATCGCCTACGGACACTGCCCACCGTGGGCTTGCTGCTCTGGGGCTTCTTCGCCGCTTCGTTCGTGCGCGAGAACGACGCCTGGCTGGACCGATTCATCTTCGATGGAGCCTGGCAATTGCTGGTGGTGGTGATCGTGCTGCCTACCTTGTACATCGTGATTCGCCGGCGACATCGCTTTCTGAGCGAGTTCCGGAAAATGGCCAACACCCTTGGCTTCGGACTCTTTGCCAGCGGATTCCTGATTACCTATGTGTTCTCCAGGCTTTATGGCCGCAGCGTCTTCTGGCAAGCGTTGATGGGGGATCAGTACCTTTATGTCGTCAAAAGCGCTGCCGAGGAGGTGGCCGAGCTGGCTGGGTACAGTTTGCTGCTGTTTGCCTGTATCGAGATCGTTCTGCTGGCCAGGCGCCTGCGCCACGGCCAGCGTGGATGATCTTATAGGCGGGCCATGAAAAACACCGCCGATGCTGGCGTCATCGGCGGCATCGTTTCTGCCCGGCAGGCTCGCGGCTCAGTCATCCGTCACTTTTGGGGGGTCGATCTCGAGTTTCTGCGCGGCAATGACCGCCTGGGTGCGCGAGTGTACGCCGAGCTTGCGCAGAATGGCGGTCACGTGAGCCTTGATCGTCGCTTCCGAGACGTTCAATTCGTAGGCGATCTGCTTGTTGAGGAGCCCTTCCGTGAGCATGTTGAGGACGCGGAACTGCTGAGGCGTCAGCGACGCAATCGCCTCGGCGAAGCGTGCGTCCTCTTCATTGCCGTCGCCCATGGCGTCGGCCATCTCCGGCGGCAACCAGACTTCCCCTTTCAGGACTTCGCCGATCGCCTCGGCGATGGCGTCGAGCGAGGCTGACTTCGGAATGAATCCGGAAGCCCCGTAATCGATGGCCCGGCGTACCACATCCAGCTCCTCACTGCCGGAGATGACCGTGACCGGAATGTCCGGCATCTGGCCACGCAGTTGAATCAGGCCGGAAAAACCGTGGGCACCGGGCATGTGCAAGTCAAGCAGGATCAGATCGGCGTCGGGATGGCGTGTGACCACTTCGGTAGTGGCTTCCATGGTATCCGCCTCGACGATCTCCGCCTGTGGGGAGACCTGCCGCAATGCCTGATTGAGTGCCGCCCGGAAGAGTGGGTGGTCATCGGCAACGATGAATTTCTGGGCAAAAGCCATTGAATCTCCTCCGGCATTGTCGAGACGGTCGGCGAGATAGTCGGTGACTTCCCGCTCCTGGACAAGATGATTCTACGCGTAATTAACGGCATGTTACCCCATGCACTCAAGGATTCCCAAGCCCCAAGTCATCTGGATGGAAATAGTGTAAGAGTCAGCGAAAAAAACGCATCGATCAGGCGCAAAAAAGTTCGGTCGTCCCGGAAAGCTGGCGTACTTCCCTCCTTTTGGAGTGGCACGTAGAGCACCAGGAGGAAAGCCTCTTTTCAAGGCGACCGAACAGTAAACGTCAGGCGATTTCGGCAATCTTCAGCGAATCATGCATTCATATAGTCGATCGCTCATTACGCCATGATTTGCTCCCAGTCGTACGACTCACTCCTTAACATAGCGGTTTTCGATCAGATCCTCGACCACGCTGGGATCAGCCAGCGTCGAGGTATCTCCCAAGCCATTACACTCGTTGGCCGCGATCTTGCGCAGGATGCGACGCATGATCTTGCCCGACCGAGTCTTGGGCAATCCCGGCGCCCATTGAATGTAATCCGGCGTGGCAATTGGCCCGATGTCCTTGCGTACCCATTGTTTGAGTTCCTGCTTCAATTCATCGCTGGGTTCGACGTCATCGTTGAGCGTGACATAGACATAGATGCCCTGGCCCTTGATGTCATGGGGATAACCCACCACCGCAGCCTCGGCGATATCGTGATGGGCCACCAACGATGACTCAATTTCAGCGGTTCCCATGCGGTGTCCAGAGACATTCAGAACATCATCGATACGCCCCGTGATCCAGTAGTCACCGTCCTCGTCCCGGCGACAACCATCCCCGGTGAAGTAGACCCCTTCATAAGTCGAAAAATAAGTCTGAACGAAACGTTCATGGTTGTTCCAGATGGAACGGGCCTGTCCCGGCCAGGAGTCGAGAATCACCAGATTGCCGTCGGTCGCCCCCTCCAGCCGTTTGCCATCGTTGTCGACCAGTGCAGGCTGGACACCGAAGAAGGGCTTGGTGGCACAGCCCGGCTTGAGGTCGGTCGCCCCGGGGAGCGGCGTGATCATGTGGCCGCCGGTTTCGGTCTGCCACCAGGTATCCATGATCGGACAGCGGGAATTGCCGACGACCCGGTAGAACCAGTCCCAGGCTTCGGGGTTGATCGGCTCGCCGACCGACCCGAGGATGCGCAGCGAATCGCGCCTGCTGTCATCCATGATGTGTTCGCCGTGCGCCATCAAGGAGCGTATGGCGGTCGGCGAAGTATAGAGGATCGAGACGCGGTGCTTGTCGACGATCTGCCCGATACGGCCATGGCTCGGATAGGTCGGAACGCCTTCGAACATCAGCGTGATGGCGCCATTGGCCAGCGGACCATAGACGATATAGCTGTGCCCGGTGATCCAGCCGACGTCGGCGGCACACCAGTAGACTTCGCCGTCGTGGTAGTCGAAAACCGCATGATGGGTCAGCGCGGCGTAGAGCAAATATCCGCCGGAGGTATGCTTGAGCCCTTTCGGGGTGCCGGTGGAACCAGAGGTATAGAGGATGAACAGCGGATCCTCGGCGTTCATCGGTTCGACGGGACACTCCTCGGATTGCCCATCGACCAGCGCATCGAACCACTGATCGCGCCCGTCGTGCCACGCGATATCGCCACCGGTGCGCTTGACGACCAGAACGTTCTCGACCACGTCGGTCCCGTCACGCGTCAGCGCGGCATCGACGTTGTCCTTGAGCGGCACCTGCTTGCCCCCGCGCACCGATTCATCGGCGGTAATCACCACCCGGGACCGGGAGTCGACGATACGCCCCGCCAAAGCATCCGGCGAGAAGCCGCCGAACACCACCGAGTGGACCGCCCCGATGCGCGCGCAGGCCAGCATTGCCATCGCCGCTTCCGGGATCATCGGCATGTAGAGCGTGACGGTGTCTCCCTTGCCGATACCTAACGATTTCAGCGCGTTGGCGAGCTGCGAGACACGCCGATGCAGCTCGCGATAGGTGATGACCTTATCGTCCGCCGGATCGTCGCCTTCCCAGATGATCGCCGGTTGATCGCCGCGGGTTTCGAGATGGCGATCGATACAGTTGTAAGCGACATTGAGTTCGCCATCCTCGAACCACCGGATATCGACGTTGTCGGAGGCGAACGAAGTGTTCTTGATCCTGGTGGGTTGTCGACTCCAGCTCAGACGCTTTGCCTGTTCCCGCCAGAAGCTTTCCGGATCTTCGACCGATTGGCGATAGAGCGTTTCATAACGATCGCGATCGATCCAAGCTCCCGCCGCCAGACGATCGTCGACAGGATACACGCGCTGCTGTTCGCTCATTCCAGTCTCCCTGTACCTGACCCGGTTTATTTAGTTCGCAGATGAAAGCCTAGCCGACTCAACGTGATAGCAGATCGGCTTGCGATGCGGTCAGCATATAACGCTGGCGCTGGTACCCCCCTATTAGACCTTCGTCTCAACGCCATTCAGGGCAGCCGTGCACATCGCGTCGGAATGGCCCGGCCACTCATCCCCGGGCTTCGGTGCGCTCGAACGTCAAACGCTCCCGACAGCGCCGGCAGCGGTAGTGGGTACCCCTCAACGCCTGGGCATGACGGCGCGGGGTGAAGCGATGCGGCGTCTGGCAACGGCAGCGATAGAGGTAAGGCATGGGACTGGCGCGGGAGACATCGAAGCGATGCGTGGTATCGGGCGGCAAACCGTAGAGTCGGCGCATGACCGTCTGCCATTCGCGCCCGTGAGGACGTACACGACGGCCTTCTTCAAGATGGAACACCAGCCAGTGCGCCATTTCGTGCGGCACGATCTCATCCATGAACGCCTGGCGGTTCTCGCGCAGCAACGTACGATTGAAGCGCAGCCCTCCACGCCGATAGTGCGCCTGCCCGGCACTGCGTCCACGCAGGTCGAACCACACCCGCGGGCGCGGCAGGTCGGGATGCACTTCGCAAGCCAGGCACCAGGCTTCTTCGACACGCGCCAGCAGATGGCGCTGCAATGCCGTCTCGTCGAGCGCCTCCAGGGCCTGGGCGTTGCTGATACCAAGCGCTGGAGTCGTTGGGGAGTCAAGCGAGTCATTCATGGGTGGTAGAATGCAGTCAGCACGAGCAGGCGTCCAGCCCTGTTCACCGCCATTTTCCTTCACCTTACGGAGTCACGCATGTCCGTAGACCAACAAGACGCCATCGACAGCCGCCCGCCGCTGGATGACGAGGCATTGGCGCGGCTCGACGATTACCTGACGGCGGAGCGCCTCGGCGAAGAGACGCCCGACGTGATCGGCGTACATGGCTACCTGGTGGCGCTGGCAGTGGCACCGAGGACGATTGCCCCCCAGCGATGGGTTGCCGAGCTGTTCGAAGGCGAGCCGCCCTTCGCGGACGATGCCGAGCGCGACGATATTCTGGGTCTGCTGGACAGGCTGAAGTCCAATGCCGGCGACATTCTCGAGCTTGGCGACTGGATCGAACTGCCTTTCGATACCGAACTGGACGAAGATGGCGACACCGCCGTGGCGATCGAGGACTGGTGCGCCGGCTTCATGCAGGGCGTTTTCCTCGACGAAGCCGCCTGGTTCGCCCAGGACGAAGCCCATGTGGCTGCGTTATTGCTGCCTTTCATGGCGCTCTCCGGGCTGTTCGACGACGAACCGGAAATGGCCGAACTGGTGGCCGACGAGCAGCAGTTCGTTGCCCTGGCCAGCCAGCTCCCGGAATTGACCCTGGATCTCTATCTGCATTTCCGGGTACCGCCGGAGCCCAAGGCCCAATCCTCGAAAACCAAGTCGAACAATCCGGACAAATCTGCCAAGTCAGGCTCGCGCCGTCGTCGCGGTGGCAAGCGCTGAGGCGAGTGTCTTGGCTATTTTAGCCGCGTCACCCAGGCATTCAGGGTACCGAACAGCCATTCCCTCACCCGCTGCCACCACGGGCGACGGGCCCAGGATGCCGCATCGATACACCGGCTCGTGGCGAAATTGCGCTCGAACAGTCGCGCGACCTCGGCGGCAAAGCCGGCATCCTCGACTTCCTGGTTGGCCTCGAGATTCCACTGCAGGCTCCAGTGATCGAAATTGCAGGAGCCCAGCGACACCCAGTCGTCGACGACGCAGAACTTGGCATGGATGAAGTTGGGCTGGAATTCGTAGATTTTCACACCCGCCTTGAGCAGACGACCGTAGAAGCGCTGCCCCGCGTAGCGGATACCGGGATGATCGTGGTGGCCACCGGCCAGCAGCAGGCGGACATCGATGCCACGTCGCGCGGCACGGGCGAGCTGGCGCCGCAGGCTCAGCGTCGGCACGAAATAGGGGGTGCACAGCCACAGCCGGCGGCGCGCGGTGGCAACGCGCCCATGCAACGAGAGGCGGATCGCCTGGTAACGATGCCCGCGCCCCCAGATGACTCGGCCACGCGACGCGCCGGCGGCCTGCCCCTTTGCCGGCGGCAGCGATTGCAGCCACTGGGTCAGGCGTTCTCTCGGCTTGCCACCGCGAGTCAGTGGCGAGTCCCAGACGGCAGCGAACAGACGCATCCAGTCTTCGACGACGGGGCCCCGGATGCGTACCGCCACTTCGTACCAGGCCTCGATGAACTCGTCGACGACCCCGAACCCGCCGGTGAAGGCGATCTCTCCATCGACCACCACCAGCTTGCGATGGTCGCGCATCAGATTGCCGCCGAGGCGCGTCATCGCCAGCGGATTGAAGAAGCGTAGCTCGACCCCGCTCGCCCGCAGGCGCTGGCGGTCACTTCGCGACAGCCCCATGCTGCCCACACCGTCGAGCATCAGCTTGATCTGCACGCCGCGCGCAGCCGCCGTCTCCAGCACGGCGATGAAACGCTCGGCCAGCTCGCCGGATTCCATCAGGTAGAGTTCGATCCAGAGATAACGACGAGCGCCATCGATGGCTTCCTGCATCGCCGGCCAGAACCGCTTGCCTTCCGGCAGCAGATCGAACCGGTTGCCACTCTTCCATGTCGCTCGCATCACATGTCCCGTACCGAAATTACCTCGATTGACGCACGTTTTGTCATGGCTGAAAAGAGCCCCGTTGCCGACGTCGCCGCTGACTGGGGATGTCGCTATACTCATGGATTTGCGGGGAAATTCCGTCGATGCAGGCACTCAGTGGCGTACACCGGCTATGGCATCGCCTGGCCAGCGGCCTGCTCGGTCGCTGGCTCGCCTTCCGGCTGGTCGAGCCGGAAAGTCATGACCTCGACCCGAGCCGTCCGACGCTCTACGTCATCGCCCGCCCGTCAGTGACCGATGAACTCGCTGTCACGCGGCTGACCCGGAAACGCGGGCTGCCCGATGCCGGACGGCTCGTGGCGCTGGGCGAGCTCACGCTACCGGCCTGCTTCGCCCTGCCGAGACTACGGCGCACCTGGCGCGGGGTCCAGGGCCAGCACTCCCTGCCGCTACAGCAAATTCTGAGCGTCCTCGAGCGCGATCCGGCGCTGGACGTGCAGCTGGTTCCGGTGAGCGTCTTCTGGAGTCGCGCCCCGGCCAAGGACTTCGGTTTCTGGAAGATGCTGGCCGCCGACGACTGGGCCTGGAGCGGGCGCTTGCGCCGCCTGGTGTCGGTAATCGTCAACGGACGCCACCTGGAAATTCATCTCGGCGCCCCGATCCGCCTGCGTCCGCTGATCGACGACCCGAATACCCAGCTCACGCAGCGCAAGGTGGCTCGTGTCCTGCGCGTTCACTTCCGGCGCGTACGCGCGCGGGTTCTGGGCCCCGACATCTCCCACCACCGCACGCTGGTACGCGGCGTCATCGGCAGTCCGCCGGTACGCGAGGCAATCCAGGAAGCCGTGACCGCCAATGGCAGCTCCCTGGAACGCGAACGTCGCCGCGCCGAACGTTACGCCCGCGAAATCGCTTCCAACATGTCCTATCCGGTGCTGCGCTTCCTCTATGAATTGCTCAAACGGTTGTGGAACCGACTCTACGACGGCGTCGACGTCCACGGGCTCGATGCCGTCAAGGCGATCGCCGGCGAACGTACGCTGATCTATGTGCCCTGCCACCGCAGCCACATCGATTATCTGCTGCTTTCCTACGTGCTCTATCGCGAGGGACTGATGCCGCCGCACATCGCCGCCGGCCGCAACCTCGACATGCCGGTGATCGGCCCCCTGCTGCGACGCGGCGGTGCCTTTTTCCTGCGCCGCAGCTTCAAGGACAACCGGCTCTATGCCGCGGTCTTCAATGAGTATCTGCACCGGCTGATCGCTCGTGGCCATCCGCTCGAATACTTCATCGAAGGCGGGCGCTCGCGCACCGGACGCATGTTGTCGCCGCGCCCGGGAATGCTGGCGATGACGCTGCGCTCCTTCATGCGCGATGCCGCGCGCGATGTCGCCTTCGTACCGGTCCATATCGGCTACGAAAAGGTTCTCGAAAGCAATGCCTATCTGCGTGAACTGCGCGGCAGGACCAAGAAAAAGGAATCGCCACTCGATCTGCTGCACATGCTCAGGCACCTGCGCGAACCGCATGGACGCGTCACCGTCAGCGTGGGTGAACCGCTTTCACTGGCGGGATTTCTCGATGACGCAGCGCCCAACTGGGAAGCCGAACGCGGCAACTCACGCCCCGAATGGCTCAACCGCGCCGTGCCACGACTCGGCGAGACGCTGGCCCGGCGCATCAATGCCGCGGCCAGTCTCAATGCGGTTTCCCTGGTGGCGATGACACTGCTGGCAACGCCCCATCACACCATCGAGTCCGATCTGCTGGCCAATCACATCGCACTGCTGGCGCGGCTGCAACGCGCGCTGCCCGGCAGCGAGGGTTGCCAACTGCCCGATGGCGCACCCGGAGAATGGATCGACAAGGTAGTGACGCTGGGATTCGCCAATCGCCAGCCCCAGGCGCTGGGCGAGTTGATCACCGCCAGCCCCGAGCAGGCGACGCTTCTGACCTGGTATCGCAACAATGTGCTGCATCTGTTCATGCATCACGGCCTGGTGGCATTCGCTTTTCGCAACAACGCCGCCTTCACCCTCGATGAACTCGATACGCTGCTGGCGCCGGCCTGGCCACTACTCGCCCATGAGCTCTACTTCACGGCGCCGGAAAATCCGCGCGAGCGCCTGGCGGCCACGCTCGACGCGCTCGAGCAGGAAGGGCTATTGAAACCGAGCACGGACGGCTGGCGCCGACAGCCCGGTCATCTCGAATCCAGCGAACACTTGCGGCTACTGGGCCAGCCCGTACAACCGACACTCGAGCGTGCCTACCTGCTGTTGGCGTCGCTGCTGCGCTATCCCAGCGGCGAACTGACCCGGGAGACGCTCGAGGAGCACAGTCGCCAGCTGGCCGAGCGCCTGACGCTGCTGTCCGGCCTCAACGCGCCGGAGTTCTTCGACAAGCGGCTGTTCAGCGGCTTGCTGGAAACCCTGGAACGTCAAGGCTGGCTGCGCATCGAGAATGAACGCCTGCACTACGATGAAACGCTGCAACACGCCCAGAAACGCAGCCGGGCGCTGTTCGATCCGGAGCTGCGCCATCGTCTGGTTCGTTTGACCCGGCAGTGAAGTCGCTCAGGCAGGCCCGATCCGTTGGCGAGCGACGTTCGCCTCCCTTCGCCGCTTGATCTCGTAGATCATCGCCAGCCCCACGGTGAACAGGATCATCAGCAGCGCCAGCGCGTTGACCGCCGGAGTCAGGCCGGTGCGCACCTTGGAGGCGATGTAGATGGTCAAGGTCGTATCGTAGCCGGCGACGAACAGCGTGGTGTTGTAGTTCTCCAGGGATTGCAGGAAAGCCAGCACCGCCGCCGACAGGATCGCCGGTTTCAGATAGGGCAGCAGCACCCGCCGGAACATCTGCCACTGCGTCGCGCCCAGATCCAGCGCCGCCCGCTCCAGGGTGCGATCGAAGCGCTGCAGGCGCGCGGTGACCATCAACATGACGTAGGCCGCAATGAAGGCACTCTGGGCGATCACCGTCAGCAGGATACCGCCGTTCAGCCCCCAGCCACGCCAGAAGATCAGCGACGAGATACCGATGATGACGCCGGGAGTCAGCAGCGGCGACAGGATCAGCGTATAGATGAACGACTTGCCGCGCCCTTCGACGGTAGTGAGGAAGAGCGCGCTGGCCACCCCGATCGGCACGGCGAGACAGAGCACACCCGCAGCGACCAGGAGGCTGTTGGTCAGCGAGGACCACATCCCGCTATCCGCCCACAGCGCGGAGAACCACTTGAGCGTGGTGCCGGACCACGGCGTCACCGTGGGAAAACGGCTGTCGTTGAAGGTCGCCGCCGCCATGATGATCAACGGCAGGAACAGATAGACGAAGAAGATCGCCAGATAGGCCTTGAGCGCCCAGGAGAAGAATCTCGATGAAGTCATGGTCTCACGCTCACTTGGCGATATCGCCCAATCCAACCTTGAAAATACGCATGACCAAGGTCACGAACAGGATGCACAGCGCCAGCAGCAGAAAGGCATAGGCCGCCCCCTGGTTCCAGTCGCCGCCTTCGAAGAACCAGTTGTAGATGATCTGGGTGAACCAGCGGCTGCCGGGAGAGCCGAGCAGCGCCGGCACGGCGTAGCTGCCCGCCGCGAGCATGAAGGTCATGATGCAGCCGGTGGCGATACCGGGCTTGGCGTGGGGAATGACGATACGGCGGTGGGTCCGCAGCCAGCCGGCGCCGAGGTCCCGGGCGGCCCGGATCTGATTGCCGTCCAGGCTTTCGATGGCGTTGTAGAGCGGAAAGACCATGAACAGAATATAGGCGTATACCATGCCGACCAGAACGCCGGTGTCACCGTTGAGAAAGCGGATCGGACGGTCGATCAGGCCCAGCGCGAACAGCAGTTCGTTCAACGGCCCCCGGAACGCGAAGATGATGTACCAGGCAAAGGTACGCAGGATCTCGTTGATCCAGAACGGGACGATCAGCAGCAGCAGGCACAGCGCCGCCTGCCCCGGAGTCGCCACCTTGGCCAGATAATAGGCCAGCGGGTAACTGACGACGAGCGTCAGCGCCGTCACCAGCACGCTCGACCAGATCGTCTTGAAGAAGATCGCCAGGTGGATGTCGTTGTGGAAGAAGGTGACGTAGTTGGCCAGCGTCCAGACATCCTTCTCGCCACCCCGCTCGCTCGGCAACAGCGACGGATGGAACGAATAATCGATCATCTGCCATTGCGGCAGCAGCACCATCAGAATCAGCCAGACGCCCAGCAACCCGACGATGGCCATCGTCAGCGGCAGCCCGAAACGGTTATGCAGTTGCTGCCACATCGGCCACCTCCCCGGCTTCCGGCGACGGCTCGGCGCCCGGCAACACGACCGCCTCGCGGGGCGAATAATCCAGGCGACACGAGCCCCCCACCCGCAGCTGGGCATCGACACCGTCCCCGGTCACGACATGGGGCACCTGCACGCGCAACGTCGGCCCTGAATCGAGAGCCACTTCCAGGGTCAACCAGGCACCTTCGAAATGTTCCGCCTGGACGATGCCGGAAAACGGCAAGCGTAAATCGTCCGGCGTCCCGACACGCCACTGTTCGGGGCGAACGTAGAGTGACGCCGAATCGCCCACGGCGAGGGGCTGGCGGGCGCGGCCGCTGACCGCAACGGCGAGGCCGGCGTCCAGTGTCACCAGTTCCCCATCGGCGGCAGTGACATGTCCGGCGAGGCGGTTGTTCTCGCCCACGAAACCGGCGACGAAAGCGGTTGCCGGATCGCGATAGAGCGTCATCGGATCGGCTATCTGCTCGATCCGCCCCGCCGACATCACCGCCACGCGATCCGACATCGTCAGCGCTTCGCCCTGGTCATGCGTGATGTAGATGAAGGTGATCCCGGTCTGGCGTTGAATCGCCTTGAGCTCGGTACGCATATGCTGGCGGAGCTTGAGATCGAGCGCCGACAGCGGCTCGTCCAGCAGCAATACCCGCGGTTCCACCGCCAGCGCACGGGCAATGGCGATGCGCTGTTTCTGTCCGCCGGACAGCTCGGACACCGGCTTGTGGCCGCTGCCGCCGAGCGCCACCAGTTCGAGAAGCTCGTCGGCCTTGCGCCGGCGCGCGGAACGATCGACGCCTCGCACCTCGAGTCCGAACTCGATGTTGTCGTAGACGCTCATCAACGGAAACAGCGCCAGATTCTGAAAGATCATCGCCGTCGGCCGCCGGTTGACCGGCACTCGGATCATCTCCTCCCCACCGATGGAAACCTTGCCTTCGCTGGGGGTCAGAAAGCCGCTGATGATATTGAGCAACGTGGTCTTGCCGCAGCCGGAGGGGCCGAGAAAACTGAAGAACTCGCCGGACTGGATTTCCAGCGAAGTCGGCTGAATTGCCGTGAAATCGCCGAATCGCATGGCGACCCGGTCCAGGGAAACACGCCCGTCCATATGGCCTCGCTGATTGTTATCGGTAAAACGATAGAGATGGCGAATTTGAATTCAGAACCTACTTACGATCTCGCGAGCTAGAGCCAAACGAGGCGAGAACGAACGAGGCAGCGGAGTTTACTGGATGTTAAATGAGCATGCCGAGTTCGTTTTACTCGCTTCGCTCGCCCTATGGGCCAGCCTTCGGCTGTTGTCTCCGCTGCGCTCCGGCTCAACACTGTTTGGCCGACGCGCAGCAGATCGTGAACGAGTTATTAAGCGGACAGATAGCGGTCCTGATACTCATTACGCAACGAGACGTACCAGGGGTCCTGCACCGGCCACCACCACAGATTGTCCAGATCCTGCTTGGTGTAGGAATCCTGGAAGAACTTGCGCGTGGCTTCGGGCAGCAATTCCTCGGCGCCGACCGCAGTGGAGTTGATGCCGGTCGACTCGACGAACATGGCCCCGGCCTTGGGGGTGTAATACCAGTTGATCAACTCGTAGACGGCATCGACATTGCGCGCGTTCTGAGGGATCACGAAGCCCTCCATCCACGCCAGCGCCCCCTCTTTCGGCGCCCCGAAGGCGATCGGCTCGTCCTCGCTCTGCAGACGAAACGCCGTACTGTCCCAGGTCTGGCCGATCAGCGCACCGTTGGTTCGAAACGCTCCTTGGGCTTCGTTCTCGGTCGACCAGAACTGGATCACCATCTCCTTGTGCTTGATCGCCTCGGCCAGGATCACATCGAAGTTGGCGCGCATGGCCTCCTCGGTCTTGAACGAATCGAGCAGCGGACGCGGCAGCTTGCCCTGCGCCTCCAGCCACAGCCCGATACCGATCAATGCCGAGTGTGCGCGGACCGTCACGCCCTCGCCGATCTCGGGATTCCACAGGTCGCCATAACTGAGATTGGCGCGGTCGATATCGGTGTAGCGGGTATTGTAGGCGATCGCCTCGGTACCCCAGTCGGACGGGGCGATATAGCGCTTGCCCTCGATGACACCGCCGGTTTCCGAACCGCTTCTGGCGGACTCCAGGCAGCCGTCCCACTGGATGCGCGACTCGTCCAGCGGCTGAATCAACTGGTAATCGACATAACCCGGCACGCGATCGACGGTCGGCATGATGACATCGAAACCCGTGCCGTCGGTGGCCCGCAACGAATTCATCAATTCGTCGTTGGTGCCGTAAGGCGTGAATGTCGCCTGGATGCCGGTTTTCTCCGTGAAATCCGCCAGCATCTCGTCGGAAAAATAGCCCGCCCAGGCGTAGATACGCAGTGTCTGGTCCTGCGCGAAGGCACGATTGATATAGAAAGGTACCGAAGCAGCAGCGCCAGCCGCGGCCGCCCCCTGTAAGAAACGACGACGGGAAAGGGTCATCGAAGGTCTCCTGTTGTTCGTCGAGTCGCTGGTCTTCGACCGTGCGAGGCACTTTGTTATACGACAGACCTGTTACGACAGCGTGACATTCACGATATTGAACGTTCACTCAACAAAGAGATTACCAGCCTGTCACTAAAATGACATCTCGACGAAGGCGGGCTGCGGCCACATCGAAACGTTTCAGCCACCAGAAGCGAGAAGGCGCTTTCTCCACAAGGAGGTGGGAAGTGCATTAGTCCGCAGGCAACAGGCCTAGCGCTGTCGATTTTTCAGACAAGGCTTAAATTTCGAAGAAATGCTTCATTGGCTCCATCTGCCGATGGAGTATCCTGATGACAAAAATAACGTGCTTACGCCACCGGTAAAAAATGGCGTGTCGTTGGTGATCGTAACGACGAACCCCATCAGCGATCTCTTGGCACTCATACCCCATGAGTGGAGAGCTGGACAGAAGACGAAAGGTACTCTCCAAGCCATGAGTATAATCATCGGCCTGGCGGGCACCAAAGTTAAGCAAGGTATATTCGTAGATGGCCGCGAAATCCTCTGCCGCAAGATTGGAAAGCCTATACATGGTGTTTCTGTTTCACCTGAGCGGCAATGTCGCGCAGAGAAAAGTCACTTTCCCCGCTTCGTTCTCCAGCTTCTACAGCACTTCTCAATGCTGTCGTTTGATTTTCCTGGAGTTCGAGCAACCGCAAGGCTGAACGCACGACTTCACTGGTTGAGCCATAGCGCCCGGATTCAATCAACTTCCTTACAAAATCGTCTAGTTGTGCTCCGATAGTGACGCTTGTCGTCCTGGGCATGAGCCACCCCCTTTGTGTGGATAATCAACACAATTGTAGCACCCGTAGCCACCTCTTCAAAGGAAGCTAAATATGGATTTACGCCAAGCCGGTGCGTGGCAAGCCCTGTCGCAGCACGGCGCTCACGCAGCAGTTCATTGACTGACTGACGAGACACTCCCAGAGACCCAGCAAGCCCCGCAACTGTCAGGCCATAGTCCGGCATGAAATCCTCTCTCAGCATTCTCCCGGATGAGTCGGTTTCCGCTCTGCCTCATCATGGCGTCACCCGTAGACAGGTCCAAGTAGACCAACCTGTTAAAGCCCCATTCGGTCAGGATACTTCGGCAAGCGGTTCTACTTCCGGCTGATCACGGTGCTGTGCAACCCATACGTCATACTGCACCTGCATGCGCAGCCAGTGCTCGGCACGGCCAACACCAGCACGCTCGAGGCGTACAGCCAAGTCAGGTGAAATCGAAGCATGTTCGTTCAATATACGCGATAAATTGGCGCGAGTGATTTTCAGCCGGCGAGCAGCCTCGGTGACGCTCAAACCGAGCGCATTGATAACTTCTTCGCGAAGGATCTCTCCGGGATGGCACGGATTGAACATGGCTATCACCTCTCTGCTAAATATTATGAAACAAGCCTTAATGGTAATCTCGATAGTCGACCATCACGGCATCAACGCCTTCAAAGGCAAACGTCACACGCCAATTGCCGCTAACCCATACCGACCAGATCCCGTCCCGTTTCGGCTCCAGTAGATGTAGCTTGAACCCCGGCTGTGCCATGTCTTGCGCATCGTTTGCCGTATCCAGTACGGTCAGAATCCGGCGTAGCTTTTTGACATGCCCCTGATGCACTCCTTTTGTCTCGCCCCTCTCGTATAGAGCCTTCAACCCTTTGTGTTTGAAACTCTTGATCATCGCCACCAACCCACTCTATCGAGATGCTCAAACTGTATCGTGTATTGACTCGCAATACAACAGACAGCCAATTTGCCCCTCCCCAAGTCATCCGGCCAGCACCACCTGTACCGGAACAGCGCCAGGTATGGCGCTGCGCGCCATACCTGGCGCACCACAGAAAATCGCCGGAAGCGATTTTTGACGTCGCTCGGCGACGGCCCGGAGGGTGACTGCCGGGAATGGCAGTCACAAAAAAGCCGGCCCAAAGGCCGGCTTCGTTCGATGGAGCGGTCAGCGACCGCTCGAATCGGATTCGCTTAGAAAGCGTAGAGTGCACCCACGGCAACACCGTCGCCGGCATCATGGGAACGATCGTACTGCGCATACTCGATGTAGGTGTACATCGCCGGAGAGATGTTGTAGGTGGCACCAATGATAAATTCGTTGAAGGTATCGTCACCCACATAGTCACCAGCGCTGTTAACGCCACCAGAGTTGGCCAGAGCTGCTACTTCTTCATCAGCGTCGACGTACTGGTAAGAACCGTACACGTCACCCGCGAAGTTGTCGGACAGCGCGTAACCGTAACGAGCGCCCAACGCGTAGCGCATAATGTCGCCGTCTTCGCCTGCGTAAGTTGCGTCGGTATCTTCGACTTTAAGCGCGACACGCAGTGTGTCGATGGTGTACTGACCCAACAGACCATAGGCATTGGCTTCGTACTTATCGCCATTGACTCGAAGATCATAATTATTCAGATCGTCATAAACAGCGGCAAGAGAGAAGTTCTCGTAAGCGTACTTCAGACCGCCAAAGAAAGAGGCATTGGAGCCACCGCTGGAAACACCTTCACCCTCAAGGTGATGGTCAGCGTTGAACTCGCTCTCGGCATCGCCTTTGTACTGGGTGCCGATGGCAAACTGCAGGCCTGACCAGACCGGAGACATATACTGGAATTTGTCGCCTTCACGGTCGGTCGCGATATCTTCATCGGCATCCGCCAGCGAGTTACCGTACAGACCACCAATGTCAGTCGTGGAGTCTGAGTTATCGAAGTATTCGTTGTTGGAGATCGGATCTTGGGTCCAGTCATCGATCAGCGGATCCCAGGAGCCCAGTCGAACGTCACCGAAGTTACCTTTCAGGCCCATGTAGGCCTGGTCGCCACGGTCGATGCCTTTACCGGAGCCTTTCTGCTCATCGGCATCGAATTCGAACTCCGCCTTGAAGTAACCGGTCAGGCCCGGGTTGATGATGTGCTGACCGGAGAAGCCGATGGTAGAACCGTTGTCGAAGAGCTCGTCTTCCCAGTTACCACTTTCATTCTTGACGTTTTTGTAGGAAATCTGGAGGTTGCCGTAGATATCGAGTTGCGTGCCGTCCTGGTTGTAGACAGTCGCCGCCTGAGCCGCAGCGGAGGCGCCCAGGGCACCAGCAATAGCAGTCGCTAAGAGTGTCTTTTTCATCGCGATAGGTTCCTTAACTAGCTTACTGTTCGATCGTGTCTGCAGATGCAGTCGGCTTCGGTACCTTCAACCAGCCTCGTCACGCGAACGAATGAGGGCTGCGGAACTCGAAAGCCTTGTTATTGTCCAATGCTCGCCCGAAAACCATATACTGGACTTTCCTCGAACGCAACAAGAAAAAAACACTGTTTTCGTTGCCTGCGTATCGCCCTCATCCGCGATGTCGCCGAAGATCGACCCAACGATTTGCGTGCAGATGGCGCCAGTAAGCTAGCCCGGGCGTGTGTCAATCCGATGACATCACGGGACGGGAAACATCTCTAAGCTTCTGACTGTACTCCGACGGCGCGTGCATCGTTCATGCAAAAGCCTCACGAACACGACGAAAGTTGTAGTCAACGATCTGCTTGATGACACGCTCAGGTCACGAATGCCGTTGGCCGTGCTTCGCCAGCAAGGCGCCGATCTTGCGATCCAGTTGCTCGGAACGTTTCTGTGTTTCCCGATCCTTCTGCTTTTTCTGCAGCGCTTCCAGCTGGCGCTTGGCGTGCTTCGCCTCTTCCTGGGTAACGATCTCGCTGTCCGCGCCGAAGAGATCGACCCGCCGGGCGCCCTCGCGAACCGACTTGAGATAGCGCGGCAGGTGCACGTAACAGGCCAGGGCGCGACGGACCAGCTTCTCCGGCCACGGTTCGCGCTCGCAGAGATCGAGATGGATCCCGGTCTTCAGTGGTCGGGTATGTCCTTTGAAGAAGGTCTGTGGATACCGCTTGTACCACTGCGCCAGTAGCGCCTGGGGAGAGGGCGCCTCGTGTTCGGGACCAAAGGCAAGCGCGTTCTGCCCATGAGCATCCGGAGGCAGCGGGGTATCGGCACCGGGAGACTTTTCATTGGCACCGGGTGGAGACGAGTCAACCGAGGAGTCTGCAGCTTCGCGCTTCGGTTCGGCCGGAACGACTTCCTCGGCAACGGCGCTCACAGCGGTATCTTGCGAGCGCTTGCCATCGGCCTCGGGTACAGGCGTGGAAGGCGATGAGGTCAGACGCTGCAAGGGAGAAACGGCCCGTCTGGCACTGTCGCCCTCGGCGCCATCCGGCTTGTGCCGAGGCCGGCGAAACGCCAAATTACCCAGGCCTCGGGCGCGGGTACCGCCGTCCGGATCTTCGTTATGGACATGCCCCTTGACGACCATCGGGTCCAGCTCGGCCAATGCCAGCAAACGCTCCTTGAGCGCACGGTTCTCGGCCTCGAGCGACCTGACCCGATCCCTCTCGGCCTCCAGCGCGGCCTGGCTGGCATCGATCTGGTGCTCGATGGCCGCCAGAAGCGCCTGTGTTCGATCCGTCAACACGGCCCCCTCTCCTCTCATGCTTGCTGCGATTTGCTGCCGCTCATCCCAACGGCAGTTGTCCACTTCGTTCGATCACTCAGCCAGAGCCGAGCGATCGGCGATACTGGACGAAAGCATACTCCGGCTGCCCTGGCTGCGGCACGCCGGGAAGACGTTCGACTTCCCGCCACTGGCGCGCGTCGATTTCGGGGAAGTGCGCATCTCCCTCGACCTCGATCTCCACCTCGGTAAGATAAAGGCGAGTCGCCACCGGCAGCGCCTGGGCGTAGATCTCTCCGCCGCCCATGACCATGATCTCATCGGCATCGTCGATCAAGGCCTGCTGATCGGCAAGCTCCAAGGCTTCGCCCAACGAGTGACAGACCCGAATGCCGGAATGATGGCTTTGATAATGCTTATCGCGGGTAATGACGATATTGAGACGCCCCGGCAGCGGCCGGCCGATGGATTCGAAGGTCTTGCGCCCCATGACCAGCGGTTTGCCCTGTGTCGAGACCTTGAAGCGCTTGAGGTCTTCCGGCAGATACCAAGGCAAGCGGTTACCGATACCGATGGTTCGATTCTGAGCCAACGCCGCGATCATCGCTACAGGCGTTTCCGGCGCGGGCAGGGTCGGCATGTCACTCATACGGCAATCGGGGCCTTGATCGATGGATGAGCCTGGTAGTTCTCGATGGCGATGTCCTCGAAGCGGAAATCGAACAGGTCGTCGATCGCCGGATTGAGCCTGAGCGTGGGCAACGGCAACGGCTCCCGCGTCAGTTGCAGTTTGGCCTGTTCGAGGTGATTGAGATAGAGGTGGGCGTCTCCGAACGTGTGCACGAACTCGCCCGGCTCGAGATCACAGACCTGAGCGATCATATGGGTCAGCAGCGCATAGCTGGCGATGTTGAACGGCACCCCCAGAAAGATATCGGCGCTGCGCTGATAGAGCTGGCAGGAGAGCCTGCCGTTGGCGACGTAGAACTGAAACAGCGCGTGGCACGGCGGCAACGCCATTTCATCGACCAGCGCCGGATTCCAGGCCGAGACGATATGCCGGCGCGAGTCGGGATTGCGCCGAATCTGGTCGATCAGCTTGGCGATCTGGTCGACATGTTCGCCGTCCGGCGTCGGCCAACTGCGCCATTGATAACCGTAGACCGGCCCCAGATCGCCGTTGGCGTCCGCCCACTCGTCCCAGATCGTCACGTCATGCTCGTGCAGATAGGCGATGTTGGTGTCGCCGCGCAAGAACCACAACAGTTCATGGATGATCGAGCGCAGATGCAGCTTCTTGGTCGTCACCAGCGGGAATCCCGCGCTCAGATCGAAACGCATCTGGTGGCCGAAGACACTGAGCGTGCCGACGCCGGTGCGGTCGGCTTTTTCGACACCGCTATCCAGCACGCGCTGCATCAAGTCGAGATAAGGCCGCATGGCACACTCCTTTGAAAAAAACCAATGGCCAGTCGATAGGCCCCTATCTGAAAAGTACCCAGCATTCCTGCTAGCTAGAAGCCGGCTTCCTTCTGGTGACGAATGGCCAGTATCACAACGGTATCGTCGCTGTCGATACGGTATCGAGCGATATAGCCGCTATCGCCATAGCCGATCGGCCAGTCCCGATACTCCTCGGGCAAGTCGTCGATGGGGCGACCGACGTGTGGCAGCTCTCCGAGAGCCCGGACGTTCCGGATGATGACTTGCGCCGCCTTCTCGGCCGCTGCCGAGTTCTTCGGTTGCAAAAAATCACGCAGTCGCTCCAGATCCCTGATTGCAGCCGGGGCGAAGATCACTTGTGGCATATCGGGGCCGGCTCCTCGCTATCCGTCCCCCAACCGGTCAGCCACTTCTCCACTTCGTCCGCGGTCGCATGCAATCCGGTCGCCTGATAGTCCTCCCAGGCCCTGAGCGTGTCGTGTCTGAAAGACTCGCGTTTTTCCTCGCGCTCCACATACTGTTCGATGGCCTCACGCATGAGCCAGTGTGCCGAGCGCCGACGAGCATCGGCCAGATGCTGGACCCGCCGTTTCAGGTCATCGTCGAGTTTGATGGATGTTGGCGTTGCCATTCCGGTTTCCTCCGTAGCTAGAGGGTAGCCAAAGGTAATACCTGCGACTACCATAGCCCATCAACCCGGTATAGCCAATCGTCCCGGATACCCGAATACCCGAATATCCAATATCCGGTCGAGCTCAACCGGTTTGCCGGACACGGGCATCGTCGATGCCATTGTGCCGCGACCAGGCAATCAACGCGACACCCGCCAGGATCATCGGCAGCGACAATAGCTGTCCCATGGTCAGCCAGCCGAAGGCGATGAAACCCAACTGCGGGTCGGGTTGCCGGAAAAACTCCGAGACGAACCGGAACGCACCATAGCAGACCAGGAACAGGCCCGAGACGAAACCTCGCTGACGTGGGGTCGTCGACACGGTCCACAGCACCGCGAACAGCACCACCCCTTCGAGCAGGAACTGATAGAGCGACGACGGATGCCGCCCCTGCCCGCTCATCCCGGGAAAGACCAATGCCCAGGGTACGTCGGTAACCCGCCCCGGTAGCTCGTGGTTGATGAAATTGCCGATGCGACCCGCGCCGAGGCCGATCGGCACCAGTGGCGCGATGAAGTCGGTAAGCTGGAAGAATGCCAGTCGATGCTTGCGGGCAAACAGAAAAGCCGCCAGCAGCACGCCGAGCAGACCGCCGTGAAAACTCATGCCGCCATCCCAGATCTGGAATATCCACAGCGGATTCTCCAGCAGGCGATCGAGCCCGTAGAACAGCGCATAGCCGATGCGTCCGCCCAGCACCACGCCCAGTGCGCCGTAGAACAGCATGTCGCCGATATCGTCGGGCTTGAGTCCCAGGCGGTCGGCGCGCTTGCGCCCCAGCCACCAGGCACCGACGAAACCGATCACGTACATCAGCCCATACCAATGCACCTTGAGCGGACCCAGTGACACGGCGACCGGATCGATATTGGGGTAGGCCAGCATGCTTTCTCCTTGGGTACGATAAATGTCTGCGCAGGCGAATCGCTGCGTTGCGCGGTGCTCGGAATCCTCACATATAACCCATATGCTCCGGTTCCTGCGCCCCGTGCGCCTTGCGCTTCATCCTGCTCGACGATTTATTCAGCACTTCCCTAGTGTGGTGTTT
>NZ_PZJU01000058.1 GCF_003206715.1 Salinicola peritrichatus | reverse complement strand
GGGTAATCCCCCCGAAAAACCAAGGTGATCAAAAGTAGAATTTTCCGTAAGCTAAGCGCAGGGAGATTCTGCATGAAGAAGTCACGTTTTTCCGACAGCCAGATCATGGCGATTCTGAAGCAAGCCGAGAGCGGCGTGCCGGTGCCCGAGCTCTGCCGGGAGCACGGCATGAGCAGTGCCAGCTTTTACAAATGGCGAGCCAAGTTCGGCGGCATGGATACCTCTATGATCAAGCGCATGAAAGAGCTGGAGGATGAGAATCGGCGGCTGAAGAAGATGTATGCCGAAGAACGGCTCAAGGCTGAGTTACGCAAGGAAGCCCTTGAGGGAAAGTGGTAAAGCCATCTCTCCGCCGCGAGATGGCGCAAAAAGCCGTTGCTGCTGCTCGCTGCAGCATTCGTCAGGCCTGTGTGATTTTCAGTATCAGTGAATCCTGCTATCGCTACCGGGCCAGGCTCAGCAGTGAAAACGCCGAGATCGCTGACCTGTTGGTGCGAATAACCCATAATCAGCGCAACTGGGGCTTTGGTCTATGTTTTCTGTATCTGCGCAACGTGAAGGGTTACCGCTGGAATCACAAGCGCGTTTACCGAATCTACCGGGAACTGGAACTAAATCTGCGTATCAAGCCCCGCAAGCGGTTGGTACGGGGGAAACCCGAGCCACTGGCGGTGCCCAGGGCCATCAACACCAGCTGGTCCATGGACTTCATGCACGACCAGTTAGAGGATGGTCGCAGCTACCGGCTGTTCAATGTGATCGATGATTACAACCGGGAAGGCCTGGGCATTGAGGTAGACCTGTCACTGCCCTCTGAGCGTGTTATGCGGGCCTTGGATCAGATCATCGAGTGGCGGGGAAAACCTGCCCAGATCCGCTGTGATAATGGCCCGGAATATATCAGTGCTACCTTGGCTACTTGGGCCGAGAAGCAGGGCATTACACTGGTATTTATCCAACCCGGCAACCCGCAGCAGAATGCGTACATCGAGCGCTACAACCGCACCGTGCGCTACGACTGGCTGGCCCAATACCTGTTCGACTCCATTGAGGAGGTTCAGGAATATGCCACGCAGTGGCTATGGACCTACAATAACGAACGGCCCAACATGGCCCTCGGGGGCGTTACGCCACAACAGAAACTGGCCGCTGTGGCCTGAGCTCTACTTTTGAAGCCCTCTAAAAATGGGGGGATTACCGAGGAACCAGGCGGCCTTGCCGGTCTTGCCCTTGGGTTGGGCCTTCTGGGCGTCGACGAACTTGCGCCGCGCATGCGCCCAGCAGCCGGCATGGGTGATGTCGTTGCGACGCACGACATCGCCATAGCCGCTATAGCCATCGGTGAGCAGGCATCCGGTGAAGTCTTGCAGCAGCGCGACGGGCACCTGACCGCCGCGGCTGGGGGCATAGTGGTAAAGCACGATCTGTTCGCCGGGTGGCCCGCCGCGCTGGACCCACATGTAGGAACTCGAGCTCGCGGGTCGATCCGCTTCGGCGTTGACCTGTAGCGGGGTCTCGTCCATGTGGATCAGCGGGGCCTGCCGCAGGTGCTCGCGCAGCGTCTCGATCAGCGGTATCAGGCGTTCTCCTGCCTGCACCATCCAGCGTGCCAGGGTGTTGCGCGGGATCTCGATACCGTGGCGGGCGAAGATGCCGCTCTGGCGGTGCAGCGGCAGCGCATCCTGATACTTGGCGGTGGCGATATAGGCCAGCAGCGTCGCACTGGCGTTGCTTTTCGGCAGCAGCTTCGGCGGGGCCGGGGCGATGCTGACCCCGTTCTCGCAACGCGGGCAGGCATACTTCGGTCGGATATGACGGATCACCTCGACCCGAGCCGGCACCACGTGCAGTTCTTCGCTGATTTCCTCGCCGATCACGCGGAGTTCGCTGCCGTCTTCCTGGCAGTGACGGGCGTCCTCGGGAAGCTCGTGAACGACCTCGACGCGCGGCAGTTCTGGCGGTAGGGCGATCCGGCCGCCGCGAGTACGGCGTCTGGAAGGCGTATCATCGACGTCTGACGGGTTATCGATGGTGCTCTCATCGTCAATCGACGACGCGCCATCCTCATCGGCGCCTTCTTCGTCCACCGCCGCTTCGGCTTCATTGATCAGCAGATCGGCCTGCTCGACGCGGTACTTCTCGGTGGAGGGACCGAACTGACGTTCGATAGCCAGGCGGAACTGTTCGAAGAGCGCTGCCTTGGTGGCTTCCCACTGCGCTTCCTTTCGCGCCATCAGACGATGCATGCGATCGATCTCGTGCTGCTGCGACTGCACCTGCTGCTGCAGTCGAGAGATCGCATCGGTTGATGAGGAAGTGGCGGAAGTCATGCCGGCAGGATACCGGCATGGCGCGTCTTCGGCGAGGGGTCAGCCGACGGATTGCAGTGATAATGTCTGGTGCGGCGTCATCGCATCGAGGTCGTAGCCATCCAGCAGCCAATTGAGTTCCTGTCCGGAGAGCGTGACGGTGTCGCCCTCCAGCCGCTTTGGCCATTGGAATCGCTCGCGCTCTAGGCGCTTGTACCAGACCACGAAGCCGTTGCGCTCCCAGTAGAGCAGCTTCACCTTGTCGCGCTGGCGATTGCCGAAGACGAACACCGCCGCCGCGAAAGGATCGAGCGCCATCGCTTCCTGAACCAGCAGCGCCAACCCATCGATCTGCTTGCGCATATCGACAGGTTCGCGGCACAGGTACACCCGCAGCCCGCTGCCGGGCCCCCGAGTTCGAC
>NZ_PZJU01000057.1 GCF_003206715.1 Salinicola peritrichatus | reverse complement strand
TGGGGTCCACTTCAGACATGTTCTTGCATGGTGCGGAAAAAAGCGGCCGTTTATCCGGTTATATCGTCACGTAAACCCCTTGTATCGTTTTCCCGGCGCCTCGTTGCCATTTCGAACAAGAGATCGGATTGAAGCCATGACCTGGTGTAAGCCTTGGCAGGCCATGGTTCTTTATCGAAAGCCACGCGGTAATATGAGCAGAAGGATCGCTTGATTCCGACTAATCGCGAACATGGGCCGATAACCAGGAGGGAATCGTGGCGAAAGTGACCCTGCTGCAATGGCAAATGCTGGCTGCGGTAGCCGATCACGGCGGGTTTGCCAAGGCGGCCGAGGTAATACACAAGAGCCCATCGACGCTCAACCATGCCATCCACAAGATCGAGGAACAACTTGGGGTCCAGCTCTTCGAACCCCAGGGGCGCCAGGTCATCCTGACCGAAGCGGGCTCCATGTTGCTGCGGCGTGCGCGCCAATTGATCGAGAATGCGGCCCTGCTGGAAGAGGTGGCGGAACATCTCGCGGGCGGTCTGGAGGCCGAAGTCACGCTGGCCGTCGACCAGGTTTTTCCATGCGACGCCCTGGCCGATGCATTGATGCGATTTTCGGAAACCTTTCCCCACGTCCGAGTGCAGTTGCATGAAACGGTGCTCAACGGTGCCGTCGAAATGTTGTACGAGTCCCGGGCGGATCTGATCATTTCCAGTTTCAGTGCACAGGGCTTTCTCGGCCAGCCGCTGGTCGACGTGCCTTTTATCGCCGTTGCTCACCCGGATCATCCGTTGCATCGGTTGGGGCGCGAACTGGATCTGCGCGACCTCGAACGTCATCGACAACTGGTCATTCGCGACTCGGCGGTACGTCATCGGCTGGACGCCGGTTGGCTCAAGGCGGAACAGCGCTGGACGCTCAGCCATCTCTCCACTTCCATCGATATGCTCGAGCGTGGCCTCGGCTTCGCCTGGGTGCCCCAGACCCGCATTCAAGCGGCGCTCGACAGTGGCCGCGTGAAGGTCTTGCCGCTGAGAGTCGGCGGGATCCGGCACGCGTCGTTACAGATCATTCACCGCGACATCGATGCCGCCGGCCCGGCGACCCTGGCGCTGGCACAGGCGTTGATCGATGCCACGGCTTCGACCTGCCGCGCGGGGCGCGCCACAGGCGGGGAGCTTTCGATGCATCCGAACGAATGAGTCGAGACAATCCGCTCGATATCTTGCGCTGACTCCCTATCCTTGGGACACGAACCAATAGGGGAGAGAGCCTGATGGGCCTGTTGATCGATGGTAAATGGCAAGACGAATGGTATGACACCAAGAGTCATGGCGGCGAGTTCGTGCGTGAATCGGCCAAGCTGCGCGATTGGGTAACGCCAGGCGGCATCGAAGGCCCTGATGGGCAGCCCGGCGTGGCCGCGGAGGCCGACCGCTTTCATCTCTATGTCTCGCTGGCCTGCCCATGGGCGCATCGGACATTGATCATGCGCAAGCTCAAGGGGTTGGAGTCGCTGATCGGCGTGTCGCATACCAGCCCGCTGATGCTGGATCAGGGCTGGTCCTATCACGTCGAAGAGGGCTCGAGCGGAGATCCGCTCAATGGCGTCGAGTACCATCATCAGCTGTACACGCTGACCGATCCGCATTACACCGGTCGCGTTACGGTGCCGGCACTGTGGGACAAGCGCGAGGAGCGAATCCTCAACAACGAGTCCGCTGAACTCGTGCGCATGCTCAACTCGGCCTTCGACGATCTCACCGGTAACCGGCTCGACTTCTATCCCGAGGATCTGCGCGAGGCCATCGATACCGTCAATGCCGACGTCTACGACAACCTCAACAACGGGGTCTACAAGACCGGCTTTGCCACCGAGCAGGCGGTCTACGAGAAACACTTCCGGGCGCTGTACGAGTGCCTCGATCGCCTGGAACAACGCCTGGACAGGCAACGCTATCTGGCCGGCGAGTGGCTGACCGAGGCCGATATCCGATTGTTTACGACGCTGGTGCGATTCGATCCGGTTTATCACGGCCATTTCAAATGCAACCGCCAACGAATCGTCGACTACCCGAACCTGTCGAACTATCTGCGCGAGCTCTACCAATGGCCGGGTATTGGCGAGACGGTCGATTTCGACCACATCAAGCGCCACTACTACTATAGCCATCCGACGATCAATCCGACCCGGATCGTGCCGCTGGGGCCGGTGCTGGATCTCGAGCGCAGCCATGACCGCGAGCGCCTGACAGGGCGGGGCGTGCGACAACGCGACTGAACAGCCCCTAGGGCTCAGGTATGGCGCCGCAGCCAGCTATCCAGGGCGTTGGCGAATTCGCGACGGTCGCCGTCGCTGTACGCGTTGGGGCCGCGTGTCTGCTCGCCACTGGCGCGTAGCGTCTCCATGAAGTCGCGCATCTGGACCCGAGCGCGAATGTTGTCGCCCGTCAGCCGCTCGCCGCGCGTGGTCATGACGTCCGCGCCACGCGCGATCACCGCCTGGGCCAGCGGCAGGTCGCTGGTGACGACCAGGTCACCGGTCTCGACGGCTTCGACGATCGCATCGTCGGCGGCGTCGAAGCCGTGCGCGACGGCGCGCGATTTTACCCAGGCCGAAGGCGGCAGGGGCAGGGCATGGTTGGCGACCATCCAGGTTCGGGTTCGGGTGCGCTCGGCGGCGCGGACGATGATCTCGCGTGCGGCGCGGGGGCAGGCATCGGCATCGATCCAGAGCGTTGGCATGCGGTCGTCTCGGCAAAAAGGACTTTCAGTGTACGTCGATCGCAGTCTCGGCACACGTGTCGGAATTTTACGTTTTGGGTGGAGAAAAGCATTCGCCGATGGTATAGTTGCGTTTCCTCGCATGTGTTGACCCCACCATCCTGCCGATATGTCTGCAAATCACGCCATCGACCCGTGAGTCGATGCCACTACCGGACGTATCTCGTGAATGACGCACGGCGCAAGCCGACTTCTGCGTCCGGATGCAACGATGGAGCGCTTTCAACGGTTGATGTTTCATGCAACCGGGCGCATCAAGGTCGCCACATACGCCATTGCTGCTGCGGAAGCCGCCGCGTGATTGGCGCAATGCCAGGTGCGACCGGTGTCGATTGGGCCGAATGCCATCGATGCCATGACATTTTCGCCGGCCCCCGCCGGCCACTCCAAGGTGTGAAATGACCTCGACTGTAGTTGCGACGCCAAGCTTTGGCGATCTGGCACTATTGCCGGAAGTACTGACGGCCCTCGATACCCTGGGCTATGAGACTCCCTCGCCGATTCAGGCGCAAACCATCCCCGCGCTGCTCGAAGGCCGCGACATGCTGGGCCAGGCCCAGACCGGTACCGGCAAGACCGCGGCCTTCGCGCTGCCGCTGCTGACCCGCCTCGAGCTGAGCCGTCGCGAGCCGCAGGTGCTGGTATTGGCCCCGACCCGTGAACTGGCCCAGCAGGTGGCCGTCTCGTTCTCCAAATACGGCCAGAATCTGAAAGGTCTGGAAATCGCCACGCTGTGCGGTGGCCAGGACTATCGCGAGCAGCTCACCGCGCTCAAGCGCGGCGCTCAGGTCGTCGTCGGTACGCCGGGACGCATCATCGATCACCTCGATCGTGGCAGCCTCAAGCTCGACGGCCTCTCCGCGCTGGTGCTCGACGAAGCCGATGAGATGCTGCGCATGGGCTTCATCGACGACGTCAAGCGCGTGGTTTCCGACACGCCCAGCGACGCCCAGCGTGTGTTCTTCTCGGCGACGCTGCCGAGCGAGATCGAACGCATCGTCAACCGCTACCTGGTCGATCCGGTCAAGGTCGCGATCGAATCCAAGGTCAGCACCGGCGAGAACATCGAGCAGCGCGTGGTCCGCGTCGAAGGCCCGAGCAAGCTCGAAGCGCTGGCGCGAATTCTCGAAGTCGAGCCGGTGGACGCCGCCATCGTCTTCGTGCGGACGCGTGCCGCCTGTACCACGCTGGTCGAACAGCTGACCGCGCGCGGCGTCAACGCCGCCGGACTGTCCGGCGACCTCGACCAGAGCCTGCGTGAGCGTACCGTGACCCGGCTCAAGCGCGGCAAGGTCGACGTGCTCGTCGCCACCGACGTCGCCGCGCGCGGCCTCGACGTGCCGCGCATTACCCACGTGATCAACTACGATCTGCCCCAGGACTCGGAAGCCTATATCCACCGTATCGGCCGTACCGGGCGCGCGGGCCGCGATGGCGTGGCGATCACCTTTGCCGGCGGTCGTGAGACGCGCAAGATTCGTTGGGTCGAGCAGGCCACCGGCCAGCCGATGGGCGAAATGCCGCTGCCCGATGAAGCCGCCATCCGTGCCCACCGCGACGAGCGTTTCAGCGCGCGTCTGCTCGAGATGCTCGAAGCCGGCACCGATCAGCAGCGCGGCTTGATCGAGAAGCTGGTGGACGAGGGTCACGATCCCGTCGATCTGGCTGCAGCGTTGGCAACGCTGGCCCGTGCCGGCGAAGCTCCCATCGGGCGAATCACCAGCGCGCCTTCGCGTCGCGACAGTGGACGTGACGGCGGCCGCGACGGCAATCGCGAACGCGGCCCGCGTCGCCGTGACAGCGCCCCTCGCGAAGGCATGACCCGCTATCGCGTCTCGGTCGGCCACAAGGACGGCGTCAAGCCGGGCCAACTGGTCGGCGCACTGGCCAACGAAGGGGGCATCGAAGGTGGCCGGATCGGTCGCATCGACATCCGTAACGCCTTCTCGGTGGTCGAGCTGCCGAGCAGTTTGCCGTCGAGCATTCTGGCCAAGATGGCGCGTGCTCGCGTTGCCGGCCGGCCACTGGAGATCGCCGAGGACCAGGGCGCGCCGGAGCGTGCACCGCGTCGCCGCAACGATGGCGACAGCCCGATGCGCCGCTCTCGCGCCTGATCCGACGTTCGCCGTGACCCGACGCCGCCCACCTCGTGTGGGCGGCGTTTTTTTTATTGTCCGGGCGTTCTGCAAAGTGTCGGTGATCACCTGCGGCCTTGGTCGGGCAGCCGTGGCTGACCTTTGTGTGCAATACTCATTACCGCTGAATCGTGCCACGCCGCGTGGGATCCGGATTGTCGGTAGGAGCGAGGTTTGATGGCCAGGACGCTCAAGGATCAACTCTACGATGCGTTGTTGCGCAGTATGACCAACGGCCACCTGGAACCGGGGCTGGTCCTGCTGGAGGGCAACATCGCCGAGATTTTCGGCATGAGCCGCTCGCCGGTGCGCCAGACCCTGGGGCGCCTGCACCGGGAAGGGGTCGTGAGTCGTTTCGAAGGGCGCGGTTATCTGGTGGGGCGCGGCCCGGGGAAAATCGTGCGGCGCTCGCTGACCGCGGCCGACTTTCGGGCCGCCGGCGGTCGTGCGTCGGTCGAGCGCACCGAGTCCTGGCGCGAGCTGGCCGAACAGGTCGAGCACGATGTCGTGCTGTGTTCGATGAAAGGGCGGCTCGAACTCAACGAACTCAAGCTATCCAAGACGCTCGATGTCAGCCGCAGCGTGACCCACCGTATTCTGCTGCAGCTACAATCGCTGGGCGTGGTCGTCAAGATCAAGTACTCGAGCTGGAACGTCGTGCCGTTGGACGCCGCCCGCCTGCATCAGCTCTACGAGGCTCGACGGCAGCTCGAACCATTCATGATCGGCAAGGCCTGCGAGCGGCTTGGCGTTGCCACCGTCGAACGCTATCTGGCCCGGCTCGAACGGGCCGAGGCGCGCTATCCCGATATCGTGCCGTCACAGCTCGATGTTCTGGAAAACGATCTCCACCACGACGCGCTGGCCCACGGCGGCAATGACGAGGTGTTGTCGATGCTGCAGCGGACCCGGCCGATCCTGCTGATCAGCAAGCACCTGCTCGGGGGCGAGATCGCGCTGCCTCCGGAAGATCCGTTTTTCGCCGCCCATCGCCAGGTCTTCGAGGCGATACTCGCGCGCCGCCCCGATGCCGCCAGCGCCGCGCTGTTCGATCACTTGCAGTGTTCGGAATCGCTGGTACAGGCGAGATTGGCGAATTTTCACCGCGACGGCGAGATTCGCGTTCCCGACTACCTGCGCTGGTTGAGCCAGCGCTGAATCGGGCCTATGCCTTTGTCAGCCCGTTCCGGCGGCGCAACTCGCGAATCAGGCCGCTGTGGTCCAGGTCGCCATCGCCGTGCTCGAGCATGTCGCCGAACAGCGCATCGGCCTGACGACTCACCGGAAGATCCAGGCCTAGCTCCTCCGCTTCCGCGAGCGCGGTCTGGGTATCCTTGTACTGCCACTTGGCCGGCCCGCCCGGAGCGAAGTCCTCTTCCAGCATGCGCCTGCCGTGGATCTCGAGAATCGTCGAGTCGGCGAAGCCACCCCGCAACGCCTGACGCACCTGGGCCGGATCGGCGCCGCCACGCTCGGCCAGCAATAGCGCCTCGGCCACGGTGGCGATGGTGTTGGCGACGATCATCTGATTGGCCAGCTTGGCGAGCTCGCCGCAGCCGGCGGGGCCGACATGGGTCGGTCGTCCGAGATGCGAAAGCAACTCGCGGGCGCGTTCGAAAGTCTCCGCCTCGCCGCCGACCATGATCGCCAGGGTGCCGTCGATCGCGCCACGCTCGCCGCCGGAGACCGGCGCATCGAGATAGCCGATCCCGCGGGCGCTGGCCGCATCGGCGTGGCGGCGTGCCGTCGCCACCGGGATCGAGCTCATGACGATCAGTGTGCTGCCCGGCTTCATGGCCGCGATCAGGCCGCGCTCGCCGAGCAGGATCTCGTCGCAGACCGGGCCGGCGCTCAGCATGACGATGACGGTATCGGCGCCAGCGACCTCCAGCGGGGCATCCACGGCGGTGACGCCATTTGCGACGAGCGGTGTGAGTTTGTCGCGGCTGCGGTTCCAGGCGCGAACGGCGTAGCCCGCCGCGGCCAGGCGACGGGCCATGGGGGCTCCCATGATGCCGGTGCCGATGACGCCGATGCGTTGATTGTGGTTCATGAGTCGTTCTCGTCGGTGGCTATGGCTGCCGCTAGCTGCCCGACAGCCGGCGTTTAGCGATTGGGCGACGGCAGGATGCGCCCGGCGGAGAGCAACGCGCGGGGGTCCAGAAGGTGTTTGAGACCTCGCATGAGGTCATATTCCGGCGCCGAGAGATTTTCCAGAAACGCTTCCTGCTTCAGGCGTCCGATACCGTGTTCGGCACTGATGCTGCCATCGAACTCGTCGACGACGTCGAACAGGCGTGATTCAAGATCGTGGAGCAGTGCCGACCTGTCGCTCTCCGGCAGCGAAGACGGCGGTAGCACGTTGAAGTGCAGATTGCCGTCGCCGACGTGGCCGTAGGCGATGATCGTGGCCTCCGGGCAGGCTTCGAGAATCGCCCGGCTGGCGGCCTCGTGAAACGCCGGCAACGCCGAGATCGCCAGCGACACGTCCGTGCGCAGATGCTCGCCGGTACGGCGCTGGCCCTCCAGCATCGCCTCGCGAATGAGCCAGAGTTGTTGCGCCTGGGTCTCGCTGGTGGCGAGGACCCCATCGGCCAGCCATCCCGCCTCGAGGCCGCGCTCGAACAGCGTCTCGATCATGCCATCGAGATCGGCCGGGCCGCTGGCGGCAACTTCCAGCAGTACATAGGTCGGATGCGCGTCATCCAGTGGGTCCTGCAGATCGGGCGCGGCACCGAGGGCGAGTTCCAGGCAGCGCCGCGGGATCAGTTCGAAGGCGGTCAGCAGGTCGCAGCAGCAGCGCCGCGCCAGCGCATAGAGTTTGAGCACGGCATCGATATCGGCGCAGCCGAGCAGGGCGGTGCGGCTGACCTGCGGACGGGGAAACAGCTTGAGCACCACGCCGGTGACGATCCCCAGCGTGCCCTCGGCGCCGATGAACAGTTGCTTGAGGTCGTAACCGGTATTGTTCTTGTGCAGCGTGCGCATGCCGTGATAGATGCGCCCGTCCGGCAACACCACCTCGAGCCCCAGTACCAACTGCCGGGTCATACCGTAGCGCAGCACGTTGAGGCCGCCGGCGTTGGTCGAAACGTTGCCGCCGATCTGGCAACTGCCCTGCGCGCCCAGCGCCAGCGGAAAATAGCAATCGGCTTCCTCGGCGGTGTCCTTGATCGTCTGGAGCACGCAGCCGGCGTCGACGCTCATGGTGAAATTGATCGGATCGAGCTCGCGTACGCCATTCATGCGTTCGAGGCTGACGACCAATTCGGGGAACTCGGTGCTCGGCAGGGCGCCGTCGACCAGTCCGCTGTGTCCGCCCTGCGGGACCAGCGGCACGTCGTGGCGATGGCAGTAGCTCACGACATCGGCGACCTGGTCGGTGGTGCCGGGCCTGACGACGGCCAGCGGCATGCCGCCGGCGTGTCCCGCCCAGTCGGTGCGATAGCGCGCCATGTCGCCCGGGTCGGTCAGCACGCCATGGTCGCCTAGCATCCCGCGCAGATCGTCGATGAGGGTATCGGATGGAATCATGGTTCACTCTCAAAAGTCGGTTGTCAGCGGAACCACAGCACCAGGCCGGGAAAGACCAGAAACAGCACCAGCAGCGCCAGCAGGGTGAAGTAGAAGGGCAGCAGGCTCTTCACCAGGCTTTCCATGCCGACCTTGCCGACGCCGCAACCGACATACAACACGGTGCCCACCGGGGGCGTGATCAGACCGATGCCGAGAATGAACGACATCAGCACGCCGAAGTAGACCGGGTCGATGCCGAGCTTGACCACCACCGGTGTCATCAGTGGCGCCAGGATCACCATCGCCGGCGTCAGATCCATGAAGAAGCCGACGACCAGCAGGAACGCCGACAGCAGCAGGAGCAGCAGGAACTTGTTCTCGGTCACTGCCGATAGGCTCACCACCAGCTGCTGGGGGATCATGTTGGCGGTCAACAGCCAGGCCAGCACGCTGGCGAAAGCCAGCAACAGCAGCACCACGCCGGTCAGCTTGCCGGTGGTGATACACAGCTGGAAGAAACGCGCCAGGGTCAGGCTGCGGTAGACGAAGAACGACACCACGCAGGCGTAGACCAGGGCGATCGCGGCGCTCTCCGTGGGTGTGAAGATGCCCGACAGAATACCGCCGACGATGATGATCGGCAGCAGCAGGGCCAGCGACGCCTCCTTCAGTGCGCTGGCCAGCTCGGGAAACGAGAAGGGCTGTCCGCGTCCGTTCTTGCGCGACTGGACATAGGTCGTGATCGCCAGCCCCAGGGTGATCAGGATGCCCGGCACGATCCCCGCCATGAACAGTTGCGAGATCGAGGTACTGGTCACCACGCCGAACAGGATCATCGGGATCGACGGCGGAATGATGATGCCGACCACCGAGGCGGCGACCACGATGGCGGTGGCCAGCGGCCCGGTGTAGCGATGACGCCTCATCGGTTCGATCATCATGCTGCCGACGGCGGAGGCGTCGGCCACCGCGGAACCGCTGATGCCGCCGAAGAACATCGAGGTCAACACCGCCACCTGGCCCAGTCCGCCGGCCATGAAGCCCACCAGGGCGCTGGCCAGGCGCACCAGTCGGGTGGCGATGCCGCCTGCGCTCATGACCTCGCCGACCAGAATGAACAGCGGAATCGCCAGTAGCGGAAAGGAGTCCAGGCCGTTGACCGCCTGCGCCACCAGCGGCGAGAGGGCATAGTCGGACTCGAAGAAGATGAACAGGCTGATGGCCGCCAGGCCGAAGGAGATCGGCATGCCGATGACGATACAGATCGCCAGCCCGATCAGGATGCTCCAGAGAATCATGCCGTCTTCCTCCGCAACAGGGAGACCAGCGCCACGCTGTTGGCTATCAGCGTGAGAATCGCCATCACCGGCATGGCGCTGTAGAGATAGGTCTGGGGAATCCCCAGCATGGGAGTCGCACTGACGTAGCCGGACACCAGATCCTTGAACGCGAGCAGAATGCAGATACAGACGATGTAAACGACGGCGATGGTCAGCAGGCTCGCCGCGAAGCGCAGCGGAGTGGGCGCAATGTCGCGAAAGAACGTCACCGCGACGTGTTCGTTGCCGAGGCTGCCGACGCCGGCGCCCAGCAACACCAGCCAGATGAACAGTACCCGGGACATCTCCTCGGCCCAGGTATAGGAGTCGTTGAGCACGAAGCGGCCGAAGACGTTGGCCGTGACGCAGAAGACGACTCCCAGCACGAGAATGCCCGCGGCGATTTCCAGCGTCAGCTTGAGCCAGCCGAGAAGACCCCGGGCGGTGGGCGAGTCAGCACGCATCGTGACCTCCGTAATGACACGACGTGGCCGCCGGCACGCAGCGCCGGCGGCGTTCAGGGAATTATTCGGAAGCGCTGGCGGCTTCGGCGCGGATGCTGTCGATCAGATCGCCGCCGATCTTGTCACGCCACTCGTCGTAAACCGGCGCCAGCTTGTCCTGGAAGGCCTTGACCTGCTCCGGGGAAAGCTCGGTGATCTGCATGCCCTCGTCCTTCAGCTCCTGCTTGATCTGGTCGTTGAGGGTACGGCTGACCTGGCGCTCGTAGGTGCCCATCTGCTTGGCGGCCTCGACCAGCAACTGCTGATAGCCTTCCGGCAGGCGATTCCAGAAGCGCTCGGACACCAGCGTGATGAACGGGGTATAGACGTGATTGGTTTCCGTGGCGTATGGCTGCACCTCGTTGAAGCGCGAGGACTGAATCGTGATCCAGGGATTCTCCTGGCCGTCGACGACACCCTGCTCCAGCGCGGTGAACAGCTCGGCGAAGGACATCGGCGTGGGGTTGGCGCCCAAAGTACGCCAGATATCCAGGTGGATGGGATTCTGCATCGTACGGATCTTCAGTCCGTCGAGGTCGTTGGGGCTCGAGACCGCACCCTTGCTGTCGGTCAACTGGCGATAACCGTTTTCGGCCCAGCCGATGGCGACCAGCCCGTTGGTCGTGGCCTCCTTCAACATGCGATCGCCGATCTCGCCATCGAGCACCTTGTCGGCGACTTCCGGCGTCGGGAACAGAAACGGCAGATCGAACACGGCGAACTGCGGGAACATGTTGACCAGCGGTGAGGTCGAGGGTGCGGTCATCTCCAGCGTGCCGGCCTGCAGCGCGCTGACCGCCTGCAGGTCGTCGCCGAGCTGGGCGCTGTGGAACAGCTCCACGTGGATATGGCCGTCGCTACGCTGCTCGACGATCTCCTTGAAGTATTCCAGCCCGCGATATTGAGCGCTGGATTGCGTCAACCCGATACTGAACTTCAGGTTGTAGTCGTTGCCGTCACCTTCGACGACGCCACCCTTGACCTCGGGCAGCGGCGGCATCTCGGTGGCGGCCATCGCCGGCAGGGCGGTCATGGTCATTACCGCCGCCGTCATCAACGCGGCGAAGGGGCGGATTCCCTTGCGAGGGGAGGAGAGCATGGTTGTTTTCATCATCGACTCCTGAATATGGTTGGCGTGTCGCTGTTGCATTGGCGTCGCTCGTCGCGGCGACGTCGTTGCTCGGTGACGGCACCTATTGCCAGGCGCTGCCGTCGGGAAAGCGGTGGGCGGTGAGAGAATCCGGTTTCATGCTGACGCCATAGCCGGGTGCGTCGGGCACCAGGTAGCGGCCCTGACGAATCCTGACCGGATCGAGGAAATGCTCGTGCAGATGATCGACATACTCCAGCAGGCGATCTTCCATCGACCCGGAAACGGCGATGTAGTCGAACATCGAAATATGCTGGGTGTATTCGCACAGGCCGACGCCGCCGCCATGCGGGCAGACGGGGATGCCGTACTTGGCGGCCAGCAGCAAGACGACGATCACTTCGTTGAGCCCGCCGAGCCTGGCGGCATCCAACTGGCAGTAGTCGAGCGCGCCGGCCTGGAACAGTTGCTTGAACATCACCCGGTTGTGACAGTGCTCGCCGGTGGCGACCGCGATGGGGGCGAGGCGGCGGCGGATCTCGGCGTGGCCGAGGATGTCGTCGGGGCTGGTGGGCTCCTCGATCCAGTGCGGGTTGAACTCGGCCAGACGGCGCATGTTGACGATCGCTTCGTCGACGTCCCACATCTGGTTGGCGTCCATCATCAACACCCGGGATTCGCCGATCTCCTCGCGCAGGATTCGCGCGCGGCGACGGTCCTCCTCGATATCGCCGCCGACCTTCTGCTTGAAGTGCTGCCAGCCCTCATCCAGCGCCTCGCGGCAGAGCTGGCGCATCTTGTCTTCCGAATAACCGAGCCAGCCGGCCGAGGTGGTGTAGCCGGGATAACCCTGCTGGCGCAGGATCGCCTCGCGCTCCGCCTTCCCGGCTTGCTGGCGCTTGAGCAGGGCGATGGCCTCCGCGGGTGTCAGCGCGTCGGTGACGAAACGAAAGTCGAGGCACTGGACCAACGCTTCCGGCGTCATGTCCGCCAACAGCTTCCACACCGGTTTGCCTTCGTGCTTGGCCCAGAGATCCCACACCGCATTGATCATCGCCGAGCAGGCCAGATGGATGACGCCCTTCTCCGGCCCCAACCAGCGTAGCTGGCTATCGCCGCTGGTCAGGTCGCGCCAGAATGCTCCCATGTCGGCGATAATCTCTTCGAGCGTGCGGCCTTCCAGGCGGGAGGCCAGGGAATTCACGGCTGCCACGCAGATTTCATTGCCGCGGCCGATGGTAAAGCTGAGCCCGTGTCCGCTCAGCGCATCGCCGGTGTCGGTCCGCAGCGTGACATAGGTCGCCGAGTAGTCGGGAGCGGCATTCATCGCATCCGAGCCATCGAGCTGACGGGAAGTCGGGAAGCGGATGTCCTGGGCTTCGACACTTTGAATCCTGGGCATGTTGACCTGTTTCCTCGGCTAATGACGAATTTTTACTAATGAAACGACCTGGATTTTCCAGTCCATTGCAAGGAGACGATTAGCTGGCTGGCTTTTCGTTTTTCAAGGATTTCAATGCCGGAGTCTTGGAATATTCAGCGATATTCCGAAAGCTTTCGTAGCCTAATTGAATGTATTTCTTGGGTGCCAATCGTTTTTTTTGCAAGCTTGATAACCGATAGTTATTCTTTTTGACTAAAGCATAAGATCGAGATAGCTATGTCCAACGATAGTCGAATACATATCAAGAGTTGGTTGCGTATAAAGCACCTCGTATTGCTGGTTACGTTGGACGAAAGTCGTAACCTTCATGCCACGGCGCGCCACATGAACATGAGCCAGCCGGCCGCCAGCAAGATGCTGAAGGATGTCGAAAACTTTTTCGGCATGACTCTGTTTTCACGTCAGCCACGGAGCATGGAAATTACCGAGTCGGGACGCTTGTTGGTGCGTTATGCGCGTAGCATCCTGAACGATACCGATCGCCTGATCGATGACCTGGTTTCCCTGCGTGAAGGGGGGCATGGCAAATTGGCCATCGGTGCCGTTCCCGGGGCGGCGCCGGTATTGCTGCCTCGGGCGATCACCGCGATCAAAAAC
This sequence comes from Salinicola peritrichatus, assembly GCF_003206715.1. GTDB lineage: Bacteria > Pseudomonadota > Gammaproteobacteria > Pseudomonadales > Halomonadaceae > Salinicola > Salinicola peritrichatus. The sequence continues at coordinate 26,512 of NZ_PZJU01000057.1, read as the reverse complement.
CGGCGCCCACAGCTGGCGGTCAGCCTCTTCGAGAATTCCAGCGATCGCTTGTTGGTCGATCTCGAGTACAAGCAACTCGACGTGGTCATCGGTCGTTTCACCGACCACGCGCAACATCACCTGTTCGATTTTCTGCCCTTGCAGGCGGAGCCGGTTTCCATCGTGGTGCGTGCAAACCACCCACTATGTGGTCGACCGCCGAGTCTTGGCGAGGTGGTGCATTGGCCATGGATTCTTCACCCAATGAGCAGTCCCATGCGGGGACTGTTCGAGGTGGCATTGGCCGAAGCCGGCGTCCCTTCTCCACGCAATGTCGTCGAGACGACCTCGACGCAGACGACCCTGCAAATGGTCAGTTCGTCGGACATGATTGCACTGTTGCCGACTTCTGTGCTGACAACGGCCATTTCTGCCGGAACCTTCACCGCATTGCCACTGGTGATCGGCGAGCCCTTGGGTTACTACGGCGTGCTGACGAGAAAAGGAGAGGAGCCTTCCGACGTGGTTCAGGCATTCATCGATGTATTACTGATGCGCCACGATGCTTGAGAGGGCGCCTACAAAAGGGCTGCACTCGGCAATACAGCGTTGAAATCATTCTCACAATGCTCATTTACTACCTGTAAACTGCGCCTGTTCGACCGATTTCGCCTTGTCTTGCCTTCGTTCGCCTATTTTGTAAACGCCCCCCTGAGTTTCGGTATTGATGCCTGACGGGAAGGTATCGCCGTCGGATCACCGACGGCGATGCGTACCCGCATTCAGCGAATCCAATCCAGTGAATCCATTGCGCTTCAGCGGGCGCCGAGGTGCGCGAGTAGCGCGCGGATGCCGAAGGTCCATGGCGGCAGGCGGTCGCTGCGGTCGACGACATTGCTCAGCCGGCCCAGCCTAGGCGTCGAGATGGTGACGCGGTCGCCGATATGGTGGGTAAAGCCCTGGCCTGCGCCGTCGCGATCCTGGATCGGCGAGAACATGGTGCCGAGGAACAGCATGAAGCCGTCGGGATACTGGTGGTGTGCGCCGTGGGTCTGGGCCACCAGTTCGAGCGGGTCGCGACTGATCTCGCGCATGTTGCTCTCGCCTTCGAGTACGAAGTCGTCGTCCTCGCCTTCGATGCGCAGCGAGACCTTGGCGTTGCGCACGTCGTCGATGGAGAAGTGTTCGTCGAACAGACGAATGAAGGGGCCGATCGAGCAGGAGGCATTGTTGTCCTTGGCCTTGCCCAGCAGCAGGGCGCTGCGGCCTTCGATATCGCGCAGGTTGACGTCGTTGCCGAGTGTCGCGCCGCGTACCTGGCCCTGGGCGTCCACCGCCAGCACGATTTCCGGCTCCGGATTGTTCCATTGCGAGGCAGGATGCAGCCCCACGCGCGCGCCATGGCCGACCGCGGAGAGCGGCTGTGCCTTGGAGAACACCTCGGCGTCGGGGCCGATGCCCACTTCCATGTACTGCGACCAGCCGCCGCGTGCCTGAAGCTCCGCCTTGAGCGCCAGCGCTTCCTCCGAACCGGGCTTGATCCGCGACAGGTCGCCGCCAATGAGCGATTGAATCTCCTGACGCAACGCATTGGCTCGATTGAGATCGCCGCCGGCCTGCTCCTCGATCACGCGCTCCAGCAGGCTGACCGCAAAGGTCACGCCGCAGGCCTTGATCGCCTGGACATCGCAGGGAGCCAGCAGATAGGGCGTGACCGGAGTCTGCCGCTGGCTGTTGTCGAGAATTCGTTCCAGGCTGCCGATCTCCGTGGCGGGAGCCTCGCGCACCAGCCAGGCAGCGTCGTCGCGCTCCAGCAGATCGGCCATGGTCGCCACGTGGCGGGAGATATCCACCAGCGTGTCGCCGCGCACGGCGACGATGGCCGGGCCGGCGCGGCCATCGTCGCTGGCCAGCCACACGCGGCCTACCAGCAGAGCGTGGCCGGCGTCTTCGGGGAGACAGGATAAGTCTTCGGATAGACCATCGAATAGAGCCATGGGTAAAGCGAACTCCCGGTTGTCGAGTGAACTGTTGAACTGCGGCATTCAGGCAAAAGGTGCCTTGCCGGCCAGGGACGAGTTTGCCACGGCTTCACGCAATGCCTCGACCACGTCCTGCGGCAGCGGGATTCCTCTTTCGAGATAGTCGCGGCGCCGCGCGAGGCCCGACTGGCCGGGCAGGCGTACCGGCTTGCCCGCTTCGCGGGGGCGGGAATCGAGGCAGCGGCGGGCCAGGTGATCGGTCTCGTCGAGGAAGGCATCCACGCCGCCGAAACGTGCCGGATCGATCACCATGACCATCACCGAAGCGCCCCAGCCAGTGGGGGCGTCCTTGCGGCCGAAGCCGGAGAGCGCCGAGGTCAGTGCCTCGACCATCAGGCCGAGAGCGAATCCCTTGTGGCCGAAGGCCAACTCCCCCAATGGCAGGATACTGCCGCCGGGCTCGGCAAAATAGGCCTCGGGATCGTCGCTGAGTTCGCCTTCGCCGGAGAGAATCGCCGGGTGTTCCAGCCTGCCGCCGGTGGCGCGGGTCTTGGCCACGGTGCCGTTGGTGATGGTCGACATGCTTACGTCGATCAGCATCGGCTGCTCGCGGCCGGGAATGCCGATCGCCAGCGGGTTGGGCGTATAGACCCGATCTAGCCCCCCGAACGGGGCGACCGAGGCGACCGCCGGATCGGAACTCAGGACCAGCGGAATCAGGTTGGCCTCCACCAGCGGCTGCAGGTAGGCGGCCAGGCAAGCAATGTGATGCGAACGCTTGAGACTGACGATGCCGACGCCGAAGGTTTCGGCCGCCTCGCGGCAGTGATCCAGCGCGCGCTGGACCAGATAGGGGCCCAACAGATAGTGACCATCGAACAGCGCGGCCACGGGACTGTTCTGCTGGATCTCCAAGCGTGCCGGATCGCCGCAGGCGTGGCCTGCCGTGAGATCCTTCAGATAACCGTTGGCCAGCTTCACGCCATGGGTATGGTGGCCGAGCAGATCGCCCTCGACCAGGATCCGCGCGGTGGTGCGAGCGACGTCGTCGCTGGCGCCATTTTCCGCAAACAGCGTCGTCAGCGTCTCGCGCAAGGTGGCGGCGTCATAGCGTGTCATGAGGACCTCGGGCTGTGTTGGGGCTGCGGTTGGCGACGCAGGCGGCGGTACAGGCGCAGGAACAGCGGCAGCAGCCAGACCAGGATGACCAGCGCGCCGAGGGCGGCACTGATCGGGCGGCTGAAGAAGCTGGTCAGGTCTCCGCCGGATTTGAGCATCGAACTCATGAAGCTGTTCTCCAGCGTGCCGCCGAGCACCAGGCCCAGAATGGCGGGTGCCATCGGAAAGTCGTTGCGCGCCAGGACGAAAGCCACCAGGCCGATGACCAGCATGATCCAGATATCGGTAATCGAATTATTGATGGCGAAGGCGCCGACGATGCAGAACGCCAGGATCACCGGCATCAGGATTTTCCGTGGGGTCAGAATGAAGATCTTGGAGGCATGAATCGCCAGATAGCCGATCGGCAGCATGATCAGGTTGGCGACGAAGAACACCGTGAATAGCGCGTAAACCTGGGAACCGCCCTCCATGAAGATCGTCGGGCCGGGGTTCATGCCCTTCATGTAGAGCACGCCGATGACGATCGCGGTGATGGTGTCGCCGGGGATGCCGAACACCAGTGCCGGCACCCAGGCGCCACTGATGCCGGAGTTGTTGGCCGAGCTGGCATCGATGATGCCTTCGATGTGGCCGGTGCCGTAGGCTTCGCGATGCTTGGAGCGGCTCTTGCCCAGGGCGTAGGCGATCCATGCGGCGATGTCCGCGCCGGCGCCGGGCAGGGCACCGATCAGCGTGCCCAGGGAACTACCGCGTAGGATGTTGCGCCAGTAGGTTCGGATGTGCCTTGGTGCCTGGCGGAACACATTGTCCTTGGCGGTTATCGGGACGTCGCGGGTTTCCTTCCGCGAGCCGTAGAACATCATGATCTCGTTGAGCGCGAACATGCCGATCATCACCGGGATGAAGTTGATCCCCGCCATCAGATCGGGAATGCCGAAAGTGAAGCGGGGCGCACCGCTCATCATGTCCAGTCCCACGGTGGAGAGCAGCAGCCCCACCGTCAGCGATAGAAAGGCCTTGAGACGCGATCCGATGGCGATGAAGATCGAGCTGCTCAGGCCAAGCAGCGCCAGCCAGAAGTACTCGAACGAGCTGAAGTTCAGCGCCACTTCCGCCAGCGACGGCGATACCAGCACCAGCACCAGCGTACCGAACAGGCCGCCGATCACCGAGCACACCAGATTGGTACCCAGCGTCTCGCGGGCGCGCCCCTTGCGGGCCAGCAGGTGGGATTCGCCGACATAGGCGGCGGAGGCCGGCGTGCCGGGAATGTTGAGATAGGTGCCGGGAATGTCGCCGGCGAATATCGCCATCGCCGAAGTTGCCACGATCGCCGCGATGGCGGGCGTCGAATCCATGTAAAACGTGATCGGTACCAGCAATGCCACCGCCATGGTGGCGGTCAACCCGGGAATGGCGCCGACGAACAGACCGAAAATGGCAGCCGCAACGATGACCAGCATCGTCTGGGCGTTGAATACCATTGCCAGGCCCTGCAGAAAGGGTTCCATGAGCGTTCACCAGGCAAGCGTAAGGCTGGAAAGAAGGGTGCCTTCCGGCAACGGAATCAGTAGATAGCGCGAAAACAGCAGATAGATCAGTGCTGCCACCACGATCGCGACGGCCAGCGACATCCACAGCTTCGCACCTCGTATCAGCATCAGCAGCAGCATGCTCAGTGCCATGCACAGCGACGCACCAAGCGTCTCGCTGGCCAGGATATAGAAGACGATCAGGCCGCAGGGAACCAGCGAGATCAGCAGGCCGCGATAGTCATAGGCGGAAAGGCCGCCACCCGCGGCACGGATCGCCGCCGGCAACTCGCGCACGCGGCTCAACGCCAGCAGTGCCCCGCCGATCGCCATTCCCCCGCCAATCAGCGAGGGGAACAGCGAGGGGCCGAATTCGAGTGTCGGCATGGTCGGGTAGGTCTGGGCGACGGCGATCACCACGCCGCCGCCGATCAGAAACGCTAGACCGAGTAGAAAGTCCTTCATGGCGCTAGCTCCCTCGGGGAAAGCCTCACTTGGCCAAGCCGACCTGCTCGACGATTTTGCCGAAGCGCTCGTCCTGGTCAGCCATCAACTGACCGAAGTCATCGGCGCCACGCCATTCGGTACCGAAACCCTGCTTGGCCATGAAGTTCTGATAGGTGTCGCTGTTGAAGGCGGTTTCGAGTGCGCTCTCCAACTTCTCGACGATGGCCGGGTCCATCCCCTTGGGGCCGGCGATACCGCGCCACTCCCCGATTTGATAGTCGCTGTCGATAGCTTCTTTCAGAGTCGGCACGTCGGGAAAGCTGTCGAGCCGATCCGGTGCCATGATGGCAAGGCTTCTGGCCTTGCCGGCTTCGATCATGGAGCGCCCCTCGGGCACCGAACTGGGCACGATGTCGATGCTGCCCGCGGCCATCTCCGTCATCGCCGGTGCCGCGCCCTGACTCGGAATCCACGAGACGCGATCGGCCTCCATGCCCTGATCGAGCAGGAAACCGGCGAACGCCAGATGCCACACGCCGCCCTGTCCGGTCCCCGATGCGTTGTAGGTGCCTTTCGGCTCGCTCCTGATCTTGTCGACCAGAGTCTGGACGGAGTCGAACGGGCCGTCGGCGGCGACCTGAATGCCGGCGTAGTCGTAGTTGATCTGCGCGATCGGGGTGTAGTCCCGGTAGGTCAGCTGGGTCAATCCCTGCCAGTGCATCATATTGATCTCGCCGGTGATCAGGCCCAGGGTGTAGCCATCCGGCTTGGCCATGGCCATGGCGGTGTGGCCGACCACGCCGCTGCCACCGGTGCGGTTGACCACGTTGACGGTCTGACCCAATTCGTCCTCCAGCGCAGTGGCAATGGTGCGGGCGGTGGCATCGGTACCGCCGCCGGCGGCCCAGGGCACGATCAGCGTGATCGGTTTCTCGGGGTAATCGGCCAGCGCCGGCAAGGGCAATAGCAGGGCAGCGCCCAGCAGACCGATCAGATGGCGTTTGATTGTCGGAGTGGACATGGCGTGTCTCCTGGGTCGTCCTGTTATGGAAACACTGCATAAATGTCTGCGCAGTCGAATCGCTGCGTTGCGCGGTGCTCGGAATCCTCACATATAACCCATATGCTCCGGTTCCTGCGCTCCGTGCGCCTTGCGCTTCATCCTGCTCGACGATTTATTCAGCATTTCCTTATGGGTTGTACTTGGCGACGCTTTTTGCTGATGACGCTATGGTTAATGACTATTGAGTGCAATATTCGTGTTGGCTAGACATTGGTCGAGTTGGTGCGATTGCGAGCGTATCGGCCGCTCGAGCCGGTGACGAGATCAGCCTACCCGGATTCGAGGCAAGCGTATTTGCTCCGAAAGTCTATGTTGTACTTATTGGTGATATGTTCAACATATGGTTCACCCTTGCGCGGGCAAGCCGGCAAGAGGACCCTTTCATCCTCTGATCCCATCCATCCTTCAAGGAGACAACCCGATGCGCCTGATTCAATGCCTTCACGACGACCGCCTGACGGTTGCCCTGGTGGATGAGGGCAAGGCCGGGAACGAGGCAGCCGCGAGCGGCAGCCAGGTTCGCGTGGTAGCGAGCGAGGGCGGGGTCTACGCGCTTGCCCGTCGCGCCATCGCCGAGGGCAAGCCATTGAGCGAGATCGTCGCGGCGTCGTTGACCGATACCCGACTCGACTACGCGCAACTGGTCGCCGAGAAACGGCTGCTGCCGCCGTTGACGCATGCCGATCCGGCGCACTGCCTGGTGACCGGCACGGGGCTGACGCATCTGGGCAGCGCCGACACCCGTTCGGCCATGCACGCCGCCACCCAGGTCGAAGAGAGTCAACTGACCGACTCGATGCGCATGTTCCGCATGGGCGTGGAAGCCGGCAAGCCTGAGGTTGGCGAAATCGGCCCGCAGCCGGAGTGGTTCTACAAGGGCGATGGCGATTGCGTGGTGGCGCCGGAAGCCGATATTCCGTCGCCCGCCTTCGCTCAGGACGCCGGCGAGGAGCCGGAGCTGGCCGGGCTCTATGTCATCGGCGACGACGGTACGCCGTGGCGTGTCGGCTACGCCATCGGCAACGAGTTTTCCGATCACGTCACCGAGCGCTTCAACTATCTATGGCTGGCGCACTCCAAGCTGCGTGCCTGCAGTTACGGGCCGGAGCTGTTCGTCGGCGAATTGCCCGAGAACCTCGAGGGCACCAGCCGGATCGTGCGCGACGGTCGCACGCTGTGGGAAAAGCCGTTCTTGACCGGCGAGGCCAACATGGCCCACAGCCTGGCCAATCTCGAGCATCATCACTTCAAGTACCGAAATTTCCGTCGTCCCGGCGACGTGCACGTGCATTTCTTCGGTACCGCCACGTTGAGCTTCGCCGACGACATCGTGGTCGAGCCGGGTGACCGCTACGAAATCGAACTGCCGGCACTGGGGCGTCCGCTGCGAAACACGCTGAGTCGCGAGGAAGAGCGCGGCTATGCGGCGGCGAAACCACTGTAGTCCGATCTACGCTTTGTCTGAAAAATGCCTGCGCTTGTCCATACAGCGTTAAAAATCGGCTCAAAATGCTCATTTACACCCTCGTAAACTCCGCTTTTTCGCCGATTTTTGCCTTGTCTGGCCATCGCTCGTCGCTTTTTCAGACCAAGCTTAATGCCGGGCCCGATCCGATATCGGGCCGGCCATCGGCCGTTCTTCTGGAGTTCCGCACATGAGTGACCAATCCCGCATTACCCCCGAGCGCCTGCGCTCACGCTGGTGGTTCGACAATCCCGAGCATGCTGGCACCACCGCGTTGTGTCTCGAGCGCTACATGAATTACGGCATCACGCTGGAAGAACTCTCCTCCGGCAAGCCGATCATCGGCATCGCCCAGTCGGGTTCCGATCTGACGCCATGCAACCGCCATCACATCCAGCTGGTGGAGCGGGTCAAGGCCGGCATCCGTGCCGCCGGCGGGGTGCCGTTCGAATTCCCGCTGCATCCGATCCATGAGAACGTGCGCCGGCCCACCGCCGCGCTCGACCGTAATCTGGCCTATCTCGGTCTGGTCGAAGTGCTCCACGGCTACCCGCTCGACGGCGTGGTGCTGACCACCGGCTGCGACAAGACCACGCCGGCCTGTCTGATGGCGGCGGCCACCGCCGATATTCCGGCGATCGTGCTCTCCGGCGGGCCGATGCTCAATGGTTGGCGCGGCGCCGATCGCGTCGGCTCCGGCACCATCGTGTGGGAGCTGCGCAAGCGCCTCGCCACCGGCGAGATCGACTATCCCGAGTTCCTGGCACGCATTGCCGATTCGGCGCCCTCGGTGGGGCATTGCAACACCATGGGTACGGCCTCGACCATGAACTCGATGGCCGAGGCGCTGGGCATGAGCCTGCCCGGTTCGGCGATGATCCCCGCGCCCTACAAAGAGCGCCCGATGGTCGCCTACGCCACCGGCGAGCGTATCGTCGACATGGTGTGGGAAGATCTGCGCCCGAGCCGGATTCTGACCCGCGAGGCGTTCGAGAACGCGATCGTGATCTGTTCCGCGCTGGGCGGCTCGAGCAACGCGCCGGTGCATGTCAACGCCATCGCCCGGCATGCCGGCATCGAGCTGACCAACGACGACTGGCAGCGCCTCGGCCACGACGTGCCGCTGCTGGCCAACGTGATGCCGGCGGGGGCCTATCTCGGCGAGGAGTTCTTCCGCGCCGGTGGCGTGCCGGCGGTCGTCCACGAACTGCTGGTGGCCGGACGGCTGCATGGCGATGCGCTGACCGTCAACGGCCAGACGCTGCATGCCAACTGTTTCGGCCGCGAGACCCAGGACGAGGACGTCATCCTGCGTTTCGATAAGCCGCTGGTCGAGGCAGCGGGCTTCATCAACCTGAAGGGCAATCTGTTCGACTCGGCATTGATGAAGACCAGCGTCATCTCGGAAGACTTTCGCCGTCGGTTCCTCTCCAATCCCGACGACCCGAACGCCTTCGAAGGCCGGGTGGCGGTGTTCGACGGCTCCGAGGACTACCACGCGCGCATCGACGATCCCGCGCTCGAGATCGACGAGGACACCATCCTGGTAATGCGCGGCGCCGGCCCGGTGGGACATCCCGGCAGCGCCGAGGTGGTCAACATGCAGCCACCGGAAGCGTTGATCAAGCGCGGCATCGAATCGCTGCCGTGCCTGGGGGATGGTCGTCAGTCCGGCACCTCCGGCTCGCCCTCGATCCTCAACGCCTCGCCGGAAGCCGCTGTCGGCGGAGGGCTGGCGCTGCTCGAAACCGGCGACCGCGTGCGCATCGACCTCGAGCGCGGCGAAGCCAACCTGCTGATCAGCGAAGAGGAACTGGCGGCGCGGCGGGCCAGGCTCGAAGCTAGCGGCGGCTACCCCTATCGCGCACACCAGACGCCGTGGCAGGAGATCCAGCGCTCGATGGTCGAACCGCTGGACCGCGGCATGACCCTGGCGCCGGCGACCAAGTATCGCGCCATCGCCTGGGATCTGCCGCGGGACAATCACTGAGCCGGGCTACGCCCGGAGTGATATACACGCCAAAAGCGGTGGTGACAGGCTGATCCAGCTTCAGTCTGGCGTGGATATGTATGCCCAACGTATCCCGAGTGCGCTCAGAGGGTTCCCGGATAGGCGCTGCCGATGATCAGGCATACTGCATGCCGCCTTTGCCGAACGACCAGTTGTGCCGATCCGTTTCGAGCAGGTTCATATGTATTGAGATACATCGTTACTCTGTAGGCGATGGAGGAGAGCTTGAATAACCCGCAAGACTGAGGTGAGGTTATGGGATAGGTGATCTGGTTTTCGCTTATAGCGCCGCAGCCATCTTGGCCACTTCAGCCACATCAAGGCTCAACGCCAGGTCTTGTCTTTCTAGACTTTCTATCGGAAACCATCGTGCATCCAGAGCATCATCGCCGGCTACGGGTTCGCCAGAGACCCACTGACACAATACCGCGATAAGTACAAAGTGCTGCTGAATATGGCCGGCGTCATCATGATCAAATACATCTACGGCGGTAAAGGTTTTTACAACGCTTGCCTGGACGCACGTCTCTTCGTGAAGCTCGCGTAATGCCGCGCTTTCAACCGTTTCACCAAAATCTATTTTTCCTCCCGGAAAACCCCAGTGATTAGCGTCCGGTGGATTCCTGCGCCGAACGAGCAAGACATTTCCGTCACGAATGACGGCTGCTATTGTCGCCGGTATAGGGTGATGAGTAGCTGGATTGCCTAGTTGGGGAGAGCTTTTTTCCATGGGTCGGCTCTTGGATGAAGGGTGAGATAATGGTTGTTTCTTACTTGCCATAATTAGAGGGTTTGGCGTGGCAGTAACTGCTCCTCCACGATATCGACGAATGCACGCGTTCGTGTCGAAATGCTTTTTCGGTGCGGATGGATTGCGACGATTTCCAGTGGTGCCGGTTTGAAGTCGAGCGCCAATTCGATGAGATCGCCTGCCTCGATACTTTCCTTGCAAAACTCATAGGGAATGATCGCGAATCCGATTCCGGCACGGGCGCCAGCGATGAGCATCAAGCTACTGTCAACGCGATAGCGAGTCGGCACATCTAGCGCGATGGTTCGACCTCCGGCATCAATGAAATGCCAGGGATTCGCCTGTAGTGCCGTCAAAGTCGAAATGCAGGGCATGTGGCTGAGTTCCTGTACCGACGCGGGCCGGCCATGGTCGGCAATGGCTGAGGGAGCGGCGACTACCGCGCTGCGCATGCTGACCAGTGGACGAACCACCATACCGCTATCGGACAGCTTGCCACGGTGGTAGCAGATCGAGACATCCACATCCCTTCTGACCGGGTCGAGCGGCGCCATGCTGGTGATGCAGTCGATAGCGATATCCGGCGGTCAACGGCGCCGACGCGGCACGCTTCACGGCGTATCTGGGCCAGGTGCTGAGCGATCTTAGAACACTTTTGCTGTGACTTCGTCTCTTGTTTCTCAGGACTACAGGATTGACTCATCCCAGCAAAGTTGTTGAACAAACAACCTCCCGTTGGCTAGTGTGTCTAGCGTGCTTGACGGGGTGCCGGACGACCGGCTGAGAGATGCAAGTCCGTGAGTCGGACTAGCGCATCGACCCGTTGAACCTGATCCGGCGAATGCTTGCGCGTGCAGGCGGGTACTGGCGTAGGGAATCAAGCGGGCCTGTGACAACACTCGTGCCTGTCCTTCGTGGTCTCCGGATCTGGCTTGGTAACGACTGGAGACGATCATGGCCTATGGTTTCGACGATCTAAAAAACGCGTGCGCGGCTGACTGGCAGGCTTACATCCAGCATGATTTCGTGCGCCGATTGGGCGCCGGTACGCTCGAGCCGGATGCTTTTCGCTATTATCTCCAGCAGGACTATCTGTTTATTCAGCATTTCGCGCGGGCGTATGCGCTGGCGATCTATAAAAGCCGCAATATGGCGGATCTGCGCCAAGCCTTTGATGGTCTCAAGGCCATCGTCGATACCGAGCTGACGCTGCATGTCGACTACTGCCGGCAATGGGGCATCAGTGACCATGACTTGGCTCGATTACCAGAAGACCGTGCCACCATGGCTTACACGCGCTATGTGCTCGATGCCGGCAATCGGGGCGATTTACTCGATATGCACGTGGCGCTTGCCCCGTGCCTGGTGGGCTACGGCGAAATCGCCAATATGCTCAACAGCGAGGCCACTACGGTACGCGCCGATAACCCTTACGATGCCTGGATCGCGATGTACGAAAGCGATGCATTCCAAAGCGCCATGCACAGTGAAATCGAATGGCTGGACGAACGACTGGCTGGTGTGACCGAGCAGCGCTTTGAAGAACTCATAGGTATTTTTCGAGATGCAACCCGCCTTGAGATCGACTTTTGGCAAATGGGGCTCGACTGGCGATCTCGCAGTCAGTGATCAGTCAAGACTGCGTCATGCATCTGCCGGCCGATACGCTACTAACTCTGTGCTGATCTAGCGCCAAGTCCGCGCTTCATTCTGATCGCTTATCTATTCAGCATCCTCGGGAACCAGGTGACCTCAATCGGCACGAAAGTGCTCTATGAATACGCGTAGCAAGCCGAAGTCCTGTATCTGTTTGGGAAAATAAAGAAAGAATCCCGGCCGAGTCGGAGTGTATTCGGCCAATACTTGAATCAATGTACCGCGTTGCAATTCTCGTTTTGGACGCCTCGCTTCAATGACCAACCGATGCCCAAGCCTTGAGTCGCTGCATCCACTACGCTCCGAAAGTCATTGAAAATCAGCGTGCCGCGTGGCGTTCTGGGAATTCATTTTCTTTGGTGAAGTCCCCAATCTTTGGACCGTGGCGGGCATCGTGTTGATAGCCTCTGCCGGGGTGATTGTGCTGCATGCTTGTGTGGTCCGCGCTCCAGGCAAAGGAGCCGCATCACCATGAGATCTGAACTCGAGCGATAAGCGGTCCGTACGATAGATGAAGATATAAGCCATAATCTCCTGCTGCTCTAGGGATCATTGACGCTTTGATGATACTGGCTACGTATTTATTCTCAGCTTCCAACTAGCCAGCGCGCCGAGTACCACGAACACGGCGGCTAGTGCTGTCACGGCCGCAAAGCCGCCGTTGGCGTAGACAGGGCCCATCATCATGGGGCCCGCAAAGACCGCTGAATAGGTGATGGCGCTATTGAGTCCCATGACGGCGCCTCGTGCTTCGGTGGCGCGCCGATTCAATGATACCACCAGCGCATTCAGGCCCAACTGGTTCAACAGGCCCCAGAGAAAGGCGGCCATCAGCGTCGATGCCGGTGTTGCCAAGGCATAACCCCAAGTGACATAGCTCACCGCGATGGCGATGAGGATCGCGAGTAGGTAGGAGCGTGAAATCGGCGGTGCGATGATGCCCAGTCCGACGCCGGCCATGCCGAAACCGAGTCCATAGGCCATGACGAAGCCGCCCGCGCCCTGGGCGGAAAGCTCGAAGGCATGCCGTACCCCCTGACCGAAGAAGGCGAAGCTGCCATAAAAAGCGGTCATGTAGGCAAATATGACACCCAGCAACAGCCCCACTCCGGGTAAGCGCAAGGCACGCCAAGGTGGCGTTCTGGCGTGTGTTTGTCTGGGTACGCCCTTCAATACCCACAACAAGCCCAGCGCGATGAGCGCGGACATGCCCGCAAGCAGGGCATACACCGATCGCCACCCGATATGTTGCGTGACAAGGGCCGCAAGCGGGACGGCCAGTACCAGGGCCATGGCCCAGCCCGTGAGGACGAGCCCCAGCCGGGCGGCTTCACGGCCTCGAGGTGCGGTTGCAGCCGTTGTCGCATAGGTACCAGGGAGCAGCACGCCGGTCGCGAGGCCCGCCAGGGCTTGTGACAGGCACAGCCCGATCCAGCCCTGACTCATGCCACTCAAGGCCTGGGCGATGGCGAGCAGCCAGGCGGCACCGCCGAGGACTATACCGGCGGGCATGTGGTCGTTCAGTGAGGCAAGCGTCAACGCCGAGATCGCCGTGGCTGCCCCGAAGGCGGAAATCGACCAGGCGATTCGGAAGGGTTCGCTGGATAGCCCATGTGCCACGTCGGCCAGGATCGGACTCAGGACGAAGGCGTTCGCGCCCACGAGCATGACTGACGCGAGAAGCATGGGCGTTTGAAGGATGCAGGCGAGCGTGGAGATTGTAGCGTTTTCTTTGTATGTCATACAGCATATTATCAAGTTGAATACCGTAACGTGGCAAAGTGAATAAGGCATAAAATCAATGAAATCGAATAACATTCGGAAAGAGGGCGTTCATCCATCTGGGCTCGATCGAACGGACCGAATGTTGTTAAGGCTGCTGAGTGAGCGAGCCGACCGCTCCTACGCGGAGCTGTCCGAACGGGTACATCTTTCACCGCCGGCTGTACACGAGCGTGTCAGGCGCTTGCGCCGTGACGGCGTCATTCAAGGGACGGTGGCAAAGCTCGATGGCACGAAGATCGGCTGTCCGCTGCTGGCGTTCGTGCATGTCACCACCGAAGGCTGGGGGATGACCGAACCGGTGCTCGCGTTGCGTGAGATGGCTGACGTGGAAGAAATCCACACGGCGACCGGGGAAACCTGCTTGATTCTCAAAGTGCGCTGCTCGGGCCCTTCCAGCCTCGAGGCATTGCTGTCGCGTATCCAAGAAATAAAAGGCGTGCGCACGACGCACAGTTATGTAGTGCTGGGAACCTATCTCGAGCGAGGACCGATGCCGGAGATTCCCGAGCCGCCGTCGAAAGGAAAATGATGACAAAGGGTTGGGAGTCGACCTGGATGATGCGCCGATTGAAGCCGCTTGCCATCACTAGCTCTGGAAGACACCGGGCTCTCGAGCCCGGCATTTTCGACTCCGGAAGCTCATAGTCGTGGCACTTCAAAAAGTGCCGGGATAGGCGCCGCCGTCGAGCAGCAGGTTCTGGCCGGTCAGATAGCCTGCCTGCTGGCTGCAGAGAAAGGCGCACACTTCGCCGAACTCTTCCGGGGTGCCGAAGCGACCGGCGGGAATGGCGTCCAGGCGCGCCTGTGCTATCTCTTCATGCGAGCGGCCGCTCTTGCCGGCGGCTTTATCGATGCCGCCCCGTAACCGCTGGGTGTCGAAGGAGCCCGGTAGCAGGTTGTTGATGGTGACGTTGTGGCCGGCCAGGCGTGCCTGGCGGGCCACGCCGGCAACGAAGCCGGTCAGTCCGCTGCGCGCGCCATTGGAGAGCCCGAGCACGTCGATCGGGGCTTTCACCGCCGCCGAAGTGATATTGACGATACGCCCGAATCCCCGCGCGGCCATGGCGTCGACGCAGGCCTGAATCAGTGCGATGGGGGCAAGCATGTTGGCATCCAGTGCCGTGATCCAGTCTTCCCGCGACCAGTCGCGGAAATCGCCCGGCGGCGGCCCGCCATTGTTGTTGATCAGGATGTCGGCCTGTGGCGGCGCGGAAAGTACGGCTTCTCTCGTGGCTGGGTCGCCGATATCGCCGGCGACCGGGCGGACCTCGATCGCGGCGTTCAGCCCGCGCAGCTCTTCAGCCACGGCATCGATCGCTGCGTGCCGACGCGAGTTGATGACCAGATTGACACCTTCTTTGGCCAAGGCGATGGCGCAGCCTTTGCCCAGCCCCTGGCTGGCGGCACAGACGACGGCCCAGCGGCCGCTGATTCCTAAATCCATAGTGATCTCCTCGATGATGAAAGCCGGCGTCGGATGTCATGACGGGCGAATGGTCACCGCTGTCAGCGGATGGCATAGCCACCATCCACCGGGAGGATCACGCCGGTAACGAAAGCCGCCTCCGAGGAGGCGAGAAACAGCGCCGGACCGGCGAGGTCCTGCGGCGTTCCCCAGCGGCCCGCCGGGGTTCGCCCCACCAGTTCCGCCGAGCGCGTCGGATCTTGCGTCAGCGCCGAGGTCAGCTCGGTGGCGATCCAGCCCGGTGCCAGGGCGTTGACGCGGATGCCTTGCGGCGCCCAGGCGATCGCCAGGGAGCGGGTCAACTGAGCGATGCCGCCTTTGGACGCGGAGTAGGCTGGCGCCGCGCCACTGCCGAAGAACGACAACATCGATGCGGTGTTGATGATGCAGCCTCCGGCGGCTTTCAGCGCATCGAAGGCGGCATGGCAACAGCGCTGGGAGCCGTTGAGGTTGATATCGATCACGTCGGCGAAGCCGCGCGGGGTGAATTCCTCGCCACCACGGCGAATCACCCCGGCACAGTTGATCAGCGTGTCGATCTTCGAAAAGGCGGCGAAGAATTCGCCCACCGCTTGTTCGTCGCGCACATCGAGCTGATGCGCGGTGGCCTCGAAATCGAGCGCAAGCCGTTCGGGAGGTTCGATCCCGGTGACGTGGACCTCCGCTCCCTGCCGCGCGAAGGCGGCGGCAATGGCACGACCGATGCCGCTACTGCCGCCGATAACGATGATCGTCTTCATTCCCTTGCCCCTGATATGGATGGTCTAGCGAATGAAGCGATCGACGTAGTCGCGGCCCAGGCCGCAGGCTTCGTAGTGACGCCGGCACATGTCGATCTTGGTGAAGACATCCTCGAAACCCATGTGCTTGCCCCAGGGATCGACGTAGTACATGACGCCGTTGACCTGGAACAGCGTGATCATCTCCTCGACGTCCTCGTCCACCACCAGGGTGTGGGTTTCCCCCGGAGGCTCGTAGACATAGCTGCCCTCGTTGGCGACCCAGTCGTGCTCCAGGTAGTGCCAGCGGCCTTTCAGCACCACGCCATGGACCGGATTGGGATGGCGGTGACGGCTGAGCACGCCGGACTTGCGCACGCGCAGCAGATTGACCCAGTAACCCTGGGAGGCGTTGAGGCACAGCGGGCGAAAGTCGACGTTTTCCGCCTGGGGCACCCAAATGCGCTCGTCCTCGGGAATGGCATGCGGCTCGACGATCTCCAATCCCGCCTCGGCGGGTTGCGGATATTGGTAAGGCATGCGCTGTTGAGCAGCCTGGGTCGGTGTCTCGGTCACGGGCATGAAAGCCTCCTTTGTTTGTGTTCATAATATGGACATAAGTATCATAATATGGACAATTGAAAGCTAAGCGACCCCATGATCGCCGTCAACGATTGGCGAGACGGTTTGGACTAGACATTCGTCGAGGCGAGCGATGAAAGAAAAAGCCGTGCCTTCGTCGGCCCAGGGACCCGTGCAAGGGAGCGCCGCCGTCGTCAAGGGATTGCAATTGCTGCAGATCATTCCCGAACTGGGAGAAGCCGCCACGGTGAAAGGGATCCAGCAGCACCTGGGCTGGCCCCGGCCCACCCTCTACCGGCTACTCAACACGCTGGAGCGGGAGGGCTTTCTCGAGCGCAATCCGCTGGGCGGGGAGTACGTGCTGGGACGACAGTTCATTCACCTGGCACGGCGCTCGCTGCGCGCGGGAAGCCTGCAGGAGCGGGTGCGTGGCGCACTCCGGCGAATCGGGTGCGAGACCGGCGAGACGGTGCACCTTGGCGTGCCGTCCGGCATGCACATGACCTATATCGACAAGGTGGAGTCGGCGGAAACGGTGCGCATGGCGTCCTACATCGGCATGGCGGTACCGATGCACTCCACTTCGGTCGGCAAGGCCTACCTGGCGGCGCTCGACGAGAGTGAGCGTGAACGCTACCTGGAACAGCTCGATTGGGAGCCGGTCACGGCTCGGACGATCGTCGACGCGGCGCGTTTCCGACGGGAATTGCGCGAGACCCGTCGGCGTGGCTACGCCATCGACGACGAGGAGAACGAAGCGGGCATCATCTGCTTCGGGCTGGCGGTGACGGAGGTCGATGGCCGGGTTGCCGGCGCGATCAGTGTCAGCGTGCCCCGGTATCGCTTCGACGACGGCAAGGCCGAGCGGATCGTCGCCATCGCCAGGGCGGAACTCGACTCCCTGGGGTGAGGCGAGAAATGGCCAGGCAGTTGTCGTATATGGCTTAGGGACCGATCGCCTCCGGTATCTCGCCCAACAACGTCTCCGGCATCTCGATTCCCAGCGCGCTGGCGGTGCCTTCCAGCACCGCGACAGAGGCGAAGAAGGCATCCCTCGGGCGCCGCGTGCGGATGCACTCCATGAGTCGGCGGTGCCGTTCCAGGCTGTCCTCGGGATCGCTGGCGCTGACGTTGGACGTCTCGACCAGCAAGTGGATCGATGGGCGCAGAATGTGCGAGAGCTGGGTCCAGACGATATTGTGGGTCGCCTTGAAGATGGCGACGTGAAAGGCGACGTCGCACTCGTTGTGCAGGCGGCCACGCTGCGGACGGCCGTGCTTGGCGGCGCCGGCGCTGCGCAGATCCTGGCCCATGCCCTCGAACGCTTCCTCGATCGCGACCAGGTCCCGGGCGGTCGCGCGTTTGGCCGCGGTCATCGCCACATAAGGTTCGACGTCGAGGCGGAAGGCGAGGATTTCCCGCTGGATGCCAGGGTTCGGTGTGGCGAAGCGGGCCATCCACGCGGTCACCTGCGGGTCGAGAATATTCCACTCCGAGTAGTCCCGTACTCTGGAACCATAGCCGGAGATACGCTCGATGATGCCGGCATCGACCAGTCGCCGCAGATCGCTGCGCACGGCCGAGCGATTGAGCGCGAACTGCTCGCACAGATCGATCTCCTTGGGCACGAAATCGCCGGGCTGGTAACGCCCGGCGAAGATCTTCTCGACCAGCGATTCGGCGACACTGGGGCGTCCGCTGCTGCGGGTCGTTGACGTTTCCTTTACCACAATGGGAATCCCGGCCTGCGA
This sequence comes from Salinicola peritrichatus, assembly GCF_003206715.1. GTDB lineage: Bacteria > Pseudomonadota > Gammaproteobacteria > Pseudomonadales > Halomonadaceae > Salinicola > Salinicola peritrichatus. Next base: position 8,202 of record NZ_PZJU01000057.1, on the reverse strand, counting down.
AATCTGTCGTGGATATGTTCAACTTACCCGCGTTCAGCTTTATCTTACCCGTGGGATGCCCGACGATGCGACCGGCAAAGGCCGGCTTACGTCTATGGTCGCAGGGAATCCGGCGGCATGATCGCACCGCCGGACGGGGTCAGAACACCCAGTTCGGCAATGCGAGCGAGATCGCCGGTACGAAGGTCACCACCAGCAACAACCCGACCAGCAGCAGCCAATAGGGCATCACCGCGCGGATGAAATCGGGAATCGAGACGCCGGTAATGCTGCAGGTGGTGAACATCACCGTCCCCAGCGGCGGCGTGATGGTGCCGATCGAGGCATTGAGAATGAACACGATGCCGAAGTGCACCGGATCGATGCCGAATTGGGCCGCGACGGGCGCCAGCAGCGGCGAGAGCACGATCAGAATGGCGTTGCCCTCGAGAAACATGCCCAGAATCAGCAGCAGCGCATTGGCGATCAGCAGGAAGGCGATCGCGCTGTTCACCCCGGAGGACAGCAGCAAGGCAATCTGCTGCGGAATCTGCTCCCAGGTCAATACCCGCGCGAAGCCCGAGGCCACCGCGATGATGAACAGCACGTTGACCGAGGCCATCAGCGATTCCCGGGTTGCCAGCGCGACACTGCCCAGCCCCATTTCGCGGTAGACGAACAGACCGACGATCAGCGCATAGAGCACGGCCATCGCGCCCGCTTCGGTGGGCGTGAAGATACCCACACGAATGCCGCCGATGACCACCACCGGCAACAGCAGGGCGATGATCCCGGCACGGGTCACGCTGATCCACTCGTGACGAGTGACGCGTTCGCGACGCGGCGGTTGGTAGCCCCTGCGGCGGCACTGCATCGACACCAGTACCATCATCGCGATCGCCATCAGCACGCCCGGCACGACGCCGGCCAGGAACAGCCGCCCGATGGAAACGTTGTTGACGTAGCCGTAGACGATCAGCGCAATGCCTGGCGGGATGGTCGAGGTGATCAGCGACGAGGAAGCGGTGACGGCACTGGAGAACGCCTTGGGATAGCCCGCGGCGTTCATGCTCGGTACCAGCAGCTTGGCGTTCATCGCCGCATCGGCGATGTTGGACCCCGATAGCCCGCCCATGAAGGTACTCAGCAGCACGTTGGCCTGGGCCAGGCCGCCATGCAGGCGCCGGGTCAGCAGTTCGGCGAGCTTCAACAGCCGGTCGGTGATGCCGGAGTGATTCATGAATACGCCGGCCATGATGAAGAACGGAATCGCCAACAGCGAGATCGACTCCAGCCCGCCGGCCAGGCGCTGGATCAGCATCACCATGGGCTGATCGGCGCCGACCAGAAAGTAGACCAGGCTGGAGGCGAACAGCGCGAACGCGACGGGCGCCCCCAGACAGAACAGAACGAACAGAGCGACGAGCGCGAAACCGACGGCCATCACATCACCCCTGTTATTGATCGGCAAGCGCGGGGGCGTCGGATGCGGTCGACACCTCCCGATCGTTGGTAATCAGCCGCACCAGGCTGTGGTAGAGCATCAGCGCTGCGCTGATCGGTACGGCGACGTGAATCCAGTAGTAGGGAATCTGCAGCATCGGCGTACTGCGAAAGCGCGAGAACGGCAGCAGTTCCAGCCCCCACACCAGCATCGCCAGGGCGCAGAGCATGACGATACCGATATTGAAAATGCGCACGTTCCAGCGCGCCAGCCGTGCCGGCAGCTTGTCGTTAAGCAGGCCGATCAGCACATGCTCGTTGCGTCGCACCAGGGCGCTGGCGCCGAGGAAGGTCGACCATACCAGCAGCAGTTGTAGAATCTCCTCGCTCCAGGCCAGCGGCGCGGAGAACAGATAGCGCATGAAGACGTTGGCGATGGCGACCACGAACAGTCCGAACAGCGCCAGACTGGCGATAACCTCATCGAGCCGCATCACGCGGTCGATGGCCTTGAAAAGCGTTTGCATGAATATTCAACTCCTAAGGGCGTGAACAACAGCCCACGTCGCAGCGTTAAACAACGGAGGATCGATAGCCGAGCGAGATGAAGCGCAAGGCGCGCGGGGCGCAGACTCGTAGCGCAGCGGAGAGAACGCCCGTAGGGCGGCCCGTAAGGGCGAGTTGCCGAAGGCTACGAGTCACACGAGACATAACGGGGTGTTAGGCGAGGGCTTCGAGCCCCGCGCAACGCCGCGATTCGCTCGCGCAGGCATCGAGACTAGCCGTTGATGATATTGCTGACCTCTTGATACAACCCATCGCTCCACTGCGGGAACGCCTTGGGAATCTCCTCCTGGGCGCGCTCGCGGAACGGCGCGGTATCGACCTCATGCACCTGGACGCCGGCATCCTTCAGCTGCTGTAGCGATTTGTCGGTCTCCTTCTCGACCAGGCCGCGCAGGTTCTGCGCCATCTCCTGGCCGGTTTCGGTCAGGATCTGCTGCTCATCGGGGCTCAGCTGCTCCCAGAATGCCTGGCCGGTGACGAAGGGCGCGACGGTGTGCATGTGTGCGGTCAGATTGAGGTTCTTGACCACTTCATAGAACTTGCCGCCATAGAGCACCGGCAGCGGATTCTCGACGCCATCGACCAGGCCCTGGGCCAGTGCCGGGTAGACGTCGCCCAGCGACATCGGCGTCGGCACGGCGCCCATCGCCCTGATCGCGGCCACGTACATCTGCGAGTTCTGCACCCGGATCTTGACCCCGGAAAGGTCGTCCGGCGTCGATACCGGCTCGCGGGAGAGCAGGTGACGCACGCCGTAGACGGTATTGGGAATCACGATGTGGTAGCCGGATTCCTCGACCTTCTTCTCCTGCTCGGCGAACCAGTCGGAGTCGAAGACCTTGAGCTTGCTGTCGAAATCGTCGGCCAGGTAGGGCGCGTCCAGCACGGCCAGGTCCGGCACCGAACTCATGAAGTTCGAGTAGGCGGTAATGGTGATCAACGGCGAGCCGAAGCGCGCCTGCTCCATCACTTCGGTTTCGCCGCCGAGCTGGCTGGCGGGGAAAGCCTGCAGTGTCAGTTCGCCGTTGCTCTCCTCATTGACGCGCTCGGCCCAGGCCTTGACGGCCACGTCGACCGGTTCGCCCGGCTGGTTGCCGTAGGCGACGCGAATTTCGGTGGCCGCCAGCGCCGGCGTGGCGGCTGCGAGGGCGGTCAGCCCGGCCAGGGTGAGCGAAGCGGTCAAATGAACGAATCGATTCTGGGTCATGGCGTGCTCCTGATGTCTCAATTCAATGGTTGTCGTGGCGTTGCGGTTTCGTTGTGGCGTTCGTCGTGACTCGTTGTGATGCCTTTCGGATGTCGCTGACTATGCGTCTTTGGTCGCCAGCGCCTCGTCGAGGGCAGGGGTGTCGTGCCCCAGTTTTCGCGCCATCTCCACCACCGGCTGAATTCGCCGGGTCAGCTTGGCGTCGTGATTCTGGGCGATGTCGGCAAGCCGATGATCGAGGAACGGGTTGGCGAAGCGTTCCAGCGTGACGTCGCGATACTCCCGCAGGCGTTCGCCGGGCAGTTGGGTTGCCAGCGTGGGCAGCACTTCGCTTTCCAGCACGGCTTGCAGCGGTTCGATCAGCTCGGGGCACGTCATTGCCTCGCGCACGAATTCGACTGGCCAACCGGCGCGTTGCCAGCGATGGACCAGGAAGGTGTGTGCCAGGTTGAGAATGTGCAGCTTGCACAGCGTCTGTGGCGTCAGGTCGTCGACGATCTCCACATCCGGATGCGTGCAGGGCACGGCCATGCCGGGCCGACGCGCGATCGCCCATAGCGCATAGGGTTCGGAGACGGCGCCGAGCGGCTCCAGCGGTGCCGAGACGATACGGTCGACCAGCGTGTCGGCCCACACGCAGCGCGACTCGAGCCAGGCGAGGAAGGCGTCGTTATCGGCTTTTCCGGCGCCGTCGCGCTGGGCGAGGCCCGTGACCAACGATTTCAGCCGCTGGCCGTTGTGCTCGATCAGCTCGCAAGGCAGTAGCGTCAGGCCGTCGTTGCCGGCCTCGAAGCGTGCGCGCAAAAGCCGGGTCAGCTTGCCGGGAAAGCTCTGCGGGACGTCGGCAAGGCTCGAGTCGTCGCCGACGTCGTAGCCGTTGTCGGCGGTGTTGGAAACGACGATGCGCGCGTGCTCGATGAAATGGCGTTCGAGCGCTTGCCATTGCTCGGCGGCGATCAGGCAGCCGGCGATGCTGTCGACCGTCTGTTCGCGGTCGATCGTCTCGCCGTTGCGCCTGCCGCGAATCCGGACCGGGTAGCGGCGCCGCTCGGCCAGCAGCCGCGCCTTGCGTTTGCCTTCCTCCCGCGTCGAACTCTGCACGACGAGAATGCGATCTTCGCTTTCGCCCGCTGCCAGCGACTCGCCAACGAGTGCATCGACATGGGCAAGCAGGAAGCGCCCGGTGCCGAACTGGACGATACCGGCGTCACGGATGGCATTTCGGTCCATGGCGAAATTCACAGGGAAACCCCGCGCTTCCAGGGGATGAAGTCGTGCTGGAAGAGTCGCTGGGCTCGCGATGGGTTGCGTCCCGAAGCGGTGTCGATACACAACCGGAGCAGCTCGTCGGCGAGCTCGTCTATGGAGCGTTCGCCGCGCACGATGGGCCCGGCGTCGAAATCGATGATGTCGCTCATGCGGTTGGCGAGTTCGCTGTTGCTGGCGATCTTGAGCACCGGCGCCACCGGGTTGCCGGTGGGCGTGCCGAGGCCGGTGGTGAACAGGATCAGGTTGGCGCCGGAGCCGGCCAGCGCGGTGGTGGATTCGACGTCGTTGCCCGGCGTGCAGAGCAGGCTGAGCCCGGCGCGGCGATGCGGCTCGGTGTATTCGAGGACGTCGACCACCGGGCTGTCGCCGCCTTTCTTGGCCGCGCCGGCGGATTTCATCGCGTCGGTAATCAGACCGTCGCGAATGTTGCCCGGCGAGGGATTCATGGCGAAATCGGCGCCCACTGCTTCGGCATGGCGTTGATAAGCTTGCATCAGCTCACGAAAGCGCTCGGCGACGGCGCCGTCGACGCAGCGCGCGACGAGTTCGTGCTCGACGCCGCAGAGTTCGGGAAACTCGCTCAAGATGCCGCTGCCGCCGAGCGCGACGAGACGATCGACCACGCCGCCGACCAGCGGATTGGCGGAAATGCCGGAGAAGCCGTCCGAACCGCCACACTCGACGCCGAGCGTGAGCTGGGAGAGCGGCGCCGGCTGGCGGATGACGCGATCGGCTTCGGCCAGGCCGTCGAATATCGACTGCAGCGCGTTGCGAATCAGCGCCGCTTCGCTGGGCGAGGACTGCTGGTCGAAATAGTCGACGCGCTTCAGGCCCTGTGGGTCGCGCTCGGCCACGGCGGCCTTGAGCATCTGAATCTGCGCCTTCTGGCAGCCGAGGCTCAGTACCGTCGCGCCGGCCACGTTGGGATGGCAGATGTAACCCGCCAGCAGCCGGCACAGTGCCAGGGCGTCGTCGTCGGTGCCGCCGCAGCCCAGGGTGTGAGTCAGAAAGCGCACGCCGTCGACGTTGGGAAAGCGCCTGGGGGCGTCGGCTTCGAACGGCTCCTGCGTGGCCTCGCCACTCAGCATCTGGCGCGCCATGCGCTTGTAGTCGCGGTAGGGATCGTCGCCCAAGGCGTCGGCGACGCACTGACGCAGCACTTCGATGTTGCGGTTCTCGCAGAATACCAGCGGAATCACCAGCCACACATTGGCCGTACCCACGCGGCCATCGGGGCGATGGTAGCCGTTGAAAGTAACGCCTTGGAAGGCATCCGTCGCCGGCGGTGTCCAGCCCTTGCTGCCGGGCCGGGCGTCGTCGTTGCCGGTGGCGTGGGCGAGATTGTCGGTGGTGATGACGCCACCTTCGGCAATCGGCTGGGTGGCCTTGCCGACGACCACGCCGTACATGGTGACGATATCGCCCGGGCTCAGCGCCGCGAGCGCGAACTTGTGCTTGTGGCGGACGTTGCCGGCGAGCCGCAGCGTGCGGCCGTCGATCTCGACCTCGCGTCCGGCGGGAAGATCGGTCAGGGCGACGGCGACGTTGTCATGCGGATGGATGCGCAAGCTGACGCGGCTGGGATTGTCGGTCACGATGGATTGGCTCATGCAATCACCTCGCTGGCACCGGCGGAGTCCAGCGTCACCATCGCCTTGATCACGCCGCTGTCCGGCGCGCACCACTTCGGCATCAACTCGGGCAGATCCTCGAGTTGTCCGCGATGGGTGATCAAGGGGTCGGTCTTCAGTTCGCCGCTGGCCATCAGGCGCGTCACGGTCTCGAAGTCCTCCCGCGTGGCGTTGCGGCTGGCCAGCAGCGTCAGTTCCTTCTTGTGGAAGTCGGGATCGCTGAAGGTGATATCCGCTTTGACGATGCTGACCAGCACGTAACGCCCGCCATGGCCGGCGAGGTCGAAGCCACGATTCATCGCCTCGGGATTGCCGGTAGCATCGAACACCACGTCGGCCAGCGCGCCGTCGTTGATCGCCTCGATCTCGGCGACGACGTCATCGTCGATGGCATGCCACACGACGTCCGCGCCCAGCTCGTCGCGGCACAGATCGAGACGCTGGCGGTTGGTGTCGACCATCGCCACCCGCGCGCCGCGGCTCTTGGCCACCTGCAGCACGCCGATGCCGATCGGTCCGGCACCGACCACCACGACCAGTTCGTCGCGTTCGACCTGCCCACGGCGCACGGCATGGGCGCCGATCGCCTGGCATTCCACCAATGCCAGTTGCTCCGGCGTCAGCGACGGCACCGGAACCAAGTGCGCGGCGGGCACGTTCAGGTATTCCGCCATGCCGCCGTCGCGATGAACGCCGACCACTTCGAGATGCTGGCAGCAGTTGGTGCGGCCCCGCCGACAGGCGCGGCATTCACCGCAGTGAAGATAGGGAATGACGTAGACCGCCTGGCCGACGAGGCCGGTGTCGACGTCGTCGGCGGTTGCCACGACCTCACCACTCAACTCATGACCCAGCACGCGCGGATAGACGAAATACGGTTGGTTGCCACCGAAGGCGTGGATATCGGTACCGCAGATGCCGATACGCCGAATGGCGACCAACGCCTCGCCGGAAGCGCAAGCCGGCACCGGCTTGTCGATCACGGCCATCTCGTTCGGCTTCGAACAGACGACGACTTGCATGGGTGCGCTCCTCATAGCGTGGTTACAGAAAGTTCGCACTGTTTATTCGAGAGAAAGAGGATCAAAGGTCAGGCCAATGTCGGTGGCATCATCCGCTCGACAAGGTCGAGCGGAGTGACTGTTAGATCATTGGCTCTCGACGCAGCGTTGCTGCTGTTCGCCCAAGCCCTCGATGCCTAAACGCATGGTCTGGCCCGGCTTGAGGAAGACCTTGGGGTTCTGGCCCATACCGACGCCCGGCGGCGTGCCGGTGGAGATCACGTCGCCCGGCTGCAGACTCATGAAGCGGCTGAGATAAGCGACCAGATGCGGCACCTGGAACACCATGGTCCGGGTCGAGCCGTCCTGGTAGCGCTTGCCGTCGACCTCGAGCCACATGGACAGGTCGTGCGGATCGGCGATCTCATCGCGGGTCACCAGCCACGGGCCGAGCGGGCCGAAGGTGTCGCAGCCCTTGCCCTTGTCCCAGGTGCCGCAGCGCTCGAGCTGGTATTCGCGCTCGGAGACGTCGTTGACCACACAGTAGCCGGCGATATGGCTCATGGCGTCCGCCTCGTCGATATAGCGTCCGCCCTTGCCGATGATCACGCCGAGTTCCACTTCCCAGTCGGTCTTTTCGGAGCCGCGGGGAATTTCCACGTCGTCGTTGGGGCCGCAGATGGCGCTGGTCCACTTGTTGAAGATCACCGGTTCTGCGGGGACTTCGGCGCCGGTCTCGGCGGCATGGTCGGAGTAGTTGAGGCCAATGCAGATGAACTTGCCGACGCGACCGACGCAAGGGCCGAGGCGCGTACCGGCGGCCACTTCCGGCAGGCTGGCGGGATCGATCTGCGCCAGCCGTGCCAGGCCCGAGTCGGAGAGCACGTCGCCGGCGATGTCATCGATCTGGCCCGAGAGGTCGCGGACGACACCATCGGCATCGATCAGGCCGGGCTTTTCCTGGCCCTTGGGGCCGTGGCGTAGCAGTTTCATGCAATCTCCTCGTTTACAGCCCGGGCTGCGCCCGGAGTTGAAAGTCATCAGTTGAAGTACGGCGCTGCGCGCCTGGAAGCTAGAAGAGGGAAGAAAGGCACTTCGTGCCTGA
>NZ_PZJU01000056.1 GCF_003206715.1 Salinicola peritrichatus | reverse complement strand
GAAATTAGTTATTTACCCAGCGAAGCGGTGCTCGGGCACGCCTTTGACGCCGAGTCCGGTAATGGCGAACAATGCGCCACGACATTGTCCATCGCGGGGCGAACCTGGCAGAGGTGGATTTGCCATGGACGTGACATACAGCACGTCCAGGTTTGGGCCGCCAAACATTACGCTGGTAACGTTTTTCAGCGGCATATCAATGATCCGGTCGATCTCGCCGGCTGGCGTGTAACGGATGATCTTGCCCCCATAAACCAACGCCTGCCAGATACAACCCTCTGCATCCACAGTTGCCCCATCGGCTGCCCCTCCGCTCGAGGTATCGACTGTGATAAATGTTCTACGATTGGAAATTTCGCCCGTGGTGGGGTTGTGATCGTAGGCCCAAACCTCTCCAGCCCAGGTGTCGGCGAAGTAAAAGATCGTACCGTCAGGGTTCCAGCAGGGGCCGTTTGAGCAGACGATGCCTGTCTGCAGACAAGTTAATCTGCCGTCTGGGTCGTAGCGGTATAACCCAGCTGAGGCGGACTTCTCGCTGGTGTCCATACCACCGAAGTAGAAACGGCCCTGGCGATCGACCTTGCCGTCGTTGAGACGATTTCCCGGTTTGTCGGATTCTGGATCGACGATCAACGTTACGGTACCGTCACCTAGGTCAACGTCATGCAACCCGTTCTGCAGAGCTGCCAGTGCGTGCGTTCCATCGGCACGTAGCGCCATGGAGCCGATTTTCTGGCCGACTTCCCAAGCACGGATTTCACCGCCATATTCGGTTGCCCGGAAGATCCGGCCGTCGAAACTATCAATCCAGTAGATCCGCTGCTGGTCGACATCCCAGAGCGGGCCCTCTCCTAGCGTGGTTTTTAGATCCGCCACGATATCGATTTGCATGACGCTCTCCTTTATTGAACATTTGAAGCGACCTAGAAATTGACTCGTTCCTTACCCTTTAGGCCGAGCATTTCTCGAGCTTCTTCGGGTGTAGCCACGCGCAGGCCGAGTGCTTCTATGATGGTGCGGATTCGCCGAACTTGATCGGCGTTAGAAGCCGCTAGCTTGCCCGGTCCGTCCCAAAGAGAGTCTTCCAGGCCGACACGGACGTTAGAGCCCATGGCTACCGACATGGCACCAAGATTCATCTGGTTGCGACCTGCTCCCAGCACTGACCACTGATAGCCGTCTCCGAACAACCGATCAGCGGTCCTGCGCATATGCATGAAATCTTCAAAATGCCCGGCGATGCCGCCCCGGAGACCGAACACTGACTGGATGAATAACGGTGTCTTCAGGAGGCCACGGTCAAGGAAATGCGATGCCGTATAAAGATGGTTTATATCGTAGCACTCCAACTCGAACCGGGTGTCATTGGCACTGCAAGATTCAAGTATATGGGCGATATCTCGGAAGGTGTTCTTGAAAATTCGATCGTCGCTCTCGACCAGATACGGATGCTCCCAATCGTGCTTGAATTCTTTGAATCGCTTTAGCATTTCATAGAGTCCAAAATTCATGGAGCCCATATTTAAAGAGGCTAGCTCGGGCGAGAAGTGATGCGCTGGCTGCATCCTTTCTTCGACCGGCATGGTAGGAGATCCACCAGTAGTGAGATTAATAACTACGTCGCTTTTTGCTTTAATGACTGGTAGAAATTGATCAAATAGGGAAATATCCTGGCTGGGCTTTCCGGTCTCTGGGTTGCGTGCATGTAAATGTACAATCGCAGCGCCGGCTGCAGCTGCATCGAGCGCAGCCTCGGTGATTTCCTCAGGAGTAACGGGAAGGTATGGAGACATGGAAGGCGTATGGATAGCGCCGGTTACCGCACAGGTAATAATGACGGGGCGTGTCTTAGTCATTGACGTTTTCTCTTGGGTTGCTGGTTATAGATACTCGACGTTGCCATCGATGCTAATTGCTTGGCCGGTGATGTTGCGTGCTGCCGGGGAGCAAAGGAACAGCGCCATGGCTGCGACATCGTTGGCGGTCACCATGCGCCGCAGGGAAATTTTGTTGAGGTACTCGGCGGTCATCTGCTCTTCGGGAACACCAGCTTGCTTGGCTCGATCGCGGATCACACCATTCATACGCGGGCCTTCGACGATGCCAGGCAATAGCGCATTAACCCTGACATCGTCTGGCCCGAGTTCAGCAGCCAGCGACTTCATTAATCCAACCACACCCCATTTTGTCGCCGCATAAGGTGTTCGCCAGGCGTAGCCGAGCCTGCCGGCGACCGAACTCATACACAGCATTTGGCCGTGAGCGGATGCCTTGAGCATCGGTACCGCATGATGCGCGAAGCGGTATTGAGCGCTGAGATTGATGTCTATCGTCGCCTGCCAGTCGGTATCGTCTATAGCGTCGATGCCAGCAGTTGGTCCGGCAATGCCAGCATTGTTGACCAGCACGTCCAATCCACCGATACGTTGCTGCTCAGCAAAGACTTGGGCGATAGCCGCGGCATCCGATACATCCGCATGGGTAGCCACGACAGACGGATTCTTTGCTATAAATTCGCCAATTGCCTGTTCATTGACGTCGCAAATATGAACCTTTGCTCCTGCTTCGATAAAAGCTTCTGCTAGCGCTGCACCGATGCCGGAGGCTCCCGCGGAGATCAGAACATGTAAGCCTTCAGGAGGAAGCATTTGGGAGAGTAACGACATGATTTCACCTATTGGGCGGATCGTTTTCTATCAGGAAAATTCAATTGCTTGAGAAGCGTTTCGAGAGAGGCGGCAGCCTCCATGATGTCTTCGGTTACTGCAGCCCGAGCAGCCGCCTCGTCGTGCTCATACAGAGCCTCTAGGATTCTGGAATGAGCTAACATGGAACGTTCAAGATGCTGGCTATCAGGGGCGACTAGTGCGAAACACGGTCCCATGTGGAGCCAGAAATTCTCAACTGCGGCCATGGTCAGCTCAGCGTCGGCGGCTTGATAAATTCGACGATGAAAAGCGAAATTAGTCCGCAGGTAACGCTGGGTGTCACCTGCATTGGCCGCGGTTTGCAGATCGTCATATGCCTGCCGGATCTCAGTCATGTCTTCATCGTTCAGACGTCGAGCAGCCCGCTCGAGTAAGAGGCCTTCCAGCGCAACGCGGGCATCTCGTATTTCCCGCAGCGTAGCCGTATTCATCGACCGGATACGGATGCGCCCAGTCTTGGTTTCTTTGAAGGCATTTTCTGCGCTTAGCCTATGCAGTGCTTCGCGTACTGGCATTTGGCTAGCGCCAAGTGCCTCCGACAACCCACGAATAGTCAGCTTTTGGCCAGGCTTGAAACGGCCGCTCATCAATGCCTCGCGTAGTTGTCGATAGACTTGATCCTTTAGTGTGATTCGCGACACCTGTGTGAGATGCGGCAGCTTCGATTCGTCGCTGTTCATTATGGTTCTCCTTTCTATGGATAAAAGATATGTGATCACAAAATAAATTCATATAGGTATAGATACCAACTTTGGTCGCACGCAGCACGTCATGTATTGATAGGTTGACGGCGGGGTTTGCTTAATCGAAAGCAGTTTCGGAAACTGTAATGCTCTGAAACAGAAATCTACATATTAGTAAATAATTGTTTGAAGAGCATGGCGGCGCTTCTCTATACCGATGTGCGGTATAGCAAAGCCATTCAGTTCTAAGTTGTTTCAGCAAAGTAAGTAGGCTGAACGGAAGTTACTGTTCAAACGCAAGTGTTGAATGTAACCACAATGCGCGGAAATTAATTGGTAGATAGGTGAGTGCGCCTAGATCGAGAGGCGGCGAAGGTCGGTTAGACGATAGGCGTAGGTAGCGCCGGCCGAAGCCGGCGCGCGCGTTCAATAAGGTGAGGCATTCACTGGGGCAGGTCGGCGAGATCGTCGGTGCCGGGGAGCGAGACGAACGCGCCGGCGCGAGTGGCGGCAAAAGCACCGCAGCGACACGCGAAGACCAGCGCCTCGGTCAGCTTGGGCTCGTTGGCAAGCCAATCGGAAAATGTCTCGCAGGTCACCTCGTCGCGGGAGAGCGACGCCAGCAGGCCGCCGATGAAGGCGTCACCGGCGGCGGTGGTATCCACGGCTTGGACATTGGGCGGTGTGACCTGAAGCTGGCGGTCCGCGAGATGCGCGATGACCGGCCCGGGGCCGTCGGTGATCACGATCAGACGCGCACCGCGGACGAGGCGGGCACTGACCCACTCCTCGACGCTGCGGTCTCCGCGCAGCACGTCCAGTTCTTCGGCCGATAGCTTGATCAGATGGGCGCGCTCGAGCAGTTGTTCGACCAGGTCGACATCGAGGCGTCCCTCGGGCCACAGCATCGGGCGCAGGTTCGCGTCGACACTGATCAGGCAGCCGCCGCGCCGCGCGATGCTGGCGAGGTCCAGCGTCGTGCGGGCGATCTGGGCGTCGGTCAGGCTGTTGCTGCAGAGATGCACCAGCGCCGGTTCGGTAAAGATCCCCGATGGCAGATGTTCGCGACGGTAGAGCAGGTCGGCGGCGGGTGGGCGATAGAAGTCGAACCGGCGTTCGCCGTGGGCGTCGCGCGAAACGAAGGCCAGCGCGGTGCGTGCCTCGCGGGTGCGCACGACGTGCTGGGTATCGACGCCGTAGGCGGAGAGTTCGCCGACCAGGAAATCGCCGAAGCGATCCTCGCCGATCATGCCGAGAAACAGGCTTGGCAGTCCCTGGCGGGCGCAGGCAACGGCGGCGTTGGCGGGGGCGCCGCCGGCATAGGGAGTGAAGGTCTCGGGCCCACTGTCGTCGCCCAGGCGGCTGGACAACATATCGACGAGCGCTTCGCCGAAGGCGATGATGGGGGTCATGGTTTGCCGACTCTCTTCTCTCAATGCTCAACGAAGGCGCGGCGATGTGGCCGCGCCCGACCAGATCACGGCACCCGGTAGCTGCGGGCTTCTTCGAGCAGCGCGAACCAGGTGGGGCGATCGAGCTCGAGATTACCGCTCAACAGCAGGTTATCAATACGCCTTTCATTCAACGTTCCGATCACCGGGATCGGTCGTCCCGGCAGGCGCCGCAGCCAGGCCAGGGCAAGCCCTGCGGTGGAGGAGTTCAACTGCTCGGCCAGGCGCGACAATGCCGTGCCCAGTACATCCTCGAACACCGAGCCGCCACCCAGCGGCGACCACGCCAGCGGTGCCAGGCCGTCGGCGAGTATGGCGTCGTAGAAACCGTCGAACAGGGCGTCGGGATGGGCCAGCGACAGTTCGAGCTGGTGGACACCGAGCTTGTGGCGCATGGCCGCCTGAAGCCGTCGCCACTGTTCCGGCAGGAAGTTGGAGACCCCCACGGCGCCGACCTTGCCGGCATCGATGGCGTCGTCGAGCGCGCGGGCCGTGGTCTCGGCGTCCATCAGCGGATCGGGGCGGTGCAGCAGGAAATGGTCGAGCCGTTCGACTCGCAGGCGGGAAAGCGAGCTATCGATGACCTCGGTGAGGTAGCGCTCGGAGGTATCGTAGTGTTTGACCCCGAAGGGGGAGCGATCGCGCTGCGGCAACACGATGTTGCCCTTGGTCACCACGCGAATGCGGGATTTGAGCGAAGGCCGGCGGGCCAGCGCCTCGCCGAAACGCTGCTCGCCCTGATGATTGCCGTAGCTGTCGGCGTGATCGAACCAGTGCAGTCCCTGCTCGACCCGGGCTTCCAGCCAGTCGGCGAGCTTGTCGGCATCGTCGAATTCGGGGCGCTCGTAGAGACGCATCATGCCCAGGATGAAGGGCGAATCGAAGACCAGATCGTCGCTCACGCCTAGGCTACCTCTCGCACGATGGTGGTGGCCAGGAGATGCTGTCCGTCGGGAACCAGCCACACCGGGTCGACCCGTGTGCAGGCCGCCTCGACGCACAAGAAGCGCTGGCCGACCGAGGCCGGCGTATCGCTCGGCAGGTCCTCGCCGGGGTGCCAGACCACCGTGGAGTCGCTGCCCTGCTTGGTGATCTGGAGCCGGCGCCGGCCGTCGTCGAGTATGAGCGGGCGATTGGACTGATAGATCCGATCGAGCGCGCCACGAATGCCGAGCTCGCCCTGCTGATCTTTCTCGGTGAAGTGTTCGAGCTTGTCCAGATAGCGCGCGCCGGCGAGGCCTTCCACGCGACAGCGATGGGTATCGGCAACGGCGAAATAGGTATGCAGTGCGCCGGTGAGCTTCACCGGGGTGCTGCCGGTGTGGCGGGTGAACAGCTCGACGCTGAGCAGGCGCTCGTTGGCGTGCACGACCGCGTTCGGGGTCAACTGGTCGTGAAGCGAGGTTTCCGGCGACAGGTGAATCTCGACGCCGCTACCGCTGACGTCTTCGTCGATGGCGTCGATGCGCCACTGGGCGGTGCGCGCCGGGCCATGCATCGGCCCCTTGCCGTCCGGCGACTCATCGGCGAACCATGGCCAGCACAGCGGAATGCCACCGCGGATCGCTCCCGGTATCGGCTGTGGCGTCGGCGTTACCCAAAGCCAGTCGTCGCTATCGTTGGCAGGACGATAATGCAGGACTTGTGCGCCCTGCAGCGATATCGCCAGCTCGCCCCAAGCGGCCCTGATTATCAGGATTCGGCGGCCTTCCCATTCGGCTTCTCGCTGGCCATCGGTCGCTTCGACCAACTGCTTCAGCGTGTCGGGGATCATGTCACTTCCTCGTTGTGCAGGGCTTCCGCCGCGCCCAGCAGACCGGTCCACGGCGCCGTCACTACCCAGGTGGGGATGCCGGCATTGTAAGCGCTCAGGCGGCCCTTGTCGGCAAAGGCGCGGCGAAAATCACTGCGCGGCAGCCATTCGATCAGGCGCGGCGTGATGCCGCCGCAGAGATAGACACCGCCCAGTGCGCCCAGCGTCAGCGCCGCGTCGCCGCTGACGCTGCCGAGAATCTTGATGAAGCGCATCAAGGTCTCGCGGGCGACACGGTCACCGGCGCGGGCGGCACCGGTGACTTCCGCCGGCGTATTGTAGTGCGGTGTCACGTTGAGCAGGGCGGCGTGGGCGAAGTAGAGATCGAGCAGCCCCTGGCCGCACAGCAGGCGTTCTATCGATACCCGACCGTAGCGAGCGCGAAAGTAGTCGAGCAACTGACGTTCGCGTGCGTCGGTGGGGGCGAAGGTGGCGTGTCCGCCCTCGGTGGTCAACGGGATCCAGGCGCGACGGCTCGGCACCAGGCCGGCCACGCCGAGGCCGGTGCCGGGGCCGATCACCAGCCGCGGTCGCCGTTCCTCGGCCTCGCCCTCGCCGATCTTGACCAGTTCGTCTTCCTGAATATGCGGAATGCCCAACGCCTGGGCGGTGAAGTCGTTGATGACCTTGAAGTTCGACAGCCCGAGCTGTTCGGCGACCTGGCGCTTGGAGAAACCCCAGTCGTTGTTGGTCATCTTGACCCAGTCCTCGTGCACCGGGCAGGCGAAGGCCAGACAGGCTTCCCGGGGCGCCTCGGCGCCCACCTTCTTCAAGTAGTCGGCAATCGCCTCGACCAGGCCCGGATAGCGCGCACAGGGCAGGGTTTCGATCGATTGCAACTCGACACTGCCCGGCGTGACCAGGGCGAAGCGTGCGTTGGTACCGCCAATGTCGCCAATCAAGGCGGGAGTCGTCATGAGGGCCCTCCGGGCAGATCGGCGGCGTCGAAGCCGCCGAAGGTGGCGGCGCCTTCCTCGGCACCACCGACCAACTGGCGGAAACCGGCGAACAGTTCGCGCCCCAGTCCGTGATGATAGTGATCCAGGTCGCAGGTCGCCGGTTCACGGCTCGCCCAGACATCCGCATCCACCAGCGCTTCGAGCACGCCGTTGTCGGGATCGAGGCGAACCACGTCGCCATCGCGCAGATAAGCGATCGGTCCGGCGTCGGTGGCTTCCGGTGTGACATGGATTGCCGCCGGCACCTTGCCGGAGGCGCCGGACATGCGCCCGTCGGTGACCAGCGCGACCTTGTGGCCGCGATCCTGCAGCACACCGAGGAACGGCGTCAACTGATGCAACTCGGGCATGCCGTTGGCGCGGGGGCCCTGGAAGCGCACGACCACGATCACGTCGCGGTCCAGTTCGCCGCTTTCGAACGCTGCCTTGACCTGGCTCTGGTCGTCGAAGATGCGCACCGGCGCCTCGACCTTGCGGAATTCCGGCTTGACCGCCGAGACCTTGATCACGCCGCGGCCCAGGTTGCCGTCAAGCACCGCCAGGCCGCCGGTGGGCGAGAACGGACGCGACACCGGACGCAGGATCTCCTCGTCGAGGCTGTGCCGAGTGCCTTCGCGCCACACCAGGCGGTCTCCATCCAGGAACGGCTCTTGGGTATAGGCGTGCATGTCGGTGCCGAAGGCGGTGCGCACGTCGGCGTGCATCAGGCCCGCGGCAAGCAGTTCGCGTACCAGGAAGCTGACGCCACCGGCGGCGTGGAAGTGGTTCACGTCGGCCTGGCCGTTGGGATAGATCCGGGTCAGGCTGGGAATCGCTGTCGACAGTTCGGCGAAATCGTCCCAGGTGATGGTCAGCCCCACGGCGCCGGCCATCGCCACCAGGTGCAGGGTGTGGTTGGTCGAGCCGCCCGAGGCCAGCAGACCGATCATGGCGTTGACGATGGCATGGGCGTCGATCTGCTTGTAGAACGGATGATAGTCGCCGCCTTGTGCGCTCAAGCGAATCACCTGCTCGGTGCTGAAACGCGTGATGGCGTCGCGCAGCGGCGTGCCGGGGTTGACGAACGAGGTGCCGGGCATGTGCAACCCCATCATCTCCAGCATCAGCTGGTTGGAGTTGGCGGTGCCGTAGAAGGTGCAGGTGCCAGGGCTGTGATAGGACTCGGATTCCGCCTCGAGCAGGGCGTCGCGGCCGACCTTGCCTTCGGCATACAACTGGCGGATGCGGGATTTCTCGGCATTGGGCAGGCCGCTCGGCATCGGTCCCGCCGGAACGAACACCGCCGGCAGGTGGCCGAAGCGCGCGGCGCCGATGAACAGTCCCGGCACGATCTTGTCACACACACCAAGATACAGTGCACCGTCGAACATGTTGTGCGACAGCGCCACGGCGGTGGCCATGGCGATCACGTCGCGGGAGAACAGCGACAGCTCCATGCCGGGTTGCCCCTGGGTCACGCCATCGCACATGGCCGGCACGCCGCCGGCGAACTGCGCGGTGCCGCCCATGCCGCGGGCGGCTTCCTTGATCAGCGCGGGGAAATGCTCCAGCGGCTGATGCGCCGAGAGCATGTCGTTGTAGGAGGAAACGATGCCCACGTTGGCACTGTTCATCAGTTTCAGGCTGTTCTTGTCGCCGGCGTTGCAGGCAGCGAAACCGTGGGCCAGATTGCCGCACGAGAGCTCGGCGCGGTGAACGCCGCGACGATGCTGTTGCTGCATGCGCTCTTCGTAGAGACGCCGCCGGTCGGCGGAACGTTCCTCGATGCGCCGCGTTACGCGATCGACGGTGGGATTGAGCGTCATGGTCTGCCTCATCGAGCTGTCAGGGTTATTTGGTAAACTTACCAAAAAGATTGCCTAGCAGTCGTGAATGTATCGTTAGTATTAGGCTTTCGGGGTAATATTCTTTCATTTTCCAATGTTCTAGACTGTCAGTAGTTTCGCGGGAATCGTCAGCGCCGATTCGCATCGATGGCTTTCGGTTCGGTCACTTCCGGTCGCCGCTCCGCGATCCCCTACAACGTCTCATCAAGAGGAGAGCAACATGACATTGCGCGTCGCCATCAATGGATTTGGCCGCATCGGCCGCAACGTGCTCCGTGCCCTGTACGAAAACGGCTACCGCGACCGGGTCCAGGTCGTCGCCATCAACGATCTCGGCGATCCGGCACTCAACGCCCATCTGCTGCGTCACGACAGCGTGCACGGCCGCTTCGGGTTCGACGTCACTCACGACAGTGATACCTTGAGCGTAGACGGTGACAGCATTCGCATCCTCTCCGAGCGCGATCCGGCCCAACTGCCGTGGCAGTCGCTGGATGTCGATCTGGTCATGGAGTGCACCGGGCTGTTCACCAAGCGCGATGCCGCTGCCAAGCACATCGAAGCGGGGGCGGGGCGAGTGCTG
Source organism: Salinicola peritrichatus (assembly GCF_003206715.1). GTDB lineage: Bacteria > Pseudomonadota > Gammaproteobacteria > Pseudomonadales > Halomonadaceae > Salinicola > Salinicola peritrichatus. Next base: position 940 of record NZ_PZJU01000056.1, on the reverse strand, counting down.
ATCTCGGCGCCAAGCAGCGACGCCGATGCCACCATCGTTTTCGGGGTCAACGAGCAGGTGCTCAAGGCCGAGCATAAGGTAGTATCCAACGCTTCCTGCACCACCAATTGTCTGGCGCCGGTGGCCCAGGCATTGCAGCAGAGCGTCGGCATCGAAAACGGCTTGATGACCACGGTGCACGCCTACACCAACGACCAGAACCTGTCTGACGTCTATCACAAGGACCCGTTCCGCGCGCGTAGCGCCACCCAGTCGATGATCCCGACCAAGACCGGTGCCGCCGCCGCGGTCGGCCTGGTACTGCCGGAACTCAACGGCAAGCTCGACGGTCTCGCCGTACGCGTGCCGGTGATCAACGTGTCGCTGGTGGATCTGACCTTCAACGCCAGTCGCGAGACCAGCAAGGAAGAGATCAACCAGATCATGGAAAAGGCCGCGGCGACATCGCCGGTGCTGGCCATCAACTCCGAACCTTTGGTGTCGATCGACTTCAACCACGACGCCAATTCCTCAACCTTCGATGCCAACCACACCCGGGTGAACGGCCGCCTGGTCAAGGTCATGGCGTGGTACGACAACGAATGGGGTTTCTCCAATCGCATGCTGGATACTGCGCTGACCATGCAGGCCGCCGGTTAATCGATACGCGTCCGGAGCCGCGCGAAAACTGGCTCTGGCGCGGCCGTGCATGAAGCGACAGCAGCTCCTGGGAAAGATCGGGCGGCGTCCATTATTGGACGCCGCCTTTTTTCTGCACTAAGGAAACGCTGAATAAATCGACGAGCAGGATGAAACGCAAGGCGCACGGAGCACAGAAGACGAGACATAACATGGGTTAGGCGAGTTTTCGAGCATCGCGCAACGCAGCGATTCGCCTGCGCAGACATTTATGCAGTGTTTCCCTAAGCGAATGGAGAGGCAAGGTTTGTAGTGGTCAAGT
>NZ_PZJU01000055.1 GCF_003206715.1 Salinicola peritrichatus | reverse complement strand
ATGACCCAACGAGTACTACTGGTCGTACGCAAGCTGAGTATTGGCGGCATAGAGCGCGTAACCGTCAATCTCGCCAACGTTCTCGCTCGCGAGGGCCACGAAGTGCATGTCCTGGTGCTGAAAGGGGGGCATGAGCTGTTGCCGGATGAAAGCGTTACCGTTCACCGTGTGGACTTCGACAAGGCATTTCGCAAAACAGGGATCGGGCTGCTCTACGACTTGGTGACCCGGGCGCTATTGAAGCCGCTGTTGCCAGGCTCCGGTTTCCTGTGGCGCGGCTTATACGGTGGCGGCTACCTTAAGCGATTCGTGGAGAGGCTCGAACGCGATCACGGGCCGGTCGACCGTATTATCATGCGGGGTCAGGGAGCCTTCGAAACTGTCTGGTCGTGGCACGATTCGCGGCTCTGGCAGGTCACCGTTTCCTGGCCCGGCGACTATGGTGGCCGCCTCAAGGGGTTCTATCTACGCAAGCTTTATGAGGGCAAGCAGGTAGTCTGCAATACGCCCAATGTGCGCGAGCAGCTCGAGAAACAGCTTGGCCATCACGGTATCCGCCCTAAGCGCTGGGCAACCATTATGAATCCCTGCGATATCGATGCTATCCGTCGTCAGGCCGACGAGTCGGTCGAACTGTCGCCAAAGCCCTATATCGTCCACGTTTCGCGGCTCTCGGACGTCAAACGGCAGGAGTGGCTGATTCGCGCCTATCTCGAGTCGAAGATCGAAGAGGACCTGGTAATCGTCGGTGACGGCCCCAAGCGTGAAAGCCTTGAGAAGCTGGCCGACGAGTTGGGAGCACGAGATCGTATCCATTTCATTGGCAGCCGACCCAATCCCTACCCGTGGATGAAACATGCCCGTCTATTCGTGCTGAGCTCACGTAGCGAAGCCTTCGGCATCGTGTTGGCAGAGAGCATGATCTGCGGCACGCCTTGTGTGGCCGTCGATTGCCCTGGCGGCGTGCGCAATGTGCTAATCCACGATCAGGCCCGCTTGATTGCCGAGAATTCAATTTCGGGCCTGGCAGCCAAAATCCGCGAAGGTTTGGCCCAACCACCATCGCTGGAAGCCGATCCCGAGTTGACCGAGCGCTTCCGTGACACTCATATCATGCAGCAGTTTCTTGCATTGCCAACGACCTAAGCATTCCTTGGATGAATACTCGAGACGGCGCGGTTCAAGGAATGATTGCGTAGCATGCTTATCGATATGCTACACTTTGCGAACAGCGTTTCATAATTGCGCTTTTTATTGTCTCGATCATGTGAGTTGGCCATGGTGCGTGCCTTCCAGTCATTTCCTCCACCCCGGCTACCCGCCGAGGATATGGCATTTCGCGACTTGCTCGATCCCCGCATGAAATGGGGTATACGCCGGGCGCGGTGGCAGGCAGGCATTCGTAACGCCTTTCAGCGCGGCATCGGCATGCCTTTGGAAGAGTTGCTGTATCGTCGCTGGTGTCGTGGCCGAGCGGGTGCCACTCGGATCGAGGCCTGGGGGTTGCCGCGCCGTTCGGTGGAGGCGCGCATGGAGGCATCGCTCGTCGTTGACGTCGATCCACGCCTTCTGATTCGCGATTTCAATGCCAAAGGGGTTGGCGGTAGGAAGCCGTCTTCTTCGGCCTTTATCTGGGATGGTGATTGGGATCGCAGCCGTGGTGATCTACGCTTCGGTTCTCGCTATCGTTTCATCAGTGATCTGGACGAACATCGCGACGATTTGACCCGCACCGAGCGCTTTCGTCAGTACCGTTCGCGACTGGAGTCCGGCCATCCCTGGTCTTCCTACCAGCAGGGCATTCTGCTTGATTCGGAAGAGAAGATTCTCGCCTACCTGCGTACCTATCTCGGCTTTCTCGACGACATGGCAAGCCACGGCTTCAATGCCGAGTTGGGCAAGGATGACCTCGGCGTTGCCGTGACCCGTGATGGCCATCTGCTCAAGATCAATCGTGGGCTGCATCGCCTGGCGATGGCTCAGCGTTTGGGCCTGCCGTCGATTCCGGTGCGAGTACGCGCGGTGCATCGCCAATGGTGGGATCGGGTGGTGCAGGGTACGCGCGGTACGGAGGCGTTGACGCGCCTGACCGATGCGCTGCCAAGCTGTGTCCCGGCAAGCCTTCCCGGTGACCTCGATCCCGTAACGGACCAGCGACCGTTCGAGTGGCCGGCGCCGCGTTATGCCGGCCTCGACTCTCACCTATCCACTTGATCCCCGTTACAGGTCAGTTGACCCCGTTCCAGAGCCGTTCCTGCAGCCGATTCTCGTCGCGCAGGCGACGATTCATCTCTTCCAGCGAGTAACGCTCGACCAGCGTTGGCGATGGCGAAAACAGCGATACGCCGAGCCCCGCACGGTGATCGGGAATGGTATAACCCATTGCCTCCAGCACCGTCGGCATCACATCGATCATGCTGGCCGGACGCTCGATGACCCGGGCGTGCAGATCGTTTCCCAGCATTATCAGAGTATTTTCGCGTTCTTCGGCGATCAGATCCTCCCATGCTGAATTCTTCATCGACAGATGATCGCTGGCGACGACGATCAAGGTGTTGTCGAGCAGGCCTTCGGCATCCAACCGGTCGATGAAGTTTTTCACCAGCCAGCCGGTGCATTTGACCGAGTAGAGAATATCGGTGCCGTCGAACGGTCCCTGATTGTCGATGCACGACTGCGACGGATTGCCGAACGGTGGATGAGCCGCCAGGGTCAGGCCGAAGAAAGCGTAAGGCTGCTCGCTGTCATGCAGCTTGCGAATGTGTTTCTCGGCCAGATCGAACAGCGTGTCGTCGTAGAGTCCCCAGTCGTTGATATAGCCTTCGGGAGCCTTGTCTTCCAGCTCATCGCGGCCAAGCACGGTATCGAAGCCATGCCCCCGATAGAACTTCGCCTTGCCGGCGAACCGGGTGCTGGCACCGCCCATGTAGGTGAGGTGATAGCCGCGCTCCTGCAAAAGGTCGCCCAGGCAGTCGACGCCCGGCAGCACGTCCGACAGTGGTTCGAACTGATTGTCGTGCATCAGCCCCGCCGGAATCAGCGGCACGCCGCACTGGCTGGCCACCATGCCGGCCATGGTCCAGCCGGTATTGTCGAGCTGCTTGACGCCGTGAAACACGACGCCGCGCTGTCCCAGCTTGGCCAGGTCCTCGTAGGCATCACCGAAGCGCTCGGTATCGGCATAGGTGCGCTCGGTGCTCTCCATGTAAAGATAGATCAGGTTAAGCGGGCGGCTGGGTGACGCCATGATTTCGGGCGGCTGGTAATGGTCGTTGAGCCAGGATGCGTCATCGTCGATCACCGAGGCGCCGCGTAGCGAGAGACCGAACAACAGCGGATTGAAAGCGAGCAGAAACAGGCTCAGGACGCGCTCCCACAGCCGCCAGCGATGATCGGCGCGTACCAGCCAGGTCACTGCGGCCAGCATTACGATCGCGGCCAAGGCATAGACGACACCGGCGATCTGACGGTCGGTGCTGCCGTTCTCCTCGATACCCGCCTGCAGATGGAAGATCACCGCACCCAGGTCGAGCTGGCCGAAGCTGTCATCGAGATAGATGTAGACCCACCACAATAGTAGCGGCAGCAGCGACCACGGTAGCGCCTTGCGTTGTGTGGCGCGCTGCCTGGGATGACCCCAATGAAACCCGTAGCCCAGTGCCAGCCAGATAAGGGCGGCGAGACCGGGGGTCCACCATGGCAGCACCCAGACCACCATGATGGCATAGCCGATACAGAGGCCGATGTAAGTAAGTGCACACCAACGTTTGGTGTTGCGAGAGATGGTCATGACGTGCTTCGATCCGTGAACGTCTGGTTCCTGTGGTTTCGACTCGGAGCGCCGACTCCGGGCGCCAAATGACGAGTCATTATGACTTTACCATGACGATTCTAGGACAATCAGATCGAAGCGAGGGTTCAGGACGACATATTGGAATATCCCGATTAGACTAGTAACGATTGAGGAGGATATATCATGAGCACTCAACTGGACCCCATCGTCTCGGAGTTCGAGACGCAAGAGCAAGCCGACAGCTATGATCGTTGGTTTCGCGCCAAGGTGCAGGAAGCGCTGGAAAGCGATAAGCCGCGCTTGCCACATGACGAGGCCATGGCCCGTGTCGACCGGCTAATCGCGGAACGGAAACGGCAGCATGCTGGTTGAATGGTCCGACGAGGCCCAGATCGACCTTGTGGATATTCAAACTTACATTGAGCAATTCAACCCTAACGCGTCGCTTGCGCTACGTAAGGCCATCGAATCAGGCGTCGAGAGTCTTCCCCTGGCGCCTTTTGCGTTTCCGCTCGGCCGCGTGGCTGGAACACGGGAGTATGTTGTCCACCCGAATTACATTGTCGTATATCGCGTCGGGATGACAGCTATCGAAGTGCTCCGCGTACTCCACGCTCGCCGGAAGTACCCCTAACCCAGTGCTACCGCCTGCTACGCAGCGCGCTATCCGCGGCATGTCGCTCCAGCGCCAGCTCGATCAATCGAGTCACCAGCGCCGGGTAGCTCAGGCCGCTGGCCTGCCATAGCTTGGGATACATGCTGATCCGGGTGAAGCCCGGCAGGGTATTGATTTCGTTGATCACGACTTCGCCGCTCGGCGTCAGGAACACATCCACCCGCGCCAGCCCCGCGCACTCCAACACCTGGAACGCGCGCACCGCCAGTTGGCGGATCCTTTTGCTCGCGGCGGCGTCGATATCGGCGGGAACGGCGATGGTGGCGCCATCGTCGATATATTTCGTGTCATAGGAATAGAAGCCCTCCTCGACCACGATCTCGCCGCACACGCTGGCTTCCGGCTCGTCGTTGCCGAGCACCGCGCACTCGATCTCGCGACCGACGATCGCCGATTCGACCAGTACCTTGTGATCGAACGCCAGTGCCAACTCGAGCGCCTCCTGAAGTTCCGTGGCGTTCTCGACCCGGCTGACGCCGACCGAGGAGCCCTGGTTGGCGGGCTTGATGAACAATGGCGTACCGAGTTTGGCGCGCAGGGTCTCGAAATCGGTCTCGGCGGCGCTGCGTCGCGTCAAAGTGACGAAGGGCGCAACCGGAATGCCGGCATCGCGCAACAGGCGCTTGGCGACATCCTTGTCCATGCCCACCGCCGAGCCGAGCACGCCGGAACCGACGAACGGCAGGTTGGCCATGCGTAAAAGTCCCTGCAGCGAACCATCCTCGCCCAGCGTGCCGTGAACGATGGGAAAGACCACGTCCAACTGACCCAGCGTGCCCCGATCGGTCTCGGCATCGATCAATTGCGACTGCTGGCGGCCCGGCACCAGGGCGAGGTCGCCGTCGGAAGGATTGAGAGCGATGTGCCGCGGATCGTCGGCGTTGAGCAGGAAGTTCGCGGCATCGTTGATGTGCCACTGCCCCTGCTTGTCGATGCCGATGACGGTGACCTCGAAGCGCTCGCGGTCCAGGGCGTCGACGATGTTCTTGGCCGACTGCAGGGACACCTCGTGTTCCGCCGATTTGCCGCCGCAGACGACACCGACCCGGATTTTGCTCATAGTTCAGCTCCGCTTGACGTTCATTGGCGCCGCTCGGGCGCGACTACCTGGGCGCCATGATGCCATGTTCGGCGGAATTGCGTATCTCCACCCGCTCTCAATCGATGGCGGCGATTCGACGATACAGCGCGAGATAGGCGTCTGCCATGGCGTCGGGCGTGAACCCCGCCAGCTGCCGTTGCGCTGCCTCGGCCAGTGCCTGGCGTCTGGTCGGATCGTCGAGCAGCGTCTGCAAGGCGTTCGCCAGGGCGCCAGCGTCGCCGGGCGGCACCAGCAGGCCACTGACACCGTCCTCGATCAGATCGGGTATGCCGTCGACCCGGCTGGCGACGATCGGCACGCCGTGATCCATGGCATCGAGCAGCGTCGAGCCCAGGCCTTCGTTGCGCGAGGGAAAGGCGAACAGGGTCATGATGTCGAGATAATCGCCGACATTGGGCTGGAAGCCTTCCCAGATCACGTTATCCAGATCGGCGCTCTCGGCTTTCAGCGCCGCTTCATCCTCACCCTCGCCCAGCAGCAGGAAGCAGACCTCGGGGTGACTCGCGCGCAACTCCCGCGCGGCTTCGAGCAGCACCCGCTGACCCTTGTGGCGGTCCACCAGCGCGCCGATGTGGCCGATCACCGTACGTCCGGCGAAGCGCTCGCGCAGCGCCGCGACTCGGCCCGGATCGCTGGGCTGGCCCGAAAGCACGCTGGGAATCCGCGTCACCGGGCACCAGTTTCGCTCACGTAGATGGGCTTCGATCACCGAGGAGATGGCGACGGCCGCCGCCGCGCCCCGATAGGTGAGGCGATTGAAAGGCTTGTCCTTGACCGGCTGGGGCACGCGACGGGTCAGGAGGTAGGGTGTCCCGCGCAGGCGTCGCTCCAGCCAGGCCCAGTGCACCGCCTTGGCCTCGTGGGCGTGGGTCAGGCTCGCGCGCGGACGTTGGGCGTGGCCGGCAAGCGCATGATCGGCATCGATCAGGGCAATGTCGACGCCGTCCAGCCGTTCACGCATCGGTGAATCGCGCCGGCAGACCAGGCTCTGTTCGACGCCGCCCTGTTCGTCACCCCGGCGGGCCAGCACTTCGATCAACAGCAGCGTCTGGCGCTCGCCGCCACGGAAGCCACGGGCAAGATTGACGTGGCGGATATGTAACCGAGGCTTGCTCATCGACTCACCACCGTCATCACCAGACTTGGTCGAAATCTTCCGCGTCGCGGACCTTCGCGTCGCGTTGGAATTCGAGCAGCTTGGCGTATTTCAGATAGGCATTGACCGCCGCCGACAGTGCCACCGAGACGCCATCGAGACCGCCGAGAAAACCGCGCTGGAAGAAATACTTGCGCACGAAGGCATTGGCGCCATGCACGAATGGCGACAGCGCATTGGCACGCTTGCCCTTGAGATACATGATCTTGGCCGCGCGATTGGAAAAGCGGCCGCTGGCCTTGCCGAACAGCTCGCCCAGATTGGCGAACGAGTAGTGTTCCAGATCGGCATCCAGGCGCTTGGGGTCTCGTGCCTGGACGGAAGCGTGCTGGCGGCTGTCGGAAAATCCCGTGCGGTCGCGGTCATAAAGCCGGACGCAATAATCGGGATACCAGCCGCAGTGGCGAACCCAACGGCTGCCGATGAAATTGCGCCGGCGCAGGGCGTAGGCATCATGGTTGCCGTTCTCCAGATCGAGCGCCTGGATGGCGGCCACGGCGTCATCGGTAAGACGCTCGTCGGCATCCAGCGATAGCACCCAGCGGTGACGGGATGTCCGTGGGCCGACGTTCTTCTGCGGCCCGTCACCCAGATAGGCTTGATGGATCACCCGTGCGCCAAAACGCTCGGCACGAGCGACGGTATCGTCGCGGGAGCCCGAATCGACCACGATCAACTCGTTGCACACGCGCTGGAGCGAAGCCAGGCAGGCCTCGATATTGTCGGCTTCGTTGAGCGTGATGACCACGCCGGTGATGGCGGCCATGGAGGTATCCTGGGTCGTCGAATGTCGGGTGGCCGAGGGCGTTTCAGCCCGCAGCCTGCGGCTATTGTAGCCTTTGCGTCCCTGGCGATAGAACGGCTAGCGATAGAACCGACGGAACCACTGCATCGCTTCGAACACCGCCGGCGAGAACTCCGCGCCCTCGATCGGGTCGAGCTGACGATCGACGATATCCCATTGCCCGGTGCCGTCGACCACAGTGATACGGTCCGGCTCGATGATGCCGTAGTCGATGTAGCTGCTGGATTGAACCCAGGGGTGGTCGATGCCGGGTGTCAGCAGGTCTTCGCCCATGGCGTAGTCGGATAGCGGATTGCTGCAGCCGAGCGCGTGACGCATCAGCATCGGTGCCACGTCGAGATGGCTGGTCATGCCCGCGACCTCGCCGGATTCGACGCCGGGGCCGCTGACGATCATCGGCACATGAGTCTGAGGCGAGGCGAAGTTGCTGTTGTGGCCCCAGTAGTTCTTGCCGAAATCATTGAACGATTGGCCATGGTCGGCGGTGACGATGACAATCGTATTGCTCCACTCGCCCTTGGCTTTGAGATCGTCGATCACCCGGCCGAGCAGTGCGTCGTCGTAGTGCGCGGCGTTGCGATGACGATTGAAGTAGGGCACCGGATCGGTATCGGGGCCAAGCTCCAGGTAATCCATGTTCTGGATCGACGGCTGGAAAGGCTGAGCGGCGTCGGCCGGCACGTCGTAGCCGTGCGGGGCGTCGTAGAACAGCATGCCGAACCAGGGGCGAGCGTCTTCCTGCCGCTCCTGTTTACCGAGCCACTCGAACCAGTCATCGGTCATCTGCCGATCGCGATCGGCGGGGGAACTGCCTTGCGTCCTCAAGCGCAGCGGATGGACCGACGAAAAGATCGTGCGGTCGAAACCGACGCCATCGAGGCTGGCCGAGGAGAAGATGCCCAGGGCGTAGTTCTGCTTCTGCAGTTGAGTGACCAACAGCGGCGGCGTCTGGGTGTCATCCAGATAGGCGTAATAGTTGCCGGTCAGGCCGTAGAACAGGCTCATCGTGCCGTTGCGGGTCGCGTTGCCACCGCTGTAATGATTCAGATAGCGTCGGCCGCTCTCATTCAGCGCGGCATACAGGTTGGGCGTGTTCTTGGGGCCGTACTCGTCGGCGCGCCAGGAGTCGATCAGCACCACCAGCACATTGGGCGGATCATCGGCCTGGCAGCTCAGCGGGTGCTTGGGCCAGTCGAGGTTCTGTGCCTGCTTGGTATCGAGATCGGCCTGTGCGGCACGGGCGGCGCGAGGGTCGAGCCAGCCGTGCTTCTCCATGAAATCCTTGGCGGTGGCCGGGAACAGCAGTGGATAGATGCCGACCTGCTGTGTCACGCTGCGCAGGTAGCGCGCGTCGGCGACGATATGCAGCGCGTGGCTGCCGATCAGGGTCAGCAGCACCATGCTGCAGGCCGGGCCGACCGGCAGGCGGCGCCCTCGCCCTCCCGCAATCAGGCGATGAGCCAGCCAGCCTTCTAGTGCCAGCGTCACCAGCGCACAGCCGATCACCACCAGCCAGGTCGATGCCGCGAAGCTGAAGATCTCGCCATTCTTGTCGTTCAAGAACAGCGAGACCATGAAGTAATTCACGTGGAAGCGGTACTGGGCGTAGACCACGGTATCCAGCAACAGCGCACACAGACCGAAAGCGGCCCACAGGGCCGCCGGCAGCCACAGCCAGCGTGCCTTCAATACCAGCGCCAGCACGCCCAGCGGCAACCAACCGAGCAATACCAGCATGCCAAAATGGCCAATCCAGGTCAGGATCAGATAGGCGATCCCCATGGGGTCATGGGGAACCGCGAGATAGGGCACGTAGCGCAGTGCAATCAGCCAGACAAGCGGGAGTTGAAACAAGGCAAAGGTCAGGGTACTGCGCCAACGGCGCCTCAGCGTGTCTTGCATGCAGGGTCAAACCTTATCGTGATCCGCCGGAACGTTCCGATAACCATCGACGATGGCGGTGAATAGTGATTCCGCGTTGGCGGGTGAGAACCGAACGAGGGAGCGCTTGAGACGCGCCAGGTTACGCTGGCGCCACGCTCCCGGCGGGCGCAGGCGGCAGCGGTCGAAATCTATCAGCCAAACCTTATGATCGGCTGAAACCAGCAGGTTGCGTGCATTGAGGTCGACATGATCGAGACCGGCGTCATGGAAACGTCGAATGGTCGTACCTACCTCCCGCAGCAGTTCGGAAGACGCGGTTCCCAGCCGTTCGGCCAGGGCCTCTGTGTTCATCAGGCGTTCGGTGATCAGTGCCGCGCGGTAGGCTGGGCCGTCATGCACGACGATGGCCGCGACCGGAGGCGGTACCGGCAACCCATGCTCGAACAGATGATGGGTCAAGCGCATTTCCTGGAAGGCGCGGGTGCGCTCCAGGCCCAGCCACAGATAACGATCCTGGCTGACGCGCGCCGCCATGCCTCCGCGGCGGTATGGCCGCAGTACCCATTGTTGTCCATCGATGGCGAGGAACTGGCTGGCGCCGCGCCCCGGCGCCGAACCGACCACCAAACCGCGTTCGGCCCAGGCATCCGGGTCGAGCCAAGCCGAGCCAGGTGGTGGCAGGAAAGGCCCTTCGGGCTGATCGAGATGGGCACGATCGTATAAGATGTGCGCGCCATGGTGATGATACGTCGCTAAAGACATGCCGATCCTTTGCCGATCCTGCGCATGGGGCCGTCATTGTCAGCGACGGCGTGACTCGCGACAAATTCGTGATCTGCCGCCAGCGCCGTATTTTAACCGGGCACACATCTGGCCGCATATGCGAGCCGTCATTACCGAACTTTCAAATCATGCCCAAGGAAGCCACCACGTGACCTCGGACTTGCAAGCGTCTCTGGCCGTCATTGCCATCCGCCAGGTGGAAAAGAGCACCGGCGCCAGCCGCAACGCCTTCGAACAGGCGGTGGCACTCAAGGCGCTCGGCTATCGTGTAGTGATTCTGGCCGAGCGGGGGCGGCACGAGTTGGCCGAGCGCTTTGGCGCGGAACTCGTCCTCCTGTGGCGATGGCCGTTCAAGGGGCCGTTCCGGCGTTTCTGGTTCAATCGCCGGGTCCAGGCCTGGTGTCGACGCCACCGACCGGCGCTACTGGTCAGTCATGGCGACGTCGAAACTCCGGACGTGGTCTATATGCACAACTGCGTGCACCTTGCCAGTCAGTTGATCCACGGGCGCGATTTACCCGCTGGACACGAGGTGGCGGCGATCCACGATCACGTGCTGAAAGGGGGCAAGTTTCGTCGCGTGGCGGTCAATTCGCGCATGATGGCCAATGATTTCCGCGATCGCTATGGCATTGACGAATCGCGAATCGAGATCAGCTATCCCGGCTACGACCCCGAGATATTCAACTTCGAACGGGCCACGGCGGGGCGTCCGGTACGGCGGCGCGAATTGGGGATCGGGGACGACACCCAGCTGATTGGCTTGATCACCTCCGGCAACTTCACCAAACGCAACGTGGCGGGGTTCGTCGAGATGGCGGCCGGGCTGGAGCAGCGCCTACCCGGCCGCTGCCGCTTTCTGGTTGTGGGCAAGGACGACTTCGCGCCCTATCAACGCCAGGCCGAACAGGCCGGCGTTGCCGAGCGCTTCATCTGGCGCACCACGGTCAGTGATGTCGAAACACTCTATGGTGCGCTCGACATATTCGTACTGCCGGCCCATGTCGAAGAGTTCGGACGCGTCTCGCTCGAGGCCATGGCCTGCGGCACGCCGGTGCTGCTCTCATCCACCACCGGTGCCGCTGAATTGCTCGAGGCCGACCATGGCGACTTGATCCTCGACAGCCGCGATACCGATGCCTGGGTGGATTGTCTCGAGCGGATGCTGAATGAGGAAGATCTCAAGTTACTGGGACAGTCACTCGCTGCTCAAGTGACTGACTTTTCCTATCAAAAGCAGACCGAGAAATTGAAATCTTCCTTTGCAACTATAATGGCAACTTAGCCATGACTGCAGAGTGAAACTCATTAAAGATAGCGCAAGAAAAGCGTGCGTGGCCAGTGATAATGTGGGTCGCCTGCCAAGGGTGTTGTACTATATTTAAAGGCAGGACTAGATTAAATAAAGCGCTCTATATTTCTTTGCTTCTGCGTACTATGGGTAATGCAAAGCGTGTAAAAGTTAGATATTTACTATAGCTTGATCGGACTTTTAAACCCGAATAATTCATGATTTAAGCTGTATGGTTTTTGATTGAGGTCTTATTCATAATAATTTTCCGGCCTAGTGTTTAATTATTTTTTAGGGTTTGAATAAAATTTTTAGCGCTTGGTTTTGTTGGTTGTTCCTTGTTGTTTTTTTAAATGGGATTGGCGTGCATGGCTGAAAACGATATTGTAATATAAGTTAAAGGTGAGTATGGCTTACCTGTGTGCTGTTGGTGGCGGTTTGATTTTTAAACAGTATATCTAGTTCGAGGTCAAGGATAATGCATGTCGCGATAATTACTGCCAGGGGTGGTTCTAAAGGAATTTATAGGAAGAATCTTGCTTTGCTGAACGGGCATCCATTAATCGCTTGGACTATCGCGGCAGCATTGAAAAGCGGCGTTTTTGATAATATTATTGTTTCCAGTGATGATAGCGAAATACTAAGCACCTCTGTGCTTTATGGGGCTTCGCCTTTATTAAGACCTAGTCATTTAGCCACAGATACAGCTTCGAGTTTCGAAACACTCATGCATGCTGTGCACAAGTTTCAGGAGGATGTAAATGATAAGCTGGATTGCGTCACACTATTGCAACCTACTTCGCCACTGCGCAACGAAGAACATATAAAGGAAGCATCTGCTTGCTTGACAGAGCAAGCAAATGGTGTAATTAGCGTATACCAGCCTTCACCGCACCCTATGAAAGCATATCGCATTGATAATAATGGAAACATGGAGGGCATGTATGGGAGTGACATGCCATATCGTCCACGCCAATCGCTACCCAAATATTGTTATGCAAATGGGGCAATTTATATTTTCCGCTATGCTAGTCTAAAGAATAATGATAAATTCCCCCATGAAAATATAATGCCTTATTTTATGTCTCAAGCAGATTCTGTGGACATCGACGCGCAAGAAGATTTGATCCTTGCAGAAAAAATCCTGAGGGAAAGACATGAAAGTATATCCAGAATTTAGCATCGGTCAACGCAAGGTAGGTTATGCATATGCACCGCTAGTCATTGCAGAGATAGGCATCAATCATGAAGGTAGTCTCTCTACGGCTAAAGAAATGGTCGATGGAGCTATTAGCGCTGGAGCGGAGGTTATCAAGCACCAGACTCACGTCATCGAAGATGAAATGTCCTCGGAGGCGCGTAACGTTATACCTGGAAATGCAGATGTTTCTATATATGAAATCATGGAGCGCTGTGCACTTAATGAACAGGATGAGCGAGCGCTAAAGGAATATGTCGAGGAACGTGGCGCTTTATTTATTAGTACGCCATTTTCCCGTGCAGCAGCAGATAGGTTAGCTCGCATGGATGTGCCTGCTTACAAGATAGGTTCAGGGGAGTGTAATAACTATCCCTTGATTGAACACATCGCTAGTTTTGGAAAACCTATCATTCTTAGCACTGGCATGAATGATTTAGCTTCCATTGAGCCCGCCGTAGAAATTCTACGCCGTTATAAAGTACCTTACGCTCTTTTGCACTGCACTAATATCTATCCGACGCCTGACCATCTAATCCGCCTTGGAGGAATAGAAGCGTTATCTAACCATTTTCCAGATGCTGTAGTAGGTCTATCTGATCATAGTATTGACAACCTTGCTTGCCTTGGTGCCGTAGCGCTTGGTGCAAGTATTCTGGAACGTCATTTTACCGATAGTAAGTCACGTCCAGGCCCTGATATAGTTTGTTCCATGGATCCAGATGAGTGCCATAGTCTGATCGAAGGCGCCAAGCGTATGCAGACTATGCGAGGGGGGGATAAGGAGCCCGTTACAGAGGAAAAACCAACGATTGATTTTGCCTATGCGAGCGTTGTGAGCACGCGGCCTATCCGCATGGGCGAGGTTTTTAGTAAAGAGAATATTTGGGTAAAGCGTCCCGGCAGCGGTGATTTTTCTGCTGCTCAATATGAATCCCTTCTGGGCAAAACTGCATGTAAGGATATTCCCGCCAATGTACAGATCAAGTGTGAGGACATTGGTTAATGAAACGTCGGATTCTTTTCCTAACAGGTACGCGTGCAGACTTTGGGAAGCTCAAGCCGCTAATGCAGGCTGTAGCAGCCTCATCTGAATTTATACTCGATATTTTTGTGACAGGTATGCACATGCATAAACGCTATGGGCATACCTACCCCCGCATTATTCACCAGGAGCTCCCGACTTCG
>NZ_PZJU01000054.1 GCF_003206715.1 Salinicola peritrichatus | reverse complement strand
GATCAGCGATTCCCAAGAGGCGCTGGATCAGGGAATCAAGGTGGTGATCTTCGACTCGCCGGCACCGGAGGGATTGGCCGTCGGCAGTGTCGGCAATGATTTCTGCGAACAGGCACAGATCGCCTCGCGACGGTTGGTGGAACTGCTCGATGAAAAGGGGCAGGTCGCGATCATGATGGGCACGCCAACGGCGCCCAACCATGCCATTCGCGTGCGTTGCCACCGGGAAGTGTTCGACGCGTATCCCGGCATCGAAGTCGTCGCCACCGGGATCAATAACGACAGTATCGTCCAGGCGCAGAACCAGGCGGCAACCATCATGCAGGCGCATCCCGATCTGGATGGCTGGGTGGTTTCGGAAGCCTCGGGGCCGATCGGTATCGGTCAGGCGCTGAAGGAGAATGGTTTGGTGGGCGAGGTCAAATTGGTCGGTCTTGAGCGACTGCCGGAGATGCTGCAACTGGTCGATGAGGGGGTTGCCGACTCGACCGTGGCCAATCGGCCCGAGGCGCAGGGGTATTGGACCGTTCAAGCGCTATGGCAGCAGGCGCTGGGTGTTGCTGCGCCGGATTACATGGATACCGGCGTCGATCTCATCACGCGCGATAATCTGAACGATTTTCGATGAAACCGTAAAAGCCTTCGAGATATCGACGGCGCGGCCCAGAGCCGCGCCGTCGTCGTTTGTTTCCATGAATCGGGTGCGTGCGCGAGAAAGTGCTTTTGAACATATGATCTTTGTTCGCTCATTTTGTTATGCTTATGGCGTGGCTTTAACGTTACGAATTTGAGCGGACAACCTAATAACTTTAGTCGTATACACTCGTTGAATGGTTTTTTAAGCCAATAAAAATCAACGGGTTAAAAAGAAGTTTGTCTAAAGTCTTAGGGGGCTGTGGCTCCGTATGTATTGATGTTGTTTTACTGCCTGAGCTAAAAACATATGACCGAATATTGATCATGTGTTTGTGCACGGGAGATCATCATGGCCGAGTCCACCGCAACAACTGCCCAAACCGCCGCCGCCAGCGGTGACATTCCCAAGACCATGAAGGCCGTGGTCGCCTATGCACCCGGTGACTATCGTTTCGAAGAGGTGCCGGTCCCCGAGATCGACGACAAGGAAATCCTGGTCAAGGTCGAGGGGTGCGGCATCTGCGCCGGGGATATCAAGTCCTACGACGGCGCGCCGAGTTTCTGGGGCGACGAGTTCCAGCCCGCCTACATCAAGGCACCGATGATTCCGGGGCACGAGTTCATCGGCCGGGTGGTCAAGGTTGGCGCCGAGGTCGAAGGCTTCGCCGTCGGCGATCGCGTGATCTCCGAGCAGATCGTGCCGTGCTGGCAGTGCCGCTTCTGCAACCGCGGTCAGTACTGGATGTGCGAGAAGCACGACCTCTACGGCTTCCAGAACAACGTCAACGGCGGCATGGCCGAGTACATGAAGTTCACCAAGGAGGCGATCAACTACCACGTTCCCGAGGAGTTGCCGCTGGAGAAGGCGATCCTGATCGAGCCGTATGCCTGCTCGCTGCATGCGGTTCAGCGGGCGCAGATCGAGCTTGGCGACGTGGTGGTGCTCTCCGGCGCCGGCACCCTGGGCCTGGGCATGGTCGGCGCGGCCAAGAAGGCGGGCGCCGAGAAACTGATCGTGCTCGACCTGTTCGACGACCGCCTGGAACTGGCCAGGAAGTTCGGCGCTGACATGACGCTCAATCCCCAGCGCGACGACGTGGTCTCGATCATCAAGGAGATGACCGGCGGTTACGGCTGCGATGTCTACATCGAGGCCACAGGGCATCCGAAGTCGGTGGAGCAGGGGCTGTCGATGATCCGCAAGCTGGGCCGCTTCGTCGAGTTCAGCGTGTTCAAGGATCCGGTCAGCGTCGACTGGAGCATCATCTCCGACCGCAAGGAGCTGGACGTGCTCGGCTCGCACCTGGGGCCGTACTGCTATCCGCTGGTGATCGAGGGCATCCGCAACGGCGATTTCCCGACCGAGGGCGTGGTGACCCACAAGCTGCCGCTGGAGAAGTACGAGAAAGGCTTCGAGCTGATGAAGAGCGGCTCCAAGTCGCTGAAGATCGTGCTGATTCCCTGATCCGGTGTGCCCCGTCATGCCATTAGGCGGCGGGGTGCTGGCAAGTCTGTCACAGAGGGCCATTTCATGAGTGCAACCGTCGCCAGCCGGCCGGCAGTGTCCAGCAAGCTCAAGGGGCGCCTGATCATCGGCGCTTGTGTCGTCGTGCTGCTGGGTGCCATGGCCTGGGATACCACGGTGGTCGAGATCGGTACCGAGGCGGAGCTCGCCGGTGGCTTTTCGGCCGATACCTATGGCGCCGAGCATTTCCCGGACATTCAGGCCAGCGTCGAGAAACGCGCGGTGGATGCCAGTGAACTGGCGCCGGCCGTGCTGGAGGATTCGATGGCGGCAGGCCAGAAATACGGTGTCGGCGATAGCTTCGGGCCGGTGGTGCCGGTGACCTTCACCGGCGTCGCCGGCGAGGCCCGTGCCGGGATCTACACCATCGCTGTCGAGGGTGTGCCGGACGAGATCAGCGTGCGCCTGCAGACCGGTCCGGCAATCAACGGCACCGACCTGCGTGATGCCACCGGCGAGATTTCGTTCGGTGAGTTCACCAACCAGATCGAATACCAGAACGCCGGCGCCTCGATCAACGATGCGATGAAGGCCGCTGTGCTGGCGGACATCGATACCGCCGACCTGAGCGGCAAGACCGTTACGGTGACCGGCGTATTCAAGCTGATCAATCCCAAGAACTGGCTGGTGACGCCGGTGAGGATGGAAGTGCAATGAGCCCATCGCCCTCGCTTTCCACCATCGAGACGCCGCTGCCGGACGCTTGCCAGGATGACGATATCGTGCTGTCGGCGCGGGATGTCGCCAAGTCGTTCGGTAACGTGCATGCACTGAAGACGGTCAACTTCGATGTCTATCGGGGCCAGGTGACCACGCTGTTCGGCGAGAACGGCGCCGGCAAGTCGACGCTGATGAAGATCCTCTCCGGCGTCATTCAGCCGACCTCCGGCGAGATCCTGCTCGAGGGCGAGCCGGTACGCTTCGCCTCGACCACCGATGCCCAGCGCCTGGGGATTTCGATCATTCACCAGGAGCTGAGCCTGGCGCCCAACCTCAGCGTCCGCGACAACATCTTCATGGGCCGTGAGCTGAAAGGGATGACCGGTATCGACTATGCCGAAGAGGCGCGTCAGACCCGCGCGCTGATGGCGGAGCTCGACGAGTCGATCGATCCGCTCACCTTGGTGGAGGATCTGCGCCTCGGCCAGCAGCAGATCGTCGAGATCGCCCGCGCGCTGTCGGTCAATTCGCGCATCCTGATCATGGACGAGCCGACCTCGGCGCTCTCCGCTTCCGAAGTGGAGGTGCTGTTCCGTGTGATCCGTGACTTGAAGAGTCGCGGTGTCTCGATCGTCTACATCTCTCACCATCTCGAAGAGGCGCTGACCATCACCGACCATGCCGTGGTGCTGCGAGACGGCGTGATGACCGCCTACGCCAAGCGTGCGGAGATCGATCTCGAGTGGATCGTGCGCAACATGGTGGGGGAGAACTTCGATCTCGGCTCGCCGCCGACAGGTCACGCCATGGGCGAGGTGGCGCTGGCGCTCGATGACGTCAGCGTGGCCGATGTCTCGGTGCCGGAGCGCTCGGTGGTCGATCATCTGTCGCTCGAGGTGCGGGCCGGCGAGATCGTCTGCATCTACGGGCTGATGGGCGCGGGGCGTACCGAACTGCTGGAGTGCGTCGCCGGGCGCGTGCCGCTGAGCGGCGGCCGGGTGATGCTGGAGGGCGAGGATATCTCGCAGTTGAGCATCGCCGAGCGTATCGACAAGGGGTTGGTGCTGGTGCCGGAGGACCGTCAGCGCGACGGTCTGGTGCAGACCCTGTCGGTGGGCGAGAACCTGTCGCTGGCCAGCATCAAGGCGTTCACCAGGGGCCTGCTCACCTCCGGCCGGCGCGAGCGCGGCGTCGTCGAGGAGTCGATCGCCAACGTGCACATCAAGACCGATGGCGCCAGGGCCGAGATCGGTTCGCTCTCCGGCGGCAACCAGCAGAAGGTGGTGATCGGCAAGATGCTGGCCACCCACCCGCGCGTGGTGCTGCTCGACGAGCCGAGTCGCGGCATCGACATCGGCGCCAAGGCCGAAGTGTTCCGGTTGTTGGCGGAAGGCGCGGCCAGCCAGGGGCTGGCGGTGATCTTCTCCACTTCCGAGGTCGGCGAGTGCCTGAGCATCGCCCATCGCATCGTGGTGATGAGCCGTGGGCGCATCGCCGCGGAGTTCGGCGCCGATGTTTCCAAGGAACAGATCATGGCGGCCTCGGGCGAAGCCGTGGTCGCTTGAGCCGCTTTCGTCTTGCGCCCGTTTTTTGTCTTGCGCCACAGGAGTCCTCAGCATGTCCAAGCATAGCCAAGCGCCAGTGCGCCGCGGCGGCGGCTTCGACCTCGCGCGCATCCTGCTCGAAGGTCGTGCCTTCTTCGCGCTGATCGCGATCATCGTGATCTTCTCGACGCTGTCGCCGGTCTATTTCACGACCAACAACTTTTTGACCATGTCCTCCCACGTGGCGATCTTCGGACTGCTGTCGATCGGCATGCTGCTGGTGATCCTCACCGGTGGCATCGATCTCTCGGTCGGTTCGACCCTGGGGCTGGCCGGCGTGGTCGCCGGGTTCCTGATGCAGGGCGTCACCTTCGACATGTTCGGCGTCACGCTCTACCCGCCGGTATGGGTGGTGGTGGTCCTGACCTGCGCGCTGGGGGCCTTCGTCGGTGCCATCAACGGCGTGCTGATCGCCTATTTCAAGGTGCCGGCCTTCGTCGCCACCCTGGGGCTTTTGTATGTCGCCCGTGGCGTCGCGCTGCTGATGACCGACGGCCTGACTTACAACAACCTCGGCGGCCGCCCGGAACTCGGCAACACCGGCTTCGACTGGCTCGGCTTCAATCGCCTGTTCGGGGTGCCGGTCGGGGTGCTGATTCTCGCCGCCGTGGCGATCCTCGCGATTCTCGCGCTGTCGCGCACGCCGTTCGGGCGCTGGGTCTATTCCACCGGCGGCAACGCGCGGGCGGCCGAACTCTCCGGGGTGCCGGTCAAGCGCGTGCAGGTTTCGGTCTACGTGCTCTCCGGCATCTGCGCCGCCATCGCCGGGTTGGTGCTCTCTTCCCAGCTCACCTCGGCCGGGCCGACCGCCGGCAACACCTACGAACTGACCGCGATCGCCGGGGTGGTGATCGGCGGCGCGGCGCTGACCGGCGGACGTGGCACCGTGCGCGGCACGCTGTTGGGCGCCTTCGTGATCGGTTTCCTCTCCGATGGCCTGGTGATCATCGGCGTCTCCTCCTACTGGCAGACCGTCTTCACCGGTGCGGTGATCGTGCTGGCGGTGCTGCTCAACAGCATCCAGTACGGCGGACGCAAGAAACGCGCGGCCAAGGCACCCGCGACTCCCTCTTCTCCATCGTCGACCACCACTTCTGTGGAGCACGCCACGGTCGGCGGGAAAAGCCCAGCCGGCAAGCCGGCAACACAATCTTAATCCTTACAATCGCAAAAGAAGGGTGGTCCATCATGTTCAAGACAGGAAAACGCCTGCTGATCGCAGCCCTCGCCGTGAGCGCGCCGCTACTCGCCGGGAGTGCCATGGCGCAGGACAAGGGGCTGATCTCGATCATCGTCAACGATACCTCCAATCCCTACTGGTTCACCGAGGGCAAGATCGCCCGCGAGACCGCCGAGGAGCTGGGCTACGAGGCCAACGTCAGCGCCCACAAGGGCGACACCAATGCCGAGAGTCGCCAGATCGACACCGCGATCACCAACCAGGCCAAGGCGATCATTCTCGACCCGGCCAACGCCGACGGCTCGGTAGGCGCGGTGCGCAAGGCGGTCGATGCCGGTATTCCGGTATTCCTGGTCAATGCCGAGATCAATCAGCAGGGGCTGGCCAAGGCGCAACTGGTTTCCAACAACGCTCAAGGCGCCGCGCTGGGTGCGCAACAGTGGGTTCAGGCGGTGGGGGATTCGGCCAACTACGTCGAACTCAAGGGCGCTCCGTCGGACAACAACGCCGCGACGCGCTCCAACGGTTTCGAGACCGTGCTGAGCCAGTATCCGGATCTCAACAAGGTCGGCGAAGACGTCGCCAACTGGGATCGTACCCAGGGCTACAACAAGATGCAGAGCCTGCTGCAGGCCCACCCCGATATCCAGGGCGTGATCAGCGGCAACGACGAGATGGCGCTGGGGGCGATCGCCGCGCTGAAGGAAGCCGGCAAGCTCGATGACGTGGTGGTTGGCGGCTTCGACGGCTCACCCGATGCGGTCGATGCGGTCAAGTCCGGCGAACTGGCCTACACCGTGCTGCAGCCGGTGGCGATCTTCTCCAAGGCCGCGGTGCAGATGGCCGACAAGTTCATCACTACCGGGGAGACCGGCCTGCAAGGTGAAAAGCATCTGTTCGACTGCATGCTGATCACCTCGGACAACGTCGACAAGTACACTTCGGCGTTCGTATTGCAGCAGTGAACGATGACGCAAGCCCCCGGCAGCGTAGCGGGCGGCTTGCCTTCGCGTGCGCGCTGTACCGGGCATGGCGACCAAAGTCGCGTTTTGCGGTGCGGTGTGTCGAGAGTAGGCTCGGGCGACCAACCGTTACACGGCCTTACGAGGTTGCCCCGCCATGAATCCGCAACAGACCATGCCCGAACGGGTGCTCGTTACCGAAGTCGGCCTCCGCGACGGTCTGCAGAATGAGCCGACACTGCTGGGCACGCAGGATAAGGCTGCCCTGGTGCGCGCCCTGGTGGCAGCGGGTGTCCGGGAGTTCGAGCTGACGTCGTTCGTCAGCCCGCGGGCGGTTCCCGCGCTGGCCGACGCCGCAGAGCTGGTGGCGGCCCTGCGTGACATCCAGGGCGTGCGTTGGACGGCGCTGGTGCCCAACCTTCGCGGTGCCCAGCGTGCGCTGGAAGCGGGCGTGGATGCGGTGGTGCTGTTCGTGTCGGCATCGCAGACCCACAACGCCAAGAACGTCAATCGCGACATCGCCACGTCACTGGCGGGGTTCGCGGATATCGCGCGCTTGCTGGAAGGCAGCGGCATCGAGTTGCGGGGAGCCATCGCCACGGCCTTCGGCTGTCCTTTCGAAGGCGATGTCGACGTTCGCGTGGTCGGGGATATCGCTCGGGCCTTCGTCGATCTCGGCGCGCGTCACGTGTCGCTCGGCGATACGACCGGGATGGCGACGCCGCCGCTGGTGAGCGAGCGTATCCTCCATCTGCGCGAAGTCGCGCCCACGCTGTCGCCGACGCTGCATTTTCACAATACCCGCGGTATCGGCCTGGTCAACGTGATGCAGGGGCTGTCGCTGGGTGTCGCCCGCTACGAGAGTTCCATCGGTGGCCTGGGAGGGTGCCCCTTCGCGCCGGGGGCCACGGGCAACGTCGCCAGCGAGGATCTGGTGTATCTGCTCACGGAAATGGGCATCGATACCGGTATCGACCTGGCCAGGCTGATTGAGGCTGCCCAACTCGCCACGCAGCTGATGGGGCGGTCGCTGCCGGCTCAGGTCTCCAAGGCCGGGCCCCGGCTGACGCTCAGCGACCATGCCGCCGTCGCCACGGCCAGAGGATGAGCATGGCGGAGTTGAACTTTCCTGCCGCCGGATCGCTCGACGGCATTCGCGTGATCGACCTGACACGCGTGATCTCCGGCCCCTTCTGTACCCAGATGCTGGGCGACCACGGCGCCGACGTCATCAAGATCGAGCCGCCACGCCGCGGCGACGTGGTGCGCACCCAAGGCAACATCATCGAAGGGTTCAGCTGGTACTTCGCCCAGTTCAATCGCAACAAGCGGTCGTTGGCGCTGGATCTGCGCAGCGAGCGCGGCAAGGCGATCCTGTGGCGGCTATTGGAAGACGCCGACGTGCTGGTGGAGAACTTCCGTCCCGGCGTGCTGGCCAAGATGGGCCTGGACGACGCCACATTGCGCGAACGCTTTCCCGGACTCGTGGTCGGCCGGATCAACGGCTTCGGCTCCCAGGGGCCCTATCGCGACCGTCCGGCCTACGACTTCATCGCCCAGGCCATGAGCGGCTTCATGAGCGTCAACGGTACGGCCGATGGCGAACCCATGCGTGCCGCGCCCCCGCTCAGCGACATGATCGCCAGCCAGAACCTGGCCTTTGGCCTATGCGCGGCATTGGTGCGTCGCGAACGTACCGGGCGGGGCGAGATCGTCGAAACCTCCTTGACCAATGGCTTGATCGGCATGATGGGCTACCTCGCGGCGGAATATTTCGCCACGGGGCGGATTCCCGAGCGTACCGGCAACGACCATCCCATGCTCTATCCCTATGGCTTGTTCAAGGCCAGCGACGGCGATGTGGCGATCGCGCCCAGCAACGACGCCATGGTCGAGCGCCTGCTGCGAGCGCTGGATCGGCTGGATCTTCTGGCGGACGCGCGCTTCGCCACCAACCGCCAGCGCAT
This sequence comes from Salinicola peritrichatus, assembly GCF_003206715.1. GTDB lineage: Bacteria > Pseudomonadota > Gammaproteobacteria > Pseudomonadales > Halomonadaceae > Salinicola > Salinicola peritrichatus. Next base: position 40,604 of record NZ_PZJU01000054.1, on the reverse strand, counting down.
GATCCACCGCGAAGCGTTGCGCGACTGTCTCGACGCCGTGATCGGCCAGCGCAGCGTCGCGGAGTGGATCGAACACTTGAACCGCGCGGGGGTGCCGTGCGGGCGGGTCCACGATCTGCGCGAGACCTTCGACGACCCGCAGGTCCGGGCCCAGCAGATGCGGCTGGAACTCGACCAGGGCGCGCACGGCCGGATTCCGACGACCGGTTTCCCGGTGAAGATGAGCGAAGCGCCGGCGGCGGTCTACCGCCATGTGCCGGGCCTGGGCGAGCACACCCGCGAGATACTGACCCAATTGGGCGTCGGCGAGGCGGAAATACAGGTACTTCACGACGAGGGCGTCATTTGATCTCTCGACATGCCAGCGATAACGACACGACAACGATACAAGGAACACGACATGGCCATCTTGCAACGTCCCCTGAACACCCTTGCCGCCGCGGCCCTGCTGGGGCTCGGCCTGACCGTCAGCCTGCCGAGCCAGGCATTGCCCATCAGTTCCTGCCTCGCGCCGGCGGACCCCGGTGGCGGCTGGGACTTCACCTGCCGCTCGGTAGGCAAGCTGCTGCATGATCTCGGCCTGGTCGACAGCCCCGTGCAGGTCGTCAACATGCCTGGCGGTGTCGGGGCGGTGGCATTCTCCAACGTTGCCGGCAAACGCGCCGACGATAGCGATCTGATCGTGGCGACCAGCACCGTGGGGATCACCCAGATCGCGCAGGGGCGCTATCCGGGCGATGTCGACACCATGCGCTGGCTGGGCATGCTGGGCACCGACGTGGGCGTGGTACTGGTGGACGACGACAGCCCATACCAGACCCTCGACGACTTGCTCGAAGCGCTGGTCGACGATCCTTCCTCGGTGGTCATGGCCGGTTCCAGCGGTATCGGCGGTTGGGACCATATTCGTGCCTTGATGCTGGCCAAGGCCGCCGGCTTGTCGAGCGATCAGATCGGCGGCGTGCGCTGGGTGCAGTTCGATGGCGGCGGCCCCGCCGTGACCCAGATGATGGGTGGCCACGTGGACGCCGTGTCCACCGATCTGGGCGAGATCGCCGGCTTCATTCAGTCGGGAGACGTGCGGGTGCTCGCCGTGCTGGCCGACGAGCCGCTGGCGCCGCCCTTCGACGATCTGCCGACGGCGGTTTCCCAGGGCTACGACGTGACCGGCTACAACTGGCGTGGCTTCTATACCGGCGGCGAGGTATCGGATGCCGACTATCAGTCGATGGTCGATACGCTGAAGTCGCTCTACGACTCGCCGGAATGGAAACAGGTCGCCGAACACAACGGGCTGGTGCCGCTGTGGCGCGGTGGCGATGAGTTCACCGGATTCGTGCGTGACACGGCCGAGCAGGTCGAAAGCATTTCCCGGGAGATCGGGGTTATCCAGTGATATCCCAGGAATCCGAGAAACCGTCGCAGCCTCCGGCACTGGGCGATCGCATCGCCGGTGCCGTGCTGGCTGTGCTGGCACTGGCGGCCTGGTGGTATTCGCATACGTTCGTCACCGGTTTTCTGCAACCGGTGGGGCCGGGGGTGTTTCCCCGCCTGGTATGCGTGCCGCTGGGCGTGTTGTCGATCTATCTGTTGTGCCGGCCCGGCATCAACCAGCGCTGGCCCAAGGGCGCGGTCCTGCTGCGTCAATTGGGCCTGTTGGTGCTGCTGGGTGGCTATGCCGGGTTCCTCGAGCCATGGGGCTTTTTGCCGTCGACGCTGCTTTGCAGCGTGCTGTTGATCCGGTTGTTCGATGCCTCATGGCGACAGGCGTTGATCAGCGGGGCGGTATTGACGATCGTTCTCTACCTGCTGTTCGAGTTCGCCCTGGGCATTCCACTGCCCGACATCCCCATGCTCAGCGACTGAGGAGCGGCCTCCATGGATATCCTCGCCTTTCTCATCCAGGGGTTCGCAGTGGCCATCGAGCCCCAGAATCTGTTCCTGGCGCTCGTCGGTTGCACCATCGGCACCCTGATCGGCGCCTTGCCGGGGCTGGGGCCGGTCAATGGCGTGGCGCTGCTGATCCCGCTCGCCTTCAACTTCGGCCTGTCGCCCACGGCAGCGCTGATCCTGCTGGTCAGCGTCTATTACGGCACCATGTACGGTGGCCGCATCAGTTCGATCGTGCTCAACATCCCCGGTGACGAGCCGGCGATGATGACCACGCTCGACGGCTACCCGATGGCGCTCAAGGGGCGTGGCGGAGAGGCGCTGGGGCTGTCAGCCGTGGCATCGTTCGTCGGTGCGACCATCGCCACGATCGGCCTGACGCTGTTTGCCCCCCTGCTGGTGGGATTCGCCATCCGTTTTGGCCCCGCCGAGTATTTCGCGCTGTTCATGCTGGCATTCGCCACCATCGGCGGCGTGACCAGTGGCAGCTATACCAAGAGCTTCATCGCCGCCTGCCTGGGGTTGCTGCTGGGAACGGTGGGGCTCGATCCGGCAAGCGGCATCTCGCGTTATACGTTTGGCTGGTACGAGCTCTATGACGGCGTCGACTTCATCGCGGCCCTGGTCGGACTGTTCGCCATCTCGGAATGCCTGGTATTTCTCGAGGATACCCGCCGGAGCAATCCGGTCGGACAGCAGCTGGGATCGGCCGTGCCCGGCATGAAACGCGCCCGGCAATGCGCGCCGACCATCGCGCGGGGCTCGCTGATCGGTTTCATCGCCGGTGTCCTGCCGGGGGCCGGCGCCTCCTTGGGGAGCTTCCTGGCCTATACGCTGGAGAAACGCTGGCTGGGACGCAAAGGCGATTTCGGCAACGGCGATCCGCGTGGCGTGGCGGCTCCCGAGGCCGGCAACAACGCCGCCGCCGGCGGTGCGCTGATTCCCATGCTGTCGCTGGGCATTCCGGGCAGCGGCACCACGGCCATTCTGCTGGCACTGCTATTGTCGATGAACATCACGCCGGGGCCGCTGCTGTTCGATCAACAACCCGACATGGTATGGGGGCTGGTGGCGGCACTGTTCATCGGCAACATCATGCTGCTGATACTGAATGTGCCGTTGGTCGGCCTGTTCGCGCGCGTGTTGCGGGCGCCGACATGGCTGTTGATGCCGGTGGTGATGCTGGTGGCGTTCGTGGGCGTTTACTCGCTCAACAACAGCGCGTTCGACTTGTACGTCATGCTGGCATTCGGTGTCCTGGGCTATGTCCTGCGCAAACTGGAGATTCCCACGGTACCGGTGGTGCTGGGGCTGCTTCTGGGTGGGCAGATGGAGTTCAACCTGCGGCGCGCCATGGCCATTTCCGGTGGCGACTGGAGCATCCTGTTCGGCAGCGGCATCTCGATAGGCATCTACGTGTTTGCCATCGCCTTGATACTCGCGGGCATGCTCTATTCCTGGTGGCTTGAGCGCTCCGGGGAGCGGTGATTCGGCATCGGCCGCGATGCCGCCCCGCTTTGTCCGTGGATTTGCGAATGGACGACATCGCCGCTAGACCTTGACCAGCAGATAGTCGATCCCGGCCTCGTCCAGCGCCCGGCGATGTACCGCGTCGAGCCCGGTATCGACCAGGATCAGCTCGAATTCGCTCAAATCGGCCAGCCGGTGCAGCGCGCCGCTGCCGAACTTGGCGCTATGCACCAGCAGAATCCGCCGCTCCACCGCCGCCATCAGGGCGCGCTTGATCTGGGTCACCGCCGGGTCCTGGACGTAGGCGGTGGTGCCGAGGATCGCCGAGGCGGAGAGAATCGCCACATTGGCGCGCAGGCTGGCGATGGTCTGCTCGCACAGCAGGCCGAAGGTGGCATTGAAGCGGGGCTGGTAATCGCCGCCGAGGGTGATCAGCTTGACGCCGCTGGCGGACTTGAGGCGATCGATGCTTTCCAGGCCGTTGGTGATCACCGTCAGCGGCTCGCGGGTCGGCAGCAGCGAGGCTAGCTGGGCTGCGGTGGTGGAGTCGTCGAGCATCACCGCCTCGCCGGGGGAGATCCGTTCCAGCGCGGCACGGGCCAGGGCCTGTTTCTCGCGCGTGGCGATATGTGAGCGCAGCGCGAAATTGCTCTCGAACACGCTGGAGGAGCGGGTAGTGACGCCGCCATGCTGCTTGTTGACCATGCCCTGGTCGGCGAGGGCATCGAGATCGCGGTGCACGGTCATGCGGCTGACGCCGAAGCGTGCGGCCAATTCATCGACCTGGGCCGAGCCGGCCTGAATGATATGGTCCAGCATCGCCTGGCGACGCGCCGGCGCGCCCTTGATGCGGGGCGTGGTGATCTCGAGCGAGGTCATGGCTCTCCCGTGACGTGTGAGAAAGATGAGGCGCGTAGTCTACCTCGACGCGACGACTCGGCTGCGCTCTCCCTCAGGCCTCGCTGGTGGTCAGCACGACCTTGATCGAATCCCGCCGGGCGGCGATCTCGAAGCCGCGTTCGAACTCGTGAAGCGGCACGTGGTGGGTGACGATGCCGCGTGTCGTCACCAGGCCGCGGGCCAGCAGGTCGATCGCCACCGGATAGGTGTGCGGCGAGAGATGCGAGCCGCGCACGTCCAGCTCCTTGCGATCGCCGATGGTCGACCAGTCGACGGTGGTGGGTTCCTTGAATACGCTGAACTCGACGAAGCGACCCAGCTTGCGCAGGGCTTCCAGTCCCTGAATCACGCCACTCGACGAGCCGGTGGCGTCGATGTAGACGTCGCAGCCGTAGCCGCCGGTGAGCGCACGGATCTCCTTGGCGATATCGTCGCGATGCGGATTGAAGCCATGATCGGCGCCGTAGTCACGGGCCAGGGCCAGACGGTCGTCGTGGGTGTCGACCAGGATCAGCTGTTTGGGTGTCTTGAGTCTGGCGAGCTGGACCATCGCCAGACCGATCGGCCCGCCACCGGCGATCACCACGCTGTCGTCGAACTGGATGTCGGCGCGGTTGACGGCATGGATGCCGCAGGCCAGCGGCTCGAGGAAGGCGGCGTCCTCGACGGAGAGGCGCGGATCGACCGGGTGCAGCACGGCATTCGCCGGCACCCGCAGATACTCCGCCATGCCGCCATCGGCAACGCCGCCCTGGAAGCCGAAGATGTTGTGGACCTCGCACATCCAGTAGTGACCGCGCTTGCAGTAGAAGCACTGCTGGCAGGGCAGAATCTGCTCCGGTACCACGCGGTCGCCGAGCGACACGCCGAAATGCGCGTCCGCGCCTTCGCCGAGGGTGACGACTTCGCCGGCGAATTCATGGCCGACGATCATCGGTGGCTTGACCCAGGGAGGGAAGCGCTCGCCGTCACCCCAGTACATGGCGGCGCCGTCGCGGCACTTGAGATCGCTCGAACAGATACCGCAGGCCTGGATTCTGAGAATCAGCTCCCGTGGCCCGGGGCGGGGCGTCGGCACGCGCTCGAGGCGGTAGTCGCCGGGGCCGCGACAGACCACTGCCTGCATGTCGTGAGGCAAGGCTAGAGTGAGAGTGGAGGAGGGCTGGGTCGACATGGTAACTCCGACGATATGAAGTTTTCCTATTCATAACACCCTGGCGTGATAATTTTCCGTATGACTTTGGTCGCGAGAAAGAGACTGATAGATTTCTTCTTTTTAAGTTTTTGAAAATAAATAAATTAAATAAAAGTTATTGAGAAGTTAAAACCAATGTCTAACGCGGAAATATAACAACATGGTGTTAGAAATGGCTGTGAAGGCGTCTGCCACAGCGGGCGGACGCCGCCAATGGGAGGCAGCCATGTCACGCGGTTTTCTGCTGGGGCTCGATGGCGGTTCCAGCGCCACCAAGGCAGTGATCTTCGATACCTGGGGGCGCGTGGCCGGGGTCGCGCGTGATTCATCCAGGCTCGAACACCCTCGGGCGCATTGGGTCGAGCGCGACATGAATGCCGCCTGGGCCAGCGCCGCCAGGGCGATCCGCGGCGCCCTGGACGCAGCCGGGCTCGACGGCGGCGATATCCTGGCGGTCGGCGTCACCGGCCATGGCGACGGGCTCTATCCGGTCGATCGACACGGCGAGCCGTTGGGAGCGGCAATCACCTCGTTGGACAGCCGCGCCGCCGGCATCGTCGAGCGCTGGTGCCGGGAAGGTGTGCGCGAACAGGCGCTCGAGCGGATCGGCCAGGTGCCGTTCGCCTTCTCGCCGGTGGCCCTGCTGGCGTGGCTGCAGGCGTGCCAGCCCGAGCGTTTCAGTGCTCTCGGTCATGTGTTGACCTGCAAGGACTGGCTGCGTCTCAAGCTGACGGGGGCGGTCGCCACCGACTTCACCGAGGCCAGCACCGGCTATACCGACGTGCGCACGCAGCGCTACAGTCGCGAGGGACTGGCGATGCTCGGCATAGAAGCTGCCTTCGCGGCGCTGCCGGAAGTGCGCATGCCTGACCAGATTGCCGGCCAGGTCACGCAAGAGGCCGCGCGGGAAACCGGATTGACGGCCGGCACTCCGGTGGCCACCGGGCTGCACGATGTCACCGCCAGCGCGGTGGGACTGGGCAATGTCGGTGCCGACAGCCTGACCATCGCCGCCGGGACATTCAGCATCAACGAAGTGTTCTCGAACGCTCCGCATCCCGATCCGCGCTGGGCCACCCGCAACGGGCTGCGCCCCGGGCAATGGCTCAACATGGCGATCTCCCCGGCGTCGTCGAGCAATCTCGAATGGTTCCACCGCCAATGGGGCAGGGCGGACGATGGCGGTACCGGCGCTTTTCTCGCCGAGATGGAGGCGGCGCTGGCGGAGGCTTTCGCCAGCCCGTCGCGGCTGGTCTACCATCCGTTTCTCTACGGTTCGCCCTACGACGAGCCGGCCAGTGCCGGGCTGTTCGGCCTGCAGGGCTGGCACGGCCGCGGCCATGTGCTGCGGGCGATCCTCGAAGGGGTGGTCTTCAACCACCGGGTGCATGTCGACGCGCTGGCCTCGGCGTTTGCCATCGAGCGGGTGCGGATCACCGGTGGCGGCAGCCATTCGCCGCGCCTGGCCCAACTGTTCGCCGACGCTCTGGGGCTGCCGCTGGAGACGTCGCGAATCCGGGAAGCCGCCGCCTGGGGCGCGGCCATCTGCGCCGGCGTGGCGGCCGGCGTCTTCCCCACGATCGAGGCGACGACGGGGCTGTGCGAGGTCGATCACCGTTATGTGCCGGACCCCGGGCGTCAGGCCGCATGTCAGCAAGGCTTCGCACGCTATCAGCGGCTGGTCGAATGCCTGCGTCCATTGTGGTCGGAGCTGGATGCCGACGAGCCCGCGGCTGACGCGGCGTTGTCCTCGGCGCCCGCTGTCGCCGCTTCGACGGGAGCCGCGCGATGAGCACCATGCCGCCTTTGAACCGCTCGCAGACGCTGGAACGGCTGTCCGCCGATCCGGCGGTTTCGGTGCTGATCGTCGGCGCCGGCATCAATGGTGCCGGGCTGTTCCGGGATCTGGCGCTACAGGGCGTCGACGTGTTGATCGTCGACAAGCAGGACTTCTGCGCCGGCGCCAGCGCCGCGCCGTCGCGACTGATCCATGGCGGGCTCAAGTATCTGGAAAGCGGCGAGTTCCGTCTGGTGGCGCAGTCGACCCGCGAACGCAATCTGCTGCTGCGCAACGCCCCTCACGTGGTCCATCCACTGCGCACGGCGATGCCGACCCATAGCTGGTTGGGCGGGATCTGGCCGTCGATCCAGCGTTTCTTCGGTCGCCCGGCCAAGCTCGACGACCGCGGCATTCTGATCAGCGAGCTGGGGCTGACGCTCTACGACTTCTTCGGCCGCCAGTTTCGCAGCATGCCGCGCCATTCGGTGATGTTCGGACGCAAGGTGCACCGGTCGCTGCCGGGCATTCGCCGCGACGTGCGCGCGCTGCATACCTATTACGATGCCGCCATCACTCAGGCCGAACGCCTCGGCTACGAGCTGATCGACGACGGCTGCCGTGCCCATCGCGGGGCGATGGCGCTCAACCACGTGACATTGACCGGGGCCGACGGCGATAGCGTGAGCTTCGAGGACGAGAGCGGGCGGTGTTTCAACGTGCGCCCGCAGGTCATCGTCAATGCCGGCGGAGCCTGGATCGACGGGATCAACCGGCTGTTGGGGCTCGGGACGCAGCATATCGGCGGTACCAAGGGCGGACATTTGATCGTCGATGCGCCCGCACTGCGGCGCCAGCTCGACGGCCGCATGATCTACTTCGGCACCCCGGACGGGCGCATCTGTCTGATCTATCCGTTCATGGATCACGTACTGGTCGGGGCGACGGACATTCGCTGTACCGATCCGGATCAGGCGGTATGCGACGATGACGAGCGCGACTACATGCTCGAAGCAGTGCGCTACCTGTTCCCCGAGGTACCGATCGAGCCCGGGCAGGTGCGCTATCGCTACAGCGGCGTGCGTCCGTTGCCGTGCAGTGATGTCACCGATCCCGGCCAGATCAGCCGCGATCACGCCATCGTCGAGGATCGCATCCACGGCTGGCCGGTGTTGTCGCTGGTCGGCGGCAAGTGGACCACTTTCCGCGGCTTCGCCGAAGAGGTGAGCGACGAACTGCTGGCCCGGCTCGGGCGTCGGCGCGCGATCGATACCCGGCAACTGGCGATCGGCGGGGGGCGCGACTATCCCCGCGACATGGCCGCGCGCGAGGCGTGGCTTGAGCGGGTGACGGTGCTGTGCCTGGGTGACCGCCGGCGTGCGATCGCCTTGCTGGAGCGCTACGGCAGCCGTGGCGAGATGGTGGCGCGTCACTGCGAGGAAGCCGCCGAAGGCCAGCGGCGGCTGAAGTCCCTCGACGACTATCGGGTCGGCGAGATCGACTTCGTCTGTCGCCACGAGCGCGTCGAACATCTGGCCGACGTGCTCTTCCGGCGCTTGCCGATCGCACTCTCCGCGCGCCTCGATGCGGCGGTGATAGACGAGGTCGCGAGCCTTTGCGCAGGGGCCCTGGGATGGACGGAAGCGCGCCGCCGCCAGGAGGTCGCGGCGACGCGACAGATTGCCACGCGACACGGCGTCTCGCTGGCGCCAGCGACCCAGGCTCAAACCACCGATGCGGAGGCCGCCTCATGACGCACGCCCTGACCTCGAGCCATTTGCGCACTGGACGTCTGTTTCGCCGCGATACCGGCTTGAGTTGCATGGTCGCCTTCGATCGCACCCTGTTGGCGGGGCCGGTCGAGCATGCCATCGATGCGCGGCGAACCGTGGCGGCGATCATCGAAGCCGGGCCGGAAGCGGTGCTGCTGTCGCCCGGCCTGCTCAAGCAGTACCGGGAGCTGTTCGCCCACAGCGAAGCGCCGAGGGCGGTGCTGCGCATCGATTATCCCATGGTCGGGGATTTCGCCTTGGCCGGCGAGGAGCATCATCGCATGATCGCCACGCCCGCCGAGGCGCAGGCGCTGGGTGCCGACGCCGTGGTGATGTGCCTGATCTCGGGTTACGACGACCCCCGGCGCGAGGCGGACAACCTGCGTGTCGTTGCCGAGACCGCGCGCCAGTGCGAGGTGATCGGATTGCCGTTGATCGTCGAGGCGGTGGTGTGGGGCAGCCGCGAGGGCGATCGGCTCGATGCCGCACGCATCGCCCGGGTATCGCGAATCGCCGCCGAACTGGGCGCCGATCTGATCAAGGCGCAGTTCACCGGCGAGGCCGAGGACATGCGCATGCTGGTGGAGAGCTGCCCGGTTCCCGTGCTGGTGCTGGGCGGAGCGGCGATGAACGACGACGAGGCACTGGCACGCTTTACCCGTGGCGCGATCGACAACGGTGCCCGCGGCGTGATCTTCGGTCGCAACGCCTGGCAGCGGGAGCATGCCACGGCGGGTATCGAACGACTGATCGAGATGGTGCATGGCGCGACGGCCCACGATAGCGCTGGTCAATCGACGGCTTAGGTGGCAAAGCATAGGCAGCTAGCGATTCAGTGTGTAGACTTTTGACCCCTGTCCCGGTGCGCTCGGGACTAGGCCCTGGGGACGTCATGCGCCGTTTGCTGCCGTCCGACGGCGCTGAATGTCCAGCCAAGGCGGGTCGTGACTGCGAGCCGCAACCAGTGAACGAAGGGATCTCCGTACGCCATGAGCGAATACTCTCTGTTTACCTCCGAATCCGTCTCCGAAGGCCATCCGGACAAGATCGCCGATCAAATCTCCGATGCCGTTCTTGACGCCATCATCGCCCGCGACAAGCAGGCGCGCGTGGCCTGCGAAACGCTGGTCAAGACCGGCGTGGCGATCGTTGCCGGCGAGATTTCGACCACCGCCTGGGTGGATCTGGAAGAGCTGGTGCGCAAGGTGATTCTGGAGATTGGCTACACCTCTTCCGATGTCGGCTTCGATGGCGAGACCTGCGGGGTGATCAACCTGATCGGCAAGCAGAGCGTCGATATCGCCCAGGGCGTCGATCGCAGCAAGCCCGAGGACCAGGGCGCCGGCGACCAGGGCCTGATGTTCGGCTACGCCACTAACGAGACGCCGTCCTACATGCCGGCGCCGATTCACTATGCCCATCGCCTGGTCGAGCGCCAGTCCGAGCTGCGCAAGAACGGCACGCTCTCCTGGCTGCGTCCGGATGCCAAGAGCCAGGTCACCTTCCGCTACGGCGACGACGGCAAGCCCGTCGCCGTCGATGCGGTGGTGCTGTCGACCCAGCACGACGAGAGCATCTCCCAGGAGGAGCTGCGTCACGCCGTCGAGGAACTGGTCATCCGTGACGTGCTGCCGGCCGAGTGGATCACCGAATCGACCAGGTTCCACATCAATCCGACCGGCAAGTTCTTGATCGGCGGTCCGGTCGGCGACTGCGGCCTGACCGGGCGCAAGATCATCGTCGACACCTACGGCGGCATGGCCCGCCACGGCGGCGGCGCCTTCTCCGGCAAGGACCCGTCCAAGGTCGACCGCAGCGCCGCCTACGCCGGCCGCTACGTGGCCAAGAACATCGTCGCCGCCGGGCTGGCCGACATGTGCGAGATCCAGGTCTCCTACGCGATCGGCGTCGCCGAGCCGACCTCGGTGTCGATCAACACCTTCGGCACCGGCAAGGTGTCGGACGACAAGATCATCGAACTGGTGCGCGAGCACTTCGACCTGCGCCCCTACGCGATCACGCGCATGCTCGACCTGCTCCACCCCATGTATCAGCTCACCGCGGCCTACGGTCACTTCGGTCGCGAGCCGTTCGAGCACAGCTACGCCTGGACCGATGTCAGCGGCGAACAGCAGACCGAGACCTTTACCGCTTTCCCGTGGGAGAAGACCGACAAGGCCGAGGCGCTCAGGTCCGCTGCTGGACAGTGAGGATAGGCTTGCAGAAATGAGACGGCGGGTCCGGTTTACCGGGCCCGCTTTTTTACGTCTGTGCTCAGCACGCTCTAGCCATGTCATGGCGACAGTACGGAAGGATGGCTTCGCCATGCGCTATCGTAAATAGCGCACGCAGGACGCCGCGCCATCAGCCGTCAGCGGGTTTGAATCGGGCCTGACGGTGGCGCCATTCGTAGGAACAACTCCGATAGGAAGGGACGCCATGCTGGAAATCGCAGCCATATTCATCACCGTTACCGCGCTGCTGGCGTGGCTCAACTACCGTTTCGTCAAACTGCCGGCAACCATCGGCGTGATGTTCATCGCGCTGCTACTGTCGCTGGCGCTGATCGCGCTCAACCACATTGGCTTCGACATGATCACCGACTGGGCCGAGGCGTGGCTTGGGCAGATCAATTTCAATGCGCTGCTGATGGATGGCATGCTGTCGTTTCTGCTTTTTGCCGGTGCGCTGCACGTCGATTTCGCCAAGCTCAGGTACTATCGCTATTCGATCAGCTTCCTTGCCACCGTCGGCGTGGTTGTCTCGACCCTGGCAATCGGTAGCGCCGCCTGGTGGCTGTTTGCCACCTTCCATCTCGAGACCCCCTATCTCTACTGTCTGGTATTCGGCGCGCTGATCTCGCCGACCGACCCGATCGCCGTGCTCGGCATCATGCGCAGCGCCGGCGCGCCGGAGGACATGGAGATCAAGATCGTCGGCGAGTCGCTGTTCAACGACGGCGTGGCGGTGGTGGTGTTCACGCTGCTGCTGGGCGCGGCCACCGCCGGCGAGCAACTGACCTTCGCCCACTCGGGCATGCTGTTTCTCGAGGAGGCGGGCGGCGGCATCCTGCTCGGCCTGGTCACCGGCTACGTCGCCTACCTGATGATGAAGAGCATCGACCAGTACCAGATCGAAGTGCTGGTCAGCCTGGCGCTGGTGCTGGGCGGTTATACCCTGGCGACCCATCTCCACGTCTCGGGGCCGATCGCGATGGTGATTGCTGGGCTGTTCATCGGCAACCGCGGCCGCGAACATGCCATGTCGGAGACGACGCGGCGCTACGTCGACGGCTTCTGGGAACTGATCGACGAGATTCTCAACGCGGTGCTGTTCGTGCTGATCGGCCTCGAACTGCTGCTGATTCCCTTCGAGTGGTCGTATCTGGTCGTCGCGGTGCCGCTGATCGTCGTCATCCTGGTGGCGCGCCTGGCGACCATCGGCCTGCCGCTGCTGGCACTCAAGCACTGGATCGACTATCGCCGCGGCACGACCCGGGTGCTGACCTGGGGCGGGCTGCGCGGCGGCATCTCGGTGGCGCTGGCGTTGGGGCTGCCGGAAAGCGAATACCGCAACGCGTTGGTGATGATCACCTATATCATCGTGCTGTTCTCGATCCTGGCGCAGGGCCTGACGATCGGCAGGGTAATCACGGCCCTCGTGGGCAATTCAGCGGACAACGAGAGCGAACCACGCTCGCAGCACGAGTGAAGCTGCGCCAGCTCGAACTCGCCTGCAATGCAATGGCCGTTGGGGCAGCAGAGACAGTAGCCTGTCGCGGATAGATAGATGAAAATGCTTAGACTTTAGTTATAGTTGCTGGCTTCGGCATGGTATCGGGGACGACCGTTACTTACTCTATGACCAGTTCTTATTACTTGTTCAACCGACGGGGTGATACATGAGGCTACGTATAGGGATGTTGTTCGCCGCCTTGGGGCTTTCCGGTGCGCTATTGGTGGGATGCGGAGACGACGGCGACGACCAGGCCAGTAACGACAGTCAGTCGCAGTCATCGTCCCAGCAGAGTGAGAGCGCCCCCACGCAGACGGAGTCCTCGTCCGGCGGAGCCGCAAGCGATACTCAGAGCACTGCGTCCTCCGGCAACAGCGGTGATGACGATAGCGCCGCCAATGGCGAGCCGGTCAATCTGATCTTTGGTACCGGCGGTACCGGTGGCAGCTACTACCCGATCGGCGGCGCGCTGAAGAGCGTCTTCGAGCAAAGCGATCTGGTCGACGGTGTGCAGGTGGTCTCTACCGGTGCGTCCGTGCAGAACATCAACAACATTACCGACGGCCTCAATCAGGTCGCCATCGTGATGAGCGACGTGGGCTACGATGCGGTCAAAGGGCAGAACCAGTTCGACGGCCAGCCCGCCGACATCAGGACCATCGCCGGCATGTACCCCAACGTGGTCCAGGTCGTCGCCACGGCCGACAGCGGCATCCACAGCATTGCCGACCTGGCCGGCAAGCGCGTTGGCGTCGGCAAGGTCGGTTCCGGGGTCGAGCAGAGCGCGGCCAAGGTACTGGAGTCCGCCGGCCTGAGTTACGACGATCTGGCCCAGGTCAGTCATACCGGCTACGCCGATAGCGTGACCGAGATGGGCAACGGCAACCTGGATGCGGCCTTCTTCACCTCCGGCGTGCCCAACTCCAGTATCACCGGCCTGATGCAGAGCACCGACGTGACCTTCGTCCCGGTGGATGGCGATGTCGCCTCCACGCTGCTCGAGAAGTATCCGTACTACGAAAACTACGAGATCCCGGCCGGCGCGCCCGAGCGTTACAATCTGGGCGATGCCGTCGATACCGTGGCGATCCGCAACATCATGATCGTCGGCAGCGACATGCGCGACGATGTCGCCGAGGATCTGGCCAAGCGCTTCCACGACTATCTGGAATCCGGCAATGTTTCCGTCGGCGCGCTCAAGCAGTTCGACCCCGATAGCATGGACCAGAACCTGGTGGTGCCGCTGCATCCCGGAGCCAAGGCCTACTATGAGACGCTGTCGTCCAATGCAGGCAACGCGGGCGACGAGGCCGACGTCAGCGAGGCTACGGCTTCCAAGGCTTCCAACGAACAGGCAGCGACCACCGAGTCGGACGGCGCCGAGGCCGATCGGGCCAAGCAGACCAGCGCCGAAACGCCGGAAGATAATGTCGAAGCCACCGGGGATAGCGGTACCAGCGGCAGTAGCGAATCCCAGCACTGAACTCCCTCGGTTTCGAGTGGATGGGCGGCGTGTCTAGGCCTAGTCCGTCATGACACGTAAAACCTGGTTGATAGCGGCAACGGTGGCGATCCTTGGGATCGCCACCGTTGCGTATCCGCTACCCTGGCTGGTGGTGCGCGACGGGGAGCAGTGGCGGTTCGCGTTTCCGGGCTGGGAGGGAACGACGTTCACCCTGCGCTGGATGCATTCAGTCGAGAAGGAAGACTGGGAAGAGTGGTTCAAGGTCACCGACACCGGCGCGATCGAGATCACCGGCACCCGCTTCAAGACCTTCGGGGCGGGCGTGCCTTCCCATGCCGGCAAGGAGACCCATCTCGACAACGGCTGGGTGGTGATGACCGGTATCGATCGTATCGTCGATCCGCTCGCGGTACAGGCGGCAGTGGAAGAGCACTACCGCATGATCTTCGCCGGCCATGTCACTGTGCTCTCCCACGGTGATCCACCACCGATACTGGAATTTGCCGTGGAAAAGGCGCCGCTGTGGCGAGCGTTGCCGGCACTGATCAGACCTTGGTTGTCTTAGAATCTGTTTACGATCTCGCGAGCTAGAACCAAACTAGGCGAAAACGCTTAAGGAAAGGAAAGGACCGGGCTCGCGTACGAGTTTACATAGGGTTAAATGAGTGTTCCGAAAGCGTTTTTAACGACGTTTGGCCGACGCGCAGCATATCGTAAACGGGTTCTTGGCGTTTCGCTGAATGTAGGAAACTAGTATGTCCGAACCAAAAGTGACACTTTCCGCCGATGCTCCCGAGGATCCGTCGGTCAAGGAAGCGCTGGAAAAATTCGACCGCGAAAGTCTGGTGCGGGATTCACTGCCCGCCGCGGTGGTCAAGTTCGTCACCCTCGTCAGCGTGCTGCTGGCGTTGTTTCATCTTTACACTTCTTTCTCCGGACCGCTGGTGGATGTCGCCCAGCGCAGCATCCACCTCTACACCCTGCTGGGATTGGCCTTCATTCTCTATCCGCTGACCCGCAAGGGCGCGCGGGACCGGGTGCCATGGGGCGATGCGCTGGTTGCCTTGGTGGCATTCGGCATCGGTGTCTACATGCTGGTGGTCTCGGACCGGGTGATCGCCTCCGCCGGACGGATCAACCAGACCGACATGATCGTCGGCTTCATTGCCATCCTGCTCGTGCTGGACGCGACGCGACGTGTCACCGGCTGGGGGCTGACGATCCTCGCGGCGCTGTTCTTGATCTACGGTTTCTACGCCAAGCTGTCGTTCTATCCGCAGCTGAACGAGACCATCATCCTCGCCACCTGCCGCCAGATCGTCTCGCACCTGGTATTCATCACCGAAGGACTGCTGGGCACGGCGATCGGTGTCTCGGCCAGCTACATCATTCTGTTCATCCTGTTCGGTGCCTTTCTCGGCAAGTCCGGCCTCGGCCAGCTGTTCAACGATCTGGCGCTGTCGATCGCCGGCCACACTCGGGGCGGTCCGGCCAAGGTGGCGGTCATCGCCAGCGGTTTCCTGGGCTCGATCAACGGCTCGGCCATCGCCAACGTGGTGACCACCGGCGCCTTTACCATCCCGCTGATGAAAAAGACCGGTTACAAGGCCAACTTCGCTGGCGCGGTCGAAGCCTCGGCCAGTGTCGGTGGGCAGATTCTGCCGCCGATCATGGGTGCGGCGGCGTTCATCATGGCCGAGGTGCTGTCGGTACCCTACACCCAGGTGATCCTGGCCGGCATCATTCCGGCCCTGCTCTACTATCTCGGGGTGCTGTTTCAGGTGCATCTGCGTGCCATGCGCAATGGCCTGGAAGGCATCCCACGCTCGCAACTGACGCCATTCAAGGAAGTCATGCTCAAGCGCGGCCATTTGCTGGTGCCGATGGCGGTGCTGCTGTGGCTGCTGTTCGATGGCCGCGCCCCGTTTTTCGCTGCCTTCTGGTCGATCGCCGCTACCGTGCTGATCTGCGGTACCCGCCGGGTCACCGTCGGGCTCAGCGTGATCCTCGTACTGCTGATCTTCGAGCCACAACTGCGGGCGCTGTTCCACGGTAATGCGCTGCCCAATTTCCCGGCCAGCCGCTGGATGCTGTTCTTGATCATTGCCATACCGGTGGTGATCAATGCGATCCGCGCCAGGCTCGGCATGGTGGCCGAGAAGATGGATATCGCCGACTGTCGCGACGCCATGCACGACGGTGTGCGCAACGCCATTCCGGTGGCGGTGGCGTGCGGTGCGGTGGGCATCATCGTCGGCATCGCCACGCTCACCGGTATCGCGCTGGAGGCGGCAGACGCCGTGGTGACGCTGGGTCAGCAGGTCCCGATCCCGATGATCCAACTGCTGGTCACGCTGGTATTGACCATGATCGCGTCGATCGTGCTGGGAATGGGGTTGCCGAGCATTCCGACCTACATCATCACCAGCACCATGGCGGCGCCGATTCTGCTCAACCTGCCGATGTTCCGCGAACTGGCGGGCAGCAACGACACCGCGATCTTCGTCGCCCACATGTTCGTGTTCTACTTCGGTCTGTTCGCCAACCTGACGCCGCCGGTGGCGCTGGCCGCCTATGCCGGTGCGGGCATCAGCGGCGGCTCGCCCAATGCGACCGGCTTCCAGGCGATGAAACTTGCCATCGCCGGCTTCGTGGTGCCCTACATGTTCGTGTTCGCCCACAGCATGCTGATGATCGACGCGACGCTGTGGGGCACGCTGTGGGTGATCGTCACCGGTGTGATCGGTGTGCTGCTGCTGGCGGTAGCGGTGGAAGGCTATCTGCGCCGACCGCTCAATCCGTTCTGGCGCCTGCTGGCGGCCGTCGGGGCGCTGGCGCTGATCTTCCCGGGCTTGGTCAGCGACATCGTCGGCGCGGTCATTACCGTGGTGCTGTTCCTGCTGGCCAAGACGAAGTCGGAGGCGACGCCCGCCAAGGTGACGTGATACCGGTCGGTATCTGGCTGCATAGTCGATGCCCATTCGCCGAGATCGGCGAATGGGCTTCTTGCGTTTTTAGTGCTACGACTTTGGTCGTATGTGATGATTTGTCTAGTCGGTAACGATGACAGTATCGGCTTGCGTTTGCTATAAGGAATAGCAAGCACCCAGTGGGAACAGAGGTGCCAATCAAGACCGATGAGGACGACATATGGCCATCAATGTCACGCGGCGCCAGTTTTTCAAACTGGGCGGGGCGGGATTGGCGAGTTCGAGTCTGGCGATGATGGGCTTCGCGCCCGAACCCGCCGAGGCTTCGATTCGCCAATTCAAGCTGACCCACGCCAAAGAGACTCGCAACACTTGCACCTATTGTTCGGTGGGCTGCGGCATCCTGATCTACAGCAAGGGTGATGGGGCAAAGAACGTCGAACAGAACGTCTTCCATATCGAGGGCGATCCGGATCATCCGGTTTCTCGAGGTTCGCTCTGTCCAAAGGGAGCCGGGCTTCTGGATTTCGTTCACAGCAAGGGGCGCCTCGAGTATCCCCAGGTACGTGAAGCGGGCAGTGACGAATGGCAGCGCATCAGTTGGGATGAGGCGTTGAATCGTATCGCGCGTCACATGAAAGAGGATCGCGACGCCAACTTCGTCCAGCGCAATGCCCAAGGGCAGACGGTCAACCACTGGACGACCACGGGCTTTCTGGCGGCGTCCGGCTCATCCAACGAAGCGGGCTATATCACGCACAAGGTGGTGAGAAGCCTCGGCATGGTGGCATTCGACAACCAGGCACGCGTCTGACACGGACCGACGGTGGCAGGTCTTGCCCCAACATTCGGTCGCGGTGCCATGACCAATCACTGGGTCGACATCCGCAATGCCAATCTGATTCTTTCGATGGGCGGCAACTCCGCCGAGGCGCATCCCGTGGGCTTCCGCTGGGTGACCGAAGCCATTGAACACAACAAGGCCGAGTTGATCACGATCGATCCGCGTTTCACGCGGACCGGCGCTGTCGCTCAGGACAAGGCGTTCATTCGCACCGGCACCGATATCGCGTTCCTGGGCGGGCTGATCAGCTATCTGATCGAGACCGACCAGATTCAGCGCGAGTACGTGCTCAACTACACCGACGCCGCCTTGATCGTGCGCGATGATTACGGTTTCGAGGACGGTCTGTTCTCTGGTTACGACGCCTCTACCCGCAGCTACGACAAGCGGTCTTGGATGTACGCGATGGGCGACGATGGCTTCGTGCGTCGTGACGAATCCTTGCAGGATCCGCGCTGCGTCTATCAGCTGCTGCGCGCACACTATTCGCGCTACACGCCGGACATGGTGTCGAGCATCACCGGGATTCAGGTGGACAACATCCAGCGTATCTGGAAAAAGATCGCTGCCACGGCAGTGCCGGATCGCACCATGACGATCCTCTACGCGCTCGGCTGGACCCAGCATTCGATCGGCTCGCAGATCATTCGTACTGCAGCCATGGTGCAGTTGCTGCTCGGCAACATGGGCATGCCCGGCGGTGGCGTCAATGCACTGCGCGGTCACTCCAATATCCAGGGGCTGACCGATCTCGGGCTACTGTCCCAGTTGCTGCCAGGTTACATGACCCTGGCCAATGCCACGGAGCAGGAGTATCGCGCCTACATCGACAAGCGTGTCAAGCAGCCGACCATCGAGGGGCAGGTTTCCTACTGGAAGAACTACGAGAATTTCCACGTCAGCCTGATGAAATCCTGGTTTGGTAACGCGGCCACGCAGCAGAACGACTGGTGCTTCGACTGGCTGCCCAAGCTGGAGCGACCGCTCTATGACGTGCTCGATACCTTCGATCGCATGTCACGTGGCGAACTGACCGGCTACTTCTGCCAGGGATTCAATCCGCTGGCCTCGTTCCCCGACCGGGCCAAGGTGACTCGAGCGCTGTCATCGCTCAAGTATCTCGTGGTGATGGATCCGCTCAATACCGAGACCAGCGAGTTCTGGAAGAACTACGGCGAATACAACGATGTCGACCCGAGTCAGATCGACACCGAAGTGTTCCGTCTGCCAACCTGCTGCTTTGCCGAGGACGAGGGCTCCATCGTCAATAGTGCGCGCTGGCTGCAGTGGCACTGGGCTGCGGCGCCGCCGCCGGGAGATTCCCGCCCTGATACGGCCATCATGGGGGAACTGTTTCTCAAGTTGAAGCAGCTCTATCAACAGGAGGGTGGTGTCTTTCCGGCGCCGATTCTTAACCTGACCTGGGACTACAAGATTCCCGCCGAGCCGTCGCCTCAGGAATTGGCGCGTGAGTACAATGGCCGGGCACTCGAGGATCTCGTCGATGCCGACGGCAACGTGACCCGTCGTGCCGGCGAGCAACTCGCCGGTTTCGCCGAGCTTACCGCCGACGGCAAGACGGCGGCGGGTTGCTGGATCTTCACCGGCTGCTGGACCGAAGACGGCAACATGATGGCGCGCCGCGACAACGCCGACCCCTACGGCACCGGTAATACGCTCGGCTGGGCTTGGGCATGGCCAATGAATCGGCGCATCCTCTACAACCGAGCCAGCGCCGACCTGCAGGGGCGACCCTGGGGGACGAACAAGGCGTTCATCTGGTGGGACGGCGAGCAAGGTGCCTGGGTCGGCGCCGACGTGCCCGACTTCCCGACCAACTCGCCGCCATCTCAGGGGCAGATGCCGTTCATCATGCAGCCGGAGGGCGTCGGCCATCTATTCGCCGGGCAAAGCATGGTCGACGGTCCGTTCCCTGAGCACTACGAGCCGTTCGAGTCACCGGTGCCACAGAACTTGCTGCATCCGGGCAAGGAGCAGGCGCGCAACAACCCGGCTGCGCGCATCTTCGATGCCGATCGCGAGGCGTTGGGCAAGCCAGAGGATTTTCCTCACGCGGCGACGACCTATCGGCTGACCGAGCATTTTCACTTCTGGACCAAGCACGCCGAACTCAACGCCATCGTGCAGCCACAGCAGTTTGTCGAAATTGGTGAGGCACTGGCCGAGGAGATCGGCGTGGCCGCCGGGGACTGGGTCAAGGTGTCGTCCAATCGCGGTTCGATCCGTGCAGTGGCGGTGGTGACCAAGCGCATGCGACCGATGCGGATCGGTGATCGCCAGGTTCACCACGTAGGGATTCCGTTGCACTGGGGTTTTACCGGCGCGGCCAGGAAGGGATATCTAATCAATGCGCTGACGCCCTTCGTCGGCGACGCCAACACCCAGACACCGGAGTACAAGTCGTTCACCGTGCGCGTCGAGAAGGCGTAGGAGAGTTCGAATATGGACAATTCCCAGAACATCATCGCCCGCTCCGCGACCACGACGGCGCCGCCGCAGGTGCGCAGCCACGTCGATGAAGTGGCCAAGCTGATCGATGTCTCCAAGTGCATCGGCTGCAAGGCATGCCAGGTGGCGTGCATGGAGTGGAACGATCTGCGCGACGAGGTCGGTGAGTGCCACGGCACCTATGACAATCCTACCGATCTGACCCCCGAATCGTGGACCGTGATGCGCTTCAGCGAGTATGAAGACACCAACGGCGGGCTGGAGTGGCTGATTCGCAAGGACGGCTGCATGCACTGTGCCGAACCCGGCTGTCTGGAGGCGTGCCCGGCGCCGGGAGCGATCGTGCAGTACGCCAACGGCATCGTCGATTTCGACTCCAACCACTGCATCGGCTGCGGCTATTGCATCACCGGCTGCCCGTTCGACATTCCGCGGATTTCGCCCAAGGACCAGAAATCCTACAAGTGCACGCTCTGTTCCGATCGGGTCAATGCCGGGCTCGAACCCGCCTGCGTCAAGACCTGCCCGACCAACTGCATCGAATTCGGCACCAAGGCGGACATGCTGGCGCGAGCGGAGAAGCGGGTCGGCGATCTCAAGGAACTCGGTTTTCGCGATGCGGGCATCTACGATCCGGCGGGGGTCGGCGGCACACACGTGATGTACGTGCTGCACCATGCCGACGATCCCAACCGCTACAGCGGGCTGCCCAAGGATCCGCGCATATCGCCGCTGGTCGATGCATGGAAAGGCGCGACCAAGCCGATCATGTCGGCAATCATCGGTATCACGGCGTTTGCCGGCGTAATTCACTACATGACCAAGGGGCCGAAGGAGGAACCCGAGGAACAACCGGACGCGCATGAGGAAACACCACCGCATGCGCTCGGCTACGACGCCACGCAGCGCAACGAGCGTGGGCACGACGCAGGCGATAGCGCGGGCGAGCGTCCGCGAGGAGATGAGCGATGAAGGTGTCACGCAACCGATTGATCCGCTACTCGCCGCTGGATCGCGCCAATCACTGGAGCATGGCGTTGATGTTCGTGTTGCTGGCCCTTTCCGGACTGGCATTCTTCCACCCGGCGTTCTTCTTTTTCAGCCATACGCTCGGTGGGCCGGTATGGGCGCGTATCCTGCACCCGTTTCTCGGCGTGGTGCTGGTGCTTCTGTTCTATGCCATGGCGGCGCGTCATGTGCGCCGTAACCTGTTCGATCGCAATGACGTGCAGTGGATGCGCCAGATCGATGACGTACTCAACAATCGCGACGAGAAACTGCCCAAGATCGGCAAGTACAATCCCGGGCAGAAACTGGTCTACTGGGCGTTGATCGCCTCGATCGCCCTGCTGTTGATCAGCGGCGTGATCATGTGGCGGCCGTGGTTCGCCGGCTACTTTCCGATTCCGTTGATCCGCTTCGCCAGCTTGCTTCATGCGGTGGCGGCGTTCGTTGCCATCGTCACCATCATTGTCCACGTCTATGCCGCGATCTGGGTCAAGGGCTCGATTCGCTCGATGACGCGCGGCTGGGTGACGCGGGCCTGGGCGCGACACCATCATAGTCTCTGGGCACGCGAACAAGAGGAGGCGCAGCGTCGTGAGCAGCCGTGACACCACTACTTCCGCCGGGCACGCCTTCGGCCAGGCGCCGCAATCGCCCGGAGCGCCGCCGATGGTGGTGTTGCCGGGGCGCAAGCTGTTCGCCGAACGTGCGCAGCGACTGTATCGGCTCGCCGAGCGGGTGCCGGCGCTGGGGGGCTACCTCCACTTCATGGCGCGGGTGGTCGAGGCTCAGCATCGCGTGCTGCAGCAGGCGCGGCCGAGCCTGACCGATACCGCGGATCTAGCGATCGCCCACGATATCCCGCCGCTCTCGGTCGACGGGCTGTGGCGCGACATGTCGTGGCCACAGGATCTCGATGTCCTGGTCGCCGATCTCGACGACGACGTGCCGGACACGCAGCGGGAATGGTTCGAGTCACTTAAGGCGGCGGCATACGAAGAGCGGGCGAAGATCGCTGCCGCCCTGCTGAGCGGCGAGGCACTGACGGCCGAGGCAACCGCGATGGCGCCGCTGGTCGGTGCTGCACTGCAGGTGGCCTGGACACGACAGGCGCGCACCCTGACTCACGCTCCAGGGCGGCCGAAGGAAGCCGTGCGTGCGCTCTGTCCCTGCTGCGGAGCGCCGCCGGTTGCCAGCGTGATCCAGATCGGCATGGCGCGCTCCCGGGTGCGCTATCTGCACTGCGGACTCTGTGCCACCGAATGGTACGCCGAACGTGCGCGTTGTCCGCAGTGCGGCGACAGCCAGACGCTGGACTACATCACGCTGGAAGACGAGGCCGGCAAACGGGTGCTGCCGGTGCAGGCCGAAACCTGTGGTCACTGCTCGAGCTATCTCAAGGTGGCACAGCGCGAGTGGGAGCAGGGCGCCGATCCACTAGCCGACGATCTCGCCAGTCTGGCACTGGACATGATGATCGCCGACCGCGAACTGGCGCGGCGCACCTTCAATCCGTTGCTGGTGCTGGGCAGCCCGGCCTGACGAACGGCATCTGGGTCGTGAAAGGCGACCCGGCCGACGCCGCGTGTCTGGGTGTTGGACCGAAGCATGCATAAGGACAGGTGCCGAGGTCGGGGCGTCCGGAAAAGAGCTACCGGGCTTGCCTCGGCACGCCGGCGACGATTAAATCGAGACTTCACCCGTAGCCCTGCAAACTGCTGATGTCGGAAATCACTGCCATACCCGATGACCTGCGCCGCCAGCTTCCGGCGGTCGCCACGTTGCTCGATCACCCCCACCTCGACGACCTGCGCCAGCGCGTCGGCGAACGCGCGTTGACTCGTGCGATTCGCGAGACGCTGGCCACGTGGCGCGCCCGGCTCGGCGCCGGTGCGACTGAACGACCGAATGAGGAGACGCTGGTCGCCGCGATCCGCGGGGTCGTCGAAGCCCGCCGGCGGCTCAATACTCGCCCAGTCTTCAATCTGACAGGGACGGTGATCCACACCAACCTGGGGCGTTCACCACTGAGCGAGAGCGCGATCGAGGCGGTCGTCGAGGCCGCGCGCCATCCGGTCGCGCTGGAGTACGATCTCGCCGCCGGGCGCCGCGGCGATCGCGACCGGCTGGTAGAGGGTCTGCTCGTCGAGCTGACCGGCGCCGAGGCGGCGACGGTGGTCAACAACAACGCCGCCGCCGTGCTGCTGGCGCTGACGGCACTGGGAGCCGGGCGCGAGGCGATTATCTCGCGGGGCGAGATGATCGAGATCGGTGGCGCTTTTCGCATGCCGGACGTGATGACCACCGCCGGTTGCCGACTGATCGAGGTCGGCGCCACCAACCGCACCCACGCGCGGGATTTCCAACAGGCGCTGGGCGAGGAAAGCGGGCTGATCGTCAAGGCGCATGCCTCGAACTATCACGTCGAAGGCTTCACCAGCAGCGTGCCCGAGGCCGAGCTGGCCGATATCGCCCACGCCCACGGCATTCCCTTCATGATCGATCTGGGCAGCGGCGCGCTGACCGACTTTCGCGCGCTCGGGCTGCCGCACGAAGCGCGTCCGGCAGAGGCGATCGCCGCCGGTGCCGATCTGGTCACCTTCAGTGGCGACAAACTGCTCGGTGGGCCCCAGGCGGGTATCGTGGTCGGCCGGCGCGAGCTGATCGCCAAGCTCAAGTCGCACCCGCTGAAACGCGCGCTACGCTGTGACAAGCTCACGCTCGCTGCGCTGGAAGCGACACTCAGGACCTACCGTGACAGCGAGACCCCTGAGCGCGACCTGCCGACGCTTTCCATGCTGACCCGGCCCGTGATGGAGATTGCCGCCCAGGCCGAGCGCCTGCTGCCCATCGTGCGTCGTACGCTCGATGGCATCGCCGAGGTCGACGTTCGGCCCTGTCGCAGTCAGTTGGGCAGCGGTTCGCTGCCGGTGGATCGGTTGGACAGCGAGGCAATGGTGCTGACGGTTTCTCGTGGTCGCGAGCTGGCGCGTCTGGAACGCGCGCTGCGCCGCCTGCCTCGGCCGATGATCGGGCGCGTTCACGAAGGCGCGCTCTGGCTCGACCTGCGCTGTCTTGACACGACGGCCGAGGAGCAGGCTTTTCTGGATCAGCTCGAGCAGTTGCCGACGTACTGGCGGGAGGCTGCATGATCGTCGGCACCGCCGGCCACGTCGACCACGGCAAGACGGCTTTGATCCAGGCCCTGACCGGCGTGGCGACCGATCGCTTGAAGGAGGAGCAGGCGCGTGGCCTGACCATCGAGGCCGGCTATGCGTATCCCGATCCACCAGCAGATTTTCCCGACGCCACACTCGGATTCATCGATGTGCCGGGCCACGAGCGCTTCATTGCCAACATGCTCTCCGGTGCCGCCGGTATCGAGGCGATGCTGCTGGTGGTGGCGGCGGACGATGGCATCATGCCGCAGACCCGGGAACACACACGTATTCTCGAGCTGCTCGGCGTGACCCGTGCCTGGGTCGCCCTGACCAAGATCGACCGGGTCGAGCCGTCGCGAGCCGACGCAGTGCGTGCCGAGGTCGACGCCTGGCTCGGCGAGACGCCGTTCGCCGGTGCGCCGATCTTCCCACTCTCCAGTGTCAGCGGCGAAGGCATCGCGCCGCTGCAGCGGACGCTCTGGACGGCAGCAGCGAATCAACCAACACGGGCGGACGCAGGTGGTTTTCGCCTCGCCGTCGACCGCGTCTTCGTCAAGTCGGGGGCCGGCGTGGTCGTTACCGGTACCGTGCGCGGTGGCGTGGTCCATCTCGGCGACAGCGTGCAGCTACTGCCGTCATTGCTGACGGCGCGTGTGCGCGGCTTGCGTACGCAGAACCGCGAAACCGAGCGCGCGGGCTACGGCGAGCGCTGTGCCATCAACCTGAGTGGCAGCGACATCGAGCGCGGCCGTGTGACACGTGGCGACTGGGTCGTGGGCGAGCATTCACCGATCGCCGACCGTCAGCGCCTGGACGTATCGCTGCACCTGTTGCCGGAAGCGCCGCCGCTAGCCCAATGGACCCCGGTGCACCTGCACCATGCCAGCGCCCATGTCACCGGCCGGGTCTCGTTACTGGAAGGAGAATCGCTGCGCCCTGGCGAAACCATGCTGGCCCAATTGGTGCTCGAGTCGCCGTTGCAGCCGGCGCATGGTGACGCCATCGTCGTGCGCGATCACGGCGCCAGCCGCACGCTGGCCGGTGCTAGGGTGCTCGACGTCACGCCGCCCCGGCGTGGCGCGCGGCGAGCGGAGCGGCTCGTCTGGCTGCGCGCGCTGCAAGGGATACTGCCGGACTCGGCGGCGCCGACCTCACCGGATCGACTCTGGCCGGCACTGGGCGCGGATCGCGGCGTCGATCTCGACGCACTCGCCGCCAATCTCGATCTCGCCCCGGATGAGGTCGCGGCATCCGCCGAGCGTGCCGGCTGGCAGGTGGTGGCTGGCAGCAGTGTGCGCCATGCTTTCCCCGACGACTATCTGCAGGCGCGCTATCGGTACGTCCTCGCTCGATTAGCGGAGATTCACGCGTCCGAACCGAGCATGCGTGGAGCGGAGATCGACCGGCTACGACGCATGAGTGCGCCGAGCCTGCCTCCGGAGCTGTTCCGGCCGTTGCTGGAGCGCTGGAAGCGCAATGGCGAGATCGTCCAACGCGGCCCTTTCGTGGCACTAGCTTCACATCATGCGACGCTTTCCAACGAGGAGACCGCTCGCTGGCAGCAGGTGCGGCCGTTGCTCGCGGCCTCACCCTTTGAGCCGCCGCGAGTGCGTGACATTGCCCACATGCTCGCATGGCCGGAGGCAGAAGTGCGCGAGCTGCTGCGTAACTGCGCACTGCTGGGTAAGGTCTATCAACTGCGTCACGATCACTTCTTTCTCACGCCTGCCGTAGCGCAATTGGCCGCGTGGATTCGCGAGCTGGATGCCCTGGCGGCGGAGGGCGTCACGGCTGCGGCATTCCGCGACCGGGTTGGCTGCGGCCGCAAGCTGGCCGTTGCCATCCTAGAGTTTTTCGACCGCATAGGTTTTACTCGACGGGTCGGCGATAGCCACAAGGTGCTCCGAGAGGATATGCTATTTGAGTGATTGCGACGTTGGTTGTCGATAGCGACCATTTGTCATTGATTATGGAAGAGAATCGTTCCCCGGTGGGACGCCAGGACTTCAACTCCTGTAGGGGCTGCCAGCGGTCCCTGGTGGGTTCGACTCCCACTCTCTTCCGCCATTTCCTCTTTCCAAGCTCGTGTTTGTGGTCAGTTTACTTGGCTGGTTAGGCCTTGAGGCGTGACCTGCTCGCTTCCTTGTCGCGATTCTCGATATCTATTTTTCATTGCAAAAAATTACACGCGTCTCTTGGATCGTTATCTCATTGTAAGTGATTGATTAATAAAATATAGTTAACTCTATCAGTAAAAATGATGCAACGATAACCATTTTTATCTTGGATATAAGGAGCTCTCGGTTCACTGTTGAAGGCGCTCACTTAGCCAGGTGGCATTTATCGCGAAGGACCGCGGAAGTGAGCACTCCTTTCTAACCCGCCATTCGATGTCCATCCCTTTGTTCATCCTGCCCATGCGTTAGGATGGTCCACTCTTATGTGGCATCTGCGCAATGGAAGTGATGATCGTCTTATGCAAGGTTCACTGATCGGTATCGTCGTCGGTCTCGTCGTCTGGATGACGACGGGTGAATGGGGTTGGGGCATTGGGGGCGGCATCGCCACGGGCATCGCATGGGACCTCTGGCGACAGCGGCCGGGACGGGGCGATTGAAGTCGCGGATTGCCGTAGGCCTGGCCTTTGCCACGCCAAAGGGAGACCGTTCAATGACGCGGATGTCCGCCGCTGGCGTGTAATACAATAGCGCCAAGGGTGTGCGCTATCATGCAGTCTCACGTTCTCGTCAGGATGGGTCTCATGGCCTCACACGATCACGTTCACCACGATCACCCGCATGACCATGCGCATCGTCATGATCACGATCACGTGCCGACGGTAACGGCTGACAGTGCCAGGCGGGTCAAGCTGGCGATGTTTCTGACCGCCGGGTTCATGTTGGCGGAGGCGGTCGGTGGCTGGCTCTCCGGATCATTGGCGCTGCTGGCGGATGCCGGACATATGTTCAGCGACAGCTTCTCGCTGGGGCTGGCATTGTGCGCCTTCGTCATGGGAGACAAGGCGCCGGACAAGCTGCGCACCTTCGGCTATCAACGCTTCCAGGTACTGGCGGCGTTCATCAACGGGTTGACGCTGCTGGGCATCGCGGTATGGATATTCATCGCCGCCATCCAGCGCTTCGCCCAGCCGGTGGCGGTGCTCGCCGGGCCGATGATGATCATTGCGGTGCTGGGTCTGTTGGTCAACCTGATGGTGTTCAAGATCCTGCACGGCGGCGACCGGGAGAACCTCAACCTGCGCGGGGCGCTCATGCATGTCATGGGGGATCTGCTGGGTTCGGTCGCGGCCATCGCGGCTTCGGTGGTGATCATGCTCAGCGGCTGGACGCCGATCGATCCACTGCTGTCGATGCTGGCCGCCGCCTTGATCCTGCGCGCGGCCTGGAAGATCCTGCGACGTTCGGCCCACACCCTGCTCGAAGGAACGCCGGAAGGCATCGACGTGGCCCAGATCCGTCAGACGTTGAGCGAGGTCGAGGGAGTCAAGAGCCTGCATGACATGCATGTCTGGGGGCTGACGCCACAGGACCCGCTGTTGAGCGCGCATCTGGTGATCGAGCGTCCGGATCTTCACGACAAGGTGATCGAACGCGCCTATCGCCTGTTGCAGGAGCGCTTCGACATCCAACACGCGACCCTGCAGGTGGAGACGCAGGACTGTCTCACCGGCGGCGATTGCCACGCGGCGGCCCTGCATCCCTGAGTCATCATTCACGGAAAGTTCGAAGATACATGAAGGTGTCTCATGAGGGTGGACGGAAAGTTTCATTGGCTGTTGCTGGCACCGAAAGGCAAAATCCCCTGTCCGTTTAATCTCTACCGTTAGAAGAGCGCGCCAATGAACACGCAGCCACCACTGGGCATCAGCTTCGAATTCTTTCCTCCCAATACCGACCTCGGGCGGGAGAAGCTCGGAGCGGTGCGTGATGCCCTGGCGGCGCGCCAGCCGCGATTCTTTTCGGTGACCTATGGTGCCGGTGGTTCGACCCAGGCGCGCACCTTCGACACGGTCGAAGCC
The DNA here is from genome assembly GCF_003206715.1 of Salinicola peritrichatus. Classification (GTDB taxonomy): domain Bacteria; phylum Pseudomonadota; class Gammaproteobacteria; order Pseudomonadales; family Halomonadaceae; genus Salinicola; species Salinicola peritrichatus. The sequence continues at coordinate 11,952 of NZ_PZJU01000054.1, read as the reverse complement.
GTGCGCCGCAGCGGCACGACCACCGCGCCGCATCTCTCCTGTATCGGTAGCGACAAGGCCTCGTTGCGTGAGCTGCTGCACACCTACCGCGACAAGGGGATCGACAGCCTGGTCGCGCTGCGCGGCGACCTGCCTTCGGGCATGGGCGGTGCTGGCGAGTTGCGCCATGCCAACGAATTGGTCGAGTTCATCCGTGCCGAGACCGGCGATCACTTCGAAATCGCGGTGGCGGCCTATCCCGAGGCGCATCCCCAGGCGCCGAGCTTCGAGCGCGACCTGGAAAATTTCGTGCGCAAGGTCAAGGCCGGAGCCGATCTCGCCATCACCCAATACTTCTTCAATGCCGACGCCTACTTCCATTTCGTCGAGCGGGTCCGGGCCATGGGCGTCGATACGCCGATCGTGCCCGGCATCATGCCCATCACCAACTACACCAAGCTGGCGCGCTTTTCCGACGCTTGCGGTGCCGACATCCCGCGCTGGATCCGCAAGCAGCTCGAGGCCTTCGGCGACGATAGCGAGAGCATCCAGGCGTTCGGCACCGAGGTCGTCTCGCGCCTGTGTCAGCGCCTGCTCGATGGCGGCGCGCCGGGGTTGCACTTCTACACGCTCAACCAGTCCATACCGGTGCTGCGTATTCTCGACAACTTGCGCTGAGAACCCGTTTACGATCTGCTGCGCGTCGGCCAAACGTCGTTGAAAACGCTTTCGGAATGCTCATTTAACCCCATGTAAACTCGTACGCGAGCCCGGTCCTTTTCTCAAGCGTTTTCGCCTCGTTTGGCTCTAGCTCGCGAGGTCGTAAACAGATTCTGAGCCAGGCTCGCGTCTGTCGTGCTCTTTGTCTACGTTGAAGGCATGACCTTCACGTAAGGAGTATTCACGCAAGGAGGGTGAGATGCGACGCAACGATTTACTGGGGCTTGGCGCGGGTATGGCGCTGGCCATGACGGGATTGGCACAGGCGGACACCACGGTAGAGATGCACAGCGTTTCCGCCGACGGCGTCGGCGAGAGCATCGGCAGCGTCACGGCCGAGGATACCGACTACGGGCTGCTGCTGACCCCGGACCTCTCGGGCCTGAATGCCGGCATCCATGGCTTTCACCTGCACGTCAACGCCAGCTGCGAGCCCAGCGAAAGCGATGGCGAGGTGACGCCGGCCGGTGCGGCAGGTGGCCATTTCGACCCGGAAGAGACGGGGACTCACCAGGGCCCGTACAGCGACGAGGGGCACCTCGGCGATCTGCCGGCGCTGATGGTGGATGCCGACGGCAATGCCACCACGCCGGTACTGGCGCCGCGGTTGTCGGAAGACGATCTGGCGGGACATGCGCTGATGGTGCATGAAGGCGGCGACAATTACTCCGACGAGCCCGATCTGGGTGGAGGCGGTGGCCGAGTCGCCTGCGGCGTCATCGAGAGTGGCAGTGCCAGCTGACGCTCCCCCGGATGTTCGCCTATCGCGGCTCTGCCATTGGCAGGGCCGTTTTTCTGCCTCGTCCATCGTTGTCGGCGTTCTCGATATGGCCAGAACGGAAATTTGATTGCCGTAAGCTATTGTTTACGCAGCGCCAGACACGCCATAATCTGATGATTTATCCAGTTATGGGGCGCCCGCGTCGATGGCTAATTTCCGAACGCACTTTGGCGTAGCGAGTCTCGGCGGAGGGCTGGCCGCGCAAGCCGGTTGGCAGGTGTCGCTGTGGAGCGGGTGGCAGGCGCTGGCGGTGGCCGCTCTGGTGGCGTTCGGCGGCATCCTGCCGGATATCGATGCCGACCACTCCCAGGCGGTGCGTTTGATCTTTCATATCCTGGCAGTGGCGGCCATCGTGCTGGCCGTTCTGATTCTTCAGCAGCGTTTGACGCCGGCCGGTCTGTTCGCCGTTTGTGGTGGCCTCTATCTTGGCGTCCGCTATGTCGCCAGTGCGCTGTTTGCCCGTTTTACCGTTCATCGGGGACTCTGGCATTCCCTGTTGGCCGCGGCCATCAGTGGGCTGTCGACGACCGCCATCAGCTTCACCTTGCTGGATCAGCCGGAGCGGCTGGCGTGGATACATGGCCTGGCGCTGACGCTGGGATTTCTCATCCACTTGACGCTGGACGAACTGTACAGCGTCGACCTCACCGGGGCGCGTCTCAAGCGCTCGTTCGGTACCGCACTCAAGCCGATCGACTGGCACGCCCCCGGCGGATCATTGATGCTGCTGCTGGCCTCGACGCATCTGCTGAGCTGGCTGCCGTCGCTGGCGGTACTGCGCCAGTTGCTGGATCAGAGCCTGTCGCTCTGGCGTTAGCGTGACGATGGACGCGCGAGGCAGGGTGCGCTTTCTATACTGAATGGCCTACCCATCGGCCACGGAGGTCGCGATGCATCTGGTATTCGACGTCAACGAAACGCTGCTCGACACAGGCTCCCTGAATCCGCTGTTCCGGCGGTTGTTCGGCAGCGAGGCGCTGCGTTCGGAGTGGTTTCTCACGCTGCAGGAAGGCTGGATGACGGCCAACCTGATCGAGCGTTTCGAACCCTTCGCGGCACTCGCCCAGAGCGCACTGCGCCAGCTCGGCGCCAAGCATGGCGTCGACATCTCGCCGGACGACGAACAGACGCTGGTCGAAGGCATGCTCACCATGCCCGCACACGCCGATGCCGCAGCGGCGCTGGCCCGGTTGCGCGAGGCGGGACACCGGCTGACGGCATTGACCAATAGCGCTCTCAAGGCGGCCCATCAGCAGCTGGGGCACGCAGGGCTGGACGGTTATTTCGATGTCATCTTGAGCGTGGAGAGTGTCGCGCGTTACAAGCCGTCCGCCGAGCCATACCGGCAAGTGGCAGACCACTGGGGTGTGCCGGCCGGCGAGCTGGTGATGATCGCCGCCCATGGTTGGGATCTGATCGGCGCCCATGCCGCCGGGCTGCGTACCGCATTCATCGCGCGGCCGGGCAAGGCGATGGATCCTAAGCTCGGGAGCGTGCCGGATTGGCACGACGATGACCTGGTGCGTCTGGTGACGCGTATTGCCGACGCGGCGGCTTGAACGGATTTCAAGTGCCGGCCGCTCAATGACGGCGGCCGGGATCGAGAATGCGTACTGGCGTGATCTCCTGGCTGGCGGGCTGCTGATTGTCGCGGGGCTGGTTGACGCGGGTCGGCAGTTCGCGTGGGGGTTCATCCTCCACCGGCAACTGCTCGAAGAAATCGCAGCTGACGCAGTCGCGATAACGGATACCGTTCTGCTCCCAGGTACGAATACGGTCCATGGCCGCGCAGCGTGGGCAGATTGCGCCGGCAATGAAACGTTTCGGCGTTTGGTTCATGAGGTACCTCAAAAATCGTTGGCGAGCGGGCGCTGGGTCCCCAACGCTCGCTCGACTGTACGGGCCGCATCTACTTAGATGGCATTCTGGGTTTCGATGCTCTGGGGTTCGATGCCCGAGTGACGCAGCAGCGGCTCGATGCTGGGTTCGCGACCGCGGAACGCTTGGAACAGCTCGGCGGCGTCGCGTGAGCCGCCACGTTCGAGAATTTCCTCGCGGAAGCGTCGACCGGTCGCCGGGTCGAAGATACCGGCTTCCTCGAACGCGCTGTAGGCATCGGCGGAGAGCACCTCGGCCCACTTGTAGCTGTAGTAACCCGCCGCGTAGCCACCGGCGAAGATGTGCGCGAAGCCGTTCTGGAAGCGGTTGAAGCCGGCCGTCGGCACCACCGACACCTGGGCCCGGACGTCATCGAGCAGTGCCTGGACGTCGCTGGCCGAAGGTGTGCTGTATTCGTAGTGCAGGCGGAAATCGAACAGCGAGAATTCCAGCTGGCGCACCATCTGCATCGCCGACTGGAAATTGCGCGCCGCCTGCAGCTTCTCCAGCAGTTCGTCGGGCAACTTGTCGCCGGTATCGACGTGGCCGGCGATCAGGTCGAGGCCCTCGCGCTCCCAGCAGAAGTTCTCCATGAACTGGCTCGGCAGCTCCACCGCGTCCCAGGCCACGCCGCTGATGCCGGAGACGTCGGCAACGGTCTGCCGGGTTAACATGTGGTGCAGGCCGTGGCCGAATTCGTGGAACAGTGTCAGCACTTCGTCGTGGGTCAGCAGCGCCGGCTTGCCGCCCACCGGCGGGGTGAAGTTGCAGGTCAGATAGGCCACCGGCAACTGCAGCTCGCCGTCCTCGCGCTGGCGACGCGTGCGGCAGACGTCCATCCAGGCACCGCCACGCTTGCCTTCGCGGGCATACAGGTCGAGATAGAAGCCGGCGATCGGCCGGTCGCCATCGAGCACGTCGAAGTAACGCACGTCCGGGTGATAGCGCGGCGCTTCCGGATTCTCCGCCATGGTCACGCCGTAGAGTTTCTGGGTGACGCGGAACAGGCCGTCGACGGCGCGCGGCGCGGGGAAGTAGGGGCGCAATTGCTCCTGGGAGATGTCGTAGCGGGCCTGGCGCAGTTTCTCGCTGGCGAAACCGATATCCCAGGGCTGGAGCGTTTCGAGTCCCAGCGTTTCGCGGGCGTAGGCCTGAAGTTCGTTGAAGTCGCGCTGCGCCTGGGGGTGCGCACGCTTGGCCAGGTCGTCGAGGAAACCGAGTACCTGCTGCGGCGATTCGGCCATCTTGGTCGCCAGCGAGTAGTCGGCATAGGTGTCGAAGCCGAGCAACTGGGCGAGTTCGTGACGCAGTGCGAGGGTCTCTTCGATGATCGGCGCGTTGTCGTGCTGCCCGGCGTTGGGCCCTTGGTCGGAGGCGCGGGTGACGTAGGCGGTATAGACCTCGCGACGCAGCTCGCGGTCTTCGGCGAAGGTCATCACCGGCAGGAAACTCGGTACGTCCAGGGTGATGCGATAACCGGTTTCGCCCTTGGCTTCGGCGTAGGCTTGCAGCGTTTCCAGCGCGCTATCGGGCAATCCGGCGAGGCGTTCGGCATCGTCGATCGACTTGTGCCAGGCCTGGGTGGCGTCGAGCAATTGATTGGAAAAGGTGTTGCCGAGTTCGGAAAGCCGCGCCTGGATCTCGCCATAGCGTTGCTTCTTGTCGGCCGGCAGATCGACGCCCGCCAGGCGGAAGTCGCGCAAGGTATTGTCGATCGCCTTGCGTTGAGATTCGTCGAGCGTGGCGAACGCCTCGCTCCGCTGGAGCCGTTCGAACGCCTCGAACAGTGCGGTGTTCTGGCCGACCCAGGTGCTGTATTCGGAGAGCAGCGCCAGGCAGCGTTGATACGCCTCGCGCAGCGCCTCGTTGTTCATCGTCGAGTTGAGATGCGAGACCGGCGACCAGGCTTGGGATAGGCGGTCGTCGAGCGCTTCCAGCGGCGCCGCCAACGTTTCCCAGGTGACGTCCTGCTGCTGCGCCAAGGCTTCGATGGCTTGCCGATTGTCGGCGATGATCTTTTCGATGGCCGGCACGACGTGTTCGGGGCGAATCGCCTCGAACGGCGGCAGGACATGGTGTTCTAGCAGCGGATTGTTCGGCATGGTCACCTCGGACGGATAATCGATGCCATTCTACATGGGGTGGGACGGCGCTGCTTTCAATGTGCCACGCCCGTCAGGATTGGCGACTCGCCGACGCCCTGATAGGCTCTGCGCGTTTTGCCATCCCATGGCGATGCCCGTTCGAACAGAGGCCCCGAGACGATGAACGAAACCCTGGAGCGCTGGCAGTCCCGGCGTGCCTTCATACTGGCGGTGACCGGGGCGGCGGTCGGGCTGGGCAACATCTGGCGCTTCCCCTACATGACCGGAGAGAACGGCGGCTCGGCTTTTCTGCTGCTCTACATCGTCTTCGTATTGTTGCTGGGGCTGCCGATGATGATGGCCGAAATCATGATCGGGCGCGCGGGGCGGCGCAGTCCGATGCAGGCATTGGCCTATCTGGCGGCCGAAGCCAGCGTCAGCCCCCGCTGGCGCTGGGTCGGGCTGTTCGGTGCCGTCACGGTGTTCTTCATTCTGTCGTTCTATTCCGTCGTCTCCGGGTGGTCGATCGAATATCTGGTCGACGCCGTCAACGGCAGTTTCGTCGACCGCTCGCCACAACAGATCGGCGCCAGTTTCGATGCTTTCCTCGCCGACCCGCTGCGCATGACCTTCAACCACACGCTGTTCATGCTGCTGACCATGTCGGTGGTGGCCGCGGGCGTCGCCAACGGGCTGGAAAAGCTCAACAACGTGATGATGCCATTGCTCTACCTGATCCTGTTGGTACTGGGCGGTTACGCCGTCACCACCGCGGGTTTCGGCGAGGCGATGCGCTGGCTGTTCACGCCCAATCTGGCGGCGATCGATTGGAGTGTCGTGCTCAACGCCATGGGGCATGCTTTCTTCACGCTGGCGGTGGGCGCCTGTGCGTTGATGGCCTATGGCGCCTACATGCCCGACGATCAGAGCCTGCCGCGGGCAGTGTTCGCGGTGGCGTTGCTCGACATCGCGGTGGCGCTGCTCTCCGGTATCGCCATCTTCTCGGTCGTCTTCACCCATGGCATGGACCCGACCGAGGGGCCTGGCCTGATGTTCGTGACGCTGCCCATCGCCTTCAGCGAACTGCCGGGCGGCCAGGTCTGGCTTGGGGCCTTTTTCTTGTTGCTGCTGGTGGCGACCTGGACTTCGTCGATCAATCTGGCCGAACCGATGGTGGCGATGCTGGTCGCTGCCGGCTGGCGGCGGGGACGTGCGGCGGCCTTGGTCGGCGCGCTGGTGTGGGGCGTCGGCCTGCTCTCGGTGTTGTCTTTCTCGACCCTGGCGGAGGTGCACTGGATCGGCGAGATGAACTTCTTTGCGCTGGTGTCCACGATTCCGCCGGATATCTTTCTGCCTGTCGGCGGGCTATTGATCGCGATATTCGCCGCCTGGCGAATGCCTGTCGAAGCCGCGGCGTCGGCGTTCGGCGGTTCGCCTGCGGGGTTTCGTCTGTGGCAGATATTGGTGCGCTTTGTGTCGATTCCGCTGACGGCCGTCGTGCTATTGTCGGGGCTGTTGTGAGCGAATCATCAACGGAGGAATGAAACGTGACGATTCGGGCTTTTCAGGGCATCAGTCCCAGCCTCGGTGAACGGGTGTTCATCGACGACACCAGCGTGGTGCTAGGCGATGTCGCCCTCGGCGATGACTGTTCGGTATGGCCGATGGCGGTGATTCGCGGCGACGTTCACCGCATCCGTATCGGCGCACGTACCAGCGTGCAGGACGGCTGCGTGCTCCATTGCACCCATGCCAGCGACTACAATCCAGGCGGCTTTCCGCTGGTGGTCGGCGACGAGGTCACCATCGGCCATCAGGCGACGCTGCATGGCTGCACGATCGGCGATCGAGTGCTGATCGGCATGGGCGCCGTGGTGCTGGATGGCGCGGTGGTCGAGCGCGAGGTGATCATCGCCGCCGGCACGCTGGTGCCGCCGGGCAAGGCGCTTGCCAGCGGCTATGTCTATGCCGGTAACCCGGCCAAGGCATTACGCGAGCTGAAACCCGCGGAGCGCGAGTTTTTCGCCTACTCGGCAGCCAACTACGTCAAGTTGAAGGATCGGCACATGAGCGGGGAGTGATCAGCTCTTGCGGCTGCTGTCGGCCAGCAGCTGCGAGCGCCGTTCGGCGCGCTGGGCACGTGATTCGGCGCGCTGCATTTCCATCAATCCCGCCTTGACGTAATCGAGATGTTCATGCGCCATTGACCGGGCCTCTTCGGCGCGCCCTTCGAGGATCGCTTCCAGCATGGCGCGATGTTGCGCCATCAATAGCGCTCTCGCATTGGGGCGCTCGAACAGATGCGCCAGGCTGGCGACGATGCTCTTCTCCAGTAGATGAAACAAGCCGCGTATGGTGTGCAGCATGAGTACGTTGTGGGCTGCCTCGGCAATCGCCAGATGGAAGGCGGCATCTGCCTTGGCCTCGCGCAGCGGGTCGCTCTGCAATGCGGGATCGTTGTAGCTGGCATCCAGCTCCCGGAAACGACGCTGCAGCATCTCCTTGTCCGCCGGCGTGGCTCGCATCGCCGCGTGATAGGCGGTGATTCCTTCCATCGCATCGCGAAATTCGAGCACGTCGAGGTGAAACTCGTCGTGGCGCGACAGCATTTCCAGCATCGGGTCGTTGTAACTGTCGTTGAGCCGTGCGCTGACATAAGTGCCGCCTCCCTGACGGCTGGTCAGCAGTCCCCTGGCGGAGAGTTTCTGGATCGCTTCGCGCAGGGAAGGGCGCGAGACACCGAAGCGTTCCGCCAACTCGCGCTCGGCCGGCAGTTTATGGCCGGGCTTGAGGCTGCCTTCGAGGATCATCGCTTCCAGGCGTTCGGTAAGGACATCGGCCAGTCGGGGCTGGCGAACGGAAGAGTAAACCAAGGCTCTGCTCCTGGGGCTCGGCATGAAATTGGTTTTACCAATAATGCCGTGCGGGAACGTGTGTTGCCAGTCTCTGCTTCATCAACTCAGGGCAGTCTATGAGTGCAACTAAAGTTCAAGGCAAAAGAGAGCCATTTGGGGCCTTTCGATTTGACCGCCGGAACGTAATGGCAATAATGGCTGAACAATGAATTGTCAATTGGTAAAACCAATTTAGCGGTCGGTATGTAATCCGATCGCCCCGAGGCGCCAGCGACCATGGAACCGTGACATGACAGCCGTGAAGCTCTATCCCGCCAAGCCGGAGAAGGTCTACCTCTTCGGCACCTGCCTGATCGACGTGTTCTTTCCCGATGCGGGGATGGACGCGCTGCATTTGTTGGAACGTGAAGGCATCGAAGTCCTTTTTCCCGAGAACCAGACCTGCTGCGGCCAGCCCGCCTATACTTCCGGTTATCACGATGAGGCGCGTACGGTGGCCGGCGCCCAGCTCGATCTGTTTCCCGGCCCGTGGCCGATCGTCGTCCCTTCCGGCTCGTGTGGCGGCATGATGCGCACGCACTATCCGCAGCTGTTCGCCGGTTGTAACCGGGAGGCTCAGGCAAGGGATGTGGCCTCGCGGGTGTTCGAGCTGACGGAGTTCCTGATCCATGTCTGTCACGTGCGGCTGGCGGACAAAGGCGAGCCGCAACGCGTCGCCATGCATACGTCGTGCAGCGCACGGCGCGAGATGGGGCTGGCGGAAACCGGGCCGAAGCTGCTCGGTCAACTGGCCAACGTGACCTTGGTCGAGCAGGCGCGCGCCGCCGAATGCTGTGGCTTCGGCGGTACCTTCGCGGTACGCCACCCGGAGATCTCCGGGGCGATGGTGGCGGACAAGGCGCAGGCGCTGGAAGCCGCCGAGGCGGAACACTTCGTCACCTCCGACTGTGGTTGTCTGATGAACATCGACGGCTATCAGCAGCATGAGCATCGCCAATTGCGCGGCGAGCACATCGCCAGCTATCTGTGGAGGCGAACGGCATGAATCAGCTCACCCAGCCGCAACGGCCGGCCGACAGCGCTCAGGGCGGCTCGGCGGCGCCCGCTGTGCAGACCTTCGACCCGCGCCACTTTCATGCCCAGGCCCACGATGCGCTGACCAATCCACAGATTCGGAACAACTTCCGCACGGCCATGGATGGTCTGATGACCAAGCGCCGGGATGCTTTTGCCGAATGGGATCTCGAGACACTGCGACAACTGGGTGCCAACGTGCGCCTGCGGGCATTGGCCAAGTTACCGGATTTGCTGGAACGGCTGGAGCGCAACTGCCAGGCCAATGGCATTCAGGTTCACTGGGCGGAGGATGGCGAGCAGGCATGCCGGATCATTCGCGAGCTGTGCGAGGCTCGCGGCGCCAAGCGCATGATCAAGGGCAAGTCGATGGTCTCCGAAGAGATGCATCTGAACGCGCATCTGGAAGAGGCCGGCATCGAGGCGCTGGAGTCGGACCTGGGTGAGTACCTGGTGCAGATGGCCCAGGAGACGCCGTCGCACATCATCATGCCGGCGATCCACAAGAACACCGGCGAGATCGCCGAATTGATGCACGACAAGACGGGGATCGAGCGCACGCTGGATGCCGATGCGTTGACTGCCGCGGCGAGGGCGCAATTGCGCGAGCGTTTCATGGCGGCCGATGTCGGCCTGTCGGGGGTCAATTTTGCTGTCGCCGAAACCGGCACTTTGTGTCTAGTCGAGAACGAGGGCAACGGTCGGCTCACCACGACGGTGCCGCCGATGCACATTGCCGTCACCGGGATCGAGAAAGTGGTCGAGCATCTGCAGGACGTGGCGCCGCTCTATGCTCTGTTGACGCGCTCCGCCACCGGGCAGCCGGTCACCACCTACTTCAACATGATCTCGGGGCCGCGCAAGCCGGACGAACATGACGGTCCGCGTGAGGTGCATCTGGTGTTGGTCGATAACGGCCGTTCGCGTATCTACCAGGACGATGAATTGCTCGACACGCTGCGCTGTATCCGCTGCGGCGCCTGCATGAATCACTGCCCGGTCTATACCCGCGTTGGCGGCCACACCTACGGCACGACATATCCGGGGCCGATCGGCAAGATTCTGATGCCGCATCTGCTGGGGCTCGATGCGACCCGTGATCTGCCCAGCGCTTCCAGTCTCTGCGGCGCCTGCGGTGAAGCCTGCCCGGTCAAGATTCCGATTCCGGACTTGCTGGTGCGCCTACGCAAGGAGGCGGTCGGCGAAGGGCGCGGCAACGTGCCTGGCGCCGGGGTCAAGCGCGACGCCAAGGAGGTGGCTGCCTGGAAGGGTTGGCAGTGGCTGGCGACCCACCCGGCCGCCTGGCGGGCGGGCACGGGGATCGCCGGGCGCTTCAAGGCATTGTCGCCCGATCGGCTACCGCCCTGGACCGACTATAGGGCCGCCCCCAAGCCGGCCGGCAGGACTCTGCACGCCATGATCAAGGCGCGCCGCAAGCAGGAGCCGAGTGTATGAGTGCACGCGACGATATTCTCAACCGCTTGCGTCAGCGTCTGGATGGTGAATTGCCGGTCCCGGAGAGTGACTTCTCGGTGATGACCGGACGCGGCTGGAGCCAATCGGAGCGGCTGCAGCGTTTCGAACATATGATTTCTGCGGTCCATGGCGAGGTCATACACACTTCTCGCCAGGCGTGGACGGTGGCGCTGGGGCAAGTGCTGCGGGAGAAAGGTATCCGCACGCTGGCGCTCGGGAAAGCGCACGATGTCGCGGTCGAAGCTCGCGCCACGCTTGACGGTGCCGAGATCGAACTGGTGGATGCCGACCGCGACATCGAGGACTGGAGCCGTGAACAGTTCGAAACGGTGGATGCCGGACTGACCTCGACGCTGGGCGCGATCGCCGAGACCGGCAGCCTGTTTCTCTGGCCGACACCGGATGAGCCTCGGCGGTTGAGCCTGGTGCCGCCGATCCATATTGCCGTACTGGATGCCGGCAGCATCCACGACACCTTCTTCGATATGCTGCGCGCCGAGCGCTGGTCCGACGGCATGCCTACCAATGCACTATTGGTATCGGGGCCGAGCAAGACTGCCGATATCGAGCAGACGCTGGTCTATGGAGTGCATGGGCCAAGACAGCTCGTTGTGCTGTTGCGTCAGGACTGAAGCGCTGCTGGCAGGGCTGCCAGCAGCAAGCTTTGGGTACATCCTGACAGGCGTTTGTTATCGATCTCACTTTTTTTGTCGCCAGGGCTTGCCAAGTTGGGCCGGGGTCCGTAAAGTACGCATCCGCTGGCGACGAGACAGGCTCTCGACAGCAGCGGGGAGACAAGCCAAACGATTGATTCGATTGAATAAATCAAGCATCGTTAGGCAGCGAAGCAAGCGGTTGGGCTTCACGGTGTCTTCCAGGGTTCGCGGCAGGATTCGACAAAAAAGACGTTGACATCGAAGCCCGGATCCTTAAAATACGCCACTCCTTACGGCGGCCAAGAAAGCAAGCGCTGACAAGCACTTGGGTTCGAAAGGCAGAAGTCGAAAGACTTCTCTAGTAGGGGCGCTCTTTAACAATCGATCAGGTAATTGATGTGGGCGCTTGTCTTGCGTGACGCCAGTCACGCGATATCGAGGCAAGCGAC
>NZ_PZJU01000053.1 GCF_003206715.1 Salinicola peritrichatus | reverse complement strand
GTCCACTTCACCGGCCATGCCGAAGACCCCTGAGAGAACCGAGGTGGAAAACACGACAGCCAGGAACAGCAACGAAACGGGAAGCGCCATGCAGGGTCTACACTCTCAACAACGACAGACAAAGAAGACAGCAAAAAGTAAAGCGAATCCGCTAGCCTAACAGACCGGACGACCCCGCCGCGCGGCTGCCAGGGCCAGCATCACGACTTCAGGAACCCATCATGCGCCGACTCACTTTCTGCCTCTGCGTCCTCGGCTTGTTTTTCACTTCCCAGGCCTACGCCTCGAGCGAAGAAGCCTGGGACGAACACGACCGCGCCGTGATCGAACAGTGCCAGAACGCCAGCCAGTTCCCCGATGCCGCACCGGCCGGCGATCCCGTGCCATTCCACGACGAAGCCGGCATGACTGCGCTACTGCTTCAGGGCCACTATCCGCAGGACCACATGGACGGCAAGGCGGGGCAGGAACTCTGTCTGTTCCTGCGCGCAAGCCAGGAGGTATACATCGCCGACGCCGACAAGCTGGCGGTGGGGTCCGACGCCCTGCCCAGCACGCCGACCGATGCCCTCAACGCAGGCGAAGCCGACGACAGCGACACGCGATCGCCATGAAGATCATGTCTCCACCGGCGTCTCGGGCGTGCGCAGCACGCGCTGGTAGAACGCCAGATCGAGCCAGCGACCGAACTTGTAACCCGCCTGACGCACGGTACCCGCGTGAGCGAACCCGAGCCCTTCGTGCAGCGCGATGCTCGCCGCATTGCTGGCGTCGATGCCGCCGACCAGGGTGTGATACTGCTGTGCCTCGGCACGCGCGATCAGCGCCTGCATCAGACACCGGGCGACGCCACGCTGGCGAAAATCCCGGTCGACGTAGACGGAGTGCTCGACGCTGTAGCGATAGGCGGCGTGCGGGCGGAAAGGGCCATAGCTGGCGAACCCCATCAGCCGGCCACTGGCGTCGTCGACCAGGCCCAGTACGGGAAAGTCTCCATCGCGCTTGGCCTGAAACCAGGCCTCGATGAAGGCGGGCGTTCGCGGGTGGTACTCGTAGAGCGCCGTGGTATTGAGGATGGCATCGTTGAAGATGGCCAGCACGGCATCGCCGTGCTGGTCGAACTGACACTCGATGGGAATCAATGCTTGGCTCCGGTGGACTGTAGTTTAACTAGTAAGAATCTGTTTACGATCTCGCGAGCTAGAGCCAAACGAGGCGAAAACGCTTGAGGAAAGGACCGGGCTCGCGTACGAGTTTACATGGGACTAAATGAGCATTCCGAAAGTGTTTGACTCGCTTCGCTCACCCTACGGGCCAGCCTTCGGCTGTTGTCTCCGTTGCACTCCGGCTCAACAAAGTTTGGCCGACGCGCAGCAGATCGTAGCTCAGTGGTTCTCGATCATCGCAGTCAAATCCTCGGAGACCATCGGCAGCGTCTGGCGCCAGGAAAGATAGGGCGTGGATGCCGTGCCGTTGACTAGCACCGCAAAGCTGCCCCAGCGGCCGCTCTCGGTACGGAAATAGCCGGCAATGGCGCGTACCGTGACCGGCTCGTTGAGTGTGCCGGTCTTGAGCATCACATGTTCCTGGAAGGCCTGGCTGCCACGGCGAATGAAGTGCATCGGACCATTGATGGGCACCTGCATGCCAGCGACGAAGGTCGGGAACAGCGCGGGACGTTGATACATCGCTCCCAGCAGCGCGTTGACACTCTGAGCGGAAACCCGGTTCTCCGGCGTCAGGCCGCTACCGCTGTGCAGCGTCACGACGTCATGACCGGGCAGTCCATCGGCGAAACGCTCGAGCATGTGCCCGGCATCCGGCAGGCTCTGCTGAGCGCCCGTGGTCAGGTCCAGCGCCAGCATGTCGGCCATGAAGTTGTTCGAATAGTTGAGCGTGCGCAGCAGCAGTTCCTGCAACGGTTTGCCCTCGACGGCGGCCAGTGGCAAGGCGCTGACCGGCGGCGCCTGTTGGCTGATGGCATAGCCGTCGCTGACCGGCACCCCGGACTGCTGCAGCAGCGACAGCAATGTCTGGCCGGTCTGGTCGGCAGGATCGGAACTGGCCTTATAGATCGCCTGCGGGAAGGTGCCCGCCGGAATCTGACCGCTCACCTTCAGCAGGTCGCCCTGGCTGTCGGTCACCCGCCTGGCATTGAGGCTGACCGAACCGCCGGCGGCAACGGTACTGACGTTGTTCTCGATGCGAATCGTCGGCGCCACGGTGTCGCAGCTGGTGATGTTCGCCGGCTGGCCCACCGTGCCGGGCATCACCGTCGCGCACCAGCTACCGTAGTTGATCGCCGCCGAGGAAAGCAGTGCGCTGTAGGCATTGGTGCCCTGCGTCCGGGTTTTGCAGCGATCGCTGGTCACGCAGGCCACCGGCCCGAAACGCCACTGGCTCACCACCAACTGGCCATCGACGCGTTCGACGCCGCGTTCGCGCAGCTTCTGGATCAGACGCCACAATGTCTCCGAGGTCAGCGCCGGATCGCCGCCGCCCTCGAACACCAGATCGCCATGCAGCACGCCGTTGGCATCGAGCGAGCCGGTGGAGACGAAGCGCGAAGTGAAACGATGTTGCGGGCCCCAGCGATCGAGCGTCGCCGCCGCGGTGTAGAGCTTGGTCACCGACGCCGGCGACAGCGGTTGGGTCGGGTTGAGGGCGCCGAGGACTTCATCGCTGTCGAGCAGGCGTGCCTCGGCACTGATCACGAAGCCCTTGTCGGCGAGCCGGGCGACGTGATCGAAACCGGTCGCCTGGGCAGCGATGGAGAACAATGAGAGAGATAACAGACAGGCAACCAGGGAACTCCGATACAACCATCGCTGCATAGTGGCACGCTCGCTTCGTCCATGAAAAAGAATGTCGAAAGACAGAGCGAGCGTACCAACGAATCCACGCTCAGTGCGACGAGAGGCGCGAGAAAATTTGTATGATCGCCACCCCGGCGATGATCAGCCCCATGCCGAGGTAGGCCGGCAGATCAGGCTTCTCGCCATAGACCACGATGCCGATCAGGGTCACCAGGACGATCCCGAGCCCGGCCCAGAAGGCATAGGTAATCCCCACCGGCAGCGCTTTCAGCACCAGTGACAAGGCATAGAACGAGAAGCCGTAGCCCAGCACCACGAGAATACTCGGCCCAAGGCGGGAAAAGCCGTCGGAGGCCTTGAGCGAACTGGTGGCCACCACCTCGGCAACGATCGCCAAGGCCAGCAAAAGGTAACTCATGAAGCGGGCTCCTGCTGCGGGGAAGCACAGTCGAGATCGACGCGATAGCGCCATAGCGTTTGGCCGCTTTCGGCGTACTTCTGCTCGAACGGCGTCAGGAAATCAGAGGTCGGTGCGAATGCCGTCACATGGCCTTCCAGGCCGCACAGCATTTTCACCGCGAGTGCGAATTCCGACACGTAGATCGCCCAGTTGGAACGCAACTCCAAGCGGCCGCCGAGCGCAATCAGCACGGGAAAGACAGGGTGTCCATGCCAGCGTTTTTTCAACTGCGCGCCCTTGGGATAGGGATTGGGGTAGAGCAGATAGTGGCGCTCCGGCCGCCAGCCGGCCGCCTTCGCCAACCGCCAGAAGTCGACCAAGTCCGCACGCACCAGCAGCGCATTGTCGGGCAGCGGGCCGTGATCGCGCGCGAGCCGCAGCTCGCTGCGATCGACCCCGATCACCGCATGTTCGGGATGGCGCGCGGCCAGGCGCCGGGTCGAAAGCCCGACGCCGCAGCCGGCATCGAGAATCAGCGCCCGCCCGCTTGCCGCCAGCCAATCCGCGGCGTGCTCGAAAGCCTCGCGCGTATGCCCGGCCGGTGGCCGCTGCCACTCGCTCTCGCGGGCGCGTTCGACGCGCCGGGCGAGATCCTTGTGGGGACCGTTCTGATTGGTGGTGATGGCGCGCGAGAAGGCTTGCATGGCGATGACGCTTACGATTCGAGAAGACTGCCCATTCTAGCAGCCTCGGCAACATCGATCCCGCCGCCGCTTCAATCTTCACCTATGCTGGCGTCGGCATGACGGCGCCCGCACGCGGGTGTATCATCCGTGCCCACATTCAGCCAATCTAGGCAATACGGCCTTCGATGGCATGCGCGATTCGTTGTTTTGTCAGACACGGTTTTCGTCGGAGCACGTTATTCGGCATTGCTTGTCGAACACGCCCCGGCATCCGCGCCATCGGCGGGAGACGCCTTTTTTCGTAGCTGCGTCATCCCCATGTCTCGAAGACCTGTTGCTCCAACGTTCATGAGGGACGTGGCTTGTCACATTTACCGGTGATCGTCGGCATGGGCGGCATCAATGCCGCAGGTAGAACCTCCGGGCACCACGCCTACCGCCGCACGATTCTCGAAGTGCTGCCAGAGACGGCACAGACGCAGACACTGGTCGCGCTGGCGACGCTGATGCAACTGGTCATCCAGCGCGAGGATGGCAGTTGGCAGAGCAGCGACGGCGACGTGCTCGGCGAGCGCGAGATCGTTGAGCGCTACCGCGACCGCATTCTCAAGCATACGCTGATCCGGCGCATCGAAGACGATGACTTCGGCGAGGCCGGGATTCCCGGCAATCGCGAGATGGCAATGACGTTCGATGCGCCGTTGAACTTCACCACCTCGCGGCGCCAGCTGCCCCACCCGCTGCCGGCGGGCTGGAAGGTTCGCGAGCTCGATCGCCAGACGGTCGAGGTCAGCGTGCCGGCCGGGGCGCTCGAGGCGCTGCTGCCCGAACGCCGCCAGGCCCTGGTGCGCGCCGCCGGCCAGTTACCGCAGGGTTTCGCGCCGGATGCCTATTACCGCAGCGTGCATCACCCGCGCGGGCTGTCGATGGCGATCTTCGGCGCCAGCGACTGTCTCGGCCAGAGCGGGCTCGACTGGGACGCGCTGCGCAATCGCCTCGATCCGGACGCCATCGCCGTCTACGCCGGCAACTCCATCGGCCAGCTCGACGATGCCGGCTGGGGCGGCATGCTCAAGAGCTTCGTCACCGGTAACCGCACGACCTCCAAACAGATGCCGCTGGGTTATGGTCAGATGCCGGCGGACTTCCTCAACGCCTACGTGCTGGGCAGCGTCGGCGCCACCGGCGCGATCCAGGGCGCCTGCGCCACTTTCCTCTACAACCTGCGCCTGGGCGTCGAGGACATTCGCCAGGGCCGCCGGCGCATGGTCATGGTGGGTACCAGCGACGCGCCGGTGACGCCGGAAATCATCGAAGGCTTCCGCGCGATGAGTGCGCTGGCCGACGATCACAGCCTGAAGGCACTCGACGCCCTGGAGCTGCTGACCGACGAGGATTACCAGCGCGCCTGCCGCCCGTTCGCGCGCAACTGCGGTTTCACCATCGCCGAAGCCTCGCAGTTCGTGCTGTTGATGGATGACACCCTGGCGCTCGAGACCGGCGCCCAGATTCTCGGTTCGGTGCCCGAGGTTCACGTCAACGCCGACGGCTGGAAGCGCTCGATCTCCGCTCCCGGTATCGGCAACTACATCACCCTCGGCAAATCGGTCTCGCTGGCGACGGCGATCCTCGGCGAAGAGAGCGTACGCCGGCGCAGCTATCTGCATGCCCACGGCACCAGCACGCCCAAGAATCGCACCACCGAGTCGCATATCTTCGACCAGGTGGCGCGGGCCAACGGCATCGACGACTGGCCGGTGGCGGCAATCAAGGCGTTCATCGGCCACTCCCAGGGCAGCGCCGCCGGCGACCAGATCGCCAGCGCCCTGGGCACCTTCGACCACGGCTGGGTTCCCGGCATCCCGACCCTGGACGCGGTGGCCGACGACGTGTTCGCCGAACGCCTGCGCTTTTTCCGCGAGCCGCTCGGATTCGACGCCGACTGCAGCTTCATCAACGCCAAGGGCTTCGGCGGCAACAACGCCACCGGCCTGCTGCTCTCGCCCCAGGTTACCGAGCGCCTGCTGGCCAAGCGTCACGGCCAGCGCGCGCTGGACGACTGGCGCCGACGCCGCGAGCAGACGCTGGACGCCGCCGAACGCTACGAGCAGCTCGCCAGTGCCGGCCGCTTCGAGGTGATCTATCGCTTCGGCGAGGGCGTTCTCGAGGGGCCGGAACTGGACGTCGGCCGGGATGCCATCCGGATTCCGGGATACGCACGACCGGTGTCACTGAAGGCCGACAATCCTTTCGGTACACTGGACTGAGCCTGAATCCCTGTCAGCGCGGAGTCACTCGCATGAACACCGTGGTCTACCCCGGCACCTTCGACCCGATCACCAACGGCCATCGCGATCTGATCCAGCGTGCGGCACGGATCTTCGACAAGGTGGTGATCGCCGTGGCGGAGAGCCCGCGCAAGCAGCCGACGCTGCCGCTCGACGAGCGTGAAGCGCTGGCCCGGGATGTCGTCGCCCGGTGGTCCAATGTCGAGGTCATCGGCTTCGACGGGCTGCTGACCGAGCTGCTCGAGCGCCTCGACGCGCGCATCATCCTGCGCGGCCTGCGCGCGGTATCCGATTTCGAGTACGAGATGCAGCTGGCCAACATGAACCGGGCCCAGGCTCCCGACGTCGAGACGCTGTTCCTGACACCGGAGATCGAGAATTCCTATATTTCCTCGACCATCGTGCGCGAAATCGCACGCCTGGGCGGGGACGTTTCCAAACACGTGTCGCCGAGCGTGGCAGAAGCGCTGCGCCGGCGCTTTTCGGCAGACGGCGTCGATACGCCGCGAGGACATTGATATGGCCTTGATGATTACCGATGAATGCATCAACTGCGATGTCTGCGAGCCGGAGTGCCCGAACGATGCGATCTCCCCCGGCGAAGAGATCTACGTCATCGATCCCAATCGCTGCACCGAGTGCGTCGGCCACTTCGATGAACCGCAGTGCCAGCAGGTATGCCCGGTGGACTGCATTCCGCTCGACCCCGAGCGCGAGGAGACCAAGGAGCAGCTGATGGAGAAGTACAGAATCATCGTTGCCGCCTGAAGTCGACGCCGGATCCCTGCAGAACGGCTCCCTGACCATCGCCGCCCATCCGGGCGGCGATAACGTTCGTGGTCGCATAGCGCCGAGTGCAACGCGACGTCGCGGGACACGGCGCTTCGGCGTATTCTGTCTAGCCGTAAACCAAGCTCTGTCTGAGCCGCAAGGAACACCGTGGGCCGCACCGCTTCCGATCACCAACCCAGCCGCCGCTATACCACCCGCCATATCTGGAAGCTGGCCTGGCCGATCATCCTGTCCAATGTCACCGTGCCGCTGCTCGGCCTGGTGGATACCGCCGTGGTCGGCCATCTGCCGGATTCGCGCTATCTCGCCGCGGTGACGCTCGGCGCCACCCTGTTCAGCTTTCTCTATTGGGGTTTCGGCTTTCTGCGCATGGGCACCACCGGACTGACCTCCCAGGCGGTGGGCCGCGAAGACGACAGCGAGGTACGCCTGCTGCTGGCGCAGTCGCTGGTAATGGCCTGCGCGATCGGGATCGTTCTGATTCTATTGTCGAAACCGCTGATCGGTTTTGGCCTGTGGCTGCTCGATGGCAGTGCAGCGGCCATGTCGCTGGCCGCCAGCTATGCCCACATCCGGATCTTTTCGGCCCCGGCGGTGCTGGCCAACTACGCCATCCTCGGCTGGTTCATCGGTCAGCAGAAGACCCGCATCACGCTGGCGATCCTGCTGTTGACCAACGGCGTCAATATCGCCCTCGACCTGCTGTTCGTGGTCGGTTTCGGCCTGGCCAGCGACGGCGTCGCCTGGGCTTCGTTGATTGCCGACTATAGCGCGCTGGCCTTCGGGCTATGGCGCGTCGCGGTGCATTGTCGCGGACTCGGCGGCGAGCTTTCGCGCCGCGCGCTGCGGGCATGGTCGCACTACTCGGCGCTGCTCCGGGTCAACCGGCACCTGTTCGTGCGCACGCTGGGGCTGCTGTTCGCCCAGGCGTTCTTCACCGCCCAGGGCGCCGACTTCGGCGATACCACGCTGGCCGCCAATGCCGTGCTGCTGCAATTCATCATGCTCACCTCATTCGCCCTCGACGGCTTCGCCAATGCCGCCGAGGCGCTGACCGGACGTTCGGTGGGCAGGCGCGCCTGGGACGACTTCGGCGACGCCGTGCGCGCCGCGGGCAAGCTCTCGCTGATGGTGGCCGGGGTGGCGATGCTGGTCTTCGCCGTCGGCGGCGGGCATTTGATCGCCCTGCTCACCGATCTTCCCGAGGTACGCGCCACCGCCGCCGAGTATCTGCCGTGGATGATTGCCATGCCGGCGATCGCGGTGTGGAGCTATCTGCTCGACGGGGTGTTCATCGGCGCCACCGAGAGCCGCGCCATGCGCGACACCGTATGGCTGGCCATCGCCTGCTACCTGCCGGTGTGGTGGCTGACCCGGGATTTCGGCAATCACGGGCTGTGGTTCGCCTTCTTGTGCTTCACCCTGGTGCGCTCGGCGTCGCTCGGCGCCTGCTACCTGCACTATCGCAAAACCCGCTGGTCCCCCGCGTCGCGCGCTGAAATACCGCGAGAATCAAGACGCTACCTCGACCAAGGTTGACTGATGGGCACTCCGTGGATGCGTTAGGCTCGCGCTAACGTTTTCCCACGAGAGATCACATCATGTTACAGCGACTTTCACGCCCCGCCGTGAAGCTGGTCGAGCGCTATCTGCCCGATCCCTACATCTTCGTGCTGCTGTTGACGATCATCGCCGCGCTGGCCGCGATGCTCTTCGAGCAGCAGTCGCCGCTGGCGGTCATGCGTTACTGGGGCGACGGTTTCTGGGGGTTGCTGTCGTTCTCGATGCAGATGCTGCTGGTGCTGGTGACCGGCTTCATGTTCGCCAGTTCGCCACCGGTCAAGCGCGTGCTGGACGGCCTGGCCGGCATTGCGCGCTCGCCGGGCAGTGCCGTCGTTCTGGTCACGCTGGTGTCGCTCGCCGCGAGCTGGATCAACTGGGGCTTCGGCCTGGTCATCGGCGCGCTGTTCGCCAAGGCCCTGGCCCGCCGCATACGGGTCGACTACCGCCTGCTGATCGCCAGCGCCTACTCCGGCTTCGTCGTCTGGCACGGCGGGCTGGCCGGCTCGATTCCGCTGACCATCGCCACGCCCGGCCATTTCACCGAGGACCAGATCGGCATCATTCCCACTTCGCAGACCATCTTCGCCGGTTACAACCTGCTGATCGTCGTGGCCCTGTTCGTGATCATGCCGTTGATCAATCGCTGGATGCTGCCGAACGACAGCGACAGCGTCTACGTCGATGCCAGCCAGTTGGCCGAACCGAGCACTGACGAGCACAACGCGACCGCCCGCCCGGCGGATCGACTCGAAAACAGCACCCTGCTCTCGTGGCTGGTCGGTATCCCGGGCCTGCTCTATCTGGTCTATTACTTTCTCTTCGCCGGCGGCGGGCTCAACCTCAACAGCGTCAATTTCCTGTTTCTGTCGCTCGCGATCGTGTTCCATCGCACGCCGCGCAGTTTGCTCGCGAGCCTCAACGAAGCGATCAAGGGCGGCGCCGGCATCGTCATCCAGTTCCCGTTCTACGCCGGGATCATGGGCATCATGATGCAATCCGGCCTGGCGCAGTCGCTGTCCGAAGTGTTCGTCGCCATTTCCGATGCCGACAGCCTGCCGTTCTGGTCGTTCATCAGCGCCGGCGTGGTCAATCTGTTCGTGCCTTCCGGCGGCGGCCAGTGGGCGGTTCAGGCGCCGGTCATGCTGCCGGCGGCCGAAGCGCTCGGCGCGGACGTCTCGCGCGTGGCGATGGGCGTGGCCTGGGGCGATGCCTGGACCAACCTGCTGCAACCGTTCTGGGCACTGCCGGTACTCGCGATCGCCGGACTCAACGCCAAGGACATCATGGGTTTCTGCCTGATCCAGCTGGTGGTGACCGGGGTGGTGATCGGCCTTGGGCTCACGCTTTTCTAGCCTCGAGCGGGCATCGGCTATCGCGCCGATGGATGGGCAGTTGCGGTCAAACATGATACATCTGGCCTAGATACAACAACATGGCCGGATAGATGCGAGGAAACCGTGACGCCCGACGATCTGCCGCGACAGCATGAACTGTCGATGACCGTTCTGATGACGCCCGACATGGCCAACTTCAGCGGCAAGGTCCATGGCGGGGCGATTCTCAAGAAGCTCGACGAAGTCGCCTATGCCTGTGCCAGCCGCTACGCCGGCAGCTACGTGGTCACGCTGTCGGTGGACCAGGTGCTGTTCAAGCAGCCGATCCACGTCGGGGAACTGGTCACCTTCCTGGCGATGATCAATCATGTCGGCCGCTCGTCGATGGAAGTCGGCATCAAGGTGCTGGCCGAATCGATCCAGGAGCGGGTCATTCGCCATACCAACAGCTGCTACCTGACCATGGTCGCGGTCGATAGCGACGGCAAACCGGTGGGCGTGCCTCCGCTGGAATTGAAGACCCCGTTGCAGAAGCTACGCTTCGAAAAGGCCGCACTGCGCAAGAAGCTGCGCAAGCAGGCCGCCGAAGAGGAGCGCAACGCCATGGACGAATACCACAAGGTTTACCCCACGGGAGCGCTCGACGGCTGACGCTGTCCTGTTCCCCATCACGAACAAGGACGTTCGATGTCCCATACCGCCACTTCGCGCCCCAAGCGTCTGAACGGCCGCCTCAGCGAGCGCCTGCTGCTGGCCTGGGATTTCGCCATTCTCGTGCTGGTGACGATCAACCTGGCGCTGCTGCTGTTCGATAGCCTTTACCTGATCGCGCCGCTGAATACCGCTTTCGCGGCTGTCGCCCCAGGGCTGCACGACGCCTACGCAACGACCATCCGCGCCAACTTCGCCGAGATCGACCTGTGCTTCGTCGCGATCTTCCTGCTCGACGTGCTGCTGGGCTGGATCATCGCCATCGTCCAGCGCCGCTACGCGCGCTGGTTCTTCTACCCCTTCGTGCACTGGTATGACGTGCTCGGCTGCATTCCGCTGTCCGGTTTCCGCCTGCTGCGCATATTGCGCGTGGTCTCGCTGATGATCCGTCTGCAGCGGCTGGGGGTGATCGATATCACCGGTTGGCGGAGCTATCGCTTCTATCGCACTTACTACGGCGTGTTGATGGAGGAGCTATCGGATCGCGTCGCCATCAACCTGCTGAGCGATCTGCAGAACGAAGTTCGCCACAGCGAGCATCTGGCCCAGCGGGTGTCGCGGGAAGTGATACAGCCACGCAAGGCAGCGCTGGTCGAAGAGATCGCAGCCCGCCTCGAACGCACCATCGACGACAGCTACGCCGAAAACCACCGCGAGATTCATCGCTACGTGGCCGCGCTGGTGGCACGCACGCTGGAGGAGAATGCCGAGCTGCGCCGGCTACGGCGGATGCCGCTGGGCGATGCAGTGGCGGACGGGCTCGAACGCAGCCTGAGCGACGTCGCCAGCCGCGTGGTACACGAAGCGGTCGACGGCCTGCGTTCGCCGCGCTTTCATTCGCTGCTGGCCGATCTGGTCGGCAGCGGCATCGACGCCTGGCTCAAGGTCGACCCCGCCACCGACAAGGTCACCCAGCAGGTGCTGATCGATATGCTGGAACTGCTCAAGGAGCAGGTGGCGGTACAGCGCTGGAAGAACGAGCTGAGCCCGGCGCTCACCGCCCGTGAACGCCAGGACGCATCGCGCCGGACAGGGCCCGACGCGGAGACGCTCAGCCGCAGGCAAGATCGGTGATCTTGCGCTGCTTGTCGACCTTGATGTTGAGCCGCGTCGAACGGTAATCCATGGTATAGCCCTTGCCGGGCTCGAGGACACGCAGAGTCTCGGCCCGCGAACGATCGGCGATCTCCTGGTAGCGGGCGTCGGTCAAGGTTTCACCGACGAGGCTGCCGACGGTCTGCGCGCCACAGGCGTCCTCCGGCACGGACTTGACGTCGGGCGGCGGTGGTGCTTCGTCGGGTGCGGGAGCCGTACTGCATCCCGCCAGTAGCAGGCCGCTCAAGATCAACGTCGCGCCGGGAATCTTCATTGCTCGCTCCTCATGGATAAACGGTAGTGTCCTGGCAAGATTAACAGCTAAGGTCGGAAACGCCATCGCTGGTCTGCCGGAGACTGGGCCGCTAGACTCAGGCCAAACAACCTACCAGGGCGTGCCACGAGCACAACCCGATCGCCAAGGAACGCCATCATGCGCCACTCGCTGACCGCCAGCTTCATCGCCGCCGCTCTCACCATCGGATTGGGCATCGGCCCGGCCGCCGCCCAGGATTCCCGGACGCCCATCCGGGTGGCGTCCAAGATCGACACCGAAGGCTCGCTACTCGGCAACATGATCGTCGAGGTACTGGAGAACGCCGACCTGCCGGTGGAAAGCCGGCTGCAACTGGGCCCGACCAATATCGTGCGCCAGGCGCTGCTCTCCGGCGACATCGATCTCTATCCCGAATACACCGGCAACGGCGCCTTCTTCACCGACACCGCCGACGATCCGGCGTGGAAGGACGCCCGGGCCGGCTACGACAAGATCCGCGATGCCGATCGCGAAGCCAACCAGCTGGCGTGGCTGACGCCAGCGCCGGCCAACAACACCTGGGCGATTGCCGTGCGCCAGGACATCGCCGACGACAACGATCTCTCCAGCATGGCGGATTTCGGCCACTGGGTGAGCGACGGCGGCGAGGTCAAGCTGGCCGCCTCGGCGGAGTTCGTCGAAAGCGACGCCGCGCTGCCCAGCTTCCAGCGCGCCTACGACTTCTCCCTCGACGAAGATCAGTTGCTGGTGCTTTCCGGCGGCAACACCGCCGCGACCATTCGCGCCGCCGCCGAAGGCACCAGCGGCACCAACGCGGCGATGGTCTACGGCACCGACGGCGCCATCGCCGCCGCCGGACTCAAGGTGATGGACGATCCCAAGGGCGTGCAAATGGTCTACGCCCCGGCGCCGGTGGTACGCGCGACGGTGCTCGAAACCTATCCGCAGATCGAGGAACTGCTGAAGCCGGTGTTCGAGTCGCTGGATCGCGAGACGCTGCAGACGCTGAACGGGCGCATTCAGGTCGACGGGCTGCCGGCGGATCAGGTGGCCCACGACTATCTTGTCGAGCAGGGCCTGCTGGACTGACCACCCATGGCACTCGCCATGCACGACGGTAGCCGACGGATGGTCGGCAACCGGGTACTGCTGACGCTGCTGATCGCGGCAGTGGCCGGCGCCGCGCTGTTGCCTTTTGCCAACCTGTCGCCCAATCGGCTGGTATCCGGCCAGCCAGTGATGCTGTGGCAGGCGCTATCCGCCTGGCAGCTCGGCGGGCTGACGCTGATCGGCCTCGCCCTGCTGCTGGCCGCGTTGTCCCAACCATTGGGTGGGCGCGCCTCGAGCCGGCTCGCGCTGATCGCGACCCTGCCGCTGCTGGCGCTCGATTTCTACGCCCTCGGCGACTACGCCCACCGCGCGCTGGTCGACGCCTCGCCGGCGGCGCGCGTTTCCCAGGGGGCGACGTTCTGGATTCTGCTCTTCGTCTGCGCGCTGATCGCCATCGACGCGCTACAGCGGCTGCGCCTCGGCCTGGCACGCCGGGCGCTCTACGGGCTGGCCGCGCTGGCGATCGTCATCGCCTGCTTCGCCGGCGAGTTGCTGGCGCCGCTGTCGATCATGCGCGAGTTCGCCAACCAGCGTGACAACTTCCTCGACCAGCTCGTGCGGCATCTATTGCTGGTCGCCGGCGCCCTGGTACCAGCGCTGGTGGTCGGGCTGCCGCTGGGGCTGCTGGCCAGGCGGCGCGAACGCCTGCGCAACGGGCTGTTCAGCGTACTCAACGTGTTTCAGACGCTGCCCTCGATCGCCGTGTTCGGGCTGCTGATCGCGCCACTCGCGGCACTTGGCAAGGCGCTGCCCTGGCTGGGCGATCTCGGCATCGGCGGCATCGGCGCGGCGCCGGCGATCATTGCGCTGGTGCTCTACTCGCTGCTGCCGATCGTGCGCAATACCTATTCGGGGCTGGCCGGCGTCCCGGGCGCGACCCTGGAAGCCGCCCGCGGCATGGGCATGACGCCCCGCCAGATTCTGTGGCGGGTGGAGATTCCGCTGGCGCTGCCGGTGATCCTGTCGGGGCTGCGTATCGTCACCGTGCAGGCGATCGGCCTGACCGTGGTCGCCGCGCTGATCGGCGCCGGCGGCTTCGGCGCGTTCATCTTCCAGGGACTGGGGCAATACGCCATCGACCTGGTATTGCTGGGCGCGGTTCCCACCATCGTGCTCGCCGTGGTCGCCGATTTCGCGTTGCGGCTACTGGTCGCGCTGAGCCGGCCGGCAGATGCACGCTGAGGAAGATCGATGATTGAGCTGAAAGGATTGACCAAGACCTACGCCGGCAAACGGGTGGTCGACGATATCTCGCTGACGCTGGAGAGCGGCGAATTCGGCGTGCTGATCGGCCCTTCCGGCTGCGGCAAGTCGACCACGCTGAAGATGATCAACCGGCTGGTGCCACTCTCCGGCGGTCGCATCGTGCTCAACGGCGACGATGTCACCGACCTGCCGGCGGAGCAACTGCGCCGGCGCATCGGTTATGCGATCCAGTCGACCGGGCTGTTTCCGCACTGGACGGTAGCGCAGAACATCGCCACCGTGCCGCAGTTGCTGAAGTGGCCGAAGTCGCGCATCGACGACCGTGTCGATGAGTTGATGGCGATGTTCCACCTCGATCCTGTCGAATTCCGCCACCAATATCCGCATCGGCTCTCCGGCGGCCAGGCGCAGCGCGTCGGTGTCGCTCGCGCGCTCGCCGCCGACCCGGAAGTGCTGCTGATGGACGAGCCTTTCGGCGCGGTCGACCCGCTCACCCGCGAAGTGCTCCAGGCCGAGATGAAGCGCGTCCACCAGCAGACCGGCAAGACCATCGTCTTCGTCACCCACGATATGGACGAGGCGCTGCAATTGGCGACCCGCATCGCGCTGCTCAACCACGGCAGGCTGGTGCAGTACGACCGCCCGATCGAGATGATGGTGACCCCCGCCGACGACTTCGTGCGTGAATTCATCGGCCAGGCGGATCTCGGCCTCAAGCTGCTCTCGAGGCGCTGGGTGCATCAATATCAGCGCGCTCCGAGTCTCGAACACCACGCCACCCTGCCCGGACTCGACCACTGCTGGCAGCTCGACGACGCCGGCCGCCCGATCGCGCTGGAAGGCGCGCGCCTGGATGACGACAGCGAGCGCACCGAGGTCAAGCCGGAGTGGACCGCGACGCCGGAGATGAGCATGAAGGAAGCGCTCTCGCGCATGGTGTGGTATCGGGTCATGGTGCTGCCGGTGATCGATGATCAGGGCCGACTGATCGGCGAGGTCGGCATGCAGGGCATCATGGGGATTCAGGCCGCGAACGGGATGCCGGCCTCATGAACGGCACGATCCCGGGCGTGCCACGCCTGCGCGCCGCTGCCGCCGGCAACCTGCGGCTCGGTGCGCTGATCGTGCTGCTGGTCGCGCTGACACTCGGCATGGCCCAGTTGGAGCCGCTGTTCCGCGCGCTGTTTCCCGACCTCGGCAACCCGCTCTACCGCCGCGACAGCTTCCTCAACCTGATGCTCGCGCACATTGGCCTGGTGCTGGTGTCGTCGCTGATCTCGGTCGTCGTCGGCGTCGCCGCGGGCCTGTTCGTCACCCGGCCCGCCGGCCGCGAGTTCGAGCCCATGGTGTCGTCGCTGGCGGCCATCGGCCAGACCTTTCCGCCGGCCGCCGTGCTCGCCATCGCCGTACCGCTGGCCGGATTCGGCTTTGCGCCGACGATCATCGCGCTCACGCTCTATGGCCTGCTGCCGGTGATCCAGAACACCATCGCCGGGCTCGGCACGGTGCCGGCGACGACGCTGGAAGCGGCGCGCGGCAACGGCATGAGCGCCAGCCAGATTCTGATGCGCGTCGAACTGCCGCTGGCGATGCAGGTGATCATCGCCGGCGTGCGTATCTCGGTGATCATCAACATCGGTACCGCCACCATCGGCTCCACCGTCGGCGCCAAGAGCCTGGGCACGCCGCTGATCGCCGGGCTGGTCGGCAACAATCTCGCCTACGTGATCCAGGGCGCGCTGCTGGTGGGATTGCTGGCGATCGTCACCGACCTGCTGTTCGAGCGCCTGGAGCGGCACTACGCGTTTGGAGATTGAGCGTCGCTCGGCGCCCGCTCTCTTGCCGATATCAACCGCAGCGCCGGGCTGGCGCCGCCAACCGGCTCGGTGACGATCCAGCCGAGGGCTTCGAGTTCGGCAGCCGCCCGCCGGATCAGCGCGTGCTCGATGCCCAGGCGCCGCGACAGCCGCGCCGTGGTGACACCATTTGGCGAATCGGATTGTCGAACCGCCAACAGCACCAGCACCGCCAGCGGCTCGAGTTCGGGATGGGCGGCCTGCAGCGCCTCGAACTGGCGCTGCAGGCCATCGGGGCCGCCCGAATCAGGCAAGCCGCTTGCTCGCCTCGAGCCTGACCGCGATCGACTTGGATGCCGGGGTGTGGCTCTGCTCGCCCTTATGGTCGAGCGGAATCAGCGGGTTGGTCTCCGGATAGTAGGCGGCCGCACACCCTTGGGGCGTGTCGTAGGCAACGATCTTGAAGCCGTCGACGCGGCGCGTCACACCATCCTCGGATTCACCGATCAGGTCCACCCACTGGCCCGCCTCGAAGCCGAGACGCGCGATGTCGTCGCGGTTGAGGAAGATCACCTGGCGGCCGTTCTCGATGCCGCGATAACGATCGTTGTAGCCGTAGACCGTGGTGTTGTACTGATCGTGGGAGCGCATCGTCTGCAGTGTCAGCCAGCCGTCGCGGGCAGCGAGCTGCTGATGCATCACCTCGGCTGGTAATTCATCGTCGGAGAACTCGGCCTTGCCGCTGGCGGTGGGGAAACGCAGTTCGAAGGCCGGATTGACCAGCCAGAATCCGCGTGGCTGACGCACCCGCGAATTGAAATCGGCGAAGCCGGGAATCACTGCGGCGATGTGCTCGCGGATCACGTCGTAATCCTCGCGCATCGCCGCCCAGTCGACCACTCCGTTGCCCAGACTCTCCTTATCGAACAAGCGCTCGGCGATACCGGTGAGGATGGCAATTTCCGAGCGCAGCGCCTTGTCCGCCGGTTTGTTGATACCGGCGGAGCCGTGGACCATGCTCATCGAGTCTTCGACGGTGATCAGCTGCGGCTTGCCTACGACTCCGTTGCGATCGATGCTGCGGTCGATCTCGCTGCGCCCGAGGCAGGGCAGAATCAGCGCTTCCCGGCCAGTGATCAGATGACTGCGGTTGAGCTTGGTGCTGATGAACGCGGTCAACCGGCAGTTGGCCATGGCCTTTTCGGTGACAACGCTGTCGGAAATGGCGCGGGTGAAGTTGCCGGCCAGGCCGATGAAGACCTTGCCGGGCTGGTCGCGCATCGCCTCCACCGCCGCGACGGAGTCGACACCGTGCTTGCGCGGCATCGGTCGGCCGTACTTCGCCTCCAGCGCATCGAGCAGCGCTGTGGACGGCTTCTCGTAAATGCCCATGGTGCGGTCGCCCTGAACGTTGGAGTGGCCGCGCACCGGCGAGGTACCGGCACCGGGCTTGCCCAGATTACCGCGCAGCATCAGCAGATTGACGATCTCGCGCACCGTCGCCACGGAATGCACATGCTGGGTGATGCCCATCGCCCAGCAGGCGATGGTGGCGTTGGAGCGGGCATAGAGTTCGGCGGCCTGCTCCATCTCGTCACGCATCAGCCCGGACTGGGCCTCCAGCGCGGCCCACTCGGTCGCCTCGACCCGGGCACGATAGGCTTCGAAGTGCGCGGTGTGGTTGGCCAGGAAGGCGTGATCGAGCACGTCTTCACCGGCGGCGTCGCGGGCGAGCAGCGCCTTGGCCATGCCGCGTACCACGGCCATGTCGCCGCCCAGCTTGGGCCGGAAGTAGTGGCTGCTGATGCGATGGCTGCCGTTGTGCAGCATCTCGAACGGCTTCTGCGGGTCGGCGAACTTCTCGAGCCCCCGCTCCTTCAAGGTGTTGAAGCTGACGATGGTGGCGCCGCGCTCGGCTGCCTCGCGCAGCACGCCGAGCATGCGCGGATGGTTGGTGCCGGGGTTCTGGCCGAAGACGAAGATCGCCTCGGCCTGCTCGAAGTCCTCCAGCCGCACGCTGCCCTTGCCGGTGCCCAGCGCCGCATTGAGCGCCACACCGCTGGCCTCGTGGCACATGTTGGAGCAGTCCGGCAGGTTGTTGGTGCCGTACAACCGCGCCAGCAGCTGGAACACGTAGGCCGACTCGTTGCCCGCCTTGCCGGAGGTATAGAAGATGGCGTCGTCCGGCGTGGGCAGCGCCTTGAGCTCGGCGGCGATCAGCTCGAGCGCGGCGTCCCAGGCGATCGGCTCGTAGTGGTCGGTCTCGGCGTTGTAGCGCATCGGCTCGACCAGCCGCCCCTGATCCTCGAGCCGGTAGTCGTCCCAGGTCTTGAGTTCGCTGACGCTGTACTTGGCGAAGAATTCCCGCGTGACGCGCTTGGCGGTCGCCTCCCAGGTCACCGCCTTGACCCCGTTCTCGCAGAATTCGAACGACGAACCGTGCTCCGGGTCGCCCCAGGCACAGCCCGGACAGTCGAAGCCGTCCGGCTGATTGAGCTTGAACAGCGAGCGGGCATTGAGCGCCGGCGAACGGCTATGCAGCAGATGCTTGCCGACCGATTTCAACGCGCCCCAGCCACCGGCCGGGTTGCGATAGTCGAAAACCTTGGGATCGGCATTGACGCCGTCGCGCGACGTATCCTGACGTGACGTCTGATGGGACTGGGACATGATGCTCCTTGCGCATTCTGATGACTGCGGCCGGCCACATCGGCAGCGGCAGTGCGCCGGTCGGCGCGCTGCGGGGAGATTGCCCGAGAGGCTGGGGTCGAAGCCGGCTGGAAATCGCGGCCAGGTCTCCGCGAAGCGGAGGCGCTATCGCTTTGCCAACGAGGTTAGCGGCCTAATACCAAAGTATACCACGCCTCGAGCATTCCGGATGTCGTTGCATGGGTCGGAGGCATTCGCCGAGCGGGACGGCGCACCGCCGCGGCTCAGCGGTCGCCGCGGCTCAAAAGCTCGAGCCGCTTGCCCCGATGACAGTTGATCAGAGTCAGGCCGCAGGCGCGGGCGACCTCGATGGCGAGCCGCGAGGGATAAGAGAGCGTGGCCAGCGACGGAATTCCCGCCCTGACGCTTTTCTGCACCAGTTCCAGGCTGCAGCGGCTGGAAGTCATCACCAGCGTAGGCATGGCACCGGCGATCAGGCTGGCGCCGATCACCTTGTCCAGCGCGTTGTGGCGGCCGATATCGCGCCCGATGGTGGCCACGGCGCCGTCGCCGTCGATGCCGAGCGCCAGATGCATTCCCGCCGTGGCCTCCGCGCGCAGGGCATCGAGTCCCGCATTGATGGCCTCGGGCCGAGGCAGCGGCATGCTCGCTAGCCGCGTGAGACCGAACAACAGCTGGGACTCCTCCTGCACGCCACAGGCACCGCAGCCGCTGGTCGACAACGTTGCGCGGGACTGACTGGCAGCACGCCGGGCAATGCGCTCCGCCACCCGCATCCGCACCCGAACCCCGTGGCGGCTCGGCTCGCTGTCGATCGCCTCGACATCGTCGAAACGATCGATCACGCCCTCGCTATAGGCGAAGCCGACGGCCAGCGCCTCGAGCTGCTTCGGGGTCGCCAGCACCGTCGCGTAGGCGGTGTCGTTGAAGACGATCGAGATCGGCCGCTCTTGAGGGCCGGGCAAGGCATCGAGCGGCTGCCGGCTGACGTCCTCGAACGCAGTCGGTATGCCATCGATTACCCCGCGGGCGCGCTTGCGCCCCGGATCGTCGGAAGAGACAGGGATGGATGAAGACATGACAAGACTCCGGCCAAGCGGCGGAAGGTTCACGGGATACGGTTGCCGACTACGATAGCACTCCGGAGACTGGGGCTGGGCGGGAAAGGCTGGTCAAAATCCGAATGCAAGAATACTGACAAACTAAGCTCTGTCTGAAAAATCGACGAGTGATGGCCAGACAAGGGGCAACGACTGTAGGGAGTAACAGCCGAAGGCTGGCCCGAAGGGTGAGCGTATAGCCCGGCACTGGAGGCCGGGCATCCTGCGGATCAGCTGGCGGCGTCCTGTACCGCCTCACCGCCTTCTTCGACATCCTTACCGGCGCCACCGATAGTATTGCAACCAGCGAGGATGCCTGCGCTGAACAGTGCGAACAGGGAGAGAGCAATCAGGCGTTTCATGTTGTCGTCCTCCTTAACGTTTTCTCGAAGGGCGAGATTTCGACTCACCCGGGCCCTCTTGTCCGGGCCTGCCATTAAAAATAGCAGAATGTCGCAATAACGCGCGTAACCTCGTTGCATGACATCAGCGCGAGCGACCATGAGGCGCTGGTTACTAGTTGGCGGCGTTCTGGATCTTCTCGCCGCCGCGCTCGATATCCTTGCCCAGCCCATGCATGGTATTGCAGGCGCTCAAGGCGAGCATCAGGCAGCCCGCCAGCAATACACGAACCCACCTTTTCATTGTTCGTCTCCTTTCGATCAAACACCGGACATCGCGTACCGGCGCGGCCCGATTCTACCATCGATTTTCGTCATGGCTCGGCTCGACGCTCGATGACCGAGCGTCGTAAAGTGGCCTCTTTCCTCCCATCCCTGGAGCCGAGATGCCAACGTTTACGCTCGATTCACGCCTGCAGCAGGACAGCGTTCACGTCGCCGACCTGACGCTGTGCCAGGCACGCCTGAACCTGGACGCGCGTTATCCCTGGGTGATTCTGATTCCGCAGCGCAGCGAGGTGGTCGAAATCTACGACCTGACGACGCAGGACCAGGCGCAGCTGTGGCAGGAAGCAACTCGGCTCGGGGAGGCGATGATGCGCCATTACGGCGGCGACAAGCTCAACGTGGCGACCCTCGGCAACCAGGTGCCGCAGTTGCATCTGCACGTCATCGTGCGGTTCAAGGACGACGACGCCTGGCCGGGGCCGGTTTGGGGCCACGGCCAGGCCAAGAGCTACGGCGAAGCCGCGCTGGAGGCGCGCCGGCAGGAAATCGCCGGGCTCGCTCGCGAGGCGGGGCTGGTCTAGCCCCATCACGTCTTCAGCCTCGCCCGAACGGGCCAAGCCCTCCAGAGGATGGCGCCGATTGTTGCGCCGTCGGCGCTCCCAAAAACGGTGCTGGTGACGACAACGGCTGCCGCCACTGGGCCAGACTGAGCGACACTCCCAATGTCAGGATGACCGCGCCGCCGGCCAGGCCGATCCAGGCCTGCCAGGGCCGATTGCCGGCCACCGGCGAGAGATGGCGCCTGACCCAGTCGCGGGCGAACACGCCCAGCAGCGCCAATGACGAGACCGTCAACGCGGTGCCCAGCGACATCACCAGCACCGCGACCACGCCCTTGCCGAACTGTCCGAGCAGCGCCGACGCGCCAAGCAGCAGTACGGCGCCGCTGCAAGGACGGATGCCGATCGACAGCACCGTCATCAGCGCCACGCGCCAGTCGCCGGCGGTCGCTGGGTCGACGTGATGGTCGTGGCCGCAGCCGCATTCCGCGCCGTGCGCATGGTGGGAATGCTGCAGGCCCCGATCCCCTGTCGGGACGGGCCGAAACGCCGGCTCTGGTGCCGGCGTTGGCGTCGCTGAATGCTGTCGCATGGCCGCCGACCGATAGAGACGTGTGAGCGAACGCCAGCAGAGCCACAGCCCGACCAGTGTCACCATCAGAAAACTCGCCAGTTCGGCCTGATCGGTGGTCGCCATCGCCTGGCGCGTCAACCAGCCGAGCCCGTACACCAGTACCGCAATCAGTGCGATGGCCACCGCGCCCTGGAGCAGAGAGGCCAGCGCCGACAGGCCGATGGCTCGCCGCCAGGCACCACCCTGGGATGCCAAATAGGTGCTCAGCACCACCTTGCCATGGCCCGGCCCGGCGGCATGGAAAACGCCATAGGCGAAACTGACACCCAGCAGCACGCTCCAGGTGGCCAAACCGGGGGCCTGATCGATCCGAGTGATCGCCGCGGTCAGTGCATGGTAGAGATCGCGCTGCCAGAGTACGACGTGGACGGCGCCCTGCTGCCACCAGCCCAGGTGATAAAGCCCCACGCCGGCAGTCACCACCATCGCCATCGGCACCAGCACCATGAGCCAGGGCTTCACACTGGACATTGGATCTCTCCGGTCTCGGCGAAGAAGTGGCCCAGGTTGGGTTCTCCCGTCGCGCCCTGATCGAGCATCGCCGCTTCCATCACTTTCTGCGGATCAGGCTTGGCCTTGATGATTCGCGTGGTGCAGCCCGACGGCGCATGGTCGAGGGTCAAGGCATCCGGCAAGGGCTCGGAACCGTCGGCGTTGGCCTCGTGCACCATCTCGATGTAGTAGGTCGCGTCATAGACCTGATAGCGCAGGGTATGGCCAGACATGGGTTGTGGCCTGGCCAGCGGCAGCACGAAGCTGAACACCAGTCGCTCACCGCGATACTCCGTATTGGTGTCGCTGACCGTTCCCTGCGCGACCGGCTGATCGTCGAGCGTGATGTGGGTGAGGTTGTTCTCCTTGGCCAGATTGTTGCGAATCTCCACGCCCAGTGCATCGAGACGTTGCTCCATGCTGGTGTCGCCCTCCACTTTCGCCATGTCTTCCATCACCACCTGGCTGTAGAATGGATCCATGCGCCACTGCTGACGCAAGGCGGTCAACCGTCGCTGGTCATCGAACATGCCTTCGACGCTGATATCGACCCAGCCGTGCGGATGGGCCATCGCCATCGGTGAAACTCCCAACAACACCATACAAAGCCACCCCAGAATTCTTGGCTGGCGAGAAAACGTTCGATTCAAGGCAATGATCCTGGGGGCTGTTACCGTTTCAGCGCGAATCGCGTTGCTGCGTCAAATGGTGCCAGGCCAGGCGCGGGATGCGCGAGAAGGGTGGTTCCCTTGTCAAATCCCGCAACGCCGCATGGCGCCATTTGCCGCGCAACCCGAAGGGCCGGGCCAGTTTTCGCGCGGTACTGCGTTATTCGTCGTTCTTTTGAAATGACCACAAAAACGCCTGGAGCGTTTTTGCGCGTCAGCCCCGAAGGGGTGAAGTATAGGGATGTACTGAACAAACTACTCTCCTCATTCCTTGTCCCGCACAAAAACTGGCTCCGGCGCGGCCGTGCGTGAAACGGCAACAGACCCCAGGCGCGTCTGTACATCGATGAACAACGGGTCCAGTGATTCGGCTCCCAACGGATGCCCGCCCCGACGGCCGCTCAAGGTCAAATAGGTCGAGCCATTCTGCAGCGCCAGTCCCGGCGGACGTTCGCCACCGCTGGTGACTTCGGCGTGGATTTCATAGCCCGAGCGCGAGGCCAGCACTGCATCGATCTGCCCCAGATCGCCGTCGGCATGGCGAATCACGAAGCTGCGCTCGGCCAGCATGGCGAGCGTCGCCTTGAGCGTTTCGTCCGCGTCCGCCTGCACCGCGATACTGCGAGGCTGATCCTGCGGCGTCACTGCGCAGCCCGCCAATAGCAGCATTCCCAGCAGCACCCCGCCTGCCGACAATCGGCTCGCGATCCTTCGTGTCATGGCGTCGCCTCTCCTGTCGAGCCCGCCGACAGCTGCGCCTCGATATCCTGACGCAACTGCTGGCAGAAGGTCGGATGGTTGTAGGAACGCGCGTCGATCAGGTAACCGTTGTAGTCGACGACCAGCGAGTCGCGATCGACGAAGGTGGTCGAATCCGGCGTGACCACCGAAACCCGTTCGATCTGCACCGGATCGGTGTTGTAGCCGCCGCCGAAACCTTGAAAGACCCCCAGGGAATAGCCATGCCGGCCCCCCAGGCCGAAACCGCCCCAGAAACCGGTGCGTCCGAAGGGGCGATCGACGGCGCCCAAACCCGGCTGCGCGGTCTTGCGCTCGGCACTGACCAGCCCCAGCTTGGCGTCGGTATCGAGAATCTCGTAGCCCTGATGTTCGAGAGCCTCTCGCGTCGCCCGCAAACGCTCGAGCGGTTCGCCCGTGGCGGGCCAACTGCAAGCGGCGGGTAGATTATGACTGCTGTTGGCGGCGGTTGGTTCCGGTGCGGACAGCGACTGGCAGCCGCTGAGCAGTCCCAGCGCCAGGCCCGCCGTTATCCAGTGAGCGCTACGGCATCGCGGTGCGTTCATGGCGTCCCTCATCCGAGGCGATTACGAACAGCGTTCAGCATGCCAGTTGCCCGCTCACCGGTCCATGCACTTTCGGCGCATGGCCGGAGAGACCATGCCCTTCCCTTCCGTTACCCGTTCGCTCCATCGCCCCCAGTGACGAACGACGTTATGCTGATCCCCATCGACAAGAATTCGCTCCACTGCCAGGGAGATCAGCATGAAGATCATCATTGCCCCCGATAGCTACAAGGATGCCCTTTCCGCGCGTGACGCCGCCGCCGCCATTGCCACCGGCATCGCTCAGGAGTGGCCCGAAGCGACGCTGGTTCAATGCCCGATGGGCGATGGCGGCGAAGGCACCTTGGATGCCCTGCTGGCGGCGACCGGCGCCGAGCGTCGCGAAGCGGAAGTGCAGGATGCCCTGGGCCGCGTTGCGATGGCGGCCTGGGGCTGGCATGCCGAATCGCACACGGCCTTCGTCGAACTGGCCGAAGCCAGCGGCCTGCAGCAGCTCAAACGCGAAGAACGTACCGCGTTGCACAGCACCACCTTCGGCGTCGGTCAGTTGATCGGTGCCGCACTGGATGCCGGCGCCCGCTCGCTGGTCCTAACCCTCGGCGGCAGCGCCACCAACGATGCCGGTGCCGGCATGCTGGAAGCGCTGGGCGCCAGGCTGCTGGATGCCGAAGGCAATCGCCTGCCGCCCGGCGGTGCGGCGCTCGCCGATCTGGCGACACTCGACCTCGACGGCCTCGATCCGCGGCTGGCCTCGCTCGAAGTCCAGACAGCCGTGGATGTCGATAATCCACTTCTTGGCGAGCGCGGCGCCAGCGCGATATTCGGTCCGCAGAAAGGTGCCAGCGAGGCCGATGTCGCGCGGCTCGACGCGGCACTGGCGCATTTCGCCGATCACGCCGCCCGGGCGTTGGACGAGGATTTTCGCGAATTGCCCGGCGCCGGTGCCGCCGGCGGCATGGGTTTCGCCGCCCGCGCGTTTCTCGGCGCCGCGCTGCGCCCCGGTATCGAGCTGGTGATGGATCAGGTCGACTTCGACAGCCTGCTCGCCGGTGCCGACTGGGTGATCACCGGTGAAGGACAACTGGATGGCCAAAGCCTTTCCGGCAAGACACCGATCGGCATCGCCCGCCGCGCCGAGCGCTTCGGCGTACCTACCGTGGTGCTGGCGGGGCGCCTGGGGGACCAGTGGCAGGCGGCTTTCGACTACGGCATCACCGCCGCCTTCGCCCTCGCCGACGGCCCCATCACACTGGACGAGGCGCTTGCCCGCTGCGGCGAATTGCTGAGCGACCGCGCCCGCACTCTGGCACGCCTGTGGCGGGTCGCCGGAAGCTGAACGAGCGCTCGTGTTTCATCCGTGGACCGGCGTCCACGATGGTGACCGCAACGGGGAAGGCAGTTGCCCGCTCCCGTATATTCAAGCCATACCGAGGTTTCGTTGGGCGGCGGGCGTCAGGACGCCTAAACTATGCCCTGGATTCGATCACCGCCATCCGAGGAGAAGAGTCATGTCCGACACCAACGCCATTGGTCTACACGCCTCCAGCGCCGAACAGCTGGCCGAGAAACTCAACGCCCTGCTGGCCAACTACCAGATCTTCTACATGAACGCCCGCGGCTACCACTGGAACGTCAAGGGCGAACACTTCTTCGAACTGCATGCCAAGTTCGAGGAGATCTATACCGATCTGCTGACCAAGGTCGATGAAGTCGCCGAACGCATCCTGACCCTGGGCTATCAGCCGCTGCACGCCTACAGCGACTACGCCAAGGTATCGCAGATCCAGGAAGACACCCAGGTATCCGACGGCAAGCAGTGCGTCCAGGGCCTGGTGAAAGGCTTCCAGGTCCTGATCGAACTGCAGCGCGACATCCTTTCCCAGGCCGGCGACGCCGACGACGAAGGCACGTCTTCGCTGGCCAGCGACTATATCCGCGAGCAGGAAAAGACGGTGTGGATGCTCAACGCCTATCTTGGCTGAGAGATTATCTGGCAGAACGCGATGCCGCCTGCGGGCGGCATCAGCCTGATGACAATCCCTTTGCCAAGGCAGCGCATTCTGGCAAGGTGAGCTTACAACTGCCGTAGTTTTATCCCACCTATCGCTCGTGTGGACGAGGGGGCTTAACGCTCGCCCCCTCGCCGCTCCCCCTCTTTTTTAGCGCCACAAGACCGCGAAACCCTGGCCGATCAGTCGCTTGCGCTTCGGGTCGGCGCGCAAGGACATCCCTGTCCCGGCGCGCCTCTTGCGACATCCGTGTCGCAAGACCCGGCTTGGCGACCTGTCGTCCAGCGCGGTCCTGGGAGGCGCATGGAGACTCTGGCGACGTGCGGAGACTTTGTCAGCCATTCTCATGCCGCCTGCGGGCGGCATTTTAGTTGTCGTTCTGCCCGGCGTCCGGGGAATCGGTGGCGGCAATCTCCGCTGACGCCTCGTCCGCCGGGTCCGCTGTTGCATTGCGGGTCAGGTTGGCCGGCAGGTCCCGCTTCATGCGCACGCCGAGCTTGTTGAGCGCCAGCGCCTGGCCAATCAGGCTGCCCTGCCCGGTCGACAAGCGCCCCATCGCCTGGTCGAAGCTGCCCTGGGCACGCCCCAGGTGGCGTCCGACATCCTCGAGGCTGGAGACGAAGCCCTGAAACTTGTCGAGCAGCTTGCCGGCGCGGTCGGCGATATGCCGCGCGTTCTCGTTCTGGCGTTCGAGGTTCCACAGGCTCGCCACGGTACGCAGGCTGGCCAATAGCGTGGTCGGCGTGACCACCACGATGTCGCGGGCGAAGGCGTCCTGGAACAGCGTCTCGTCATGCTGGAACGCCACCGCAAAAGCGGGCTCGACCGGCATGAACAGGAACACGAAGTCCGGCGAACGCAGCCCCGGCAGGCGCGGATAGTCGCGTCCCGCCAGGGCGTCGATATGCGCGCGCACGGCCTGGACATGGGCCCTCAGCGCCCGTTCGCGCTCGTCGTCGTCCTCGGCGTTGACGTAGCGCACGTAGGCGTTGAGGGATACCTTGGCGTCGACGATCAGATGTTTGTCGTCGGGCAGGTAGATCACCGCGTCCGGCCGCTGACGCCCCTGCTCGCCGTCGATCGAGACTTCGCGGCGATACTCGATATCGCGGCGCAAACCGGAGCGCTCCAGTACCGACTCCAGCATCACCTCGCCCCAGTTGCCCTGCATCTTCTTGTCGCCCTTGAGCGCGCGGGTCAGGTTGGCGGCTTCTTCGGTGATCTGGCGGTTGAGGGTCGCCAGCTGGTCGATCTGCACCTTGAGCGTGGTGCGTTCGCGCAGTTCCTGGCCGTGAATCTCCTCGAGCCGTTGGCGAAAGCCGGCGACCTGCTCGCGGAACGGCTTGAGCAATGCCTCCAGGCTGTCGCGGCTCTGGGCGCTGTAGGCGCGGCTTCGCTCGTCGAAAATGCGCCCGGCCAGCGATTCGAACTCGTGCCCCAGACGGGCCTTGGCCTGCTCCAGCAACTGCAACTGCTCGGCGTGCTGACTCTGCTGCTGCTCGAACCGGGTCTCGAGACGGCCGTACTGCTCGCGAATGTCCGCCAGTCGCTCGGTGAGCGTCTCTATCTGCTGTTCGCGGCCAGCCAGCTGGCGCTGCAGTTCCGCCTGGCGTTCGCGCAGATCGTCCTGCTGGGCATCGCTCTGGGCAAGCTCCTGTTCCCGCTGCCGGCATTGCGCCTCGCTGTTCTGCAGGCGCGCCTCGAGCGCCGCCCGTTCAGCACCGAAACGGCGTCGCGATATCCAGGCCATGAGGCCGCCAACGACCAGCCCGCAGCCGATGACGGCGACGATCCACCCCACCACTTGCGGCGCCCATGCGCCCGCTTCGCCATTCATCGTCTTTGCCCCCTGTTCGACTTGCCACTCTTGCCGGGTGTCACCTTCCGCCGGATCGCCCGCCAACGCAAGCGGCGCCTCGGGCCAGCGGCAATTCCCGCTTGAACTTCCGCGAGACTATCCCAAACTCAGTGGACGTGGACCGGGATGGCCCATGGGTTTTGTTCACTCACCGACACATCAAGACCAGGAGGTCACGATGGCTCAGCAACTCAATGGCAAACGCGTCGCCATTCTCGCCGCCGACGGCTTCGAGGAAGCCGAACTCTCTTCACCACGCGCCGCACTGCAGGGCCAGGGTGTCGAAACGCATGTCATCTCCCCGGACGGCAAGGGCATTCGTGCCTGGGCGGAAACCGACTGGGGCGACACCTACGAAGCGGACAAGAGTCTCGACGAGGTAAACGCCGCCGATTATCACGCCCTGGTATTGCCGGGCGGGCTGTTCAATCCGGATGCGCTGCGTCTCAACGAAAAGGCGTTGAGCTTCGTCAGAGCCTTCTTCGAAGCCGGCAAGCCGGTTGCGGCGATCTGTCATGCTCCCTGGATCCTGATCAACGCCGGCGTGGTGGAAGGTCGCAAGATGACCTCCGTCCCCTCCGTTGCCCAGGATCTGCGGAATGCCGGCGCCCAGTGGTTCGACGAGTCCGTCGTCGTCGACAGCGGTTTCGTCACCAGCCGCACGCCGAAGGATCTCGATGATTTCAACAGCAAGCTGCTCGAGGAGCTGGCCGAAGGCCGCCACAGCAAACAGCACGCCTGAACGCTCATCGAGGCCCTGAAACGCTCGCCAATCGGCGAGCGTTTTTTGTGCGCTCCCTTCGGGCCGTCGTTGCGCGACGTCAAGCACCGCTCCCGGCGGTTTTTGCAGGATGCCACCAAGCTTCCCATACTTTCAGCAGACTTGAGCCAAGGGAATGCAGCGACCGTGCCCCACTCCACCCATACGTCCACTTCGGAATCCCGCTCGTTACCGCGATTGCTGATCGCCAAGCCGCTGCACTTCATCAAGAAACTGGTTCGTCTATTCATCCGGCCAATGCGCCGCGACAAAGGGCGCGGCGGTGTCATCGTGCATCCCTACCGCGGTTACGGATCGCATCGGGAAGCCTTCATCATGGGCCGGGTCTTCCGTCAGCCCGGCCGCTTGATGCGTTGGGAAGAAGCCGGCGTGATGCGCGACCTGGTGGATGTCGCACGCCGCGTGGTGCGCCATGGCGTTGCCGACGCCCGCGTCGACATTCGCCTGGGCGCCACCCAGGCGACCGTCACCACCGACCGCGACGGCTATTTCTATGCCCATGTAAAGATTACCCATTCGCTGCCGGCCGAGGCGATCTGGCACACCGCCAAGCTCGAGGTGATCTCCGAAGACGATGCCATCAGTACCGAAACCGAGGTCTACATCCCGCCCGTCAGCACCGATCTGATCGTGATCAGCGACATCGACGACACCGTGATGTACACGGGCGTCGCCAACAAGCTGAAGATGCTCTATCGGCTGTTCATGGAGAAGGCCCATCGGCGCACGGCGTTCCCCGGCGTCGCCGCCTTCTATCGCGCGCTTTATGGCGGTGCCGAGGGCAACCGCAAGCGGCCCATGCTGTATGTCTCCCGCGGCCCCTGGAGCATCTACGAAATGCTCGAGATGTTCTTCAACATGAATCGCATTCCGGCCGGCCCGATCCTGTTCCTGCGCGAATGGGGCCTGAGCCTGAAGCGTCCTTGGCCGCGCAGGGCGGAAGAGCACAAGTCCGACGTGATTCAGAACATGCTGTCGCTTTACGAGGACCTGCCGTTCATCCTGATCGGCGACAGCGGCCAGCACGACCCCGAGGTCTACACCGAGATCGTCAAGGCCCATCCCGAGCGCGTGCGCGCCATCTACATCCGCAAGGTCGATAACGACCCCGAGCGCGACGCGGCCATCGAGGTGCTGGCCAACGAGGTCCGCCATACCGGCTGCGAGCTGGTACTGGCCCGCGATAGCGTGAGCATGGCGGAGCATGCGTTGTCGAAAGGTTTCATTTCCGAGGAGGGTCTGGAGGCGGTGCGTCGGGATCAGCGGCAATAGGGCCGCGGAAACGGATTGACGCAGATTAACAGTAGCGGAATCGAACCTTGCCACTGGCTGGGGCGGCAACTATTGCTAAGGAA
Organism: Salinicola peritrichatus; assembly: GCF_003206715.1. GTDB lineage: Bacteria > Pseudomonadota > Gammaproteobacteria > Pseudomonadales > Halomonadaceae > Salinicola > Salinicola peritrichatus. The sequence continues at coordinate 28,469 of NZ_PZJU01000053.1, read as the reverse complement.
AAGGCGCCATAAATATATGTAGGTAAATAAAACCCCAGGTAAATAAACACAGGCAAAGGCTCCGATTCGTTGTCGATCGAGATGACGACACATCGGCAGCGTTTGCCGTCGATTCCAACCAGGAGACATTGATGGCCAACAATCCTCATACGTCCTCCAACCGTGGCGACCCCAACGATACGGACTTCAAGACCACCGAGCAGAGCAAGTCGGAGAATCTGGAAAAGTACCGCAGCGATGCCGAGGGGCACGACCTGCGCACCAACCAGGGCGTTCGGATCGCTGACAACCACAACTCGCTGAAGGCCGGCGAGCGCGGCCCGACCTTGCTGGAAGATTTCATCTTCCGCGAAAAGCTCAATCACTTCGACAACGAGCGCATTCCAGAGCGCATCGTGCACGCCCGCGGCGCGGCGGCGCATGGTTATTTCCAGCCTTACGCGGAAGCCGCCAAGTATTCCAAGGCCGGCCTGTTCCAGGACCCCGACAAGAAGACCCCCGTATTCGTGCGCTTTTCCACGGTGCAGGGCTCGCGGGGCTCCAACGATACCGTGCGCGACGTGCGCGGTTTCGCCACCAAGTTCTATACCGACGAAGGCAACTGGGATCTGGTCGGCAACGATCTGCCGGTGTTCTTCATTCAGGACGCGATCAAGTTTCCCGACTTCGTGCATGCGGTGAAGCCCGAACCGCACAACGAGATCCCCCAGGGGCAGTCGGCCCACGACACCTTCTGGGATTTCGTCTCGCTGATGCCGGAGTCCACCCACATGGTGCTGTGGACCATGTCCGACCGCGCCTTTCCGCGCCACTACCGCTACATGGAAGGCTTCGGCGTGCATACGTTCCGCCTGATCGACAAGCAGGGCAAGGCGCGTTTCGCCAAGTTCCACTGGAAGCCCCTGGCCGGTACCTGCTCGCTGATCTGGGACGAGGCGCAGAAGCTGTGGGGCCGCGATCCCGATTTCAACCGCCGTCAGATGTGGGAAGACATCGAGAACGGCAACTTCCTGGAATATGAGTTCGGAGTGCAGATCGTCGAGGAGGAGGACGAGCACAAGTTCGATTTCGACCTGCTCGACCCGACCAAGATCATTCCCGAGGAGCAGGTACCGGTCACCCCCATCGGCAAGCTGGTGCTCAACCGCAATCCGGACAACTACTTCGCCGAGACCGAACAGGTGGCGTTCAATCCGGCCAATATCGTGCCGGGCATCGATTTCACCAACGACCCGCTGCTGCAGGGCCGGCTGTTCTCCTATCTGGATACCCAGATGCTGCGCCTGGGCGGGCCCAACTTTCACGAGATTCCGATCAATCAGCCGGTAGCGCCATTTCACAACAACCAGCGCGACTCCATGCACCGCCAGACGATCGACAAGGGCCAGGCCTCCTATGAGCCCAATTCGATCGACGGCGGCTGGCCCAAGGAGACCCCGCCAGCGCCGGAGGATGGCGGATTCGAAACCTATTACGAACGTGTCGATGCCAACAAGATCCGCGCTCGCAGCGCATCGTTCGGCGATCACTACTCCCAGGCGACACTGTTCTGGAATAGTCAGACCGATGTCGAGAAGGAGCACATCATCGCCGCCTATACCTTCGAGCTTTCCAAGGTGCAGCGGCCGTGGATTCGCGAGCGGGTGATCAAGGAGATCCTGCCCAATATCGATCTCGAACTGGCGCGGCGGGTCGGTGAAAACCATGGCATCGAAGCGCCTTCCAGCAAGCCAGCATCGGACGACGAACTGGGCACCAGCTCACAGCAGGAGTCGCCGGCACTGAGCCTGATGGCGCGTCTGCCGGGCAACATCAAGTATCGCAAGGTGGCCATCCTGGTCGCCGATGGCGTCGACGGCGATCAGGTGGCGGCCATCAAATCCAAGCTCGAGGCCGAAGGTGCCGAAGGCATGGTGATCGCGCCCAGCATGGCGCCGGTGAAGACCGCGAGCGGCCAGACGGTGGCGCCAGACGCCATGCTCAACGGCCAGCCCTCGGTGACCCTGGACTCGGTGATCGTCGCCGGCGGGGCAGAGAGCGTCGAGACGCTGTCGCAATCCGGTCAGGGACGCTACTACGTCCAGGAAGCCTACAAGCACCTCAAGGCGATCGCCGCCATCGGCGAGGGCAAGGATCTACTGTCCGCGGCGAACGTGCCCACACAGGAAGACGGCATCTTCCTCGGTGCCGGCGTGGACGACGTGTTCACGGCCTTTGCCAAAGCGATGGGGCAGCATCGGGTCTGGTCGCGCGATGCCAGGGCCAACGACATGCCGGCGTGATTCGTCCACGCAGCAAATCGTGGCTTAATTAATTAAGGAAACACTGAATAAATACGTCGAGCACCACGCAACGCAGCGATTCGCCTGCGCAGACATTTATGCAGTGTTTCCTCAGGCGGCCTTGCCGGAAGCAATGTCGGCCACCAGCGCCTTGAGCACGCGCCAGAACTCCTCCACCGAGGCAATCTCCGTGCGCTCGGTGGGCGAGTGGGCACCGCGAATCACCGGGCCGAAGGAGATCATCTCCAGCTGCGGATACTTGCCACCGATGATGCCGCACTCGAGCCCGGCGTGGATCACCTTGACCGCCGGGTCCTGCCCCAGTTGTTCTTGGTGGATGCGGCGAAAACGGGTCAACAGGGTGCTGTCGGCACTCGGTGTCCAACCCGGATAGACGTTCTCGACCCTTGTCTTGGCGCCGATCAAACCGAACAGCGCGGCGAAACGGTCGGCCAGATTGCGCGTGGCACTGTCGCGCAGCGAACGTACCAAGGCACAGAGGTGAAAACGACCGTTCTCCAGCGTCACCACGCCGAGATTGTTGGAAGTCTCGACCACGCCCGGCACCTCGACGCTCATGCGTTCGACGCCATAGGGCGCAGCATGCAAGGCAGATACCAGCAGTTGGGTGGCGGTATCGGTCAGCGCCTCGGCATCTTCACAGGAAACCGCTGCCGGCGACAGCGTCAATGTCACGTTATCGTCGACACCCGCCAGTTCCTCGCGATAGAGCGCCTGCAAGTCAGCCAGCGTCTCCTCCAGCGCCGGCAGGGCGTCCTCGTCGACGGCGATGGTGACGAAGGCTTCCCGCGGCAGCGCATTGCGCAGGGTGCCGCCATGGTAGTCCACCAGCCGGATCTCGAACGGCTCCAGCGCCCGCAACGCGCGTACCAGCAACTGGTTGGCGTTGCCGCGCTCCTTGTGGATATCGGCTCCCGAGTGACCGCCGACCAGCCCGGTCAACGCGATCTGCCGCAGCACTTCCCCGTCGTCGCAGCCGCGCATCGGCAGATCGGCGTCGATCACCACATCCGCGCCACCGGCGCAGCCGATGTAGACCTCGCCGCGATCCTCGGAATCGAGATTGAGCAGGTAGCGTCCTTCCAGCCAGCCTTCGTCGAGGGAGAGCGCGCCTTGCAGCGAGGTCTCCTCCTCCAGGGTGAACAGCGCCTCGAGCGGACCGTGGGCGATATCCTCCGCCTCCAGGATCGCCAGCGCGGCGGCGACGCCGAGACCGTTGTCGGCCCCCAGGGTCGTGCCGCGGGCGTGCAGCCAGCCGTTCTCGACGTAGGTATCGAGCGGATCGTTGAGAAAGTCGTGCGGGTGATCGCTGTTGGCCTGGGTGACCATATCGAGATGGCCCTGGAGGATCACGCCGGGCACCCCTTCGCAACCGGGACTGGCCGGCTTGCGAATGCGCAGGTTGCCGTAGCCGTCGCGGTCGTGGGCCAGGCCCTTGTCGTCGGCCCAGCGTTCCAGCGTCTCGACCAGCCTGGCCTCGTGGCCGGAGGGCCGCGGCGTATTGCACAGGGTGCGGAAATGGCGCCAGACGGGCTCGGGAGACAACTGCAGCAGATGGTCGTTCATGATCGATTCCAGCCTCGTCGTGCGGCGAGCATGTCACCGCAACGGGTGTCGAAGAGTGATGAATGAAACCCGAGCCGGCAGCGGACCGCGGCTCGTTTTTGAGGTGCCAACACCTTACTCGTCCGGTCGAGACTTGACCATATTTGGCGCATGACCCAAGCCCCCCGCGTCTTCGAGCAGGTGCCGGACCAGCGCTCTCGCCACCGCCTGACGATCGCGCCTGCCGCCGCGCGCGAGCGCAGCGTCATGCCGCTGGAACAGCGCCGCCACCCAGGCCGCGATGGCGGAAGCGCTGCCTGGGCCGCCCTCGGCTGGCGCCGGGATCACGTCCGCCTCGATGGCCGTGGGCAGCGCGGCCAGCGGCTGTCGACGCCACCATGCCAGCCAGGCTTGCCGCAACCAGGGACGCACCAGTGCCAGTTCGCCACCGCCAGCGGCAAACCAGGCCAGCCGTGCCCATGTTTCATCGTCCGGCTCGAGGATGGCACCTTCGTGCAGCCAGCCCGCCGCGACCAACGGCTCGATGTCGTCGAGCTCCTCCGCCAGCAGATCCGGCAGCAGCGTTTCGAAGTCGCGCGTCAGATCGCCGAGATCGGCGCGGGCGGCAGGCGTCAGGCCTCGTCCCATCATCATCGCCGGCTCGCCGCTAGCCGCTTCGCGGGTCAGCCCGAGGCGCAAGGTATGAAAACCCTGCCCGCGCCAGAAGCGCATCAGGCCGGGCTCGGCGCCGAAACTCACGCCGAGCCGGTCGATGGCGGCCTTCCCGGCCTCTTCGGCGACGCCTGCGACCAGTCGTCCGCCGACGCCCCGGCGACGCAGCGCCGGATGCACGGCGATCCGCATGATCCGCCACCAGCGTGCGGTCGCCGCCTCGATGTGACCACCATGCATCGCCAGCGACTGGGCCAGCAGATGACCGCGCGGACGGCGCCGGCCAAGCTGGATGTCGGCGGCGAGTTCGGCGTCGAAGCCGCCTTCCTGCTGTACCACGCAGAGCCCGACCAGGGTGTCGCCGGCCATCGCCGCCAGCAAGCGTAGATCGGGACCGTCGAGCAGTTGACGCAGATCGCTCGGTGCGGTGCGGTAGTGCGCCTGCACCAGCAGGCCGAAAGCCTGATTCAGCAGGGTTTCGTCACGCGCCAGGGCGGCGCGATCCAACCAGGCATGGCAGACGGCATTTTCAGCGACGGCGCTTGCGAGCGCCTGCGGCGCGGAAATCTCGGCATCCAGGCACAACAGCTCGCGGGTCAGCGCTTCCAGTGGATCATTGGCGCCCCAGCGAATTGGCGTCTGCAGCGTGAGCCGCTTCCACTCCGGCGTCAGGCGGTCGAGGGCATCGCGCAGGCGGACCTCGAAACCGCGGCCGGTACCTTCGTAGCCATGCACGGTGGTGGCGAAGGCGATGCGGGGAAATTGCCGCAGCCAACTGACCAGGCGTGCGGCGGGAATCGATGCCGCCTCGTCGATGAACAACGTCGGCGGGGACCGGGCATCGATATCGGCGGCGGCCAGCGCCGGTATCACCCGCTCCGGCGCCAACCATTCGACGCGGCAGTCGCGCCCCTCGAGGACGACCTCGAAGCGCTCCGCCTCACGCCGCCCGGCGGGCAGCAAGGCAGCGAGCCGTTCGAACAACGCCTCGACCGCCTCGCGGCTGGAGGACGTCACCCACAAGCGGCTCTCGCCCCGCTGCAGCCGACGCGCGGCGGCAATCCCCAGCGCCGCGCTCTTGCCGCGCCCGCGATCGGCGATCAGTACCACGGGACGGCGCCGGCGCAGGCGGACCAAACGCTGGACCGCCTCGGCCTGGTCCCGGGTAAGGCAGTCGGGATCGTCGAGTGCGACGTTGGTTGTCCCAGGCTCGAAAATGCTGAACGCCGGCATGCTCGGCAACTCGATATCCCCTGACCAGTGGGCGACATGGGAAGCCTGGCCCAGGCGCATGGCCAGCCGTTGCAGGTAACGGGCAGCGAGGGAATCGGGCGCATGGGGCCAGTGCGCCAGGCGGCGATAGTCGGCATCCGGCCGCCAGCGCGTCACATCGGATAGGAAGAGAGACGCTCGCCAATGACGCGGGGTCAACAGCAGCAACCAGCCACCGGCCACGACGCTGCCGCTGATCGCGCCGAAGGCATCGGGATCGAATCCGGCCTCGACGGAGACCGCATCGAACACCACCAGATCGTGCTCGCTGCCCAGCCGGCTACGCACCCGCGAGGCGGTAAGCCGCGACACGCCGGACGGCACCTCGGCCAGCTCCGGGCCGATCCACAACGGCGCCCGCCAATCGCCGGCTGCGACCCAGCGCGCGGCCTTGGCGACACCCGCCTCGGCATCCTCGGCGATCCATGTCACCCCACGCCAGCGCCGCGCCATCAGTTCGGCACGTCGCTCGCGCAACCAGGCGGTCAGGTCGTTCATCGGCTCAGCCGAAGGCGCCGCTGAGATCGGGCTTCATGGTCGGGCAGTAACGCGCCAGCACCACCGCCAGCGCCACGCCACCCAGAGTCAACAGCACCGGCAGCCAACTGAAGGCGACCCCGGACGAAACGTAGAGATAGAGGAAGAACACGCTCATCACGCCGCCGCCGAGCAGACGACCGGCCTTGATCCCGGCGAGATAGACGCTGACCAGTACCCCGGCGCAGGGAATCAACACGCTGAACAGATTGATGGCGAAGCTGCGCCCCGACTCGGCAACGTTGGGCAGGACCAAGCGCGCCACCACTTCCCATACCACCAGGTAGACCACCACCGGCGCGGCGAAGCTGCCGATCAGGCGCAACAAGGTACGGATGGGCTCGTCGGCGCCCGGCTTGGGCGGTTGTGGTGTGCTCATGGCGATTTCCCGAGACGTTCGACAGCGAAAAGATCGCGCTATTGAATCATCCACGCGCTGGAATGCACAGTCATCGACCCTCCAGCGGCTTGCACGGCAGATAGTGAGAAGGCGGACATCCCAGTATTCGCCGAAAGGCGCTGGAGAAGGCGCTCGCGCTGTCGTAACCGGCATCCAGCGCCACCCGGGTAACGCTCTCGCCGGCGGCCAGCCGGGGCAGTGATTGCAACACGCAGGCCCGCCCCCGCCAGTCGAGGAAACCCATCCCGGTCTGGCGGCGAAACCGGCGACGAAAGCTGCGCTCGCTCCAATGCAGTTCGCGGGCACAGGCAGCGGCCGTGAGGTGCGCGTCCGGCCGTGCCAGGAAAGCGCGGCACAGGCCGCGCAGCGGCTCCTCCTCCGGCATCGGCAGGTGCAACGGCAGTGCCGGGGCCAGGCGGATCTCATGCAGCAGCAGGTCCATCAGGGCACCGTCGCGTCCGTGCTCGTCATGCGGAATCGCCACTTCCGAAGCCGCCAGCAGCAATTGCCGCATCAGCGGCGAGACCGCGATCGCCTCGCACGTGGACGGCGTCCGACAGACGATCTCCGGCTGGATATAGAGGCTGCAAGTCGAAACGTCCCGCATCGATACGCGATGGGACTCCTGCGCCGGGATCCATACCGCCCGCTGCGGCGGAACCGTCCACTTGCCGGACCGCGTCTCCACCTGCATCACGCCGGTGGCGCCGTAGAGCAATTGCGATCGGCGATGCCGGTGCCAGTCGAGCCGGGTGGCCGGCGGGTAATCGGTACGGATAGGCAGCACCCGCTGTGGCAGCGCATCGAATCGCGCCAAGGGAACGTTGCGCATGGCTGGATTATGGCCGGTTCACGAGGATGAATGGACGATACGCGAAAGACGGCCATCGCGGCCAGCACTAGAGTCTGTCGCTAGCGCCACCAAGGGAAACTCGACATGCTTTTCTCACTACTACTGCTCGGCTGCGGCCTGCTCGCCGGCATGACCACGATTCTGTTCGGTTTCGGCGGAGGCTTCGCCATCGTGCCATTGCTCTACCATTTGTATGGCGCCTCGAACGCGGCCATGCCCACCGCGGTGGCCACCTCGGCCGCGGTGATGGTATTCACCGCCAGCTGGGCGAGCTATCGCCAGGCGCGGGCGGGAAATCTGGAATGGGCACGACTGAGACCACTGCTTCTGCCGATGGCGCTGGGCGCGGGGCTGGGCGCCCTGCTGGCGCCGCGCCTGGACGACGACTGGCTGCGCTGGGCTTTCGTGATCTACCTGCTGGTGACGATCGTCGACTGCCTGCGTCGCCGACACTTCCTGTCGCTCGAACATTCCGTGAATACCCGGCGCCTTCCTGCGCCCCGACGTTCGCTGTGGTCCGGGTTGCTGATCGGAGGCGTGTCGTCGCTGCTGGGTGTCGGCGGCAGCGTGATGACGGTGCCGATGATGCGCCGGGCCGGCCTGCCGATGGTCAAGGCCGCTGCCATGGCCAATCCACTGACGTTGCCGATCGCGCTGAGCGCAACCCTTGCCTATGCCGTGCAGATACCTCCCGCGTCGCGCCCCGGCATGTTCCAGATCGGCCTGGTCGACGTGGGCGCCGGCACGGCCCTGGCCCTCGGCGCCCTGCTCGGCATCCAGGCCGCGCTGCCATTGGCGGCGAAATTGGCGGATGGCCTGCATGCCCGAATCTATCTGGCGCTGCTGGCCGCGGTCGCGTTGAGCATGGCGCTTTGAAACCGCTGTCTACAGTGTCCCGAAACCGGTGCCCGTAGCCATGATGTTGTCTTTTCTTCCGGCTTATCGCTTACGGCTTACAGCTCCGGCGCAGCCGGATCAATGCTCGATCTTATTGAGCAACAGCACCAGCGGTACGCTGAGCAGGTAGATGCAGCCCAGCCACAGGAAGATATCGTTGTAGGCCAGCACCTGGGCCTGCACGCCGAAACGCTGGCCGAGCATCGCCACCGCGCTGTGGTAGGGATCGACCACGTGTCCCATCAGCATCGACTGGTACTGCTCGATCTGCTGCTGGACCACGACGCGCCCGTCATTGAGCGCCGGGATCAGCTGGTTCCAGTGATAGTCCTCGCGCCAGTCGCGCACGGTATCGAGCATCGCCAGGCCGACGGCGCCGCCGAGGTTGCGCATCACGCTGAACAGGCCGGCGGCATTGCCCAGCTCCTGGGGTGGCAGCGTGCCCATGGCGATGCGCGCGGCAGGGATGATGCACATGATCATGCCGATGCCGCGCACGATCTGCGGCCAGAAGAACTGCCAGAAACCGGACTCATCGGTCAGATTCGAGTTCATTGCGGTGCCGATGCCGACCAGCAGCAGGCCGAAGAACAGCAACACGCGCAGATCCACCGAGTTGGTCAGGCGGCCGACGATCGGCGCGGTGCAGAACATCGCCACCCCGGTGACGAACATCACCTCGCCGATCTGCAGGCTCGAGTAGCCCCGCACGCCGCCCAGAAACAGCGGCATCAGGTAGACCAGGCCATACATCGCGATGCCGATGACGAACACCAGCCCGGTGCCGATGGAGAAATTGAGATTGCGGAAGGCGTGCAGATTGACGATCGGCTCGTGGTAGGTCAGCACCCGCCAGAAGAAACCGATGCAGGAAGCCGCGCAGAGCACGCTCATCCACAGGATCAGGTCACTGGCGAACCAGTCGTCGCCCGGACCCTCCTCGAGCACGAACTCGAGACTGCCGAGGAACAACGCGATCAGCACCAGGCCGCGCAGATCGAGATGCCGGGCAACGCTCTTGTCGCCCTCGTCGATATCGAGAAAACGCCACGCCGCCAGACTGACCAGGATCCCCGGCACCACGTTGGCCAGGAACAGCCAGTGCCAACTGAACAGTTCGGTGACGTAACCGCCGACGGTGGGCCCGATCGATGGCGCCATGGTCACCACCATGCCGATCACGCCCTGAACGGCGCCCATTGCCCGACGCGGAAACAACGAGAAGCTGACCGCCTGGGTGATCGGAATCATCGCCCCGCCCATGAAGCCCTGGATGGCCCGCAATACGATCAGCTGCTCGATGCTCGATGCCAGCGCGCAGCCTAGGCTGGCCAAGGTGAAGCCGACACAGGAGATGACGAACGCGACCCGCGTCGACAACCAGCGCATCAGCACGCCGGAAAGCGGAATCATGATGATCTCGGCGACCAGATAGGAGGTCTGGATCCAGGAGATTTCATCGCTCGAGGCGGAGACGCCGGCCTGGATCTCGTTGAGCGAACTGGCGACGATCTGGATGTCCAGGATCGCCATGAACATGCCGAACACCGCCGCAATGAACCCGAACCGGTAGTGCCACGGCGGCATTTCCTGCGGGCCGCCACCGTTGGAGGGAGCCGCCACTTCGCTCATGCCTCCTTACCTCCCATTGCTGCGGCTCGACCTCTCATTGCGGCTCGTCGTCCAGGCCGGGGCCGGAATCCGCATCAGGCAGCCCCGGGCCTGGATCAAAGTAGATCGCCTGGCCGTCGACCTCGCGGGTATCCACCGATGGCACCACCGACAGCCCCGACTGCAGTCGCCACAACTGGTCTTCAGGGCCGGTCACCAGGATTTTCACCGGCACCCGCTGCACGATCTTGTTGAAGTTGCCGGTGGCGTTGTCCTGCGGCAGCAGGCTGAACTGGGTCCCGGTGGCCGGCGCCACGCTAACGATACGGCCGGTGAATTCGATGTCCGGATAGGCATCCACCTCGAGCGATACCGGCTGCCCCACGCGCATGCGCTCGATCTGGGTCTCCTTGTAGTTGGCCACCACGTAGGCGCTGGAGACCGGCACCAGCTGCATCAGCGTCAGCGAAGGCTGGGCCAGATCGCCGGGCTCGATGGCGAGATTACCGATCACTCCATCGCGCTTGGCGACGATGCGGGTCTTCTCCAACTGGCTCTGGGCATAGTCGATGTCGGCCCGGGCCGCCTCGCGATTGGCCTCGGCGCTGTCGATCGCGGCCTGATCCGCGGTCAGTTGACGCTTGGCCGACTCGACGCTGGCCTGACGCGCGGCCAGCGTCGCCTGAGCGACACGCAGCGCGGCCTGATCGTCCTGCAGTTGCTGACGCGAGGCGTAGTCGCGCGCCGCCAGTGACTGCGAACGTTCCAGATGCTGGCGCGCCTGGGCGACATCGGACTGCGCCGCCACCACCTGAGCCTGGGCCTCGTCGATGCTCGCCTGGTCGAGTTCGACCTGGCGCTGGGCCTGGGTGACGTTGGCGCTGCTCACCGCCAGTTGGGCCTGGGCCTGGGCCAATTGGCTGCGGGTATCGCGATCGTCCAGCTGGACCAGCAGATCGCCACGCTGAACGCGCTGATTATCGTCCACCGCCACTTGCGTGACCCGGGCGGTAATCTCCGAACGAACCGCTACGCTGTCGGTCTGCACATAAGCATTGTCGGTTTCGATGAAGTAGCGCCCGGTGTGCCACCAGTGCCACACGAACACCAGCGCCACCACCAGTAGAACCAGCACCGCCAATGCCGAATAAATCGTCTTCTTGATTTTCATGCCGGGATCACAGGACTGCACAATGTGTAGTGTATGCTACACTATCTTTTAAAAAACACCACCGACCCAGCCCGTCGAAATCGTTTCCAAACGTCTCGATTCGTCAACAACATCGCTCCGATGCCGGTAGCGCATCGTCCGTAAGAGGAAAACATGACGTCAGATCGTGCCAGCGCCCCAGCGCCCCCCACTACCAAGCGTGGCCGCCAACGCCGAGAGGCGTTGATGGATGCGGCCCAGTGGCTGTTCCTGGAGCGTGGCTACGGGCAGGTCAGCGTCAACGACATCGTCGCCGAGGCGGGCGGCTCGCTGTCGACCCTTTACCGCCATTTCGGCAACAAGGAAGGCCTGTTCCAGGCGGTGATCGGACGGCGCTCGCATCATATCTACGATACGCTGACCTCGGAAAGTATCGACGATCTTCCCATCGAATCGGCACTTCAGCGCCTCGGTGTCAGTCTATTGATCAAGATAATGGACGACGAGGCCCTGGGCCTCTACCGCGAGGTGGTTGCCGAGTGTCCGCGTCAACCCGAACTGGCCCGGCTCTTCTTCGGGGCGGGTCCGGGGCGCGTGCGGGAAGCCCTGGCGGACTACTTCGGTCGTCGCATGGAACGTGGCCTCCTGCCCTGTTGCGACACCGTCGAGCTTGCCGGCATCTTTCTCGGCATGGTGCTCGGCGAATGGCAACTGATCCGCTTGTTGCAACTGGAGCCGCCGCCCTCGCGGGCGGCGATCGAATCCCGCGTGTCGCGTTGCGTCGATCTGTTCCTTCACGGGGTCGTCAAGGCTTCCAGAATGCCTACGGCTCCATCAGGTCGGCGATCTTGATCGGCATGTCGCGGATGCGCTTGCCGGTGGCATGGTAGACGGCGTTGGCGATCGCCGCGGCCATGCCGGTGATGCCGATCTCGCCGACGCCGCGGGCGCCGAACTCGTTGAAGTTGTAGTCGGGGCTGTCGAGCAGCTCGACCTCGATGTCGGGGATGTCGGCATGGACCGGGACGATGTAGTCGGCGTAGTTGTTGTTGTAGATGTTGCCCGCCGGGTCGTACTCGGTCGCCTCGAACAGCCCCATCCCCATGCCCATCACGATCGCCCCTTCGACCTGGTTGCGCGCGGTGAGCGGATTGATCGCCCGCCCGATGTCGATAGTGCTGACCACGCGGGCGACCCGCAGGCGCGAGATGCCCGGGTCCCAGCGCACCTCGACGAAGTGGGCGCCGAACGAGCGGAACGAGAACTTGTCCTTCTCCTCCCCGGGCGCCGCGCTGGCCTCCCCTTCGGCCATGCCGCGCTGCAGCTTGTCGAGCAGTTCGGCGAAGGAGAGCGTCTGGCTACCGTCGGAGAGCGCGCCGTTCTCGAACTCGAGCGCATCGGCTTCCTTGCCGGCAAAGGGCGCACCCTCGGCCACGGCGAGCTGCTTGAGCCGCTCGATCGCCTTGCGCGTCGCCCCGGCCACCGCCGGCATGACGGTGGCGGTCGCCATCGAGCCACCCGACAGCGGCCCTGCCGGCAACATCGAATCGCCGAGCTTGACCTCGATGCGCTCGAGCGGCACGCCGGTCAGCTCGCTGGCGGTCTGGGCGACGATGGTATAGGTGCCGGTGCCGATGTCCTGGGTACCGCAGGCAACCTGCACCCTGCCGTCGGCGCGCAGCTCGACGCGGGCGCTGCAGTGGCTGCGCATCGCCTCCCAGGTCGCATCCGCCATGCCCCAGCCGATGATCTCGTGGCCGTCGCGCATCGAGCCGACCTGGGGATTGCGCTGGTCCCAGCCGAAGCGCCGCGAGGCGTCGTCCCAGCATTCGCGCAGATGGTTGCCCGACCACGGCAGATCGGCGGAGGGGTCGCGGTCGGCGAAGTTCCTGCGCCGCAGCTCGAGCGGGTCCATGTCGAGCGCGATCGCCAGCTCGTCCATCGCCGACTCCAGCGCGAAGCTGCCCGAGACCTCGCCCGGCGCGCGCATCGAGGTCGGCGTGCCGTGGTTGACCTTGACCCGGCGCTGCGACACCGAGACGTTGTCGCAGGCGTAGACGCGCGGCGTGCCGCTGCCGATCGACTCGGTATATTCATCGACGAAGGAGGTCTCGTTGTAGCTGTCGTGGCGGATCGATAACAGCTTGCCGTCGCGGTCGGCAGCGATGCGCATGTGCTGGCGCGAGGCCGGACGGTTGCCGGCGTTGCAGAAGTTCTGCTGGCGCGACAGCACCGTCTTGACCGGGCGACCGACCCTCTGCGCCGCCACCGCGGTGATCACCGCATGGGGCCACATGAACAGCTTGCTGCCGAAGCCCGAGCCGATGTAGTGGGCGATGACGGTGACCTTCTCGGGCGGGATGCCGAAGATCTGCGCCAGGGCGTTGCGCTGGAACACCACGCCCTGGGTGGATTCATAGATGGTCAGCCGGTCGCCTTCCCAGTGCGCGATCGAGGCGTGCATCTCCATCGCCACGTGGGTCTCCATCGCGATGGTATAGGTCTGGTCGAGCTTGACCGGCGCCGCATCGAACGCCCCGGCGGGATCGCCGCGCGACACTGCCTCGTCGCCAGCCTCCTCGCCCTCGTCGTCGGTGTAGAAGAGCCCCGGCACCGCCTCGTGCACCTCGTAGCGCGCCTTGACCAGCCGCGCCGCGGCGCGGGCGTGCTCGAAGGTGTCGGCGATCACCATGGCGATGTACTGGCCCTCGTAGTGGATGCCGTCGTCCTCGAACGGCAGGCGCACCTCGCCGACCTTGTTCTCCTCCCCCATCGTGCTCGGCGAGCGATAGAGCCGCGCCGCCGCGCCGCAGGCCGGGTTGTTGTCGGAGGGCTGGAGCTGCGGGAAGTTGCCGCGGTGGACGATGTCGATCACACCGGGCGCCTGCCGCGCCTCGTCGAGGTCGAGCCCGAGCAGCTTGCCGCAGGCGATGGTGCTCGGCACCGGATAGCCGTAGACCTGGTTGGGCAGGTTGTGATCGGCGGCGTAATCGGCCTTGCCGGTCAGCTTGAGTTCACCGTCGATGCGGGCCGTACGGTGGCCGATAACTGTCTCAGTCATGCTGGAGCCTCCTTATTGTGCGGTCACCGTCGTGAGGGCGCGGACGATCGCCTGCTTCGCCAGCGGAATCTTGAACGCGGTGTCGCGGTGCGCCACCGCGCCGGCCAGTGCCGCCTCGGCGGCCTGCTTGAACGTCGCCTCGCTGGCCGGCTGGCCGCTGAGCGCCGCTTCCGCCTCGAAAGAGCGCCACGGCTTGGTGGCGACGCCGCCCAGCGCAATGCGCGCCTCGCGGACGGTGTCGCCGTCCATCGTCACCACGGCGGCGCAGGAGGCGAGCGCGAACTCGAAGGAGGCGCGGTCGCGCAGCTTGAGATAGTGGCCCTTGGCGCCCGTGATCGGCGCATCGAGGGTGACATGGGTGATCAGCTCGCCGTCGCTCAGGGCGTGCTCGCGCTCGGGGGTATCGCCCGGCAGCAGGTGGTACTCCTCGAAGGGAATCTCGCGCACGCCACTGGGGCCTTCGACCGTGACGGTCGCGCCCAGCGCGGCCATCGCCACGCACATGTCGGAGGGGTGGACGGCGATGCACTTGTCGCTGACGCCGAGCACGGCGTGGTTGCGGTTGATGCCGTCGAGCGCGCCGCAGCCCGAGCCGGGTTCGCGCTTGTTGCACGGCCGCGACGGGTTGCGGAAGTAGGGGCAGCGGGTGCGCTGCATGACGTTGCCGGCGGTGGTGGCGACGTTGCGCAGCTGGGTCGAGGCGCCGGACAGCAGCGCCTCGGAGAGCACCGGGTAGTCGGCTTGGATGCGCTCGTCGTAGGCCAGGTCGGTGTTGGTGACCAGCGCGCCGATCCTGAGGCGGCCGTCGTCGAGGGACTCGATCGCGGTCAGCGGCAGCCGATTGACGTCGACGAGGCGCTCGGGGCGCATGATATCGAGCTTGACCATGTCGATCAGGTTGGTGCCGCCGGCGATGAAATCGGCGCTGCGGTCGCTGCCGTGCAGGGCGGTCGCCTCGGCGACATCCCCGGCGCGCTGATAGGCGAAGTGACGCATGGCTCAGGCCTCCCCGACTTTCTGGCGCGCACTCTGCACCGCACTCAGGATGTTCTTGTAGGCGCCGCAGCGGCAGATGTTTCCGCTCAGCGCCTCCTTGACCGAAGCATCGTCCGTGCCGATGCGCTTGTCATTGAACATCGACACCGTCGACATCATCTGTCCCGCCGTGCAGTAGCCGCACTGGTAGGCGTCGTGCTCGAGGAAGGCCTCCTGGACCGGATGGAGCCGGCCGTCGCGGGCCAGGCCCTCGACGGTGGTGATCTCGCTGCCCTCGTGCATCACCGCCAGGGTCAGGCAGGAGTTGGCGGAGTGGCCATTGATCAGCACGGTACAGGCGCCGCACTGGCCGTGATCGCAGCCCTTCTTGGTGCCGGTCAGGTCGAGGCGTTCGCGCAGGGCGTCGAGCAGCACCACGTTGGGCTCGACCTCGAGGGCGATCGGTTCACCATTGAGCGTCAGATTGACCGTCAGGGTATCGCTGGTTTGCGAAGAACGATTGGGGGAATGCGCGGAATCATCCATCATGCCGGCTCCTCATCAGATGTCGGGAACCGCAACGCCTGGGTGCGTCACTGCGGTGGGTCACGGTTCGGTGCTAGCTTTCGTTTTCAGTGCCGGCCCCGGACAGGACCGGGACGGAGCGAACGTCTCGCCTCGAGACGCTTTGGCAGCCTGCGCTGTCAGGACGCTGGCGCCGCCTCTCGCCTCAGCATAGACAGGCGTGGCCGAACTCGCCCGCCGCGAAGAAATTTCTGTCGCGAAATTCCCACAGGGAGATCGAGTTCCGCTAAGCTCGGCGCCTGGAATGCGACCGCTCCACGAATACTGGCTGACCGTTTTTTCAGGGGACCTCAATGATCCGATTCGCCTTTCGACGCACCGTCATGGGAACACTGGCCGCCGTGGCAATGGGCATCGCCGGCCTCGCCATCGCACAGGAACCGGCGACCCCGGTGCCCGGATTGATCGTCCAACCCAGCGACGCCAGCGTGCACGACACCGCCGTTCGCTTCGCCGAACAGGCCCGCACCAGTGGTATGACGGTATTCGCCCGCATCGATCATCGCCAGGGCGCGATGTCCCGCGACATGGCGCTGCTGCCCTCGGAGGTCATCGTCTTTGGCGACCCCAAGAGTGACACCCCATTGATGCAGTGCGCCCAGACCGCGGGTATCGATCTGCCGATGAAGGCACTGGTGTGGCAGGACAGTGACGGCCAGACCTGGCTCGGCTACAACGACCCGGCTTGGATTGCCGAACGTCACGGTGCCAGCGACTGCCCCGCCGTGGCTCCGCTGAAACAGGCGATGCAGGAGCTGGTAGAAGCGACGCTCGCACCGTGACTCGCAGCGCCGCAGCGCAACCAATCATCGATGACAGCACAAGCGCAGGGCATGGCGTGAACTGGCCTTTTCTCCGAGCCTGCCGTATGTTTTCGCCACGAACCGAGACCCGCCTCGAGGATGAATGACATGATCGATTCACGGAAGAAGTTCGCCTGGAAACTGGCGCTTGCCGCGAGCAGTATCGCTGTCAGCTCGGCTGCCTTCGCCGCCCAACCCGAATGGGAAGGCACCATCGGCGCCGGAGCCATCTATAGCCCGGATTACCTGGGCAGTGACGATTACGAATGGAACGCCTGGCCGTCACTGGATTTAAGCTACGGCGATACCTTCTTCGTCAGCGTGACGGATGGCATCGGCTGGAATGTGGTCCGTCAGGACAAATGGCGATTGGCGCCGTTCATCGGCTACACCTTCGGCCGCGACGACACCGGCGACATCGATGATCTGGACGAGGTCGACGGCGGCGCCACCGCCGGGCTGCGGGTGAGCTATCTCGATGACGCCTGGCGCTACAGTGCCTCGGCGGAGACTCCTTTCACTGGCGATCTCGATGGCCATCGGCTCAAGTTCAAAGCGACCTACGTGACCCGTCTCGGCGAACGTGCCGCCTTCACCATCGGCCCGCGTTTCGAGTACACCAGCGCGGCCTGGACCGATGATCTGTTCGGCGTCTCGAATCGTGATAGCGCGCGCTCCGGCATCAGTGCCTACGATCCGGACGACGGCTATTTCGCGGTCGGCGCCGATGCCTCGCTCAGCTATTACATCACGCGCCAGTGGTCGGTTACCGGTCTGGTCGGCGTGGCCCGCTTGACCGGCGATGCCGAGGATAGCCCGATCGTCGATGATATCGGCGATGCGACACAGTGGCGGGCGGGCGCCTTCATCAACTACCACTTCTGATTCGCACCGCAGGATCATCGCCGCAAGGAAGCACCGCCCGTCTCGGTTCGACTAGGGCGGGCGCTTTCGTATCGGTTGGCAGACGGCTCAACGGCGTCGCAATTCGGCGCCGAATTCGAGCATGCGGTTCAGCGGTACCAGCGCGCGCTCGGCGATGCCGGGGTCGACATGAATCTCCTGCCCGCAACCGTTGGCATCCTCCAGCACCGCCAGCGTGTTCTCGAGCCCGTTCATCGCCATCCACGGGCAGTTGGCACAGCTCTTACAGGTAGCGCCATTGCCCGCCGTGGGCGCGGCCATGAACGTCTTCTCCGGCATCAACTGCTGCATCTTGTAGAAGATGCCGCGATCGGTGGCAACGATGAACGCGGGATTGTCGCGGCGCTGGGCGGCGGCGATCAGCTGCGAGGTGGAGCCGACCTCGTCGGCGATCCCGACCACCGACGCGGGCGATTCCGGATGCACCAGCACGGCAGCTTCGGGATGTAGCGCCTTGAGATCGAGAATCCCCTTGGCCTTGAACTCGTCATGGACGATGCATTCGCCGTCCCAGCAGAGCACATCGGCGCCGGTTCGCTCGCGAACGTAATTGCCCAGATGACGATCCGGCGCCCACAAGATCTTCTCGCCGCGGCGGTCGAGATGGTCGATCAGCTCGACCGCGATCGACGAGGTCACCACCCAGTCGGCACGCGCCTTCACCGCCGCCGAGGTATTGGCGTAGACGACGACCGTGCGCTCCGGGTGCTGGTCGCAGAAATCGGAGAAAGCCTCGGCCGGGCAGCCGATGTCGAGCGAGCAGGTCGCCTCCAGCGTCGGCATGAACACGCGCTTCTCGGGGCTCAGTATCTTGGCGGTCTCGCCCATGAAGCGCACCCCGGCGACGATCAGCGTCGTCGCGGGATGGTTCTTGCCGAAACGTGCCATTTCCAGCGAATCGGCGACGCAACCGCCGGTCGCCTCCGCCAATGCCTGGATCTCGGGATCGGTGTAGTAGTGCGCCACCAGCGCCGCATTGCGCGCCTCCAGCCGCTCGGCGATACGCGTACGATAGTGCTCACGAGCCCGCTCATCCATTGTCGGCGGCGCATCAGCCGCCAGATGCGCCCGCACTCGATCCCGTTCCAACTGCGCCATGCGCGCTCTCCCTCCGTCGTTGTCATCATTCGAAAAAGGCAAGCGCCTAGCACGCCGCCAACGGTCTTCGGGTCGCCGCGACCAAAGCTCGAGCCTCCTCAGTGCGCCTCGTCCCAGTTGGCGCCGCTGTTGGCGTCGACGATCAGCGGCACGTCGAGCTCGGCGGCGTTCTGCATGCGCTGGCGAATGGCGCCGATGAAGTCGTCGACCTGTTCCTGCTTCACCTCGAACACCAGTTCGTCGTGCACCTGCATCACCATCCAGGCGTCGAATTCGGCCCTGCCCTGGGCCGGATCGAGCCAGTCGTGCACGTCGATCATCGCGCGCTTGATGATGTCGGCGGCAGTGCCTTGCATCGGCGCGTTGATCGCGGTGCGCTCGGCGGCCTGGCGGCGGGCGTGGTTCTGGGCCTTGATCTCGGGCAGGTAGAGCCGGCGCCCGAACACGGTTTCGACGAAGCCATCCTCGGCCGCCTGGGCGCGAATGCGCTCCATGTAGCGGGCCACGCCGGGGTAGCGGTCGAAATAGCGGTCGATGTAGGTCTGCGCCTGATTGCGTTCGATACGCAGCTGCCGTCCCAGCCCCCAGGCGCTCATTCCGTAGATCAGACCGAAGTTGATCGCCTTGGCGCTGCGCCGCTGATCGGGGATGACCTTGTCCAGCGCCACACCGAAGACTTCGGCGGCAGTGGCGGCGTGGATGTCCTGGTCGTTGGCGAACGCCTCCAGCAGCCCGCGGTCGCCGGAGAGGTGCGCCATGATGCGCAGTTCGATCTGCGAATAGTCGGCGGCGACGATGCGGTATCCCTCGCGGGCGACGAACGCCTGGCGGATCTTGCGTCCTTCGTCGGTGCGAATGGGGATGTTCTGCAGGTTGGGGTCGCTCGACGACAACCGGCCGGTGGCGGTCACCGCCTGGTGATAGCTGGTGTGCAGGCGGCCGGTGGCGGGATTGACCAGCCGGGGGAGCTTGTCGGTGTAGGTCGATTTCAGCTTGGTCATGCCACGGTGGGCCATGATCAGCTTGGGCAGCGGATAATCCAGCGCCAGCTCCTCGAGCACGGCTTCGGCGGTACTCGGCGCGCCCTTGGGCGTCTTTTTGATCACCGGAATCTTCAGTTCGTCGAACAGGATCTCCGCCAGTTGCTTGGGCGAACCGAGGTTGAATTCGCGACCGGCGAGATCGAACGCCTCCGTTTCCAGCTCGCGAATCCGGATTTCCAGCTCCTGGCTCTGGGCATGCAGTCGACCGGCATCCAGCGCCACGCCGTTACGCTCCATGCTCGAGAGCACCGGGATCAGCGGCCGCTCGATGTTGTCGAGCACCTCGGCCAGCCGACCCGCCGCCTCGACCCTGGGGCGCAGTTCGCGGTGCAGGCGCAGGGTGATGTCGACGTCCTCGCAGGCGTAGGGCACCGCCTGTTCGAGCGAAATCTGATTGAAGGTGAGTTGCTTGACGCCCTTGCCGGCGATCTCCTCGAAGCTGATGGTCTTCTCGCCGAGATACTTCAACGCCAGCGAATCCATGTCATGGCGCGTGGCGGTGGAGTTCAATACGTAGGACTCGAGCATGGTGTCGGTCAACGCGCCGGCGACGCGAATGTCGTAGCGCGCCAGCACCGAGATGTCGTACTTGAGGTTCTGGCCGATCTTGCCGATCCGTGCGTTTTCCCACACCGGCTTGAGTGCCGCCAGCACGGCGGCGCGATCGAGTTGCGCGGGGGCGTCGAGATAGTCGTGCCCCACCGGAATGTAGGCGGCTTCACCGGGCTCGAGCGACAGGCCGATACCGACGATCTCGGCCTCCATGTAGTCGAGGCTGGTGGTCTCGAGGTCGAAACAGAAGCGCTCGGCGTTCTTCAGCCGCGCCAGCCAGGCGTCGAACTCCGCCTGGGTCAGCAGCGTCTGGTCGTGACGCGCCGGCTTGGTCAGCGTGACCTCTTCGGTGATCTCGGACCTGCCCGCCTGCCCGGCCCCGACGTCGTCGACGCCCTCATCGCGGCCCTCGAGCAGCTCGGCGAGCCAGTTCTTGAATTCGAGCCGGGTATAGAGCGCCTTCAGCGCTTCGCGATCCGGCGCCGCCAGATGCAGATCCTCGAGCCCCACCGGCAGCTCGCAGTCGGTCTTGATCGTCGCCAACTGATAGGAAAGATAGGCCTGCTCGCGATGCGCCTCGAGCTTTTTCGGCATCGTCTTGGCGCCACGGAAGCCGAGCGTCGTGATCTTGTCGAGGTCGGCATAGATTGCATCCAGGCCGCCGCCGACGCCTTGCAGCAGTCCCAGTGCGGTCTTTTCGCCGATCCCCGGCACGCCGGGAATGTTGTCGATCTTGTCGCCCATCAGCGCGAGATAGTCGATGATCAGCGACGGCGGGATGCCGAACTTGGCCTCGACGCCGGCCACGTCCAGGGTCTCGCCCTTCATGGTATTGACCAGGGTGATATGGGCATTGACCAGTTGCGCCATGTCCTTGTCGCCGGTGGAGATCACCGCGTCGCGCCCGGCCTCGGTGGCGAGCCGCGCCAGTGTGCCGATGACGTCGTCGGCCTCGACGCCTTCGATGCACAGTAGCGGCAGGCCGAGGGCACGCACGCATTCGTGCAGCGGCTCGACCTGCGGGCGGAGATCGTCCGGCATTGGCGGACGATGCGCCTTGTAGTCGGTATAGATTTCGTCGCGGAAGGTCTTGCCCTTGGCGTCGAACACCACCGCCATGGGGCTGTCCGGGTATTGCTTGATCAGGCTCTTGAGCATGGCGAGCACGCCGCGGACAGCACCGGTCGGCTGGCCGTCGGAGGTGGAGAGCGGCGGCAGGGCGTGGAACGCGCGGTAGAGATAGGACGAGCCGTCGACGAGGACGATGGGGGCATCTGCCATGAGCTGCGGGATCCGTGGCTGGCTTTCGATGTCGTCATGATACGCAAGCCATCGCCCGGCGTCAGGATGAGGGTCGTTCGTCCCGCTGCGCGGTAACGGCGCAAAGCGCTACACTGGGCCAAATTCCGACGGCGAGCCCCCGACGGCGGGGACAGAAGGAGCCCTGATGACACGATTGATGCGAACCACGGTGCTGCTGGCGCTCCTGGCCGGCGCCGTGAGCCTGCCGTCACTGGCCCAGACCACGCCCCAGCCCGACATCACCACGCAGCGCGAGGCCGACCGCACGGTCGAGGAGTACAGGGTCAACGGCCGGCTCTACGCCATCCGCGTGATTCCCAGGAGCGGCAAGGCCTACTATCTCTATGACGCCAGCGGCGACGGCAATTTCGAGCGCCGGGAATCCGCCCAGGTTCCGGTCCCCGATTGGGTCCGCAAGGAATAGATCGGCGGTAGGAGAGCGTCGTTCCAACCGCTACAATGCACGGTTTCCGCCTTCAGATCCGATAGCCCATGGCCGTATTCACCCCGTTGAGCGACGCCCAGGTCGCCCAGTTCCTCGAACGCTTTACCGTCGGCAGCCTCGAGGCGCTCGAGGGCGTCCCGCACGGCACCGAAAACAGCACCTTTTTCGTTACCACCGAACGCGGCAAGTGGGTGCTGACGCTGTTCGAGCAGGGAGAGTTCGAGGAGCTGCCGTTCTTCGTCGAGCTGCTCGATTATCTGGCCGCGCATCGGCTGCCGGTACCGGGGCCGATTCACGATCGCGATGGCGTGGCGCTGCAACGGCTGGCAGGACGGCCGGCGCTGTTGTTTCCGTGCATGCCGGGCAGCCATCCGAGCGATCCCAATCTCGCCCAGTGCGCCCAGCTCGGCCATGCGCTGGGCCGGATGCACCAGGTCTCGCAGCGTTTCTCCGGACACCGCCGCAATCCCCGCGATCTGGACTGGCTGGAGCGCCGCCACCGCGAAGTGCTGCCGTTCCTGTCGGCAGGCGACCAGGCGTTGATGACCGGGGAACTGGCCGTCTATCGCGAGGCCTTCCACGCAGTCGAGCTGCCCCGGGGCGCGATTCACGGCGATCTGTTCCGCGACAACACGCTCTATGACGGCGACCGCCTCGGCGGGATCATCGATTTCTACAACGGCTGCACCGGCGATCTGCTGTTCGATCTGGCGATCGTGATCAACGACTGGACCAGCGACGAGGCCGGCGACATCGACGCCGAGCGTTACGCGGCGAT
Organism: Salinicola peritrichatus; assembly: GCF_003206715.1. Taxonomy (GTDB): domain Bacteria; phylum Pseudomonadota; class Gammaproteobacteria; order Pseudomonadales; family Halomonadaceae; genus Salinicola; species Salinicola peritrichatus. The sequence continues at coordinate 5,663 of NZ_PZJU01000053.1, read as the reverse complement.
TCTGGGCGCCTATTGCGAGCATCGCCCGCTGACCGAGCGAGAACGGGCGCTATGGCCGACCATGCTGCGCATGACGGCGTTGCGCTACTGGCTTTCGCGACTGCTGGTGATCCACGTCGACCCGCCCGCGCACGACATCACGCCCCACGATCCGGCACGCTTCCGTGACCTGCTGCTGCGCCGTATTGAAGCTGGCGCTCCCCGGCTGCCCTAAGGAAACTCTGCCTAAATGTCTGCGCAGGCGAATCGCTACGTTGCGCGGTGCTGGAGCGCCAGCCCGGTCGAATCCTCACATATACCTCATAGGCTCCGGTTGACTCGAAACCTGCGGTTTCTCGCCCCTTCGGGGCCGTCCTTCGAACGTTCTCTCCGCTTCGCTTCGAGTCTGCGCTCCGTGCGCCTTGCGCTTCATCCTGCTCGCCAATTTATTCAGCGTTTCCCTAATCCGCCAACTGAACGGCGGCTTTACCTCTCATGGCTTTCGACTAGCTTTTGTTCTGACACTGGTAGTCGCGGCCCGCTCGCGACGGCATAATGCGCGCCATTCGCACCCCCGGCCTTCATCCACTCTTCACGCCGGGAGTTCACCGCCGGTCGACCGGAGAGTTGCATGACGAATCCTTCCCCCGCCGCACAGGCTCGCCGCACCTACAACATCGATCAGTGGGGCAGCGGTTATTTCGATGTCGACGATCAGGGCCGCACGCTGGTGCGCCCGCTGGGAACGGAAGTGCCCGGCCCGACACTGGTGCTCGATACCCTGGTCGACAAGCTGCGTGATGCCGGGCTGCGCCTGCCGGTGCTGGTGCGCTTCATCGATATTCTCCATGACCGTGTCGAACAGCTGTGCATGGCCTTCGACCAGGCGATGCGCGAAGAAAAATACCAGGGTAACTACACCGCGGTTTATCCGATCAAGGTCAATCAGCAGCGCCGCGTGGTCGAGGAGATCCTCGCCACCCAGGAGCGTGGTCACGGTCGGGTCGGCCTGGAGGCCGGCAGCAAGCCGGAACTGATGGCGGTGCTGGCACTCTCCGGTGACGGTCCTTCGCTGATCGTCTGCAACGGCTACAAGGATCGCGAGTACATCCGCCTGGCGCTGATGGGCGAGAAGCTCGGCCACAAAGTCTATCTGGTGGTCGAGAAGTACTCCGAGCTGAGCCTGATTCTCGAGGAGGCCGAGCGGCTGCAGGTCAAGCCGCGCATTGGCCTGCGCGCGCGCCTCTCCTCCGTCGGCAAGGGCAAGTGGCAGGATACCGGCGGCGAGAAATCCAAGTTCGGTCTGACCGCCAGCCAGGTCCTGACCATCACCGAGCGCCTGCGCGACGCCGATGCGCTGGACAGCCTGCAGCTGGTGCATTTCCACCTCGGCTCGCAGATCGCCAATATCCGCGACATTCAGCGCGGCCTGCGCGAGTGTGCGCGTTTCTACCACAGCCTGCGCGCGCTCGGCGCCCCGGTGGATACGGTGGATGTCGGCGGCGGCCTCGGCGTGGATTACGAAGGCACCCGCTCGCGCAGTTTCTGCTCGATCAACTACTCAATGCGCGAGTACGCCAGCAATGTGGTATGGGCGTTCCGCCAGATCTGCGAAACCCACGATCTGCCGCACCCGCAGATCATTTCCGAATCCGGCCGCGCGCTGACCGCCCACCACGCCGTGCTGGTGACCAACGTCATCGGCGAGGAACGTCTCGGCCATCTCGAGCCGGAGCGTCGGATCGAGGACGACCCGCACGTCGACGAGCTGTGGCGGGTCTACGACCGCCTGGAGGGCATGCGCGAGCCGCGCGATCTGGTCGAGGCCTATCACGATGTGGTACAGGCGGTGGGGGAACTGCAGGATCGCTTCGTGCTCGGGCTGGCCGACATTCAGGCCCGCGCCGAGGGCGAGTCGGTCTATTTCGCCGCCTGCCAGCGCCTGCGCGACCGCCTCGACAACCGCAACCGCGCGCATCGCGAGATCGCCGACGAACTGGCCGAGAAGCTGGCCGACAAGCTATTCGTCAACTTCTCGCTGTTTCAGTCTTTGCCGGACGTGTGGGGCATCGATCAGGTATTTCCGGTGTTGCCGTTGACCGGGCTAGACCGCACCCCGACCCGACGCGGCGTGATCCAGGACATCACCTGCGATTCCGACGGCCGGATCGATCTCTACGTCGACGGCCAGGGCCTGGAAACCACTCTGCCGCTACCGGAATGGGACGATGACGACGACAAGCTGCTGGGGCTGTTCCTGGTCGGCGCCTATCAGGAAATTCTCGGCGACCTGCACAATCTGTTCGGCGATACCGATTCGGTGGATGTCGCGCTCGATGACAATGGCGAATGGCGGCTTTCTCACGTACAGCAGGGCGACACCGTCGCCGACGTATTGGGCTACGTCAACTTCGATGCCGAAGCGCTCAAGCAGCAACTGACCGAGCAATTGATCGCCAGCCCCTTGAGCGTCGAGGAGCGCGAACTGTTCGTCGAGGAACTCTCCGCCGGCCTGAGCGGTTATACCTATCTGGAGTAATAAGAGGGAAGAGGGAAGAAATCATCTTATATCTTCCAGATGCAAAGCACCGTTCTTCTCTCTTCTAGCCGCGAAGCGGCGCTTGTTTCTTCTTCCAGGCACGAAGTGCCGCTCTTCCAGCTTATGGCTTACAGCTCTTGCGCTCGTAGCCGAATTTATCGCGTGCGCGTGCCCACATCCAACCCCAGCGACAGTGAAAGCCCGAGCACGGCGTCACGCGGAAGCTTGCCGACACCAGCCGGCGTACCGGTCAACACGACGTCGCCCGGCTCCAGGGTGAAGGTGCGGGTCATCTCTTCCAGCAGCGCCGGCATGCCGAAGAGCATGTCGCTGGTCTTGCCGCTCTGCTGACGCTTGCCGTCGATGTCGAGATGGAAGGTGATTGCATCCCAGTCGACATCGCCCTCGACCGGCACGAAGCGCGACAGCGGGCAGGCGCCGTCGAAAGCCTTGGCGCGTTCCCAAGGATGCCCTTTCTCCTTCAGTTTCGACTGCACGTCGCGCAAGGTCAGGTCCAGCGCCAGGCCAGCGCCGACCACGCCATCCATCGCTTCGTCCGCACTCACCGCACTCAGGCGCTTGCCGATCAGCAGAGCCAGCTCGGTCTCGAAATGCACTTCGCCATACTTAAACTGGCGCTCGATCGGCTCCTCGAGCTCGACTGCGCTGGTGGCCGGTTTCATGAACAGCAGTGGCGAGCTGGGTACCGGATTGTTGAGCTCCTGGGCATGCTCGGCGTAGTTGCGCCCGACGCAGAGAATCTTGCCGAGCGGTAGACCGGTGTCGCGACCGTCGATGAATCGAGTGGTGAAAGCCATGCAGCGCTCCTTAGGCAATGAACGATGACGAAAACAGACGAACGAAGAACCCGAAACGAAGAAGCCGCCGTTGGCGGCGACTCATCGAGTCTACCCCCAACGGCGGCTTATGGCATCACGCCAACCAGGCTCGGTTAACGATTGAGCATGCGGCTTCAGTGCGTACCCTGTTGCGGCGTCCACTGCTCGTCCGGCTGATGAGCCAGGAACGACGGGCGCGGGCGCTTGGCGCCGAACGGCTGCACGCAGGCATTGTCACGGCGGTTGTACACGAAGAACGCGTTGCTGCGCGGATCCGGCGACATGTTGGCATTGGAGCCATGCAGCGTGTTGCAGTCGAACAGCAGCAGCCCGCCAGCCTCGCCGACCGGCGCCTCGATACCGTTGGCTTCGATCAGCTCGCGCAGGGCGTCGTTGCTCGGCACGCCGAGTTCCTGCTGTTTCAGCGACTGCTTGTGATTGTCCTCCGGCGTCTCGCCCAGGCAGTGCACGAATACCTTGTGCGAACCGGGGATCAACATCAGCGGACCGTTGAAGTGGTGGTTGTCGGTCAACACGATCGAGGCACTGACGGCATGCATTTCCGGCATGCCGTCTTCGGCGTGCCAGGTTTCGAAGTCCGAATGCCAGTTGAAGCCCTTGCCGTGAAAACCGGGCTTGTAGTTGATCCGGGACTGGTGCACGTAGACATCGCCGCCGACAATCTGGCGGGCGCGGCCGACCATGCGTTCGTCGTTCGCCAACTGGGAGAAACGTTGGGAGAGAAAGTGAACCGCGAACAGCGAGCGAATTTCATGGCTGTTCGGTTCGGTGATCGAGAAATCCCGATCGCGAAAATCGTCGCGCGCCAGCAGGGAGGCCAATTCGGCCTTCAGCGCGTCGACTTCCGCGGGATCCAGGAAGTTGGGTTCGAACAGAAAGCCATCGCGCTCGAAGCGATCGAGCTGCTCGTCGCTCAGGGGGCCATCGAGATGGCGTCCCTTGACGACGTCTTCCTGACGCTGACGCCAGAGCGCGTCCTGCGGCTGGCGCAAACGTGTCGGATAACGATCCGGCTTCGTCCAAGCGGTCTGGGATTTAGGGGATGCGGTCTGTACTGACATCCAATCACCTCCGGGTTTGTGATCAGGGTTCAGATCCAGTCCTCGGCGCAAACGCCGTTAGATTGGCTAAGGGTCGTAGGATCCTCAGTTTCATGACAAAAGGGATTACAGCCTAAAAGAGAATAGAGAAATTGCAACCATTCGCATTTGGTATCCCTTGCCACCTTCGGGCATGCCCACCGTGGCAGGCGCTATGCTCCTCGACGATAACCCAAGTCAAGTCAACACCTCCGATCGCAACCGAGAGTTTCAGACAACGCAAAGGGCCTTGCACCGCAGCGGTACAAGGCCTGAGTAAAAGAGGATCATGACGTAGGTGCCAGGACCCTCAGTCAGCATGCCGACAGTGCTGGCTATTACGGCCCTCGCGTTCCGAACGTCCGTGGCGTGAAACTTCCGTGTCTCAACCTTCCTAGCGAGCATCCATCCAATGGACTCGCTCAGCCTATGGTTTTGGCGAACTGAGAAAAAGCGAATTCCTGATAATTATGAGTGCTTTGTTGTTACAAAGCGTAGTAATGCGTCTCTTGCGTCAAGCCTTCATTAGCACTGCTATAAATCGAACCGATTGTACAAGTTTTGCTAATTTCGACTCTCTCTCACGACTTGTTCACGTTGCCTGTTTTGTTTCTCCCGTCCCTTCTCCGGCGGTATCGGCATCTTCAAATTTCGGTATGGAGTCATGGGACGAACCACTGCCTCTGTATAGAACGCCGTGAAGGGCTCCGCGATCAGTGGCGGATCGCCACGTGGGACATCGCCATAGCGGCAGCGGAAGTTGGCACAGTCCTCCGTCTCTTCGCCTCCCCCAGCAAACGCCGCGGAGCCCGCCAGACACAGTGCAACCCCGACGACTAAGATCGATTTCATGGCAGCTCCGCTCGATACGTCGATAGGATCAGTATAAGCACGGCAAAGGCGCCGCCATGCCCGATATTCTTGGTACCGGCAGCGGGAAAAGCTTGGTAGGAATGCGGCGGAAGCGGGAAATGCGGGTATTACCGAATGGCGCCTTGCCATTATACCCGTATAGGTATAATTTCTTATCATGGACGCGAAGGACATCAAACCGCTTTACTGGGGCGCCAGTAGCAAGAAAGACCTGCTTGCCATGCCTGAAGATGTCCAAGACGTTTTCGGCTATGCGCTGCATCTGGCTCAGACCGGCGGTAAACATAGTCACGTCAAGCCGCTCAAGGGCTTCGGCTCTTGTAGTGGTCAAGT
>NZ_PZJU01000052.1 GCF_003206715.1 Salinicola peritrichatus | reverse complement strand
CGCACGGAGCACAGACTCGAAGCGAAGCGGAGAGAACGTCCGGAGGACGGCCCCGAAGGGGCGAGAAGCCGCAGGCTTGGAGTCAACCGGAGCCTATGGGTATAGGTGAGGATTCCGCGCACCGCGCAACGCAGCGATTCGCCCGCGCAGACATTTATACAACGCTGGAGGGTACGCCATGAGCAACAAAGCCGTGATCAACACCGACAACGCCCCGGCCGCCATCGGCCCCTATTCGCAAGCCATCAAGTCGGGCAACACCGTCTATCTCTCGGGGCAGATTCCGCTCGACCCGGCCACCATGGAGCTGGTCTCCGACGAGTTCGAAACCCAGGCGCGCCAGGTCTTCACCAACCTTGCCGCCGTCTGCCAGGAAGCCGCGGGCTCGCTGCAGGACATCGTCAAGCTCAACCTCTACCTGGTCGATCTCGACAACTTCGCGGTGGTCAACAAGGTGATGGAAGAGTTCTTTTCCGCCCCCTTCCCGGCCCGCGCCGCGGTCGGCGTCAAGCAGCTGCCCAAGGGCAGTCAGGTGGAAGCCGAAGCGGTGATGGTGATCGGCGACTAGGCACTGTCTGAAAAGTACTGTGCTCGCCCATGCGGCGTTAAAAATCGGCCCAAAATGCTCATTTACACCCCGTAAACTCCGCGTTTTCGCCGATTTTTGCCTTGCCTGGCCTTCGCTCGTCGACTTTTCAGACAGCACCTCAGGCCGGTCCGTACGACCAATGCCCGAGGCCCGTGCCGCTGCTTGGGCGGAGCGTTCAAGCGCGCGCGGTTTGCGGCAATTCTCCGCGCAGCTTGACCACGTCCGCCCGAGGCGGCACGCCAAACATGCGGCTGTATTCGCGGCTGAAATGAGAAGGGCTGCCGTACCCCACCCGGAAGCTGGCGGTGGCCGCCTCCATTCCCTCGGAGAGCATCAGCCGCCGCGCCTCGTGCAAACGCAGCCGCTTCTGGAACTGCAGCGGCGACATTCGCGTCACCTGCTTGAAGCTATGGAACAGCGATGACTCGCTCATGTTGACCATGTCGGCGAGATCGCGAACGCGCAGCGGCTCCGCGAAGCGGTCCTTGAGCACCGCGATGACCTTGGCCATACGATGCGTCTGGGTGTCCGCTACCGCGAACTTGCGCATGTGCACGCCGAGCTCGCCCACCAGCGCCCGATAGAGAATCTCGCGCCGAATCAGCGGCGCAAGGATCACGGAGTCCCGGGGCGATTCCAGCAGACTCACCAGCCGCAACACGGCTTCCACCATGCCTTTTTCCGCCCGCACGCGACTCAGGCCACAGGCGCCGTCGGGGCACTCCTCGTCAATCCCCGCGCTCAACGACTCACCCATCGCCAGGACCAGATCCGTCACTTCCTGGGGCTCGACGGTGATCTTGACTCCCAGATAGGGCTTCTCCGGCGAGGCGTCGATCACCTTGCCCAGCACCGGCAGGTGGACCGTCGACACCATGCAGCTCAGCGGACCGTACTCGATCTGCCGATCGCCGAGCCATACGGTCTTGCCGCCCTGGGCGATCAGGCACAGGGCTGGATCGTATACCGTCGATCCCATGCAACTATTGGCGGCATTGGCACGCATCAGCTCCAGGCCGGGAATCGCCGTGGATGTGATGCCTTCGTCCGGCGCCCACAGCTGAATCTGGCGCGCCAGAGTATTCGCCAAGTCTTCGAGGGGGTCTTCCAGATCTTCGGGAACGGGCTGCGTGGCAATCATGAATTCGCTCTCTCGCTGGCAAGTCGGTACGCATTCATCGATGAAAGGCGAGTATAAGCTCGCGTTTCCAGACTTTGGCTGCAAAAAGCCAACACTTGCAGAATTGGGCAAGCACTTTGAAGGATCGGGCAAGCGACTCGGCAACCGGCTGCGAATGCCGCCGCGCAGTGCCATGACCAGTGTCGTCCGCGTGCATGAATAAACTGGATTGGGCAATCAAACGGGAGAAATCCGATAACGCCCTCTGTGCACCAGCCTCTAGAGTTTTCCTCCATACCCGCCATCCCGCCGTGGCAACGAAACGCGGAGCGACACATGAAAAGGAAAAGCATCGGAATGCCTGTTTCGAGCGCGAGCTCATCCCACGGTCTGGCCGTGTTGATCGTCACCGCGTTTCTCGCCGCCGGCTGCGACGCGCGCGGCGAGGCGGAAAGCGCCAGCGCGCCGCCGCCGCCGGAAGTGGATGTGGCCACGGTGCTGGTGGAGCCGGTGACATTGCGGGAAACCTTTACCGGTCGCGTCGCCGCGCCACAGACCGTGGAATTGCGGCCCCGAGTGAGTGGCTATGTCGACGAGATCGACTTCGAGGAGGGCGAGCTGGTCAACGCCGGCGACGTGCTGTTTCGGATCGACCCGCGCCCTTACGAGGCCCGCGTGCAGGCGGCGAAGGCGGCGTTGGCGCAGGCACAAAGCCAGCGCCGGCTCGCCGAGATCGAGGCCGGTCGATCCCGCCAGCTGATCCAGAAACAGATGATCTCCCAGGAGCAGCACGATCAGCGCCAGGCGGCCGCGCTCAACGCCCGGGCGCAGGAAGCGGAAGCCGAGGCGACACTGGCCAGCGCCGAACTGGACCTGCAGTACACCCGCGTCACCGCCCCGGTAACGGGCCGCACCGGACGCGCCATGGTGACCAAGGGCAACCTAGCCAGCGCCGATCAGACGGTGCTGACGACGCTGGTATCGGTCGATCCGCTCTATGTCTATTTCGACAGCAACGAAGCCGAAGTACCGAGCGCGCGACTGCTGTCGAGCCAGGGGGAAGCGACTACGGTGCGCATCGGCCTGACCGGCGAATCGGGCTTCCCTCACCAGGGCCGGTTGGACTTCGTCGACAACCGCATCAACCCGGATACCGGCACTTTGCGTTATCGGGCGGTGCTGCCCAATCCCGACGACGTCTTCAGACCGGGGCAGTTCGCCCGGGTGGAGATGCCCGTGGCCAGCCTGGACGCGGCGGTGCTGGTGAGCCGCAAGGCGGTGCTCGCCAACCAGGATCGACGCTTCGTCTATGTGGTCGGCGACGACGACACCGTCACCATGCGCCAGGTCCAGACCGGCCGCGAAGTCGGGGAGCTGATCGTGATTCGCGACGGCCTCGAAGCCGGCGACAGGATCGTCGTCAACGGCACCCAGAAGATCTTCGCCCCGGGCATGCCGGTAACGCCTCACCCGGTCGCCATGCGTACGCAAGCTCCGGAGGCCGAGATCGCCTCACGGCGCTGAGCCTTCCCAAGGGAACGACGACGAAAAAGCGGCGGGCACCGTACCCGCCGCGCAGGAGCCCATTGCATGAATTTCTCGCGCTTTTTCGTGGATCGGCCGATCTTTGCCGCCGTGCTGTCGATCATCATCTTCGCGGTGGGGGCGATTTCGATCCCCAACCTGCCGATCGGCGAGTATCCGGAAGTGGTGCCGCCGTCGGTACTGGTGCGCACCACCTACCCGGGCGCCAACCCCAAGGAGATCGCCGAAACCGTGGCCACGCCACTGGAAGAGGCGATCACCGGCGTCGAGGACATGATGTACTTCAAGTCCGTGGCCGGCTCCGATGGCGTGTTGCAGATGACCGTCACGTTCCGCCCCGGCACCGACCCCGAGCAGGCCACCGTGCGGGTACAGAACCGGGTCAGCCAGGCGCTGGCACGACTGCCGGAGGCGGTACGCCGCCAGGGCGTGACCACGCAGAAACAGTCCCCCACCTTTCTGATGGTGGTGCACCTGGTGTCGCCGGACGCCCGTTACGACACGCTCTATCTACGCAACTATGCCCGCCTGCACGTGCGCGACCAGCTGGCGCGCATCCCCGGCGTCGGCGAGGCGCAGATATTCGGTGGCGGCGATTACGCCATGCGCGCCTGGCTCGACCCGGACCGCATCGCCGCCCACGGCCTGACCGCCGGCGACGTGGTCGAGGCCATGCGCGAGCAGAACGTGCAGGTCTCCGCCGGCCAGATCGGTGGCGAGCCGATGCCGGACAGCGATTTTCTCACCCTGATCAACGCCAAGGGCCGCCTGACCACCGAGCAGGAGTTCGGCGACATCGTGCTCAAGGCCGGCGAGGACGGGGAGATTCTGCGCCTGCGCGACGTGGCGCGCCTCGAACTCGGCGCGGGCGACTACACCCTGCGCGCGCGGCTGGACGGCAAGGACGCCGTGGCGATCGGCATTTTCCAGTCCCCCGGCGCCAACGCGTTGCAGATCCGCGACCAGGTGATCCGGACCATGGACGAACTGGCGACCCAGTTCCCGCAAGGCCTGGAGTACAGCACCGTCTACGACACCACCCTGTTCGTCAACGACTCGATCCATTCGGTCATCCAGACGCTGCTCGAAGCCGTGCTGCTGGTGGTGCTGGTGGTGACGCTGTTCCTGCAGACCTGGCGCGCCTCGCTGATTCCGCTGCTGGCGGTGCCGGTCTCGGTGGTGGGCACCTTCGCGGTGCTGTTGCTGCTGGGATATTCGATCAACACCCTGACGCTGTTCGGGCTGGTGCTGGCGATCGGCATCGTGGTCGACGACGCCATCGTGGTGGTGGAAAACGTCGAGCGCAACATCGAGCAGGGCTTGGCACCAAGAGCCGCCGCCCATCAGGCGATGCGCGAGGTTTCCGGCCCCATCGTCGCCATCGGCCTGGTGCTGTGCGCGGTGTTCGTGCCGATGGCGTTCCTGTCCGGCGTCACCGGCCAGTTCTATCGCCAGTTCGCGGTGACCATCGCCATCTCCACCGTGATTTCGACCATCAACTCGCTGACGCTGTCGCCGGCGCTGGCGGCCATGCTGCTCAAGCCCCACGACGCGCCGAAGGATCGTTTGACCCGGGTGATCGACTTTCTGTTCGGCTGGCTGTTTCGCCCGTTCAACCGCTTCTTCAATGCCGGTTCGAAGCGGTATCAGGGCGTGGTCTCGCGCAGCCTGCGCCGCCGTGGCGCGGTGTTCGTGGTCTACCTGATCCTGCTCGGCGCCACCGGCTACCTGTTCAAGATCGTGCCGCCGGGATTCATTCCGGTGCAGGACAAGATGTACCTGATCGCTGGCGTGAAGCTGCCGGAAGGGTCGTCGCTCAACCGCACCGACGATCTGCTGCGCCAGGTGGTGGACATCGCCATGCAGACCGACGGCGTGTCCCACGCCATCTCCTTCCCGGGCCTCAATGCCCTGCAGTTCACCAACACCGCCAATACCGGGCTGGCGTTCTTGACGCTGGAGCCCTTCGAGGCGCGCACGCGCACGGCGGCGGAGATCAATGCCGAGATCGCCGGCAAGATCGCCGGGCTAAAGGATGGCATCGCCTTCTCGTTCATGCCGCCGCCGATCCTCGGCCTGGGCAACGGTTCCGGCTACCAGATGTTCATTGAGGACCGCGCCGGGCTCGGCTACGGCCCGCTGCAGGATGCGGTGACCGCCTTCCAGGGCGCGGTGGTACAGACGCCGGGGATGAGCTATCCGATCACCAGCTACCAGGCCAACGTGCCCCAGCTCGATGCCGACGTCGACCGACTCAAGGCCAAGGCGCAGGGCGTCGCGGTGACCGATCTGTTCGACACCCTGCAGACCTATCTGGGCTCGACCTACGTCAATGACTTCAACCAGTTCGGCCGTACCTGGCAGGTGATCGCCCAGGCGGACGCCCCCTACCGCGACAGCGTCGAGGATATCGCCCGTCTGCGCACCCGCAACGCCCAGGGCGAGATGGTGCCGATCGGTTCCATGGTGGACATTCACCAGAGCTTCGGGCCGGACCCGGTGCTGCGCTTCAACGGCTATCCGGCGGCGGATCTGGCCGGCGAGGCGGATCCCCGCGTACTCTCCTCGCCCCAGGCGATGGCCGCGCTCACCGCGATCGGCGAACGGGTGCTCCCCGAAGGCATCGGCTTCGAGTGGACTGACCTGAGCTACCAGCAAGCCACCCAGGGCCACGCCGCGCTGGTGGTGTTCCCGCTGGCGGTACTGCTGGTGTTTCTGGTGCTGGCGGCACTCTACGAGAGCTGGACGCTGCCGCTGGCGGTAATCCTGATCGTGCCGATGTGCGTACTCTCGGCGCTGGTTGGCGTCCGGATCGCCGGTGGCGACACCAACATCTTCGTACAGGTGGGCCTGGTGGTCCTGATCGGGCTGGCATGCAAGAACGCCATCCTGATCGTCGAATTCGCCCGCGAACTGGAGCTGCAGGGCCGTGGCGTGGTGGAAGCCGCACTGGAAGCCTGCCGGCTGCGTTTGCGCCCGATCGTCATGACCTCGATCACCTTCACCGCCGCGGTCATACCGCTCGCGCTGGGTCACGGCGCCGGCGCCGAGGTTCGCCAGGCGTTGGGGATTGCCGTATTCGCCGGCATGCTCGGCGTCACCCTGTTCGGCCTGTTGCTGACGCCGGTATTCTATGTGGCACTGCGCAAACTGGCCGGACCACTCAAGCGCGGCCACGCATCCACGCTGGAGGGTGAAGGTGACACCTCGCCGGGGGATAGTCATTCATGACGGGCCCGTGCCGGTAGCCATTGCGTGGCTACCGGCGCGCCACGGAAGACACAGCGGAGACGGCATCGCGTGACACAGCATCATCGACTCTTCTTCGCCTTGTGGCCCGACGAGACCAGCCGCCGAGCCCTCGCCGCTCAGGCACAGGCCCTGGTGTCCGAATGCGGTGGGCATCCCCTGCCCGCCGGGAACATGCATGTCACGCTCGCCTTTCTCGGCAACGTTGGCGAGGCACGCCTCGACGCCCTCGTTTCGTTGGCACAGAACTGGCCGCCGCTCGGCGGCCAGTGGCGGCTCGACCGGCTCGGTCACTTCCCCAAGCCGCGCATCGTCTGGGCCGGCAGCCGAATGCCGAGCCCAGAACTCGTCGCGCTCAACAGCCGGCTGTGGCGGGCGCTGGCCAATCATGGCTTCACGCCGCCGAGCCGCGAATTCACGCCGCATGTCAGCCTGCTGCGCCAGGCCGAACGACCGGCGGCGCAGGCGTCGCTCACGCCACCGATCACGTGGCACTACGACCATCTGGCGCTGGTCGAATCACTGCCCGAAGCCGGCGGCCCGCGTTATCACACCCTGGCCCGCAGTGCCGGCTGACCCTGGCACCACGAGCGACTCGCGAGGCCGGCCTACCAGATCGTCCTGACGTACCGATAGGCAGTGATCTTTTCGTCCGCTGTGACCAACTCGGCGTTGGTGTGTCTAGCCAGCGCTACGATCATTCGATCAGCCGGGTCCTTGTGGAGCTCTCCGGGAAGACGGGTAGACTCGACCGCCGTCGCGGTATCGACGGCGACAAAGCGAACCCCGTCGATCTCCTCGACGGTATCCAGCCAGTCGTCGGTGGTCATCGTCAACGTGAGACGCCCCTTCTCGACCAGAAGCGCAATCTCCCACGCCGAGATGGCCGAAATCAGAATTTCGCCATCATCTGCCTGCAATTCATGCTCGATGGCCTCAAGGGCGCTTTGCGAGAGCTGGGAATCACCGTTGACCCACCACAGCAGGGCGTGAGTATCCAGGACGATCAACGCAGCGCCTCCCAGTCGTCTTCGCCTACCGGCTCGAAGGGATCGGCCAGCTCGATAACGCTGCCACGCAGGCGCTCCAGCGGGGAACGCCGATCTGCCTTATACCGACGCACTTCGATAGTGGGACGCCCCTTGTCGGTTACCACGACCGCCTCGCCCGAGGCTTCGACCTGGCGAAAATATTCCAGCGCCTTTGCCTTGAACTGTGATTTTGAGACTTCCTCGGAATGCATGGTGATGTCCTGGTCATGAAGGCTGGTCACTAGCCTAGCATAATGACCATGACGGATGGTCATCTCAGGTTTCCGCCCAATACCCGCCTGCTCGAGCATCCCAGCGAACGCAACGCAGGCTATGGCAAACGTATGACAGCCGCATGAAGTCGCCCAGTTGCAACGCCCCGCCTCTTTCAGGTCACCTTGCCTAGCCCCTCGCCACACTAACTGCCTGCGCCTTCCTCGCGCTCGGCCACGTCCAGAAAGACACTCGTCTCGCCCTGAAACAGCGGCATCATCCGCGCCAGGCGTTCATGCGGCCAATGCCACCATGCCAACGCTTCCAGGCGTGCGGCGATCACCGGGTCGTCGAAGCGGGGGCGCAGCGGCCGGGCCGGGTTGCCGACCACGATGGTGTAGGGCGCGACATCCTTGGTCACCACGCTACCGGCACCGACGATGGCGCCATTGCCGATGGTGACGCCGGGCAGCACAATCGCGCCGTGACCGATCCACACATCGTGGCCGATATCGACACGATCCTCGGCGCGCCAGTCGAAGATCCGCTCGTCGATGCCCTGGTCGCTGCCGACGAAGCCGAACTTGCCGGGCCGGTAGCTGAAGTGGTGCAGCGTGGGCCGCCACCAGGGGTGGTTGCTGGGATTGATACGCACGCTGGCAGCAATCGAGGTGAATCTGCCGATGTGCGTGTACATCAGGTCGCAGTCGCGCTCGACATAGCTGTAGGCGCCGAGCGTGACATGATTGAACACGCAGCGATCGCCGACCTCGGTCCAGGGCCCCAGCTCGCTGGCATGCACGCGGGCGCTGTCGGCACAGGTAGGGTTATCGCTCAGACGCCGCGAATCCGGCTGTCGTGACATGAATATCTCCTCAAAACAGGATTTCCAACCCGTCCGCCGCCAGTTCGACGCCCTCGGGCAAGGCGAGCGGGGCGCGCATCGCCTCGGCATCGAGCTCGTGGCTGATATGGGTCAACCAGGCACGGGAAGGCGACAGTCGCTCGATGATCTCCAGCGCCATGGAGAGGTTGTTGTGATTGCGCGGTATACGGTGCGAATCGGGATGGGTGGCATCGATCACCAGCGCATCCGGACGCCACTCGCACAGGAACCGCTCGGTAGCGCCGGGCAGGCCGACGGTGTCGGTCAGCCAGGCGATCCGGCTGGCGCCATCGCTCAGCGCATAGCCGAGGGTCGGCTTGCTGTGATTGAGCGGCAGCGGTGTCGCCGTGAGCCGCCCGAGCGCCAGCGGACGGAACGGTTTGAGACCGGGCTGGAAGTCGAGAATGCCCGGATTCTTGTGAAGATCGGCACAGCCCTGCGGGTCCTTGGGACCGTAGACCGGAATCGGCTCGCCACAGCCCCAGCGCAAGTGCAGCAAGCCCTGTACGTGATCGGCGTGATAGTGCGTCAGCAGAATCGCCGCCGGGCGCTGACGTTCGCAGCGTTCGGCGAGGTCCGTGCGCCCGGCATCGATCAGCACCAGGCAATCGTCGACGACCAGCTCTCCGCAGCAGGGCTCACGACGATGGGAGCGCAACAACCGCCCGCGCTGGCAGGCCGGGCAGTCGCAACCGAAGCAGGGAACCTGTGCGCTGTCGCCGGTACCGGCAAAGCGCAGCCTCATCGCACCTGCCCCCGGTCGAGCCAGCGCTCGAGCGCATCCACGCCACGCGCCAGTTCTCCGCTATTGTCGATTCGCGGCACCTCGGCCAATGCCTCGTCTTCGCAGATACGCGCCAGACGCGCCTCGATCTCGTCGGTCGTCTCGCGACCCCGGGCGATCAAGCGGCGGCGCAGCACGTCGCGCTCGGCCACGACCAACAGCGGCACCAGGGCATCGCCGAAGCGGGCCCGGGCGGCGGTCAGCGCGCGGCGGCTGCCGTTGAGAATCACGTTGTGGCCGGCCGCCAGCCAGGTCTCGATCTCGATGCCCGCGCCGTAACACAGGCCGTGGGCCTGCCAGTCGAGACAGAACAGGCCGCGTTCTCGCCGCCAGGCGAACGCGGCCGGCGTCAGCTCGATGCAATTCTCCCCATCACCGCTGGCCCGGGTGATATAGCGATGCGCCACCAGGGCATCGGGGCGACGGCGGCGCAGTTCGCGCAGCAGGCTGTCCTTGCCGACGCCGCTGGCGCCCATCACGTAGAGCAGACGCGTCATTCCAGGCCTCTCAATGAACTTGCTGGCCGGCGCACCACACCCGCTGCACCACCGGATGATCGTCGATCACACGCACCCGCAGCAGGTCGGCGCGCAGCCCGGCGGCCAGCCGCCCACGGTCGTCGAGCCCCACCGCCGCCGCGGGATGACGGCTGGCGGTGGCGACGGCATGCGGCAAGGCGTAGCCGTTCTCCATCGCCGCGACCTTGAACACCGCGTCGAGCAGCGCCGCCGGATAGTAGTCGGAGGAAAGAATGTCGAGCACGCCGAGTTCGACCAGCTCGGCGGCGGCGATATTGCCGGAGTGGGAACCGCCGCGAACCACGTTGGGCGCGCCCATCATCACCGCCATGCCGGCGCGGTGGGAGGCTTCGGCGGCCTCGCGGGTGGTGGGGAACTCCGCCACCCGGGTGCCGTACTCAAAGCTTTCGGCGACGTGCTCGAGCGTGGCGTCGTCGTGGCTGGCCAGCGCCAGACCGCGCTCGCGGCAGGTCGCGGCGATGGCGCGCCGATGCCCGGCGCTGTAGCGCTCGCTGTTGCCGATCTGGGTCGCCATGAAGGCTTCCATCGCCGCGTCGTCGAGACCGTACTTGCCCTGGTAATAGATGCGGTAGGCATCGAGGCTGACGAACTGGCGCTGGCCGGGGGCGTGGTCCATCAGCGACACCAGCCCCAGCAGCGGCGACGACGACAACTCGTTGAAGCGCGCCAGCGTGTTCGGATGGCTCACCTCGCAGCGCAGGTGAAGGCGATGATCGACCCGCGCCAGGCCGTCATGCATGATCCGCGACAGCGCCCGGCACATCTCGTCGAGCGCCCCGTGGCGCATGCTCTGCTCGTCGACGTCGCCCACCGAGACCGCGTCGAACACCGTGGTGATGCCGCTGGCCGCCATCTGGGCATCGTGGGCCAGCGCCGCCTGGCGCCCCGGCCACTCCACCTTGGGCCGCGGCTGGAAGTACTTCTCCATGTTGTCGGTATGCAGCTCGATCAGTCCCGGCAGCAGGGTGTCGCCATCACAGTCGGTCGCGCTCGGCACTTGGCTCGCGCCGCTGTCCACGGCGGCGATCCGGCCGTCGCGAATCACCAGCGTGCCGTCGATCACCTCGTCGTCGAGAACCAACCTGGCTCCGGTCAGAATCTGTTCCCGTGCGGTCATGACAAGTTCTCCTGAGTATCGGCAGCACAAGCGCCGAGGCTGCCATCCAGCGGCAACAGGCGGTCGGCGACCCGGTTGCGCACCTCTTCGTCGTGGAAGATGCCGAGCAGCGCGCTTCCGCGTGCCTTGGCTTCACTGATCAGAGCCACCACCACGTCACGGTTGGCGGCATCCAGCGAGGCGGTGGGTTCGTCCAGCAGCAAAAGCGGATGCTCGCCGATGAAGCCACGGGCGATATTGACCCGTTGCTGTTCGCCGCCGGAGAAGGTGCCCGGCGGCAGTTGCCACAGCCGCTCGGGCAGGTTGAGCCGCGCCAGCAGGGTTTCGGCGCGCTGGCGGGATTGGTGCTCGTCGGCGCCGCGTGCCAGCAGCGGCTCCATCACCACATCCACCGTGGCGACTCGCGGCACGACGCGCAAAAACTGGCTGACGTAGCCGATCACGTCGCGGCGCAGGCCGTGCCAGGCATAGGCCGGCAGGCTTTCGAGTTCGAGTTCGCCGTCGTCGAAGTGGAGCCGAATCCGGCCCTGATGGATGCGGTAGTCACCGTAGAGCATCTTCAGCAGCGTGCTCTTGCCGATGCCGCTGCGACCGGCCAGCACCAGGCATTCGCCGGCATGCAGCGTGAGCGACAGGTCGCGCATCACGTCGATCTCGATGCCGCCCTGGCCGTGCAGGAGAAAGCTTTTCTGTAACGCTTCCACCGTGAGGCGGGGTTGGGCGTTTGTCGTGGAATGCATCAAGATCCCTCCCTCAAGGTGTCAGGACAGAAGAGACCAGCAACTGCGTATAGGCGTGCTGCGGGTCGTCGAGGATTTGATCGGTCAGCCCGGTTTCCACCACCCGGCCACGCCGCATCACCAGCAGGCGGTGAGCGAGCAGGCGGGCCACGGCGAGATCGTGGGTCACCAGCACCACCGAGAGGCCGAGCTGGCGCACCAGGGTGCGCAGCATGTCGAGCAGGCGCGCCTGGACCGAGACGTCGAGCCCACCGGTGGGCTCGTCCATGAACACCAGCCGGGGCCGGGTGACCAGGGTGCGGGCGATCTGCAGCCGCTGCTGCATGCCGCCGGAGAAGGTGCGCGGTGCATCGTCGATACGGCCGGGATCGAGCTCGACCTGGCGCATCCACTCCTGGCCGGTCTCCCTCAAGCGGCCATAATGGCGCTGCCCCTGGGCCATCAGCCGCTCGCCAATGTTGGCGCCGGCGGAAACGCCCATGCGCAGGCCATCGCGGGGGTTCTGATGCACCAGGCCCCATTCGAGACGCAGCAGCGCCCGGCGCCGCGCCTCGCCGATGGCATAGAGATCAAGATCGAAATCGGAAGTGGCCTCATCGTCATCGACCACGTGCTGACCGGACCGAGCGGCTTCGGGCTCGTTAACCTGTCGAGCGGCTTCGGGCTCGTTAACCTGCCGAGCGGCTTCGGGCTCGTTAACCTGCCGAGCGGCTTCGGGCTCGTTAGAGAGACGACGGTAGATCACCCGCCCCGCATCCGGCGCCTCGAGGCCGGAGAGCACCCGCAACAGCGTCGACTTGCCCGAACCGGACTCGCCGACGATGCCCAGCACCTCGCCGGCATGCAGTCGAAAGTCGATCTCCTCGCAGCCCTTGCCGGGGCCGTAGAGGCGAGTGATGTCTTGTACGTCCAGCAGCACCGGACGCTCCAATGCCGGCTTCTTCATGCCACCTCTCCGCGTCTTGTCTGGCAGTAGTCGGTATCGGAGCAGACGAACATGCGCCCGCCCTTGTCGTCGGTGATCACCTCGTCGAGATAGCTGTGATCGCTGCCGCACAGCGCGCAGGTGTGCTCCCAGGTCTGGACCTCGAACGGGTGGTCCTCGAAGTCGAGACTCTCGACGCGGGTGTAGGGCGGGATCGCGTAGAGGCGTTTCTCGCGCCCGGCGCCGAACAGCATCAGCGCCGGATTGCCGTCGAGCTTGGGGTTGTCGAACTTGGGGATCGGCGAGGGGTCCATCACGTAGCGGCCGTCGACCTTGACCGGATAGGCGTAGGTGGTGGCGATATGGCCGTAGCGGGCGATGTCCTCGTAGAGTTTGACGTGCATCACGCCGTACTCCTCCAGCGCGTGCATCATGCGTGTCTCCTGCTCGCTGGGCTCGATGAAGCGCAGCGGCTCGGGAATCGGCACCTGGAACACCAGGATCTGGCCGTTTCGCAGCGGCGTCTCGGGAATTCGGTGGCGGGTCTGGATGACGTCGGCGGTCGCCGTCGAGGTGGTGGTCTCGACGCCGGCCACGCGCTGGAAGAAGTGTCGGATGCTGACCGCGTTGGTGGTGTCGTCGGCGCCCTGGTCGATCACCTTGAGAATGTCGTCGGCGCCGAGAATGCTCGCCGTCACCTGCACGCCGCCGGTGCCCCAGCCGTAGGGCATCGGCATCTCGCGACCGCCGAAAGGCACCTGATAACCGGGGATCGCCACCGCCTTGAGCAGCGCGCGGCGGATCATCCTTTTCGTCTGTTCGTCGAGATAGGCGAAGTTATATCCGTTCATATTGGGCTCCCGAAACTAGCTGCGTCGTCGGATACGGCGTTAAACACGCCCTCAAAATGCTCATTCATAACCCATGAACTCCGCCTTCTCGGTCGTGTTTGCCTTGTCCCGACTTCCTCGCTGACGTTTCTTCCTCTGTGGCTGGATTGCCGTGCGATTCGGACTGTCCAAAAGAGGTGTTCTGGGCATGCTCGCGGCGCAGGCGCCTGAGCAGATCGAGCTCGGACTGGAAGTCGACGTAGTGCGGCAGCTTGAGGTGGGAGACGAAACCCGAGGCGTCGACGCTGTCGGCGTGCGCCAGCACGAACTCCGCCTGCTGCGCCGGGCCGACGATCGGCTCGCCCAGCTCCTCGGCGCGCAGCGCGCGGTCGACCAGCGCCATCGCCATGGTCTTGCGCTCGTTGTGGCCGAAGGCCAGGCCGTAGCCACGGGTGAACTGCGGCGCGGCTTCTCGGCTGCCGCCGAACTGGTTGATCAACTGGCACTCGCTGAGCGCGATCTCGCCGACGCAGATCGTCTCGTCCCACTCGTCGACGTGGATCTCCACTTCCACCTGACCGAGGCGGATCTCGCCGGCGAAGGGATGGTTGCGGCCGTAGCCGCGCTGGGTGGAGTAACCCAATGCCAGCAGGTAGCCCTCGTCGCCACGCGCCAGCATCTGCAGCCGGGCGGCACGATCCATCGGGTAGTCGGGCGGATCGCGGGTGATGTCGGCCGGCTCACTGCCATCGTCGAGTTCCTGCTCGACCAGTCCTTCGTCGTTGAGCAGTTCGAGAATCTGCGGGCATGGCTCGGCCTCGGTCACGTCGTCGCGACTCTCGGCGGGCGGCACTTCGGCACCGGCCAGTTGCAGGAAATCGAGCAGGCGGTGGGTGTAGTCGTAGGTCGGCCCTAGAATCTGGCCGCCGGGGATGTCTTTGTAGGTGGCGCTGATGCGCCGCTCGATGCGCATGTTGGCGGTGTCGAGCGGCTCGCTGACCGCCAGGCGCGGCAGCGTGGTGCGGTAGGCGCGCAGCAGGAACACGGCTTCGGTGAGATCGCCGCTGGCCTGCTTGAACGCCAGCGCGGCGAGTTCGGGGTCATACAGCGAGGCCTCGCTCATCACCCGGTCGACGGCCAGGCGCAGCTGGTCGCCGATCTGCTCGACTTCCAGCTCGGCACGCTCGCGATTGCCCCGCCGGCGGTCGGCGAGCCAGCGATGGGCGTTGGCGATCGCCTGCTCGCCCCCTTTGACGGCAACGTACATCAGTTCACCTCCCCGGCGTTCGCGCCGTCGATCCGGGTGCTATCGATACGGGTACTGCGGGGAATCGCCGCCAGCTGCCCGCCGCAGCCGAAGATGGCATCGAGACCGCAGGGAAAACTCGCGCGGTTGGCCGCCAGCCGAGTCATCAGCGCCCGGCTTCCATCACCGATATCGAGCATCCGCGATTCGGCGATACCGGGGCCACTCAGCCGCCAGCCTTCGATGTTTTCCAGCCGCTCGACGGCGACCAGCAGCGTGGTGCTGCGGTCCGGATAGCTGTCGCTGCCCAGGGCGAAGGGGATATCCGGGTCGAACGATTCGGGCGTCAGCAGCGCGAAATCGGCGTTTGCCGGGTCATTGGTGATTCGCGCGCCGGTGTGGAACGTCAACGCCTCGCGCAGTGGCGGCGAGTCGAGATCGGCGGCGATCCAGATTTTGGTCTCCAGGTCGCAGAGCGTCAGCAGCGCACCCCACAGCGCTGCACCCAACCGCGCCTGCGGCGGTTCGGCCACGGCGATCGCGTGCAGCGTGCCGGGCTCGGACAGCGCGGCGAGAATCTGGCGGAACAGACGCTGGCTGTCGTGGGCGGGGTCGGCCAGCGCCGACCAGACGAGGCCCGTCGTCATTTCAGGCTTTACTGTCATTCCTCTCTCCATCGTCATTCCCCTCGTGCTCATTCGCCACGTACCAGGGTGAAGAAGTCGACGCGGGTGGCGGCGGCGGTGGCGGCGTCACGGCGCTGGCGCGCGGTGAGTTCCTCGGCCAGTGGCGCGAGTACGTCCCGCTCCAGCCGCGGCTGCCACTCGGTGTGCTGGGCCAGCGCGTCGCAGAGCGCGATCAGTTCGGCGTGACGGTGATCGCGTCCGCGCACCCAGCCGTGGCCGAGGGTGCCGTCGTCGAGCGCCACGCTGGCGCGGGTCAGCGTCATTTCGCCGAGATGGAAGGCGCGGCCGGTGCCGCCCATGCGCCCGCGCAGCATTGCCATGCCGGTTTCGGGGCCGCGGACGCAGCGATGCCGGGGCAGTTCACCGAGCGTGCTCCAGCACGCCTCGATTCGCTCGCGAGTGGAGAGCGCCAGCAATCGCTGACGCGCGCCTCGTGATGTGTCGCTCATGACGCAGCCTCGTCGGTGTCGAAATCCATGGGGTCGTTGTCGAAATCGATGTGGTAGGAGAGCCGATCGGCGCGCGACCGGCCGATCGAGACCTCGACCAGCGTGCCCGCGGCGTCGGTGTTGTCGCTGGTCAGCAGCAGCAACGGCGCGTTGAGCCGACACTGCAGCCAGCGGGTGTCGTCGCGGTCGGCATTGACGGCGTCGATGCGCACGCGGCGACGGTGCAGGCGCAGGCCGTAGTGCTGATCGAGCAGCGCACGGGTGGAGCCGCCGCGATAGCGCTCCAGCCAGCCCGGCACGCGCTCGGGATCGAACCAGTGGCGCAGGCGCATCAGCGGCGCATCGTCGACGTGGCGCACGGTATCGACCCGTAGCAGTCGTGACTGCTCGTCGTGTAGCCCGAAACGCTGGGCGATCGCTTCCGGCGGGCGCTCGAGTCCCTGATCGAGACAGCAGGTGGTCGACGGCAGGCCCAGCCCGGCCAGGTTCTGGGTCACCTTGCTGCCGGCGCTGACGGCGTAGTCGAGCCGGCGGTCGACGACCTGGGTACCGCGCCCCTGATGGCGAGTGACCATGCCGGCGGCGACCAGTTCGTCCAGCGCCCGGCGCACGGTGTGGCGATTGACCGCGAAGCGCTTGGCCAGCTGCGCCTCGGTCGGCAGCAGATCGCCGGGGGCGTAACCGGTGCGCACTTCGCGCACCAGCACTTCGGCCAGCTCGCGGTAGCGCGGTATCGTCGAAATTTGTCTAGACATCATCGGATCCGCTAAAACCTGGATTGAAAGATCCCTTAGGCCGTCTACGAAAAGTCGCCGAGCGAAGCCCAGACAAGGCAAAAATTGGCGAAAAAGCGGAGTTTACGTATGTGTAAATGAGCATTTGATTCACTTCGTTCACCCTCTGGGCCGTCCTTCGGACGTTCTGAACTGACGTTCAGTGAGCCGATTTTTAACGCGGTATGGGCGAGCGCAGGCAGTTTTCGTCACGGCCTAGATGAAGCGTTTGCGCACACGCTGCGACGCCATATCCAGCAGCGTCACCGCGACGATGATCACCAGCATGATCGTGGCGGTTTCGGTGTACTGAAATCCGCGCATGGTCTCCCACAGCGAGACGCCAATGCCGCCGCCGCCGACCATGCCGAGCACCGTGGCCGAGCGGATGTTGGACTCGAAGCGATAGAGGCTGACCGAGATCCACAGCGGCAGAACCTGCGGGATCAGGCCGAAGATGACCTCTTCCAGTCGTCCGGCGCCGGTGACGCGAACGCCCTCCATCGGCCCGGCGTCGGTGGCTTCCACCGCTTCCGAGAACAGCTTGGCGAGCACGCCGGTGGTGTGGACGAACAGTGCCAGGGTCCCGGCGAACGGCCCCAGGCCGACGGCGACCACGAACAGCATCGCGAACACCAGCTCGTTGATCGCCCGACAGGCGTCCATCAGCCTTCGCACCGGCTGGTTGATCCACCACGGCGCCAGGTTGTCGGAGGAGAGCAGCCCGAACGGGATCGCGAACAGCACCGCCAGCAGCGTGCCCCAGATAGCGATCTGGATAGTCACCAGCATCTGATCGATGTAGTGCTGCAGATTGCCGAAGGTCGGCGGCACGAAGTCGGCCGCCAGCGTGGCCATGTTGCCGGCGTTGGCGATGAGCAGGCTTGGCGCCATTTCGGCGCCCTGCCAGGCCCAGGCCAGGACGGCCAAGGCAATCGCCCAGCCGAGCAACTGGCGCCAGCTGCGCTTGCCGGCTTGGGCGCGAGAATCGAGAGTGGAGGTCGGGATCATGCAGGGACTCCGGGTAGATCGATGGGGGCGACAGCGCGCCCCCGGATCGTCATGTCGCTTACGGTGTCGCCATGGCGGTGGTGTTGTCGGCCTGCTGGCTCTGCGCCGCTTCACGCGCTTCCATGCGCTGGTTCAGCGCTTCGAGCTTGGCGTCGAAATCGGCCAGCTTCTGCTGCTTGTCGGCGGCATCCAGCGAATCGTCGGCGGCAACCTGGGCGCGCTGCTTGAACAGTTCGAGCTGGCGGATCGGCAGCAGTTGATCGTTGTCCGAGGCGGCGAAGCCGGACCACTGCAGCGGTTCCAGAATCTGCTTCTGCGCCGACGTGTCGCCGTAGCTGAGGAAGAACTGGCGCAGCTTGTCCTTGGTCTGCTGGGGCAGGTTGGTGCGCCAGACCAGCGGATCGGACGGAATCAGCGGCGACTTCCAGATCACCTTGAGCTGCTTGGCCTTGTCCGGATGGGTGACTTCCAGGCGCTCCATGCTCTCGGTGTTGAAGGTGGCGACATCGACCTGGCCGTTGGCCACGGTCAGCGCGTTGGTTTCGTGATTGGCGTTCAGCGTGCGCTTGAACGCGGTGTTCGGATCGACATGATTCTTGGCGAAGACGTAGTAGCCCGGCACCAGGTAACCCGAGGTGGAGTTGGGATCGCCGTTGCCGAAGGTCAGCTCGCTGGCGTGGGCGAGGACGTCGTCGACCGAATCGTAGGGGCTATTCTTGTTGACGATCATCAGGCTCCAGTAGCCCGGCGCGCCGTTGGCGGCAACGGTCTGGGCGAAGATCTCGCCGCCGGCGCGATCCACCGCTTCCATCGCCGACTTGTTGCCGTACCAGGCGAGATCGATCTTGTCGAAGCGCATCGCCTGGATCACTGCGGCATAGTCGGTGGCGAAGAACGGCTCGACCTTGACACCCAGTTCCTGGGACATGTCGTCGAGGAACGGTTGCCACTGGCCAGCCTGGTTCTGGCTCGATTCGGTGGAGATGATGCCGAAGCGCAGGGCGTCGTCGGCCTGGGTCAACCCGCTACCGAGCAGGCCGAGACCGGCGATCAGCGGCAGGGCCGCACGGCGAAGACGTGATGCGATCATGTCGGATTCCTCGAAGGATCGGTGGTTGTGTCATGGGTCATTCGGTCGCTCGCTTCACCCGACCGCGTGCAGCGGTGGCGCGATTCGTGTGTCGGCGGGCCGCGCGGCGAGTTCATCGAGGCCGGCGTTCTCGTAAAGCGCCTGAAGGCGGGCATCGGTCAGCCCCTCGATGGGGCCGTCGTAATAGAGCCGGCCCTGCTTGAGGGCGATGGCACGGCGGCAATAGCGGCGCGCGATCTCGACCTGGTGCAAGGTGACGACCACGGTGCGTCCGTCCTCGCGATTGATGCGCTGGAGGATCTCCATCACCTCGCGGGCACTGCGCGGGTCGAGCGAAGCGATCGGCTCGTCGGCGAGAATGACTTCGGCGTCCTGCACCAGCGCGCGGGCAATGGCGACGCGCTGCATCTGCCCGCCGGAAAGCGTGTTGGCGCGCTGATGTGCCAGGCCGACGATGCCCACGCGCTCCAATGCCCGCAGCGCCAGGTCGCGCTCGTGCTGGATGAAACGCCCGATGAGGGCGCGCCAGCGCGGCATCGCGCCGAGACGGCCGATCAGCACGTTGGTCAATACGCTCAGGCGCCCGACCAGATTGAACTGCTGGAAGATGTAGCCGGTGCGCCGACGCTGATCGCGACCGGCGCCAACCAGGCGCCCCTGTCGCTGCACGTCGCGGCCCAACACCTCGACGCGGCTGTGCGAGTGGCGGTCGGCGCGGGTCAGACCGACGAGATGGCGCAGCAGGGTCGACTTGCCGGAACCGGAGGGACCGATCAGCGTGACCATCTCGCCGGCCTCGATGGCGAAATCGACCTGTCTCAGCGCGGCGTGGAAGCCGAAGGATTTGTCGAGTCGTTCGACGCGAATGATGGCGGTCATACGAATCGTCCCCAGAAAGTGTTGGACACAGTCTGGCGACGTCGGATGACGGTTATTTATCTAGACAATTAAGAATTGATGACAGGATCGGGCGCGGGCCCCGACGCAAAGAAAGCGCTCTCGGGCGCTTTCTTCACGACATCAGGCAGTTAGCCAAAGCCGTCATTTTCATGACATCGCTTTGCCATCGATCCGTCATCTTCGGCACGGCCGTTGCCGGTGCGAATCAGACGAGGATGCTGACAAACGTCACGAGCGATGGTCAGGCAAGGCGAAATCCGCCGACAAATCGTCAGGATTGACGATTTGGGCAGCTCCGCTGCTCGCAGAGCGAGCGACAAGGATGTCGCGCGTCAAACAAGCGCAGTTTACAAGTAGTAAATGAGCATTCTGAGGCGGATTGACTCGCTTCGCTCGCCCTTCGGGCCAGCCTTTGGCTGTTGTCTCCGCTGCGCTCCGACTCAACGCCGCATGGGCGAGCGCAGTAGTTTGTCAAATTCTCAGGCCTTCTCGGCCTCCGGCAGGTAACCCCCCCGCTTGAGCACGTCGGCGTAGCCTTCACGAAAGGAGGGGTAGCGAAAGGTGTAGCCGGTGTCGAGCAGGCGCCGATTGTTGCAACGCTTGCTCGAGCGACGGCGCAGCGGCGACTGAATGACATCGGGCGTTTCCACCTTGAGACGCTTGGCGATCCAGGCCATCACCTCGTGCAACGGCGCGGAATCGCAGTCGCTGGCGAGGTAGATCGGCTCCAGCGGCTTGCCCTCCAGCGCCATCTGGATCAGATGGGCCAGAACGCCGGCGCAGTCGTCGCGGTGGATGCGATTGGAGTACAGCGGCGGATTGGCGGCGGCGATACGGCCTTCGCCGACCTGGCGAATCAGCCGGTCGCGGCCCGGGCCGTAGATGCCGGAGAAGCGCACCACGGTACCCGGCAGCTCGTGCTCGAGCAGTATCTGCTCGGCCTCGCGCATCAAGCTACCGGAGAAGCCGCTGGGCTCGGTGGGCGAAGCTTCGTCGACTTCTTCGCCTTCGTGCTGGGCATAGACGCTGGTGGAAGAGACGAAGAACAGCCGTTGCGGTGTCCTGTCGCGCCCGGCGAACTCCCGAAGTATCGCCTTCAGGCCTTGCGGATAGGCCGCCTCGTAGGCGGACTCCTCGAAACGGTCGGCGGTCACCGCATAGACTACGATATCGGCATCGGGCAACGCCGCCAGTGCGGCTTCGTCGGTCACGTCCAGCGCCACCGGCTCGATCCCGGTGCCGTCGAGCGCGTCGGCATGGCGACGCGCGCCGACGACACGGTGACCGGCCTCGATCAATTGCTTCCCGAGCTGGGTGCCGATATCGCCGCAGCCAAGAATTAACGTTGTTTTCTTCACCTTTCCCTAGCCTCTTGGTAAAACGTCCTTGTTGACTCGTCCGTGAAGACGCGAATAACCACGAGTATTACGTACCCAATTTCGTGCGACAGGGAGCCTTTCGGTCCCACCTCATGACTCTAACAGAACTCCGTTATATCGTAACCTTGGCTCAGGAGCGCCATTTCGGGCGTGCCGCCGAGCGCTGCTTCGTGTCACAGCCGACGCTCTCGGTGGCGGTCAAGAAGCTGGAAGAAGAGCTCGGCATCGCCCTGTTCGAGCGCTCCAAGTCCACCGTCCAGGTCACGCCGCTGGGCGAGCGCATCGTCGAGCAGGCACATCGCGTATTGGAACAGGCCACGCTGATCCGGGAAATGGCCAGCGAAGGCAAGGACCAGTTGATCAGTCCGCTGCGCATCGGCGCCATCTATACCATCGGCCCTTATCTTTTTCCGCACCTGGTCCCGGCGCTGTCACGCATCGCGCCGCAGATGCCGCTCTACATCGAAGAGAATCTCACCGGCGTGCTGCGGCGCAAGCTGCGCGGCGGCGAACTCGACGCCATCTTCGTCGCGCTGCCGTTCAACGAGCCCGACGTGGTCACCAAGACGCTCTACAAGGAGCCATTCGAGGTGCTGTTGCCGGCCGGGCATCCATGGACCGGAAGGGCGGCGATCGACAAGGAAGATCTGCTCAAGGAGCGTTTGCTGTTGCTCGGCGAGGGCCACTGCTTCCGCGACCAGATTCTGGAAGCCTGCCCCGCGATCAGCGCGCAGCTCAACAACCCTTCCAACACGCTGATCGCCGAAGGCGGCTCGCTGGAGACCATTCGCCATATGGTCGCCTCCGGACTGGGCATCACGGTGCTGCCCAAGCTGGCGATCGGCACAAACCACTACGAAGGCGGCCTGCTGGAGAGCCGCCCGTTCAAGGGCGATGCGCCGACACGCAGCGTTGCGCTGGCCTGGCGCGCCAGCTTTCCGCGTCCCAAGGCGATCGATGCGTTGATCGAGGCGATCGACCGGGTCCAAGGTAGCGACGTCGAGGCTGCATGAGCCTCGATGCCGCTGTCACCACGCTCGCCGGCGTCGGCGAAGCCCTGGCCGGGAAACTGTCGCGACTGGGCATCGAACGTGTCGTCGACCTGCTGTTTCATCTTCCGCTGCGCTATCAGGATCGCACCCGCATCACGCCGATCGGCACCCTGCGCGCCGGCACCGAGGCAGTGGTCGAGGGCGAGGTCGGCGCCGCCGAGGTGGTTCGCGGCCGCCGGCGCAGCCTGCTGGTCAGGCTCAAGGATGGCTCCGGCATTCTCAGCCTGCGTTTTTTCCATTTCTCGCCGGCCCAGCAGCAGCAGTTCGTCAGGGGCGCCAAGGTGCGCTGCTTCGGCGAGGCCCGCGCCGGCAGCACCGGGCTGGAGATCTATCATCCGGAATACCGCCTGATCCAGGCCGATTCGGCACCGGTCGACGAGCATCTGACGCCGATCTATCCGGCCACCGAGGGCCTTGCCCAGCCGCGTCTGCGCGCGCTGATCCAGCAGGCGCTGAAGCGGCTGACCGCCGCCCCCGAGGAGTTGCCCGACTGGTTGCCGCCGACGCTGCGCGAACGTTTCCGCCTGCCGGGGCTGGTCGAATCGCTGCGTTATCTCCACGAGCCGCCGCCGGACGCACCGCAGGAGCGCCTGAGCGAGGGCCGCCATCCCGCGCAACGCCGCCTGGCGCTGGAAGAGCTGCTGGCGCATCAGTTGAGCCTGCGCCAGGTACGCCTGCGCATTCAGACCGATGGTGCCCCCGCGCTCACCGGCGGCGGCCATCTGCGGGCTCGCTTCCTGACGCAACTGCCCTTCTCGCTGACCCGGGCCCAGCAGCGCGTGCTCGACGAGATCGGTCGCGATCTCGAGCGCGAAGTGCCGATGCTGCGGCTGGTACAGGGCGATGTCGGCTCAGGCAAGACAGTGGTCGCGGCGATGGCGGTGCTCTCCGCCATCGCCGGCGGTTGCCAGGCGGCGGTGATGGCACCCACCGAGATTCTGGCCGAACAGCACTTCCGCCAGTTCCGCACCTGGCTCGAACCGCTCGGCATCGAGGTCGGCTGGCTGGCCGGCAAGCTCAAGGGCAAGGCGCGGCTGGACACCAAGGCGGCGATCGCCGATGGTCGCGCGCAGGTGGTCGTCGGTACTCATGCGTTGTTTCAGGACGACGTGCATTTCCAGCGCCTGGGCCTGGCGGTGATCGACGAGCAGCACCGCTTCGGCGTCCACCAGCGCCTCGCCCTGCGCCAGAAAGGCGAAGCCGGCGGGCTGACCCCGCACCAGCTGATCATGACCGCCACGCCGATTCCGCGCACGCTGGCAATGAGTGCTTACGCCGACCTCGACCTGTCGGTGATCGACGAACTCCCTCCGGGGCGCACGCCGGTACACACCGTCGCGGTGCCCGACGAGCGCCGCCCGGAGGTGATCCAGCGCATCCGCAACGCCTGTGCCGAAGGCCGCCAGGCCTATTGGGTCTGTACCCTGATCGAGGAGTCGGAAGCGCTCACCTGCCAGGCAGCGGAAGTGACTCGCGATACGCTTGTGGAAGCGCTACCCGAACTCAATGTCGGGCTGGTCCACGGGCGCATGAAGGCCCAGGAAAAAGCCGACGTCATGGACGCGTTCAAGCGCGGCGAACTGGACCTGCTGGTGGCGACCACGGTGATCGAGGTCGGCGTCGACGTGCCCAACGCCAGCCTGATGATCATCGAGAATCCGGAGCGCCTGGGGCTCTCCCAACTGCACCAGCTACGCGGCCGGGTCGGGCGCGGACGCGTCGACAGCTACTGCGTGCTGCTCTATCACCCGCCGCTGTCGAATCACTCGCGACAGCGCCTCGGCATCCTGCGCGACACCACCGACGGCTTCAAGGTGGCGGAAAAGGACCTCGAACTGCGCGGTCCCGGCGAAGTGCTCGGCACTCGCCAGACCGGCCTGGCGCAGATGAAGATCGCCGATCTCGAACGCGACCGCGACCTGCTCGACACCGTCACCGCACTGGCCCAGGCGCTGCTCGAGGAAGCCCCGGACGCCGCCGACCCGCTGATCCAGCGTTGGCTGGGGGATGAGGCGGGGCGCTACGGGCAGGTTTGAGGCCTGGCCGCAGCGCCCGATGTTTCAAGCGCTCTTGGCGGCTATTCCATCAACCTCCTCGCTACCCTTCCCCTCGCCCGGCGCCTCCACCGGCCGCGCCGCCAACCGCGCGGCGGCCTCGCTGATCGGCACCAACTGACGGCTGATATGCAGCAGCTGGGTCTGGACCAGGCGCCGTTCGTCGTCGGCGTCATCCTGCGCGCTGGTCGGTTCCTGCTCGAAGATCGCCATCAGCGCGCTCTGTTCGGCCTTGAGGTCGGCGATCGGTTGGCGCGTGGCGAGATGGTCCGCCAGTTCGTCGAAGCGATCGGCGATGCGCCGGGCAGCGGCATAGAGCTCGGCATCGGCTTCGCTGGCGGTCAGGGTGCCGCGCTGGGCACCCAGGGCGGAGAGATAGCCCAGCAGGGTGTGCGAGACGACCAGGAAACGGAACCCCTCGTCGGCATCCTTCTTGCGGTAGTGGCCCGGCTCCTGAAGCATGTTGGCGAGCACGGTGGAAAGCGCGGCATCGGCATTATGCGCGTTGCGCCGCGCCAGCCGGTAGGCCAGATCGTCCTGCTTGCCGGTCTCGTACTGATGAACGATCTCGCGCAGGTAGCGGCTGCTGTTGGCCAGTGCCGACGCGGCGACGCGATGCAGCCGCCGCCCCTGCCAGTCGGGCAGGATGAAGAACACCGCCAGGCCCGCGATCAGCGCCCCGATCAGGGTATCGATCAGGCGCGGCAGGATCAGGTCGAAGCCGTCGCCGACCTGATTGAAACTGGTCAGCACCAGCGTGGTGATCGCCGCGGTGGCGATGACGTAGTGCTTTTCGCGATTGGCGAAGAAGATGACGCCCGCCACCACGGAGATCAGCGACTGGACCAGCGGATCGGGAAACAGGCTGATCAGCGCCCAGCCCAGCACCAGTCCGAGCACCGTGCCGACGATACGCTGATACAGGAAGCGGCGGGTGGCGCCGAAGTTGGGCCGACAGACGAACAGCGTGGTCAGCAGGATCCAGTAACCTTGCGTCGGATGTACCAGGTGCAGCACGCCGTAGCCGACCAGCAACGCCGTCGACAGGCGCAGCGCATGGCGAAAGGTCGGCGAGCCCGGTGTCAGATTGAGCCGGACCCGCTCCCAGGCGTCCTTGAAGCTGCGCGGTGAGCGATCGAACAGGCTAGCGTCCTTCTGGTCGGCGACCGCATCCGGATTGTGGGCGCTGGAAAGCTGGTCCTCCAGCGTCGCCAGATTGCGCCCCAGCGCCTGCAGCGAGCGCAGCAACGGCGTCCATTCCGGGTTGCGCTGAGCACGCAGGTAGACGATCGAGGCGCGTAGATCCTCCAGCGCCTGTTCGCTCTGGCCGTGTTCGAACGGCTGGCGCAGCAACAGCGCCTTGGCCAACCGCTTGCAGGCGCGGCCCTGCTGGTCGAGCAGGCGCTGACAGCGGAACAGCACGTCATGATGGAAGAAGGTTTCCGCCAGCGCCGAGTAGGGATAGTGCGAGGCGCTGACCCGCTCGTGAATGTCCTGAGCGATGAAGTAGAGGCGCAGATAGCGATTGAGCTTGCGGCTACCACGCTGCCCTTCCAGACGTCGGAAGATCATCTCCTTGGCCTGGTTGAGCGCGGTGACTACACGCCCGTTCTGACGCGCCAGCGCCACTCGACGACTTTCGACGTCGACACCTCTGAGCGGCTCGAACAGCGTCGCCTTGATGATCAGATACTCACCCAGCTCCCGGTAGAGCTGCGCCATGCTCTGCTTGACCGGCTGGCGCGAAAACAGCGCGCACCAGATCACCGAGATCGCGCCGTACCAGGCCGCGCCGCCGACCAGCAGCAGCGGTTGGTGCCAGAAATCCCCGTCCGTCGTGCCGCCGTGCTGTTCGATGTTGATCATCGAATAGACCGACAGGATCAGGGTGGCCGAGGCGATGGTGGCATAACGCTGCTCGACCGCGCCGAGCATGATGAAAGTGAAGGCAGAAAGCGCAAGGCCGGGCGCGAACAGCCAGGGCCAGGGAAACAGCAACTCCACCGAGAGGGAGGCGACGGCAAAACAGATCAGCGTGACCAGCAGCGCCCGCACGCGTCCTTCCCAGTTGTCGTCGGTCTCGGAGAGCGCACTGGCGATGATGCCCAGAAACAGCGGTATGGCCAGCGCGATCTGGTCCTGATACCAGCTCAGCGCGATGGCACCGCTGAACGCCACAAAGACACGAAAGCTGTAGGCGAACTTGTCGAGCGTCCACAGACGGCGCAGGGAGTGGGAAAGCGAAGCGGAAATCTCGGTTTCTCCAGGGTCGCGACACTGATCACACGATAGCCCGTCGGCGCGGGCGGCGACAGCACCCCAACATCCCCGAGTCGCCACCACGTCGGTCCAGGCGCATTAGACTTTAGTATAACGCCATTGCCGTTATCGACCGCAACGCCCGCGCCTTTATTCCCCACCCCGACTCCGGCAACATCGGGCCATCGACGATTTTCGGGCAAAGGATCGCCATGACTGCTTCCACGCTTCGACCTCGCTGGCGCCAGCCGCTTCGCGTGCTGGGCCATGTCGTGCGAGCCTTGTCGCTGTTGGCGGTCACTGCCTGGGGCGTGCTGGCGCTGCATTTCCAGCTGCCCGGCCCGCAGGCGCTGATCATCGCCGCAATTATCTTCTGGACATTGCTTGGCCTAGCGGCGCTGGTTGCGCCCTGGTGGCGACATCGTGCCTCGGTAGCGACACGCTTCGTCTTCGTGCTGGCACTGATCGCGGCCGTGAGCTGGTGGCAGAGCCTCGAACCCAGCAACGACCGTAACTGGGCGCCGGACGTGGCGCGCCAGCTTGCTTACGAACGTGACGGCGACCGCATCCGGCTGCACAACGTGCGCGACTTCGAATGGCGAACGCCCGACACCGCCACGCCGCATTGGGAGACTCGCGAATACGATCTGGCGCGGCTCGATTCGGTGGACATGGTGGTTTCCTACTGGATGGGCCCGGCGATCGCCCACACCCTGGTCAGCTTCGGCTTTGACGATGGCGATCATTTGACCTTTTCGGTGGAGATCCGGCGCGAACGCAACGAGGCGTTCTCGATCAGCGGCGGTTTCTTCAAGCAGTTCGAGATCAACCTGATCGCCGCCGACGAGAACGACATCCTGCGCCTGCGCAGCAATATCAGAGGCGAGGACGTCTATCTCTATCGCGTGGGGCTGACGCCAGCGGCACGCCGCGAGCTGTTCCTGGCCTATCTGGACGAGGCCGAGCGGTTGCGCCGCGAGCCCGCGTTCTACAACACCCTGACCAGCAACTGCACCACCATCGTGTTCGACATGGTCGACAAGATCGTGCCGGGGCTGCCCAAGGACATCCGCCTGATCCTCTCCGGCTACCTGCCGGAATACGTCTACGACGTGGGCGGCCTGGACACCAGCCATCCGCTCGATTTCCTGCGCCAGCGCGGCTATATCAACCCACGCGCCCAGGCGGTGCCGTACAATGCGGGTAGCCAGGCGTTTTCCCGCGCCATCCGTGAAGGCGTGCCCGCCGCGGATGGCGAGATCCTCCACCCCGATGCCTCCTGACGCTCCATGCCCCTGACCTCTCTGCGCGACGCCATCGAGAATCGCATCAGCCATCTGACCGGGCGCACGCTCGGCGGCGTCGACTATACCCAGCCCAAGGGCGATCCCGGCCTGTTCGGGCCGGACACGGTGGCCTGGCGTGTCCATGGCGACTTCACCTCGATGATGTGCGGCGGCATCAGCGCGCTGCTATTGCAGATGCTGCATCCGTTGGCGTTGGCCGGGGTGTGGGATCACTCCAATTTCCGCCAGGACATGATCGGCCGCCTGCGCCGCACCAGTCAGTTCATCGCCGTGACGACTTTCGGCTCCCGCGACGACGCCGAACGCATCCTCGAGCGGGTGCGCCGGGTTCACGACAGCGTCCACGGCCACGCCGCCGACGGCACGCCCTACGCGGCCAGCGACCCTGAACTGCTGGTGTGGGTTCATGTCGCCGAAATGAGCCGCTTCCTGGCCGCGCATCTGCGCTACCGCAACCCTCGGTTGAGCCTCGAGGCGCAGGACCGCTACTTCGACGAGACCGCCCGCGTGGCCGAGGCGCTGGGCGCACGCGACGTTCCGCGTAAGCGGGCGGCGATCGATGCCTATCTGGAACGTCAGCGGCGATACCTGGTCTGCGACGCCCGCACCCGCGACGTCATCGACGTGCTGCTGCATGCGCTGCCGCCGAGTCCGGTCATCCGCCCGGTCGGCGCGCTGTTCATGCGTGCCGGCATCGATCTGCTACCGCCCTGGGCGGCGACGCTGCTGAGCCTGGAGATGTCGCAACTCGAGCGTCACGCCGTGCGCAGTGGCATTCGCACCATCGCTCCGGTGGTGCGCTGGTCGGTGCGCAACGGCTCCTATCGGCGCGCCATGGAGCGCATGCAGGCCCGGGAGCAGGCGAATCAGCCGTGAAGCCTCATGTCATGAACTTGTCTCCGGCGCCACCTCGTCGCGCCGGACGCGGTCGATCTTGAGCATGCGGGCGATCACCTTGTCGAGTTCCGCTTGATCGAAGATCTTCTTCCAGTCGTCGCGCAGAATATTTTCCCGTCCGTAGTCGATGGCGATCATGCAGGCGTCCGAAAACGGATTGGTACTGCGAAACGCCACCGCCAGCGCGATCTGGATATGGCCGAAGAGCATCGCCTCGGCGGCTTTCTGCGGCACGCCGGTACGCGCGACGGTCTCGTCCAGCGCCTCCTTCATGAAGGTGCCGAGCATGCAGGTCACCGTTTCCACCAGCGTCGGCTCGAGATAGGCCAGCTGGGTGACGGTGATCCAGTGCACGTCGTCGACCGGGGCGTACATCACCCGGATCACCGCCTCCAACGCCGCCCTTTCCCCATCGCTGCCGCTTTCGAAGGCCGCCGCCACCGACTGGGTCGCGGCGACGCCACCGAAAGCATCGGCATGCTCTTCCTGCGTGTAACGCTCGAGGAAGACCGACGGATGACAGGGATGCGCCACCGCGTAGCGAACGTCATCCCGTTGGTGAAGCAGGTTGGCGTAGGCCGCGGCCGGGTCCAGCGTCAGCAGCGTCGCGCCGGCTTTCATCCTGGGTACCAGCGCCTCGGAGACCTTGCCGAGCACGATGTCCGGCACCGCCAGGATCAGCAGATCGCAGTCGGCGATGACGTCATCGATGGTCGACAAGTTTCTCCCCGCGTCGCGCACGCGCTGCTGGCCCTCCGGGGCGTTCTCGCAGTAGTACACGTTGAAATCGCTGCGCTGCAGGTTCTCGGAAATGCGCATACCCATTTTGCCGCCGGCGCCGACTAGCGCGATCGATCGATATGTCTGCGTCATGCTGTGTAGCTCCTTAGAAAGTCTAGGTTATGCCGGGTCCATTCGGACTCCAGACGGCAGGTCGTCGCCGCATCCGACTGCCAGGGCAGCCAGTGCTCGATGACCTGAGAAATACCGCGGGGCACCGGGTCGACTTGCTGAATCATGGCGTCGAACGGCAGTTGTCCTTCTCCCAGCGGGCAGCCGGTGAGCTGAAAGCCGACCCAGCCGGCCGCGCGGGTAAAATGGAAGTCCTTGACGTGAAGGTTGACGACTCGCTCGGCGGTACGTGCAATCACCGATTCGGGGCTCTCCAGCGCGGCGACGCAGTTGGCCGGGTCGAGACAGACGCCGACGAGCGGATCGTCGAAGCGCTCGATCACGCCCATCAGCTCGGCGACGGCGACTTGCTCATAGGTTTCCAGTGCCAGCGTCACCGACTGTCGGCGAAGTCGCGGCAGAATCGATTCCAGCCGCCGAATCGCTCCCTCGAGGGTCGGTCGATCATCGCCCGCGTAGAGCATGCTGCGCAGCAGCGAGACATCGAGATACTCGGCGATATCGAGATAGCGCCCGAGATAATCGGCCGCGATCCCCCTGGTACCGAGCTCAAGCCGGATACCGAGACGCTCGGCCTGCGCGCGCAGCTGTGCCAGGCGCACCTCGTCGAAGGTCTCGATCGCCGGATAGTCGCAGATCTGGAAGACGTCTCCACCCAGTGCCGCCGTCTCCTCGAGCATCGCTTCCAGCGACATCGGCGCCTCGACTCGGTCCGATCCGCGCCAGAAGAATGCGTAGGTGCTCAGTCCCAGTGTCATATTGGCCACCTGCTGATCAGTCGGTTGAAGTGCATCAATGCCGAGTCGCCGCCGTCTGTCGAACCGCCGAGATATCGGATCGCGGCTGACGGCTGATCAGCAACATCAATACCCCCGCCATCGCCATGAAGCCGCCGACCACGAACATCGGCAGCGTGTAGCTCCCGGTCAGATCATGCAGCGCACCGGTCAGATAGCCGGACGAAAAACCCGCGATATTGCCGATGGTGTTGATCAGTGCCACGCCCGCTGCCGCCGCGGCACCGTCGAGAAAACGAGTAGGCAACGTCCAGAAGTTGGGTAGCGCGGCGAAGATCGAACACGCCGTGATAGTGATCATCGCCACCGTGGCGGCCGGCGAGTCCATGAAAAGCGCTAGCGGCACACTGACAGCACCGGTGAAGGCAGGCAGGGCGATATGCCAGCGGCGAACCCCACGGCGCGTGGCATCGCGGGACCAGAAATAGAGCACGATGGCGGCCGGCAGGTAGGGAATGGCCGTGATCAGCCCCTTCTGCATCAGGTCGAACGAAGTACCGAACTGCGCTTCGAAGCCGCCGATAATCGTAGGCAGAAAGAACGCCAGCGCGTAGAGCCCGTAGATGAAGCCGAAATAGATCAGGCATAGCGCCCATACTCGACCGCTAAAGAATGCCTGTTTTAGACCTTTCTTCTCATGACTGGCGCCAATCTTCTTGCGGGATTCCCCTTCGAGTTCGGCGGTCAGCCAGGCCTTTTCCTCGGCCGCCAGCCAACGCGCATCCGCCGGGCGATCGACCAGATAGAACCAAGCGATAACGCCAAGCACGATAGCCGGCACCGCCACACCGAAGAACATGAAGCGCCACCCCGCCAATCCGAAGAAAGCGCCGTCATGCTGAATCAATGCCGCCGCCAGCGGCGCACCGATCACCGTGGTCAAGGGCTGGGCCAGATAGAACAGCGCTAGAATCCGGCTGCGGTAGCGAGCCGGTACCCATAGGCTCAGAAACAGGATGGCTCCGGGGAAGAAACCCGCCTCGGCCACACCAAGCATGAAGCGCAGAAAGTAAAGGCCACCGGCGCTATCCACCCAGGTGAACAACAGCGCCACCACACCCCAGCTAACCATGATGCGGGCCAGCCATTTGCGCGCGCCGAAGCGGTGCAAAGCCAGGTTGCTGGGCACTTCCAGCAGAATGTAGCCAAGGAAGAAGATTCCCGAAGCGAAACCGAATTGCGCCGCACTCAAGGCCAAGTCGACATTCATACCGTTGGGCGCGGCGAAAGAGATCGCCGTACGATCGAGATAGTTGACGAAGAACATCAGTGCCACGAAAGGCACGAGGCGCCACGCGACCTTACGTATGGCCGACGACTCCACCGCCGATACTGTTGTTTGATTCATGATCGCTTCCCTCGCTGTTCGTTAGCGTCGTCATGCGATCATCATGTCATCATACCACTGCGACAATACGGCAAACGTCGTAGAGCCGGTGACATTGGCGACTCGAACACGACGGATAGATCTGGAAGCATGTCTAAAGCGATCGCTTCGGCCGGCGGCGGTCCGCCTGCGGTCACTCCCGCCAGCGGACGCTGAGAATCGCCAACGGCGGCAGGGCGATCCTGCAGCCCTCCTCCAGCCGGCGCCGCAACTCGGGGGTCGGCTGAAATCCGTCGCGCTCCGACTCGAGCAGCGTGACGTCGACGATTTCGATGCGCTTCAGGCCCAGCGCCAATGGTTCAGCAGTCAAATTCGTGATCCAGGCTTCATTGATCGCCGGCAACGCGGTCTGCCAGGCCAACGTCGCCAATGCGCTGATTTCGCTGCGCTTTCTGACCTTGCTAATTTCGACAGGGTCAATCTCGAGAGGACCAATCTCGAAAGGGCTTTCGCATAGCGTCTGGCCAGACATCCGGGCCAGCCCCGTGATCACGTGTCCCACCGGATGCAGCGGTGAGTCGCCGATATCGAACGGCGGGCCGAGCGATGACAGCGTGAGCGAATCGACGCCGGCAAGCGCCGCTCGAGCCAGGAAACCGAGGCTCCAGGCGGCGGCGAACTGCCCTCGTTGTCGAGGATCGTTGTCGCTGAGTGTCACGCGTTGCGTGCCGTCGTTGGGCGTGAGCCGCTCGCCGTAGGGGTTGGTCCAGGCGCCGATGGCGGTGGTGGTGATGCGATAGGTCGCCGCTGGCGCCAGCGCACGACAGGACGCGACGATATCCGGCACGCTCTCCAGGGTTTCCATCACCGAGCGATCATCCGCGGCGTGCACGATGGGCGAGACGGCATGGGTAATGAAATCGATCGCCGCCGGGTCCGGGCGGCAGC
This sequence comes from Salinicola peritrichatus, assembly GCF_003206715.1. Classification (GTDB taxonomy): domain Bacteria; phylum Pseudomonadota; class Gammaproteobacteria; order Pseudomonadales; family Halomonadaceae; genus Salinicola; species Salinicola peritrichatus. The sequence goes on along the minus strand of NZ_PZJU01000052.1, from coordinate 21,079 downwards.
GGTTGAGTTCGGTGAAGTAGGTCGGCACGCCGCCGCCCAGCGCCAGCCCCGGCCAGAGCGTGCGCGCCGCGGCCAGCGCCTCGCGTGGCGACGCCCCCGATGGCCAGACGCCATCCGGTTGGTAACTCTTCAGATACGCCGCCGGCGTCACCAGCATGCCCGCCGGGACGCCTGGCACGCTCTCCAGCCGCCTGGCCAACGATGAGAGCGACCGCGCGGGATCCCGATCCTCGCAGACCACGTAGAGCCAAACCGCCACGCCCCGCTCGGCGGCGAGAGCCATCACACCGGGCAGTCTCTCCAGCGCCTGTGAATCGCGCAGGTCGAGCAGCACGTCCAGATGGCGTGGTGCCACGCTATCGAGCTGCCACGCCAGGCGTGCGAGGTCCGGTTCCAGGTCGAGAAGACGATTAAGCCATACGCCGCAGCCGATCGAGGGTAGAGTCAGCGCCAGAGGATCGCCGAGCCGGATCGTCTGGCAGTCATCGCTCATGGCCCGACTCCTCGGGATCGATCAGAGAGACCGTAACCGTCTGCGTGACCTCGGCCCCCGCTTCCAGCACGTAGGGGGTCGGCCAGGCCAGCGGCCGGTTGTAGATCTTGAACGAGGCGTCCGACCAGTTGCGCTGATCCTCCATCTCGAAAACGTCGCCCTCGAAATCGAGCTGCACCTCGAGCCCAGGAGCCGGCGCCAGACGCAGCCGGCGAATATCGAACAGCGGCTGCGATGGGCTGATCAGGCGAGGTAGTCTGGCCGCTTCGCAATGGCCATCGGCGTGCGTGACCTCGACCGGCGCGCCGGCAAAGCCCTGCAGCGGCAACAGCACGCTCAGGCCGCTGCGCGCGGTGGTGAACGCGGCGCACGCTTCGAGTGCCAGCGTGACCGCGATCCGACGCCGGGTGGCCGCGACCTTCAGCCGTCCGTGAAGCGGCGGATCGCCGCCGCCCTCCCGCGGCAGATGGAATGCCTGGATCAGCGTAGCGACGTTATCGGAAAGCACCATCCGCTCATCATCGACGAGCGGTGTGAACGTACCCCACTGCGGATCCCGCAGCACCGCCGCAATACCGCGGACGAGCTCGACATCTCCATAGCGCAGCCAGCGCAGCGCCCCGGCCTGCCAGGCAAACGACAGCTCGCCCAGCGCGATAGGCTGCAAGGCCGGTTCGACGGTCGCCGTGCCGTAACGGCCTGTCGCCAGTGGATCGCTCATCGTCATTCGCCCGCTCCCGTCGGCCCGCCGCTGGGGCTTCCTGAAGCGATGATGGCGGGTTTCGCGCGGAGCGTCATTCGACCTTTGGTATGATGACATGACCACATCAGAGCGATTAAATACCCTCTGTCACTCATCCGAGCAATTCGCTTGCTCGATACCGGCATAAAGCGACACGTTCAGCGGAGCCATGCGAATGAGCAATGAACAGCCAGGGAAGACGCTTCAAGGTGCGCTGATCGGCTGCGGCTTCTTCGCCGAGAATCAGATGCGCGCATGGCAGGATCTCGCCGGCGTGGAGATCGTGGCGCTGTGCGACCGCGATCCGCAGCGGCTGGCCCGCTTTCAGGCGCTGTTCGGTATCGAAGATACGTTCACCGACGCCGAGACGATGTTCGCGGCGCTCAGCGGAACGCTGGATTTCGTGGATATCGCGACGACCACGCAGGCCCATGCAACGCTGGTGCCGCTGGCGGCCCGTCACGGCGCCGCCATCATCTGCCAGAAACCCTTTGCCGGCTCGCTGGAGACGGCACGTCGGCTGATCGAGCTATGCGCCGATCGCGGCGTAAGCCTCGGTATTCACGAGAACTTCCGCTGGCAACGGGCGATTCGTCAGACGATCGAGGCTCTGCGCAGCGGTGAAATCGGCCGCCCGTTCTTTGGCCGAATCAGCTACCGCAGCGGTTTCGACGTCTACCGAGCCCAGCCCTATCTGGCCGAGGTAGAGCGCTTCATCATCGAGGACCTGGGCATTCACGTGCTGGATATCGCTCGCGCGCTTTTCGGCGAGGTAGAACGGCTCGGCTGCGAGACCACGCGGGTCAATCCCGAGATCAACGGCGAGGACGTCGCCACGCTGATGTTGCGCCACGAAGATGGCGTGACCGCCGTGGTAGACTGCAGCTACGCTACCCGGCTTGCCGACGATCCCTTCCCTCAGAGTCTGATCGAGGTCGACGGCGATCGCGGCTCGCTGCGATTGCGTCAGGACTTCAAGCTGGAAATTCACGACGCCGAGGGTCGATGCGCGGTACGGGACGTTCGGCCCGAGCCGCCCGCGTGGAGCGAATCGCCGTGGTTTCCGATCCAGCAGAGCGTTCTCGCCTTTCAGGCCGACTGGCTCGAGGCGCAGCGACTGGGGCGTTCGGTCGAGACCCGGGGCGATGACAATTTCAATACCCTGGCGCTGGTCGACGCGGCCTATCGTGCGGCGGCGACACATCAGATCGTCGTTCCCGAACGCTGGGGTCGCTGAGATGATCCCGATCGTCGAAGCGGCTATCCTTGGCTCCCGATATTGGCTCGACCGACGGCCATTTGCCTTCGAAGATAGGATATTTCATGAACGACACCGCGACGGGACCGATCCGCCGACGCAAGCTATCGGATGAAGTCCTGGAACGCCTGCTGACGCTGATTCGTACACAGAAGCTGCAACCCGGCGATCAGTTGCCCCCCGAACGGGAACTGATGGCCCTCTACGGCGTGGGTCGGCCGGCGATTCGTGAAGCCATGCAGCAACTGGCCTCGATGGGCAGGATCACCATCAATCACGGTGAGCGTGCCAGGGTCAGCGAAGTCACCGTGCACTCGATGATCTCCCAGTTCGATACCACCGCCCGCTTTCTGCTAGACGACGATGCCGAGAATATCGACCACCTCAAGCAGGCCCGCGTGTTCTTCGAAGCCGGCATGGTCCGCATGGCCGCGGAACGGGCAATGCCCGAGGATATCGACGAACTGCGCAAGTTGATCGACGAAATGCAGCAGAGCCAGCACGGCGACGCCTTCATCGAACGTGACATGGCGTTTCATTGCGCCATCGCCGACATGACCGGCAACCCGATCTTTTCGGCGACGGCGCGCGCCATGCTGCACTGGCTCAAGGACTACCATCTGGGCATCGTCAGCTTCCGCGGGGCGGAGGACGTCTCCGTCCGCGAGCACTGTCGAATCGTCGACTGTCTCGCCGATAACGATCCCGACGCCGCGGAGCAGGCGATGCACGATCATCTCACCCGCGCCAGCGAGCTCTACCGTCAGCGCGCCGCCTCTCTCGATGAGAGCGACGGTCACTGAGCGTTCGACGGCTGCTCACTCTCCACCGAGTCACTCCCCATCCAGGTGAGTGCAAGCTCGCGTCGCAGCCATTCGGCAAGCCGCTCGCTACGCCGACCATCGACGCCGGGCGCCAGCCACAGCCCCAGCGAGGCGGCGGTCTCCACCGCCGGCCAGGGCGCGACCAACCGTCCCTGTTCGATCTCCGTCGCCACCAGCAGCTCCGGAGCGATCGCCACGCCCAACCCCGCCAATGCCGCTTCCAGCAGATAGTAGAGATGTTCGAACGTGCGTCCCCCCGATCGGGCCGCGGCCAGCGCCTCGTCATCGACGCCCATGGCCGCCGCCCATTCGGGCCAGGCTTCTGGGCGCGAGGCCGTATCCAGCAGCGTGAGCCGTTCGAGCATCGCCCTGGCCGAACCCTTCGAGGCCGTCGTCCAGACCGCCGGCGCCGCCACGGCGACGATGCGTTCCGGGATCAGCGGAATCACCACCATGTCATCGGGCCAGGGCGGGGCGGCGAAGCGCAGCGTGGCATCCACATCTTCGCGACGCGGATCGAGCTCGTTCTCGCTGGAAACCACCCGCAGGCGCAGCTCGGGCAGGTCGGCATTGAGCCGATCGAGGCGCGGGATCAACCAGCGCGCCAGCAGGCTGCCGGGGCAGGCCAGGGTGAACGGCGCCTCGTCGAGACGCCGCTTGAGCGCCGCGCAGCCTTCGTTCAGACGCAGGAAGGCTTCGCCCACGGTGCGCTGCAGTTCGCGACCATGAGCGGTCAATGCCAGTCCACGACCGGCCTTGTCGAACAGCGCGGTGTCGAAGTGGCACTCCAATGAACGCAGTTGGCGGCTGACCGCGCCGTGGGTGACGTGCAGCTCCCGGGCGGCGGCGGTGACGCTACCGAGACGGGCGACCGCTTCAAAGGCGCGCAACGCATTGAGCGAAGGCAGTGTCGGCATACCGATGAATCTCCCTGTTTTCTGTCTTTCCCGTCTCTTACTTACTCCTTACCTCTTACTTCTTACTTCTTACTTCTTACTTCTTTTTACTACTTTCCTCTTAACACTTCTCTTTCATGTGAATTTTTCTCACAGATCAGGGAGAGTTTATCGATTTTTTCCGGCGCGCGGCCAGCCTAGGCTGTCATCATCGCATCGACCGGAAACCGCCATGACAACGTACACAGACGCATTTCCCGACGCCGACGGCTTTTTCGGCGGCGACATCAAGGGCTATGGCGGGCGCTACGTCGCCGAGACCCTGATGCCGCTGATCGGTGAGATCGAGGCCGCCTATGACACGGCCCGTGCCGACCCCGAATTTCAGTCCCGACTGGCCGAACTCGGACGCGACTATGTCGGGCGTGCCACGCCGCTCTATTTTGCCGAGCGCCTGAGCGAACACTTCGGCGGCGCCCGAATCTATCTCAAGCGCGAGGATCTCAATCACACCGGCGCGCACAAGATCAACAACGCCCTGGGCCAGGCGCTGCTGGCGCAACGCATGGGGCGCCGGCGGCTGATCGCCGAGACCGGCGCCGGCATGCACGGCGTCGCGGTGGCCACGGTGGCGGCACGTCTCGGCATGACCTGCGTGATCTACATGGGCGCCACCGATATCGAGCGCCAGCAGCCCAACGTGCAGCGCATGCGCCTGCTGGGCGCCGAGATCGTGCCCGTCCATGCCGGTACGGCGACGCTCAAGGACGCCATGAACGAGGCCCTGCGCGACTGGGTCGCCAACGTCGACGACACCTTCTACATCATCGGCACGGTGGCCGGGCCGGCGCCCTACCCGCGCATGGTGCGGGATTTCCAGGCGGTGATCGGCCGCGAGACCCGCGAGCAACTGCTGGCGACGCAGGGCCGCCTGCCGGACACGCTCATCGCCTGCGTCGGTGGCGGCTCCAACGCCATGGGGCTGTTTCACGCCTTCCTCGATGACGAGACGGTCGCCATGGTCGGCGTCGAAGCGGCCGGAGAAGGACTGGAGAGCGGTCGCCACGCTGCCAGTCTCAACGGCGGTGCGCCCGGCATCCTGCACGGCAATCGCACCTATCTGCTGCAGGACGACGACGGCCAGATCCGTGACGCCCACTCGATCTCGGCCGGGCTCGACTATCCCGGCATCGGCCCCGAGCACGCCTGGCTGCACGATAGCGGCCGGGCGAGCTACGTGGCGGTGACCGACGACGAGGCGCTGGAAGCCGTCGGTCTCTGTTGCCGCCTGGAGGGCATTCTGCCGGCGCTGGAATCGGCGCACGCGCTGTACCACGCCGGGCGCCTGGCGGCGACGCAGGGCCCGGACCAGATCGTCGTGGTCTGCCTGAGCGGTCGCGGCGACAAGGACATGGAAACCATCACTCGCCATCTCGGGGAGAATCCGCAATGAATACGGCTTCAGCGCTTTCGAATACCCGCCTGGCGCGCTGCTTCGCGACGTTGCGCGAAGTCGATCGCGCCGCGCTGGTGACCTATGTCATGGCCGGCGATCCCGATGCCGACACCAGCCGCCGCCTGCTCGAACGCCTGCCAGCGGCGGGTGCCGACATCATCGAACTGGGCATGCCGTTCAGCGATCCGATGGCCGACGGCGTGGCGATCCAGCGTGCCGGTCAGCGGGCGCTGGCGAACGGCCATACCCTGATTCGCACACTGGAGATGGTGCGCGATTTTCGCCAGGTAGATGACGATACGCCAATCGTGCTGATGGGCTACCTCAACCCAATCCAACGCTTCGGCGAATCCCGCTTTCTGCAAGCGGCCGCCGATGCCGGCGTGGACGGCCTGATTCTGGTCGACCTGCCACCAGAACATGGTGCCGCCCTGACGGCCAAGGCGCGGGATCTGGGCCTGGCGCGTATTCCGCTGGTGGCGCCGACGACTCCCGCCGAACGGCTGCCAGGACTTCTCGCCCAGGGCGACGGCTTCGTCTACCGCATCGCCTACAACGGCATCACCGGCGGCCGACATATGGCCATGGAAGATCGACTGGAGACCGCAGTCGGCGAACTCAAGCGCCACACGACCCTGCCCATCGCCGTCGGCTTCGGGATTCGCGATGGACAAACGGCGGCAGCGGTAGCCAGAACGGCGGATGCGGTGGTCGTCGGCAGCGCGCTGGTCGAAACGCTCGCTACGCAGGGCACCGAGGCAGCATTGGCGCTGACGCGTGAACTGGCCGAAGCTATCACGATAGTGCGTTGACCGAGATATCTCGAGGAGACCGACAAACGACTGCGCCGTGACGCTTGGGGCTTTCTCGACCTTTCGTTTTTATGCATTGATTCATGCGTAAAAAGGCGATGGTATGCGATTATTTCGATGCATAAGCTATCTCCATCGCGCCACCAACCCGATGTTGGTTTCCCGGCGCCACCGAAAGGAGACATGCCATGTTGACGATTCGCCCCGGCGGGGAACGCGGCTACGCTGATCACGGCTGGCTCAAGAGCTATCACTCGTTCTCGTTTGCCGGTTACCACGACCCCAAGCACGTGCACTTCAGCGTACTGCGGGTGATCAACGAGGATCGCGTCGCCCCCGGTCAGGGCTTCGGCCAGCACGGTCATCGCGACATGGAGATCTTCTCCTACGTGCTGAGCGGCGAACTGGCACACCGAGACACCCTCGGCAACGGGTCGTCGATCGGGCCGGGCCGGGTGCAGATCATGACCACGGGCAGCGGCGTCCAGCACAGCGAGTTCAACCACTCGGCGAGCGAGCCGGTGCACTTCCTGCAGATCTGGCTGTTCCCGCGGGAAGCCAATCTCACGCCACGCTATGACGAGAAGGACTTCAGCGAAGCGGACAAACGCGGCCGCCTGTGTCTGATCCTGTCGCCGGACGGCCGCGACGGCTCGCTCCAGTTGCAGCAGGACGCCTTCATCTATGCGTCGCTGATCGACGGCGATGAACGCGCCGAGCTGCCGCTGGCCTCCGGCCGTCAATCCTACGTGCATGTGGTGCGCGGCAAGCTCACGGTCAATGGCCAGGCGCTCGAAGGCGGCGATGCGCTGATGCTCGACAACGAGCCCGGCGTGACGCTGGAAAAAGGCGAGGACGCGGAAGTGCTGGTGTTCGATCTGCCGACGGTCACTATTCAATAGGCGGTAAGGACCGTCATGTCTATCGTGGCTGCCCCGGCAGCGGGGCGGCCACGACTGTTGCAAGCAAACCCGTACGTGATATCAAGACAACCCTTGAGGAAGCGATCGATGATGTTGAAAAAGGCGGCTTTGACCCTGGCCCTGCTCACCGGCACCCTGAGTGCCAACGCCATGGCCGATACCACGACCTATCAGATGGACCCCGCCCATACCAGTGTGGTGGTGTCCTGGAACCACTTCGGGTTTTCCAACCCGACCGCAAGCTTTAGCGACGTGAAGGGCACCATCCAGTTCGATGACCAGAACGTGGAACAATCCAGCGTCGAGGTCAGTATCCCGGTGAAAACGGTGGATACCCGCGTCCCGGCGCTGACCGAGGAGTTCCTCGAGGCGTCCTACTTCGATGTCGAGAAATTCCCCGAGGCCACCTTCAAGAGCACGCGGATCGAAGCGACAGGCGATCAGCAGTATGACGTCCATGGCGACCTGACCATCAAGGGCATTACCAAGCCCGTGGTACTGCACGCCACCCTGAACAAGGCGGGCACGCATCCCATGGCCAAGGTACCGGCCATCGGCTTCGATGCCGAAACGGTCATTCAGCGCAGCGATTTCGGCCTGGACCAGTATGTCCCCAACGTCGGTGACGATGTCCGTATCGAGATTTCGAGCGAGGCCGAAGCGGCAGAATAACGACGCCATCCGAGCCGGGCCGGCTCTCGGCTCGACCATGCAGAACCGCCCATCGAGACCGTTCCGGTTTCGATGGGCGGTTTTCGTCATCTCTTTCGGTACCGCTTGGGAGGAGGTTTACAAATGCTTGAGCAAACCTTGCAGTCGCTCCAGATCGCGGGAGTCGCCGACCAACCGCAAGCGGCCGTCGAACAGGCCTTCACGGAAGGCGCGCTGGGACGGCTTGCGCAGGAACTGCACGGCGCTATCGGCGTCGCGAAAGCGCAGTTCGAGGGCCAGATCCAGCGGTAAGCCTTTGTGGCTTTCGATCGTCTGCGGGGTCATGCGGTAGTGGCGTGCGATCGACAGATCTTCTGTTGCCACGCCCCAATCGAAACGCTGCAGGCGTTCGAGCGCTTCGCGGAACGCCGCCTTGCGGGAGCGGGCTCGCTTGAGCATCACGCCGAGCCACCACAGCATCAACTTGAGCTTCATGCTATTTTGCGCGAACCCTATCGGAATCGGAGAATGCCGACCCGCCGGCGGGCGGATCGGCGATGGTTTCACTCACTATCGAATGAGTGACAGGAACCAAAGCTGCCTTTACTTGCTGACGGCGTCCTTGAGTGCCTTGCCGGGCTTGAAGGCCACGGTCTTGCTGGCGGGAATATCCAGTGGCTTGCCGGTCTGCGGGTTCTTGCCCGTACGCGCGGCACGCTCACGAACCGTGAACGAGCCGAAGCCGATCAATGTCACATCGTTACCCTTGGAAACTGTCTCGGTGATCTCGTCGATGATGACATTGAGCACCTGACTGGCCTTGTCCTTCGAAAGATCCGCACGCTCGGCAATCGCCGCAGCGAGTTCTGGCTTACGCATAAAGCCCCTCCTGGTTTGGCAATGGCGTCACCTGACACGCATTGTTGTTCTCGATGAGGGAAGATGCCCTCCGAGCGCATAATAGGCCGTCCGGGGCGCGGTTTGTCCAGCCTTATGTAACGATTCATGACTCATGCGCCCGGCAGCCACCGTGGCTAGCCTAGCAATGGGGGGGCCGCTCGCGCCAGTTCGACTTTACGCCGAACGCAGCGCCCAGTCAGTGCAAATCCGAGCAGGCGCCCCGTTTCGTCCTCGGCGAAAGCGCTGAAATCACCCGCTTCTCCCTCGATGCGCCAGCGTGCCGGCGTCTGACGCGGCGGCAGTGCGGCGACCGGCAACAGCGGTGTCTTGACCATGACCGGCCAGGCGCCGTAACGCACCGGAGTCGGCGTGCCGGTGAGCGTGGCCGCCAGCGCCTTGGCGCTCGCCTGCAGCGGCTGCACGTACATCGCACTCAGGCCGTTGCCCGGAGCATTGAGCCCGTCGACACAGGCAACGTCCCCGAGCGCGTGGATATTCGCCTCGCTGGTGGCAAGATAACGGTCGGTGAGAATGCCGGCCGGCGACACCGCCAGCCCTGCCGCTTCCGCCAGCGCCGTGCGCGGCTGCAGCCCCGTGGCGATCAATACCAGATCGGCCTCGAGCCGATCACCGTCGTCGAGGGTGATAACCACCTCTCCGTCGTTGTCGCCGAGCGCTGCCACGCTGCGCTCGAAGTAACCGCGAATGCCGGCGCCGTCGAAGGCCTCGGCCAGCGCCTGTCCCAGCGGGGGCGGCAACAGCCGCGGCAACGGTGTTGCCTCCGGGGCAATGAGCGCGATCCGGTGGCCGCCGCTGTGCAGATCGTTGGCGAACTCGCAACCCACCAGGCCGGCGCCGATGATGGCGATGCGGGCCTGTTGCCCGGGATGACGATCCAGCGTGGCCCGAAAACGGCGGTAATCGTCGAGATCGTTGATCTGGAATACCCGGTCCCGCAGGAGAGAATCGATGGCGAACGGCTGCCACGGGGCCGCGCCGGTCGCCAGCACCAGCTGGTCATAAGGCAACTGCTCGGCGCCGATCCTGAGCCGGCGGTTGAGCGTGTCGATCGCCTCCACCGGGGTGTGTATGCGAACCTGGGCCCGCAGCGCTTCGGCAACGCCCACCGCATCGCGCATCACCAGCGCATCCGGCGTCTGCCGCTTGGCGAAGGCGCTGGAGAGCAGCGGCTTGGCATAGTCGTCGCCGCTGTCGGCGGTGATCAACGTGATCGGGCATTCGGCGTCGCGGCTTCGCACCGCACGGGCCAGTCCCAGGCCGGCCATGCCGGTGCCGATGATCGTTAGTGATTCGGGTGTGCGGGTTCGAGCGTTCATAGCGGGATCGGTCGGTCAAGACAGGCACCCATGGTACACTAGGGCGTGCCATCCATCGTTCCCCGCGGCGCGACGGCGTTGTTCGGTTTTGGAGTCTCGCGTGCCCCCAGCCTGCCATTGTCATCCCTTTTCACCCTCCGAGCAGTCCTGGCGCTGGATGCGCTGGACACCCGCCGCCGTGCAGCGCCCGCGCATGGAAGCTGCCTGGTGGCGCTGGATCGCTTCGACCGATTCGCTGACCGCGCGCCTGATCGCCGCCTCGCGGCGACCGTTCCGGGTCAAGCTGCTGCACCAGGGCGTCGAGGCGCCACGCCATGACGAGGCGCGGGCGTTGGGCCTGGCGCCCGGCCGCGTCGCCTGGATTCGCGAAGTGATGCTGATGAGCGGGGACCGCGCCTGGGTCGCCGCGCGTTCGATCGCGCCGCTGGATCGCGCCGGCTGCCGACGACTGCGCACGCTGGGCGAGCGCTCCCTGGGCAGTTGGCTGTTCGCCCAGCCCGATCTCGAACGCGGCCCGATCGAGCTGGCCCGGGTCTCGCCGGCTGCCGACGGACTCTGGCTGCGTCGTTCGCGTTTTCGCCACGGCGACGTCCGCTTGCTGGTGCAGGAGTGCTTCCGGCGCGAGATGGCCGAGGATCTGGGGTTGCCACTTTATTCAGCGCTTCCTTAACTGTCCCTGTTATTTGCAGCAAAATCAGTCTGCAGTACAGTCAGTGACTGATTTCAGGATCTGTTTACGATCTCGCGAGCTAGAGCCAAACGAGGCGAAAACACTTGAGGAAGCAGAGTTTACATGGGGCTAAATGAGCATTCCGAAAGTGTTTTCAACAATGTTTGGCCGACGCGCAGCAGATCGTAGACAGGTTCTCAGGCCCTGCCGTTTCGGAGAATGCCATGCCCAGCCCTCGCGGCCTCGCCCGCCTGCCCGATTTTCTGCGACTGACCCGGCTGGACAAGCCGATCGGCACCTGGCTGTTGATGTGGCCGACGCTGTGGGCATTGTGGCTGGCGGCCGGAGGCCTGCCCGAGCGGCGTATCCTGATCATCTTCGTGCTCGGGGTCTATCTGATGCGCGCCGCCGGCTGCGTGGTCAACGACTATGCCGATCGCCACTTCGACGGCCACGTCAAACGTACCCGCGAACGCCCACTGGCCACCGGGCGCATCAGCGAGCGCGAGGCCAAGATCCTGTTCGTCGGCCTGGTGATCCTGGCCTTCGTGCTGGTCTGCTTCACCAATCTGCCTACCGTGCTGCTCTCCTTCGCCGGAGCGGCGCTGGCGGCGATCTATCCGTTCATGAAGCGCTACACGCATCTGCCCCAGGTGGTGCTGGGCATGGCGTTCTCGTGGGGCATTCCGATGGCGTTCATGGCGGTCGCGCGCCAGGTGCCGCTGGAGGCCTGGCTGCTGCTGATCGCCAACGTCGCCTGGACGGTCGCCTACGATACCCAATACGCCATGGTCGACCGCGACGACGACATCAAGATCGGAGTCAAGTCCACCGCCCGGCTATTCGGACGCTGGGACAAAACGATCATCGGCCTGCTGCAGCTCGCCACCCTGGCGCTGCTTGCCTGGGTCGGCGGCCGGATGGGGCTGGGCGGCTTCTTCTGGCTCGGCCTGGCGGCGATGGCGGCAACCTTCGTCTACCAGCAGTGGTTGATCCGTGAGCGCGAGCGCGAACTCTGCTTCCGCGCCTTTCTCAACAATTTCTGGTCGGGGCTACTGCTGTTTACCGGCCTGGTGCTGACCCTCTGGCCGGTCGTTTAGGCGGTTCGCTGGCACGCCTGTCATATGATTGTCATCTTTTCACGATGTAATCGTCACCGTTCTGTCACGGCCGGAGGCACCCCATTGCGCTATTCGCGCCATGCGGGAAGCCAACCGGCGGCTCACTCGAGGCATGTGCATGAGCTCCAAGACCGTACTCATCGTTGACGACGAAGACGCCATCCGCGAGATGATCGCCGTGGCGCTGGAGATGGCCGACTACCGTGTCATCGAAGCGGAAGACGCCCAGACCGCTCACGCCATGGCGCTGGATCACAAGCCCGACCTGATCCTGCTCGACTGGATGATGCCCGGCACCAGCGGCATCGAGCTGGCCCGCCGTCTGAAGCGCGAGGAAGCCACCGCCGAGATGCCGATCATCCTGCTCACCGCCAAGGGCGAGGAGGACAACAAGGTCCAAGGTCTGGAAGCCGGCGCCGATGATTACATCACCAAGCCGTTCTCGCCGCGTGAGCTGGTGGCACGGCTCAAGGCCGTGCTACGCCGCGCCACGCCGCCCGGCATCGAAGAGGCGGTCGAAGTCGACGGCCTGCGACTCGACCCCACCAGCCATCGGGTGACCTCGAACGGCGGCGCGCTGGAAATCGGTCCCACCGAATACCGTTTGCTGCAGTTCTTCATGACGCACCAGGAACGCGCCTATACGCGCAGCCAGTTGCTCGATCAGGTCTGGGGCGGCAATGTGTACGTGGAGGAACGCACCGTCGACGTGCATATCCGCCGGCTGCGCAAGTCCCTGGGTGAGGCGCATCAGCACCTGATCCAGACCGTACGCGGCACCGGCTACCGCTTTTCGACCAGGGAGTAAGTCACGGCGTGCGCTACTGGATCAACGAACTGTGGCGCCTCGGCTACATGCTCTTCGGGCTCGGTGCGCTGGGCCTGTTGTTCGGCGAACTGGGTGGCAATCTGGCCGCCGGCCTGGGTTGGGGCTTGGCCGCCGGGCTCGGACTCTACGTCTTTTTGCATCTGCGCCACGTGCGTCTGCTCTATGTCTGGCTGTTGCGCCATCCGCGCGAGGAACCCCCGCCCGGCACCGGCGTATGGGGCGATCTGTTCGACCGGCTGTATACCTATCAGAAGGCGCAGAGTCAGCTACAGCAACGGCTGCGCGACATCCTCCGCCGCATCCAGGATTCCTGCGAGGCGATGCGCGACAGCGTAGTGATGCTCGATCCCCACGGCGATCTGGAGTGGTGGAACAGTGCCGCCTCCCAAATGCTCGGCCTGAAACCCGATCACGATCGCGGCCAACCGGTCACCAACCTGATACGCGACCCGCGCTTCATCGACTACTTCAATGGCCGCGACTACCGCGAACCGCTGCTGATGCCGTCGCCGATCCACGACAACCGCACGCTGCAGTTTCATATCACGCTATTTGGCGACGATGAGCGGCTGCTGATGGTGCGCGACGTCACGCGCCTGCATCAGCTGGAAATGATGCGCCGCGACTTCGTCGCCAACGTCTCGCATGAGCTGCGCACACCGCTGACGGTACTGGCCGGCTATCTGGAAACCTATGCCGACCATGCCGACCAGCTGCCGGCTCGCTGGCAGCGCGGCTTCAACCAGATGCAGAGCCAAACCACGCGCATGCAGAATCTGGTCGAGGATCTGCTGCTGCTGTCGCGTCTGGAGATCGACAGCCCCGATGACGATCGCGGCACACTCGATGTCGCGGCCCTGCTCACCAGCATCATCGAGGACGCCCGCGGGCTCAGCGGCGGTCGCCAGACTCTCGAACTGCAAGTGGGCGAGCCACGCCGGCTGCTCGGCAATGCCCAGGAGCTGCGCAGCGCGGTCTCCAATCTGGTATTCAACGCCGTGCGCTACACGCCGGAAGGCAGCACCATCATTCTGCGCTGGAAGCCATGGCACGACGGTGCCGCGGTCGAGGTCGAGGACAATGGCGAGGGCTTCGACCCGGTACACATCCCACGCCTCACCGAACGCTTCTATCGCATCGACAAGGGCCGTAGCGCCGCCACCGGCGGAACCGGCCTGGGCCTGGCGATCGTCAAGCACGTGCTGCTGCGCCACGATGCCCGCCTCGATATCGTCAGCCGCCCAGGCAAGGGCGCTCGCTTTCGCTGCGTCTTCCCCGCCTCGCGCCTGGTCGCGGCATCGGCATCGTGAAGGCAGCGGCTGCACTGCGACGGTACGCAACCGATTCAAGATGCAATATCGGTTCGGCATCACACTGGAGCGGACTCAGTGAGCTTCACGCTTCCAGTAGCCCGTCACCAGATGCTGTCCCTTCCTCAGCCCGAACTCCTGCTTGAGCCGTTTGCGCAGGCGCTGGCTGACCTCCGCTTCGCCGGCGAACCACACGAACAGGTCGTCGCGTTCGTCCGGCATCGCCTCGACGATCGCCGTGGCCAGTTGCTCGCTGGGCGCACGGCCGCGGCAGCGGTGGCGCCAACTGACATGGCAGTGATCGGGTAGCGGCAGTGCCAGCTCGTCGAGCGGTGATTCCACCTCCAGCCAGGCCTCGACCCGGGCACTGGCCGGCAGCGTCTCCAGCAGCCGCGAGATGGCCGGCAGCGCGGTTTCATCGCCGGCCAGCAGATAGTGGGAGGCCTCGGCCACGCCGCGTCCGTAGGGGCCCGCCATGCCGCAGACGTCGCCGGGTCTGGCGCGGCGGGCGAAATCGCCACCCGGGCCGGGTGCGGCATGCAGCAGGAAGTCGATCTCGACTTCGCCCTTGGCGACGTCCAGCCGGCGAATGGTGTAGTAGCGGATCTCGGCACGCTGATCTTCCGGCGGCCACTGGATGCCGCCTTCCGCCGTGGGACGCGGCCATTGGGGCCGCGCGATGCCCTCGGGCGGGAAGTGCAGCCTCACGTGCCACTCCTCGGCATGGTCGAAGCGGGCCAGGTCTTCGCCGGCAAGCGTCAGCCGGCGCATGCTCGGCGTGAGATCCTCGACCTGCGTCACCCGCATCTCGCGAAAATTGGCGAAGGTCGGCGCCGCGACGACGTCGCCATGCCAATGCAGCGGCAGCGCATTGTCTCCGGCGAACAGCGCCACGTAGTGCTCGATGATGCTACGCAACGTCTCGAGACCGTCACGGGCGCCGGCCTCGGCCTCGAGATGCAAGCCGGCCCGGACGACCGAAAAGCGTGCTTCGCCGCCCGGCAATTCGACGGCGACTTGGCGGTCGTCGCATCGATAGGCCACATCGTACTCATCCAGAAACGCTTTCAGGCGCGATTGAAAATTATTTGCATCGGTGAACGTCAATGTGGCGTCGCAGCGAAGTGCAGTCATGATGTCGAATCGTCTTGCGGGATGGACCGGAGAACGGCGAGTCGCCGAGAGCGCCAGCCTAACAGAAAAGCCGGTGGAGGGAAGGTAACGCAAGATGCCCCCGCCGAGGGGCGGAGGCATCCCGAAGCCGCGGTTGCCGTTTAGGCGGTGGCTTCGGCGTAGCGACGGTTGACTTCGTCCCAGTTGATCACGTCGAAGAAGGCCGCGATGTAATCCGGACGCTTGTTCTGATACTTCAGGTAGTAGGCGTGTTCCCACACGTCCAGGCCGAGGATCGGCGTCAGGCCATCCATCAGCGGGCTATCCTGGTTCAGCGTGCTGGTGATCTTGAGCTTCTTCTCGGGAGTCACCACCAGCCAGGCCCAGCCACTGCCGAAACGGCCGGCGGCGGCTTTCTTGAACTCCTCCTTGAAGTTCTCGTAGCCACCCAGCTCGCTGTCGATCGCCTCGGCCACCTTGCCGGTCGGCGCACCGCCGCCGTCCTTGGACAGCACGGTCCAGAACAGTGAGTGGTTGGCATGACCGCCGCCGTTGTTGATGACGGCCTGGCGCTTGTCCTGCGGGACTTTTTCGATATCGGCCATCAGCTTGTCGACCGGCACGTCCTCGAGACCGGTCCCTTCCAGCGCGGCGTTGAGGTTGTTGACGTAAGTCTGATGGTGACGCGTGTGGTGAATCTCCATCGTCATTGCATCGATTTTGGGTTCCAGCGCGTCGTAGGCGTACGGTAGCGACGGTAAGCTATGAGCCATGATCAAAACTCCCTTTCGTGGGGAGGCGTTACCCGATGTGGGCGCCTCGCAGGTGATTAAAAATAGTGATCAACGCGTTGCTGTGTCAAGCGGGCCTCAACCCTGCATGGCGTTGCCGGTACAACTCATCGCCCTGAAATCGAAGAGGTTTTTCGAAGACTTGCATTCCGGTTCGAAGGCTTTCGTTGCATCCGGCGGCTTCGATAAACCTCGTCGTCATTATTTTCATTATATGGCGTGTTACGGCTTGGCTTTCAACCCCTGGCTGCCAACCACCAGACCAGAAATCCGTGGTGATCGCTACGCATGGATGATCCTCAACGAGCGACGACGGGCAGGGATCGGTAATAGCGATCCCACAGCATGACCGCGCCGGCGACCCCGCCGGGCAACAATACCAGATTGAGTAGCGGCACCCAGGTTGCCACCGACATGCAGGCGCCATAGGTCAGCGTCGGCCACCAGCGCGCGCGCAGGCGGCGGCGCATGTCGGTGAAGCCGACCTGGTTGTTGTCCATCGGATAGTCGAGATACTGGATCGCCATCATCCAGGCGGAGAATGCCGCCCACAGAAACGGCGTGACCAGATTCAGTCCCGGCACGAAACCGAGCAGGAACAGCACCGCCATGCGCGGCAGCAGGTAGCCCAGCTTGACCAGTTCCCGGCCCAGTGCATCGATGCCGGCCTTGATCAGGCCACGCTCATCGCTGGGTGGCCGCCCGGTGAGCCGGGTCTCGACCTTCTCGGCGAGAAAACCGTAGAACGGTGCCGCGATCAAATTCGAGACCAGGGTGAAGGTGAAGAACACGATCAGCACCAGCGCAATCACCAGCAGCGGCCAGATCAGCCACTCCAGCCAGGTGAGCCAGTCGGGTATCTGGCGCATGCCGTAATCGAGCCAGCCGCCGAAGTTCTCGATCAGATAGAAGATGGTGCCGCCGTAGAGCAGCAGGTTGACCACGATCGGCCCGATGACGAAACGTCGCAATCCGGGCTCGAGAACCAACCGCGTGCCGCGGCCAATCGCTTGAAGGGAGTAGATCATGCAGTTTCCGTCAACCAGACAATGCGTTGCGTGATCAACAAGCTACCATAGTCTGGCCGGCGTCGTGTGCGAACACGGACCCAAACTCAACGCTTGCCGGACTTGCCCAGCGCTTCCTGGTCGAGATCGTCGATCGGGGTATGGCGAATGTCGCGCCCCTTGACCAGATAGATGACGTGTTCGGCCAGGTTGTCGGCGTGATCGCCGATGCGCTCCAGCGCCCGCAGCACGGTCATCACGTTCAGTACGCTACCGATCGAGCGCGAATCCTCCATCATGAAGGTCGCCAGCGAGCGCATGGCGGTGGTGTATTCGCTGTCCACCGAGGCATCCTCGTGAACCACCTTGAGCGCCAGTTCGGTATCGAAACGCGCAAAGGCGGTCAGCGCATCGCGCAGCATGTTGCGTACGTGCTCGCTGATGTGGCGAATCTCGATGCTGCCCTGGGGTATCCGTCCGGCGTCGATCAGGTCGATGGCGTTACGCGCGATCTTGTTGGCCTCGTCGCCCATGCGCTCGAGATCGTTGGTGGCGCGGATGACCGCGATGACCAGGCGCAGATCGGAGGCCGCCGGCTGGCGACGCGCCAGGATTCGCGTGCACTCCTCGTCGATCTTGAGCTGCATGTCGTTGACACTGGTGTCGTTGTCTCGCACCCGGGTCGCCAGCTGGCTGTCGCCCTCGAGCAGCGCCGTCACGGCTTCCTGCAGCTGCTTCTCGACCAGCCCGCCCATGGCCATCAGCTGGGTCTTGAGCGTCTCGAGATCCTGATTGAACTGCTGAGAGATGTGCTGGCTGTGGGTATCGCTGGTGATATCCATGCATGACTCCAGGGGTGGCGAAACGGCAGCGCGACGGATACTGGACGTATTACGACCTATCGCATCATCTTGGCACAAAAGTATGTCAATTCGATGACGGTATCGTGAGCCGCTCTAGCGTGGCGTCAGAGCGGCGTCAATTTGGCGAAACCCAACACCAGCCACTTGTCGCCTTCGCCTTCGAAACTGACATGGACGCGCGCCCGCGCGCCTTCGCCCTCGGCGTCGAGAATCACGCCTTCGCCGAACATCGGGTGACTGACCCGCTGGCCCAGCGACAACGACGGCAGGTCGCCGCTCGCCGCCACGCCCTGCTGGTGCGACAGGCCGACTTCCGGACGCGAAGTGAGCGGTCGCGAGACCTGGCCGCGCAGGCGCACCTCCTCGAGCAGCTCCTCGGGTATCTCGCGCAGGAAACGCGACGGCCGCGCCAGCGTCTCGCGACCGTGCAGGCGGCGGATCTCGGCGTAGGTCAGGTAGAGCTTGCGCATCGCGCGGGTCATGCCGACGTAACACAGCCGGCGCTCCTCCTCGAGGCGACCGGGCTCTTCCAGCGACATCTTGTGCGGGAACAGCCCTTCCTCGGCACCGGCGATGAACACCACCGGAAACTCCAGCCCCTTGGCCGAGTGCAGCGTCATCATCTGCACGCAGTCCTCGAACTCGTCGGCTTCGTGATCGCCGGCGTTGAGCGCCGCTTCCGCGAGGAACGGCTCCAGCGCCGCCGCGCCTTCGCCGGCTTCCTGCAGATCGAACGGCTCGCCCTGCTGGAAAGCCCGCGCGGCGTTGACCAGCTCCTCGAGGTTCTCGACCCGCGCCTGGCCCTTCTCGCCCTTTTCGCTGCGGTGATGCTCGACCAGTCCGGAGGTCTGGATCACATGATCGACGATCTCGTGCAGCGCCATGCCGGCGGTGTCGTTGTCGAGCCGCTCGATCAGCTCGGCGAAGGCGTTGACGGCGTTGCCCGCGCGGCCCTTGAGCGTGCCGTCGCTGATGCTGTCGTGCAGTGCCTGCCACAGCGACACGCTGGCGTCGCGCGCCCGCGCGCGCAGGATCTCCACCGTGCGCGTACCGATTCCACGCGCCGGCACGTTGATCACCCGCTCCAGCGAAGCGTCGTCCTCGCGATTGAGCAGCAGGCGCAGATAGGCCAGGGCATTCTTGATCTCGAGACGCTCGTAGAAGCGCTGGCCGCCATAGATGCGATAGGGCACGCCGCTGCGGATCAGCGCCTCCTCGATCACCCGCGACTGGGCGTTGGAGCGGTAGAGAATCGCCATCTCGCGCCGGGCAAAACCGTTGCGCACCTGCTCGCCGATGGTGTCGACGATGAAGCGCGCCTCGTCGAGATCGTTGAAGCCGGCATAGACCGAAATCTTGTCGCCGGCCTCGCCCGCGGTCCACAGCTCCTTACCCATGCGTCCGCTGTTATGGCTGATCAGCGCGTTGGCGGCATCCAGAATGGCGCTGGTGGAGCGATAGTTCTGCTCCAGCCGCACGGTCCGGGTGTTCGGGAACTCGCTCTCGAAGCGGCGGATGTTCTCGACCCGGGCGCCACGCCAGCCGTAGATCGACTGGTCGTCGTCGCCGACCACCGTCATGCAGGCGCGATTGTCATCGCTCCTTCCATTGCCATCAGCGCCCGCCAGCAGCTTGAGCCAGGCGTACTGCAGCGTATTGGTATCCTGGAACTCGTCGACCAGGATATGGCCGAAGCGCTCGCGATAGTGCTTGAGCAGTGCCGGGGTATCGCGCAGCAGCTCCAGGCTGCGCAGCAGCAGCTCGCCGAAATCGACCAGCCCGCCGCGCTCGCAGGTCAGCTGATAGAGCTCGTAGAGCTCGACCATCCTGGCCAGGTAGGCGTCGCCGTGGGCCGGCACCTGCTGCGGACGCAGGCCCTCTTCCTTGCAGCCGCCGATGAAGTACTGCACCTGCTTGGGCGGATAGCGTTCGTCGTCGACGTTGTGATCGCGCAGCAGGCGCTTGATCAGGCGCAGCTGATCGTCGCTGTCGATGATCTGGAAATGCTGCGGCAGGCGGGCATCGTGCCAGTGGGTACGCAGCAGGCGGTGGGCGATGGAATGAAAGGTGCCCACCCACATGTTGCGCAGGGAGACACCCTGCAGCGCCTCGAGGCGCGTGCGCATCTCGCGGGCGGCCTTGTTGGTGAAGGTCACCGCCAGAATGGCATAGGGGGAGACGCCCTCGGCCTGCATCAGCCAGGCGATGCGATGCACCAGCACCCGGGTCTTGCCCGAACCGGCGCCGGCCAGTACCAGCATGTTGCCGGGAGGCGCGGCAACGGCTTCCCGCTGGGCGGCGTTGAGAGAGTCGATTAGTGCCGAAACGTCATCCATGGAGATCGAGCGGGGCCTGCTGAGTAAAGGTGACGTCGCAGTCTACCATAGCCGGCAACCCCCGCTTCGATCGGCGTTCCTGGTTACCGCTTGGTCATCGTCTGGTCGCCGCGTCCTCGGCGGCAGCGCGGATGGCGGCATCCTGCGGACGCTGCTTGGCGGATGTCGCTTGAGAACCGGCAGCCTGACGGGTCGAGTCGGGCGTCGGGGCCGTCGTCTGTGCCTCGTCGGCGGTGTCGGTCTGCTGCGCCCGGGAAGCCTCGCCAGTCGTACGCGGCTCATCGCTCTTGGACGATGCGGCGGCGCTATCCGGCGTCTTGGCCGCCGGCTTCGCCGGGTCAGCGCTCCGGGGGGATTCGTCGCTGGAAGCGCGCGCATCCTGGGTGATCGCTTCCGGCTTGGGCGGCGGCTCGATCACGGTTTCGTGGTGCATGTCGGCGAGCTTCTCGGCGCCCTTGGCGACATGCTGATACATCTCGCGATAATCCTCGACCATGCGCGTCATGGTCGCGGAAACCTGCTGGAAATGCTCGCGCACTTCGTCCTTGTAGGCTTTGTGCTCACGCGTGAGTTCGCGCATCGGTTCGGTGTTGTGCCCGCCCAACCGGGTGCCCAGCCAGTAACCGACCAGTACGCCGACGGCGCCCACCGCCACCACGATGGCGATCCAGGGCCCTACGCCAATGCTCTCCATAAATCAGCCGCCTCTTAAATTAATGAAAAGTAAATTAAATCGTAACTATTCAG
>NZ_PZJU01000051.1 GCF_003206715.1 Salinicola peritrichatus | reverse complement strand
CGTAAGCGTAGCGGATCTCACAGGACTATGAACCGAGGATCGGAAGAAAACCAAACATATCCCCGTCCCCGACGGCTATCTCTGTCCTCTGTTGAGCTAAACAGCCGTGGCAAAATTCATACCTTTGTAGTATATCAGATTAGCCAGCATGGAACGTAACCATAAAGTCTAATGGTTAAAAAATCCTTTTTTATCAGTAGCATAATTCGGATCCCAAAAAAGGTTATCTATTTTCACTTGCAGATCCGATCTCATGATGCTGAAATTTTCTTGAATCTGATATATTAGATATACAATGCAATTCAGCTCTCGGGTGGTGTAGGGAAAATCGTCATCATCCATAGCAATGAGGAGTTACCACAATGAAGTTCTCCCTTAGACCGCTAACTGCATTCGCTGTAGCGATGGTTCTCAGTTTTAACGCCAATGCACAAGAGCAAGACTTTTCCTCGGTTAAGGTGCCCTCGACAATTGATGTCATCGTGGCATCGTCGGCTGGCGGCTCTACGGACGCACTAGCCAGAATAACGATGCCTTACTGGAAAGAGGCGATACAAAACCTGACCGGAAAAGACGTAGCGACTGTTATTAGGAATCTCCCTGGAGCAGGCACAGAAATTGGCGCTACTGCTCTAGCAACAGCCGAGCCCGATGGCGCCACCATTGGTATAATCAATCTTCCTCATATTCCTCTTCTCCAGGCGGCGAGAGATGTCGAGTTTGCGCCATGGCTCAAGGCATATACTCCTTTGGGAGTAAATGTAATAGACCCAAACGTTATTATTTTAGGCAAGCGCTCGAAGTTCGATAGCCTCGAGCAGGCAATAAAAGCAGCCAAAGAAGAGCCCGGCAGCGTCACTGTCGGAGCCCAGGGACCGCTCTCCGATGATCATCTGGCATTGTATGCTTTGGAAGAAAAGACGGGCGCTAAATTCGCCTTTATCCCTTACGCTGGCGGTGCTGATGCGAGTCGCGCATTCCTTGGAGGAGAAATAGATATCACGATAGGTAACGTCTTCGACTATGTACAAGTCGAAGATGGCGCCAAAGACTCGGCAATATTTTCAAATGAACGGTCAGAACTAATCGATAACGTCCCAACTCTCGAAGAAAAGATTGGCGTTAATGTCGGAGAGTTCGGCTCGACACGTGCATTTGCCGGTCCAGCGGGAATGGCAAAGGAAACCACTGCTCTCTATCGCCAGGCCCTTGAGGAAGCCTTTTCGAACCCACAATACATAAAAGAAGCCAAAGAAAGAAATATCACTCTTGTCGAACCAAGAGGTGGTGAAGAGCTTTATCAAATGATGACCGAATTGGAAAACGTAGTACAGGGCCAGGTCCAGCGATTCCGTGAAGCAGGCTATATAGATTGATGGTCAACATTAAATTTGGCGCTACGCAGATGGCGCTCATTCTATGAGCGCACAAACTACTAGCTACGACAGCTTAGGTATGAAGCCATGAAAGTCTTTATCAAACGTTTAGAGTTCGATGGCTTGGTCTCCTTGATTTTCGTTCTCCTGTCGATTGCTGCATTCTTTTATACATATGGATTTAATCATGGAGCTGGTGCTTGGCCTCGGGCAATGATTTTGTTGTTTGGAGTGCTAAGCGCGGCAATCGTCGTGGGCAAGTTCGTCAAGCAAGGAGAAAGCCAATGACTCTCGCACAGTCTAAAACGATAATGACGTTTGTCATTCTTGTTGCCTATGTTACGGGAGTTACCTATTTGGGATTTTACATTTCAACTTTTCTATATCTATGTACTCATATGTGGTTTATGGGGAATAGGCGTATTGGTCTGATTCTGGCGATTTCCCTAGGCGCACTAGCGGTGTTCTTCTCGGTGGTGGAGCTATTCCTCAACGTGGCGTTTCCGCGTGGCTTGTTAATCTAAAAGAGGGGCGTCAAATGACTTATGAAATAATGGATGCCTTTGCTGCCGTGTTATCTCCGACCATGCTATTGTTGGTTGCTTTAGGCGCGTTGTTGGGAACTCTCTTGGGAGCAACGCCAGGTATATCGGCAACGCTTTCAATCGCTCTTTTGGTTCCAGTTACGTTCAATATGCCGCCGGTTGCAGCATTGGTTTTTCTCGGCGCAGTTTATTGCGGTGCTATTTATGGTGCTTCCATTTCGGCCATTCTAATAAACGTACCTGGTACTCCGTCGGCAGTTGCGACCATGCTCGATGGTTATGCGCTTACCCAGCAGGGTAAGGCAGGCACTGCCTTGGGAGCGGCTGTTACAGGGTCGTTCATAGGTGGTCAGGTCGGTGTGTTTGTGCTGTTGTTAGGTGCTCCATTGGTGGCCGCTTGGGCTCTGAATATTGGTAGCCAAGAGTTTTTTTGGATCGTCATTTTTGCAATGACTTCGGTAGGTGCTTTAGGGGCCGGTTCGGTCATTAAAGGCTTGGCTGCAGCGGCACTTGGGCTGGTACTCGGCACTGTGGGTACTCACCCTATATCAGGAACGCTTAGATTCACGTTTGGATCGTCAGCGTTATATGAAGGTATACCCATAGTAGTTGGTCTAGTTGGTTTATTTTCTATTTCTCAAGTGATGAAACTGGCAAACGATAGCGGTGAACAACAAGGCAAGCGAATCAGTGAAGTAGGGAGTTTGTTGCCGGGAGTCAAGGCTGCTTGGAAACATAAGCTGACTTCGGTACGTTCTGCAGTGCTAGGAACTTTTGTGGGAACGCTCCCCGGGGCAGGTGCGGATATTGCGTCATTCATAGGGTACAACGAGGCCAAGAGAACAGCGAAAGATCCTAGCAGTTTCGGAAAAGGAAACGTAGAAGGAGTGCTCGCCTCGGAAACGGCCAATAATGGGGTCGTCGGTGGTTCGTTAATACCCATGATGACTTTGGGCATTCCCGGCAATGCCGTTACTGCAGCTTTGCTAGGAGGGCTTCTAATTCATGGATTGATACCCGGACCGAGGCTTTTCGAATCCAGTCCTGACATACTTTACCCATTCATAATTAGTCTATTTCTGGCTAACCTGGCGTTTTTGATTTTTGCCTTTACAGGACTTCGTTATGTGGCCCGTATTATTTTGATTCCTAGTTCCATTCTTGCTCCCTTGATTGCATCGTTGACGATGGTAGGTGCTTGGACATTTCGGTCATCAATAACCGATTTATGGCTTGCTCTTGGCTTAGGGATATTCGGATATATCCTTACAGTAGCTCGCTTTCCACTGCCTCCTGTCGTCTTGGGTATTATCTTGGGGCCACTTGCCGAAGAAAATTTCGGAAGAGCGATGCAAATTGCTACTGCTCGTGACATGTCTGTTATTAGCTATTTTGCTTCTAGCCCTATTAGTCTGGTTTTCATTGCACTGACTGTTTTGTCTATTGGTGTCACTGTCAGACGGGAGATTGTTCAGGTGAAAACCGGAAAAAGCACTTACGGTGAGTTTGACAAAAGTTGAAATAGAGGAAGAAATAATGCCTATTATCAAGCAAATCGAAGTTACGGTTACGCGAGTTCCATTGCATAATCCTGTTGCCTTTTCTAACCGTGTAGTACAGGCTCGAGAATACTGCTTGGTAAGAGTGTTTTCAGACAATGGCACGACTGGAATAGGGTATTCATACGCCGTGAACACGTCGGGGCGTATTTTAGCTGCTGCTATCGAGGAGGTGTTTGCTCCAATACTACTAGAGCGGGATTCACTAGAGGTTGAATTACTTTGGAAAGAGATGTACCAGGAAGCCTTGTTGATTGGCAGAGCGGGCGCGGCGATGCGGGCGCTCAGTGCCGTTGACATTGCCTTGTGGGATTTGAATGCGCGTTCGGTTGCGTTGCCACTTTATAAATACATGGGGGCAGCCAAGCAAGGGCGGGTTCCTACGTATGGCTCGGGAGGCTACTATCAGCCTCATAAGACGATCGACGACCTTTGTTCTGAGATGCTTTCATTCGTTCAAGTGGGGCATAAAGCGGTAAAAATGAAAGTAGGAAGGCTAACGCCTGCCAAGGATGCCGAGCGAGTGGGTGCAGTGCGTGACGCCATCGGCCCCGACATACTGTTGATGCTTGACGCAAATAATGCTTGGCGTGATCTGCCTATGGCATTGACGGCACTAAGACCCCTAGAAAGATTCGAACCGTTTTGGATAGAAGAGCCATTCTCACCAGATGATATCGACAATCATGCCGCTCTCGCGCGGAATACCTCCATTCAGGTAGCAACGGGAGAGGTCGAAGCAGGTCGCTGGCGTTTCAAGGAACTGATGGACAAGCGAGCTGCTTCAATCCTTCAGACCGACGCCATCGTTTGTGGCGGAATCACCGAGTGGCGTCGAATTGCCGCTACTGCTTCCAGTTATGGAATACCCGTTGCGCCACATGCTTGGCACGATGTGCATGCGCATCTTGTTGCCAGTGCTGATAATGCACCATATGCCGAATACATGCCCGACGACAGTATTGTAAATTTTAGAAATGTTATTGATATCCAGATGGAGCTTGAGGATGGTGATCTCATCATTTCTGACAGGCCCGGCCTTGGCTTCAATTTTGATGAAGAAAAAGTGAAAGACTATGGATGGAAGGAAGGAAACCGTGGCCCATGGCTTGTGATGAAAAATGAGGACATGAAATGAAAAGCCAAAACCAAGCTTCGGGAGTCTTTTCTCCGGTCTTAACGCCATTTGATTCCGATCTGAACCCGGATATTGACCGCCTGATCGAACACTGCAAATGGCTGCTATCGTATGACGTCGGTTTAGCATTGTTCGGCACGAACTCTGAAGCGAACTCTCTTTCGGTTGCAGAGCGTCGACTAATGCTGGAAAAAGTTGTGGAAACCGGAATGCCTGCCAAAAGAATGTTGCCAGGTACGTCGACGTGCAATCTTCCGGAAACGGTAGAGCTTACCAAGCATGCCGTTGATCTAGGTGTGCTTGGAACGCTGATGCTTCCTCCATTCTATTATAAAGGGGTCAGCGATGACGGACTTTTTGATTACTTCTCAAGAGTCATTGAAGGTGTTGGGAGTAAGAGTTTGCGAATTTATTTGTATCATATACCACAAGTGACCGAGGTTCCAATATCCTTGAGTTTGATAGAAAGGCTGATTAAATCCTATCCGCAAGTAATAAAAGGCATCAAGGATTCCGGCGGGGACTGGGAAAATACGCGGAGTATGATTGATGAGTTTTCCGAAGAGGGGTTCGATGTGTATGCCGGATCAGAACCGTTCTTGTTGCAAGTCATGCAGGCGGGCGGAGCCGGTTGTGTTTCTGCAACTGCAAATGTCAACCCTGGTGCCATTTCCAAGCTTTATCGTGAATGGAATTACAGTGATGCCGGTAAACAGCAAAGTAATCTAAATAGGGTTCGTCGTGCCTTTTCGGAATTTCCAATGATCCCTGCAATGAAGGCTGCCGTGTCGCGGCTCAGAGAAGACAGTGACTGGTTAAATGTGCGTCCGCCGCTAGTTCGCATGGGGGCTGGTGAGAGGGAAATGCTTTTTGAAAAGCTGGATTCCATAGGGTTTGAAATGGAGTCCCAAGAAACGGCATGATAGATGCCGTAATGGCGCCCTTTATATAGATGTCGTGGATTTACTGCGGTTGGCGAAAGCCTATTTGCCTGCAGAACTTTTTGCTGATAGTCCAGCGTGGTGGAGGTCGCTCACATTCGTTGCTTGCGTTAGAAGTGGCTTACTAAACATTTTCTGATATCAAGGGAAGAGTTATGAACATTCCTAAAATCAAGCCAGTAGGCCACGAGTCCATATCTCAAACCGTGTATGGAGCCTTGAGAAGTGAAATCGTTACACTAAAACGACCGCCCGGCAGTCCGCTTTCTGACAAGGAAATTTCTTCTGAACTAGGCGTAAGTAGAACACCGGTGCGTGAGGCAATTATTAGGCTGGTCGAAGAGGAAATGGTACTCGTTCGACCTAAATCAGGCACCTTTGTGGCGCTTATACGTCCCAAGCTACTTTATAACGCACATTTTTTGAGAAAAGCGATCGAAACTTCAGCCATTGCTGAAGTCGAGAAGGTTGATAAAAAAACCATTGGCTCTCTCTATAACAACTTAGGCTGTCAAGAGAAATCCTTATCATTAGGCGATCATGGTCGATTTTATAGTCTCGACGAAACATTTCATAGGATGCTGTTGGATGTTTCCGGACATGGTGAGGCTTGGTATACC
Source organism: Salinicola peritrichatus (assembly GCF_003206715.1). Lineage (GTDB taxonomy): Bacteria > Pseudomonadota > Gammaproteobacteria > Pseudomonadales > Halomonadaceae > Salinicola > Salinicola peritrichatus. Next base: position 27,447 of record NZ_PZJU01000051.1, on the reverse strand, counting down.
ATACAAAGGGTTAAGGCGCAGTTGGATCGGGTGCGTTACCTAGCCATTGCAGATAGAGCGCGTATGGAAAAGGTTTTACATCAACATACTAGCATTGTCGATTCTCTGGCGCGCGGTGCGGGTAAGGAAGCCCAAATAGCACTTACCAAGCATCTTCACGATAGCTTTGCCACTATCGAACGTGCAATAGATGCCTATAGTAATTATTTTGAATCATCTGAAAAATAATCCTCGCTCGGAGCTTAATATGAAGATCATCAAAGTGGAGTCCTTTGCTATCGAAGGTAGACTTTCCACACCCTGGAAGATAGCTACCGATTACATGAAAGCCATCAACGCTGTCGTCATATGTGTGACCTGCGAGGATGGCACGAAAGGTTACGGAGAAGCATGTGCGCGTCGCGGAGCGAATATAGCCAAGCCTGTAGTCGATGAACTACTAGCTCCTATAGTAGTCGGGAAAGATATTTTCGACATTGAGAGTATCTGGGATGAAATGTATTCGGTGCTAAGGACGCGTGGCCACACCAGAGGGTTCGTATTGGAAGCAATGAGTGGCATAGATATAGCGATTTGGGATCTAGTGGGAAAACATCTGGGTTTGCCGATAAATAAATTGCTATTTGGCCAAGGGCGAGAGAAGGTGCCGGCCTATGCGTCATCAATCTTGATCGATACGCCTGATAAAATGGCTGAAGAAGCAAGTTGGCTATGTGATATTGGCTATAGCGCAATTAAGATAAAAATTGCCGGCGATGTTCAGGTAGATAAAAATAGAGTGGCTGCGGTGCGCGAAGCCATTGGACCTACTGCTAAATTGATGCTGGATGCCAACAGTGGATTCGATCCCACTGCCGCTATTACGTTCGCTGATCAAATAGCTATGTATGACGTGTTTTGGCTCGAAGAACCTGTTTTTTTAGACAATCTGCTTGGATACGAGCGAATTAGGGAAAGCTCTAAGATACGCATTGCTCTTGGTGAAGGAGAGTTTACGAGTGGTGGTTTTCGTGAATTTATTCGCAGAGGATTAGTCGACGTGATACAGCCAAATATCACTCGGGCGGGTGGTTTTACCGGGGTTAAACGTATTGCTGCTCTTGCGCACAGTTATGATATCCCCGTGGCGCCCCACACTGGTGCCTCAGGCCCCATTTGCATGGCTGCCTCATTGCAACTCGCTGCAGCAATCCCCGGTTTTTTAATGTACGAATTTATGTATTTGGAAAATCCTTTTGAGGACTTTTTTATTGAGAAACAAAATCAGCCTATTGCTGGCCATATTGCTGTTCCTAGTTTGCCTGGGTTAGGTGTTAATGTGGACGAGAAAGAGATGCATAAATATCAAGTGGCTAATGTAAGTGTAACCCAAGGCTCTGTATGAAATATCGGCGAGCGAGGCCTAGATAACGAATGTGTTGACTAATCCCGTCAAGGGTGGAATACGCCCGACCATTCGGTATCGTCAAGTGCACTGGCGCCCGGGCCAGGCCTGCCACGCCTGTTCGAGTGTCCACGTTATCGGCGCCGCAATGTGATCGAGCGCCTGAAAAGCGGCGCTTCTGTAACTGCTATGACAAGCTGGAGCGTAGGTTTAATGGCGGCGCTTACGTCTATGCGCCGGATCATACCCTTGCAATCCGAGTGGATTCGTCGCGGATTGGCCGGAAACGGCAAGGATGCCTCGCCGTCGTTATCCACGCTGTCATGTTTTATTCTGGGGTTGCAGTTTCTAGCTCAGCATGGGCCAATCGCTTCTGGCCGTCACCGCTGACGTCGATATCCACCTCGACCATCATGCCGGGGCCGATCAGGTCGATGGGGCCATCGTCGAAGCGGATGCGCACGGGGATTCGCTGGGTGATCTTGGTGAAGTTGCCGGAAGGGTTGGGGTCCGGCAGCAGCGCGAACTGGCTGGTGGCGGCGCGCCCGATCACAGCGACATGGCCGGAGAACGACTGGTCGGGAAAAGCGTCGACGGTGATCGCCACCGGCTGGCCGACACGCAGTTCGCCGATTTCGGTTTCCTTGATGTTGGCTTCGACCCACAGCTTCGATGGGTCGTGCATCATCAGGATCGGCTGGCCGGCACTGACGTATTCGCCCTGGTCGACCAGGGTCTTGTTGACCACGCCGTCGATCGGACTCTTGATCTCGAGATCGGCGATGCGAAGCTGCTCCTGTTGCAGTTCCGCCTGGGCTTCGGCCAGCTCCTGACGGGCGATCCGCACCTGCTGGCGCAGCACCTCCGGATTGGGCAGCGGCATCTGCGAGCCGTTGATGAAGCCGACCTGGGCATTGTCGGCCAGCGCCTGGCTGACCTGGACTTCCTGCTGCGCCTGGGCGTGTTCGGCGAGCGCGGCCTGATAAGCATAGTAGTCCTGATCGCGGCGCTGTTCGGAGACCGAGTGCTGCTGGTACAGCTTGTCGGAACGCTTGAAGTCGCGTTCCGCCTCGGTCAGCCGCGCCTGAGCGGCTTTTTCGGCGGCCTTGCTCGCCTCGAGTTGGCGGCTCGTCAGGTTCATGCCTCCTCGCAGTTGCTTCTCGGCGGTCGCCAGCCGTGCCTGCTCGTAATCCACGCGGGCTTGCTGGGTAGCGACATTGGCGGTCAGTGCCTTCAGCCTGTGCTGGTCCGGTTCGCTGTAGAGCGAGGCGACCGTATCGCCCTTGTGCAAGGTATCGCCCTCGGTGAGCGTGAAGTTCGTCACCCAGCCTTCGAGACGGCTGCTGACGGTGACCTGGTCCGCCATCACGCGGGCGTCCTGCTCGCTGACGTGGGTCAGCCGGTGAGCGACGGCCAGCCCGATCCAGATCAGGCATAGCACGACGACGATGGCGAGAATCAACAGCTTGCCCTTGCGTGTCAGACGGCGCTTGGCGGGTGTCGGCGAATCGGCGGTCATGGAACGGAGACGTCCTCGGTCGGGTGAACGAAATCAGCGATGAGAAAGGCCGCGCCAGCGGCTCAACAGCAGCGACGGTACGACGACCAGGAACAGGCTGCCGATCAGAATCCAGAAGCCGTCCTGATAGGCGAAGATCGCCGACCAGATCGCCTCGATCCGGCCCATCAGATAACCGGCGATGGCTTGCTGTTGGGTATCGGGTATGCCCAGCCGGCCGGCCAGATCGGCCAGTGCTCCCAGTTGCTGCCGAGCCAGGGCGTTATCGGCATTGACGCCGGCATTGAGCAACTGGCCGTGGTAGGCGCTCTGGCGGTCGAGCAGAATCACCAGCCCCGCCGTGCCCAGGGCGCCGCCCAGTTGGAGAGCGAAGTTGATCGCCCCCGAGCCGTGGCCGGTGAGATGCGCCGGCAGCCCGGCGATGGCGTTCGAGAGTGTCGGCGGCGGAAAGGCGGCCATGCCCACGGAGAGGATGCCCATCGCCGTGGCGAGATAGAGAAACGAGGTGTCCCAGTCCATCTGCGCCATCAGCCATACCGACAGCAGCGCGCAGCCCAGCCCGGGCAGCGTGATCCAGTGCGGCGGATAGCGGTCGCTGAGCCAGCCGACCAGCGGCACCAGAATGCCGAGCACCAGGGTGGAGGGCAGGAAGATCTTGCCGGCGGAGATCGGACTGTAGTGGAGCACCGCCTGCACGAACTGCGGCAGCAGGTACATGATGCCGTAGAAGGTGCCGCCGAACAGACACATCGCCAGCGTGCCGACGACGAACGTGCGGTGGCGAAAGATCGCCAGGTCCAGCAGCGGATGAGCGATGCGATTCTGCCAGGTGATGAACCCGGCGCCGCACAGCGTGGCGACCAGGATCAGCGTCGGCACGCGCGGATCGTACCAGCCCCAGCGCTGACCGTTGGAAAGCGCTGCCAGCATCGAGAACACGGCGACGAACAGCAGTACCACGCCGGCCCAGTCGAACGGCGGGCGAGGTCCCTTGTGTTCGCGTGTGGGCAGGAAGAAAAAGCCCATGACGATTGCCGCCGCGCAGATCGGCAGCGTGACGAAGAACACGTAACGCCAGGTGAAATGCTCCACCAGCCAGCCACCGATGACGGTTGCCAGCGTCAGCGGCAGGCCGAGACACATGCCGTACATCGCGGTCGCCATGCCGCGTCCTTCCGGCGGATAGACGGAGAACAGCGCCTGCATCGCCACCGGACGGATCAGGCCGGTCATGCCGCCCTGGATGATCCGTGCCGCGACCAGTGCCGCCATGCCCTGGCCGAGGCCGCCGAGGATCGAAGCGGCGATGAAGGCGACCAGCAGACCGATGAACGTCGCGCGCTGGCCGACGGCGGCGACCAGCCAGGGGGCGACCAGCAGCGATACGGTGGTGGAAGCGAGAAAACCGGTGGAGAGCCACTGCACCTGGGAGTCGCTCATGCCGAAGGCGCCCTTGATGTAAGGGATCGCCACGTTGACGATGGTGATCGACATGCCCAGTGCGACCAGGCCCAGCATCACGGTCAGGGTGACCCAGAGGCGATAGCTCGGGCCGTAGCGTTCGAACAGCTGCTCGACCTGAGTCATGCGGTGTCACCGTCTGTATCGCGAGCGTTGTGGTTGAAAATGGCGAGACGAGGGTGCTGCAAGACAATTTCCCGATTGTGTTACGGCGAACGACAGACGTCGTGCCGATCGGCAACGCCATGTTGCGAACGGACGATACGCTGGAGCAGCGGAAACGCTCGTCAGTCTTTGCCAACCGCAAGGAACGAAGAAAGCCAGCGAATCGATAACGTGTCTATTTTTCGCCAGCTAACGGATTGTCCCGCTTTTGTTGTATGACTTTCAAGATTCTTGGACAAAGGTCTAACGCAACGCTGCTCGATACTGTCGTATCCGCGCCCGATACTGCTGGGATTGATATCCGCGTGTCGTGAGCGTTTATGCTAGGAGATCTGCCGTGTCACGGCTCGTCACATCCAGAGGACACGGCCCTCACCAACAGATGGAGAAGGCGCATGGCGACTTTGGAATCCCCCGTTTGGTTCATCACTGGCTGTTCCACCGGCTTCGGGCGCGAACTGGCGCGCCTGATTCTCGAGCAGGGTGGCAGGGCCGTTGTCACGGCACGCTCCCACGAACGTGTGGCCGATCTGGTCGAAGGCCACGAGGAGCAAGCGCTGGCGCTGGCGCTGGATGTCACCGACAGCGCGCAGATCGACGAAGCGGTAAAGGCGGCCGAGGCCAAGTTCGGATGCATCGACATCCTGGTCAACAATGCCGGATACGGCTACCAGGCTTCCTGCGAGGAGGGCGAGGACGCCGCGATCCGCGCCCAGTTCGAAGCCAACGTCTTCGGCCTGTTCGCGATGACCCGAGCGGTGCTGCCCGGCATGCGCGAGCGTCGTCGCGGACACGTCATCAATATCAGCTCGGTGGCCGGCTTCATCGGTTTTCCGAGTTCCGGCTATTACGCCGCCACCAAGCATGCCGTGGAAGGCTGGTCCGACGCATTGAAAGCCGAGGTCGAACCGCTGGGGATTCACGTCACCTGCGTCGAGCCCGGCCCGTTTCGTACCGACTGGGCCGGCCGCTCGCTCCAGCAGACGCCGACCCGCATCGACGACTATGCCGATACCGTCAAGGCGCGCATGGAGAACACCAGCGGGATCAGCGGGCGCCAGCCCGGGGATCCGGTACGGGCCGCACAGGCGATGATCGATCTGGTCGCCCTCGCGCGGCCACCGCGGCATCTGGTGCTCGGCGCCTGGGGCGTGGATCAGGTGATCGCGCATCTGGAGCGAACGCTGGCCGAGATACGCGACTGGCGCGAGGTCGGCGAGGCGACGGATTATCCGCAGAATTAAGCGTCAGGGCGACGCCGTGATGGGTGCCGCCCTGGCGCGCTTCGGCAGGTTCAGTCGTCGAAGTACTTGTGGTGCAGGCGGTCGTAGGTACCGTCCTGCTTGACCTGTTGCATCGCCTGGTTGAACTGCTCGACGAGTTCCCGGTCACGCTTGCGGAACGCCGCGCCGATGCCGGGGCCGTAAATCGACTCGGGGCCGGTCACCAACTCGCCGACACGCTCGAAGCGCTGGTCCCCCAGCAGCGTTTCCTGGGCGAGCGGGAAGGCGGTGAAGGCCAGGTCCAGACGCTGCGCCTGCATGTCGTTGACCATGGCGGCGGAGTCGCCGTAACGGTGGATATCCGCCTTGGGATAGTACTGGGTCACGAACTCGTCCTGGATCGTACCCTGCTGCACGCCGATCGCCGCGCCGTCCAGATCGCCGTCGTCGGGATGCCAGTCGCTGCCGGTGCGAGCGACCCAGGCCGAAGGCACCTGGAAGTAAGGTTCGGAGAACAGCACCCGCTTGGCGCGATCCTCGGTGATGTTCATCGACGAGGCGATGAAGTCGAATTTTCGTGCCAGCAGGGCGGGGATGATGCCGTCCCAGGCTTGTTCCACCCATTCGCACTGGCGCTGCATGCGCTCGCAGGCGGCATCGACCAGTTCCACCTCGAAACCGGTGATGGTGCCGTCGGGCTGCTTGAACTGGAACGGGGCATAGGGAATGTCGACGCCCACCCGCAGCGGGTCTTCGTCGGCCTTGGCGATGCCGCCCAGGAGTAGCGGAAGCGCCAGCGCGCCCATGATCAGGCTCGGTTTCATTGTCCTTTCCTCTTGCTGTTGTTGTGAAAGATGGTGGTTTGCGGGTTGCTACGTCGTGTTCGGCGTCGCGAGTTCGCCGAGGGTTATGGTCTGGAGCGGTGGACGCACCTGCCAGTAACCGACCTGATCCGGCGAGCGGCCAAGGCAATGGGCGAGCAGCAGCGAGGCATTGACGCCGCACTGGCGGCCCTGGCAGGGCCCCATGCCGCAACGGGTGAAGGCCTTGAGCTGGTTCGGCCCCCGGGCGCCCTGAACGATGGCTCGTTCCAGGGCGTCCCGGGACAGGTTTTCACAGCGACAGATCAGCGTTTCCCCGGGAAGTGCGGCGATATCCAGTGGCGGACGGAACATCTCGTCCAGCAACCGGCGTGCCTGCAAGTCGCGTGCACGAGCGCGGCGCAGGGACTCGCGCTCGCCCTCGGCGGCATGGCTGCGCCGTGCCGCCAGAAGCGCCAGGGCGGCCAGCGTGCCCTCGCGAACGGCGTTGGCCGCGCCACCGATGGCGGCGGCGTCGCCGACGATCCACAATCCATCGCTGGCGGCCAGGGTCTCGCCGCGTAACGGAGCGAAGCTCCGCTGAGCCGCGTTCCAGCGATGCGGCAACTCGAGCGCGCGGGTCAGTTGCGTTTCCGGCATGATGCCGGCATGGCTCAACAGCAATGTCGCCGGGCGCTCTCTCCAGTGGCCGCGTTGGCGATAACGGACCGCTTCCAGCGAAGTCTTTCCCACCGCCTCGAGTGCATCGACGTCGCGTTCGATGGCGATGCCGGCGCGCTTCAGCATGCTCATCATCCGCAGCCCCTTGGCCAGATAGCCGCGTGCATGCCAGGTCCGGCGCGGGTGGCGCAGCGGCAGCCACCACTGTCGACGCGGTGTCAGGTCAAGGATGCAAGCCGGCGGATGACCCGCCTGGAGATACTGCCAGCCGAGCAGATAGAGCAGTGGCCCACTGCCGGCGAGCACCGGGGGGCCGTCCGGCACCAGTCCGCCCTGTTTGAGCAGGATCTGGGCAGCGCCGGCATTCATTACCCCCGGTAGTTGCCAGCCGGGGAAAGGGAAGGGACGTTCCATGGCGCCGTGGCAAAGCATCAAATACCGGACCTGCCAGGTCCGGGAGACACCGTCACGCAGCACGCCCAGGCTGAAGCCCGTATCCGAGCGCTGGACCCACCACACCCGGCTGTCGGGGCGATAGTCGATCTCCGCCTGGCGGAACGCCTCGACCAGTCGCCGGCCTCGGCGGTAGTCGGCGCCGGTGATTCGGGCTCCGGCTTGCGGGGCCTCGACTTGCCGATAGATCTGGCCGCCCGGCGAGGCATTGAGATCGAACACCACCGGTGTGATGCCAGCCTGCGCGAGGCGGGTGGCGGCGGCCAGTCCGGCGGGGCCGGCGCCGACGATGGCGACCTCGGCGACCTGCGTCGTGACAGTAGTCGATGTCGTGGCGTTCATGCGTTCCACTCCACGGGATCGGAGAGCAGCGCCGCGGTCTGCGTCTCGATGCGCATGCCTTCCTTGACCCGCTCCAGGCAGCCCTGTCGGTTGGGCATGCCATCGATGGTGATCAGGCACTCGTGGCACACGCCCATCATGCACAGCGGCGCCCGCATGGTGGCGTCGTGATGACGCCGGAAGTTCTCCCAGCCGCGCCGCTGGAGCACGGCGGCGGCGACACTCAGCGTGGCGCCGACACGGGTGGGCTCGCCGTCCAGCCAGACGGTGACTTCCATGGCGGATGCGTCAGGGAGTCGCTGGAACATGGAATCGTGCTCCCGAAAACTGGGGGAATTGCGTGTGCAGGCGGTCGTCCAGGATCGCGCGCGCCAGCGTATCGGCATGGAACGCCGCCAAGGTGATACCGCTATGGCAGTTGACGTTGTAGGCACCGGGGCAAGTCGTCGAACGCTCGTAGAGCGGGTAGCCATCGGCGGTCATCACCCGCAGCGCGCCCCATGCCCGCACCAGCCGGGCCGAGCGCAGGAAGGGGAAGATCCGCACCGCCTTGTCGGCCAGCGTCTGCATCATCGGCAGGGTGACGCCCTTGTCATGACCGGCTCGTTCATGGGTGTCGCCGATCAGGTAGCCGCCGGTCGCGGTCTGGCGGATCTGCGGTGTCGGCAACTGGTTCACCCGGGGCAGGCGTTCGGTGATCAGCATCTGCCCGCGCAGGGGAAAGACGTCCCCGGACAGACCCAGTTGAGGGGCGAGCTGCCGGGCACCGAGACCGGCGGCGATGATGCAGCGTTCGGCTTCGACCCGGTCGTTACGCAAGTTGGCGCTAAATCCCGAAGCGGTTTTGCTCAGCCTATCGACCGGCGCGGCGTGGCGAATGTCGACGCCGAGATCCCGGCAAGCGGCATACAAAGCCCGCAGCAGGAACAGTGGATTGCAGTGGCCGTCGTGGGGCGACCAGGTACCGCCGGGTACGCTATCGCCCAGGCCGGGCAGCAACGGCAGCAGCGCGTCGCGCTCAAGATATTCCCAGCGGAACTCACGGCGCAGCCGCTCGGAGGAGGCTTGTAGCTCGCGATATTCCGCCTGGCGCGCGTACGCTTCCTCGGCGTCGAGACACAGGTCGACGCCGCCGTGCTGCTCGTATTCGAGATCGATTCCCGTGCGCCGATGCAGTTCCGCGGCAAAGGCCGGCCACGCCTCGACCGAGTCCAGGCTCAGCTCCGCATAGCGCGGCATGCCCATGCCCTTGCCCTGCACCCAGGTCAGGCCGGCGTTGCCCCGTGATGCCCGCAGCGCATTGTCGTCGGCGTCGAGCAGCGTGACGCGCTGACCCTCGCGAGCGAGGCCATAGGCCAGTGCCGTGCCGACCACGCCACCGCCAACGATGAAGAAATCCTGCCGCATCCTGTCGTCCGATCTCGATGACTCTGGGCGACGATAGCGACTCTCGGCTTATACTATCCAATACCAATTCATGGCTATCCGATATCGATTTGTTATGCGTGCTCCTCAGCTTCGCGACCGTCAGATTCTCGCTTTCAAATGGGTGATGGAGTGTGGCACCGTCACTGCCGCGGCGCAGCGCATGCAGACCGCCCAGCCCGGCGTCACCCGATTGCTCAAGCAGTTGGAGCATGACCTCGGTTTCGCTCTGTTCGAGCGCGTGCGCGGGCGGCTGACGCCGACCCCGGAAGCCCGGCTGTTCCATCGCGAGGTGGTCAGCGTATGGCGCGGCATCGACCATTTGCGCGACACCGCCCGGCGGATTCGCGAGCGCGAGGTCGGTGGCCTGCGGATCAGCGCCATGCCGTTGCTGGGCATGACCTTCCTGCCCGACGTCCTGGCCGGTTTCGTTCCCGAACATCCCGATGTCGACATCGAGTTGACCACCTTCCGTTCGGAACAGGTGGTCGAAGAGGTCATGACGCAGCGCTGCGACCTGGGCTTTGCCATCGTGGCGGAGCACGAGGAGCGCGTGGATCAGGTGCGTTACCGGCTGCCGAGTCTCTGCGCCATGGCGGCCGACCACGCGCTCGCCGGGCGTGAGCGTATCGCCATCGAGGACCTGCACGAGCAGACCCTGATCTGCTTCGAGCGTCACGATCCGCTGCGCATGGAGCTGGATCGCCGCCTGGAGAGCATCGGCGCGAGGCCGCGTCAACGGATCGAAGTCTCGCTGGCGCTGCAGGCGACACGTCTCGTCTCGCATGGCCTGGGCCTGGCCATTCTCGATCCGATCAGCGCGGTCTCGCTGGGCGAGAACGGCCTGGTGCTGAAACCGTTGACCTGCGACCTGGGCGAGGATTTCTCGCTGCTGACCTCCCGCGACCAGCCGCTGTCGCAACTGGCCCAGTCGTTCCGCGCGGTCTTTCAGCGCCGCCTGGAGAGGCTCGGGTTGGGGGCATGACCATAACATCGCGGCATGGTCGACGCAGCGATTGGCATTATCGGTGATAGACGACCGCTGATAGTTTTGGCGCTTTCCAAACAGGAGAGCCTGCCATGATCAAGCGTTACCTCAAGACTCCCATCATGCACCGTGTCGTGGAAGCCAACGGCATGCTGTTCTTCGGCGGTATCGCCGCCGATGACATGTCGCTGGACATGGCGGGGCAGACACGTCAAGTGCTGGAGAAGCTCGACGGCTATCTGGAGTCCGCCGGTTCCAGCCGTTCCCAGGTGGTTTCGGCCAACGTCTTCGTCGCCGACCTCGGGCTGAAAAAAGAGATGAATGCGGTATGGACCGAGTGGTTCGGCGATGCCCTGCCGGCACGAGCCACCATCGGCGCAGGGGACCTGGGCGAAGGTACACTGATCGAGATCGTGGTGACCGCGGTCAAGCAGTGACCGGGTCACGCGCATGAAAAACGGCGAGTCCTGGACTCGCCGTTTTCGTTTGTCAGAGTGGGCGCTCAGGGGGTCGCCGGTTCGGCGGCGCTGGCCGGGTGCGGGTGAATCACCCGTGAGCCGCGGAAGCCGTAGAAGGCGATGAACAGATAGCACAATAGCGGCAGAACGAAGGCGTGATGGATGCCGACGGTATCGGCGATCGCGCCCTGGGCGACCGGGATGAGGGCGCCGCCGACGATGGCCATGATCAACAGGCTCGAGGCCTTGCTGGTCAGCGGCCCCAGCTTGGCGATGCCGAGGGTGAAGATGGTCGGGAACATGATCGAGTTGAACAGCCCGATGGCGACGATGCTCCACATCGCGACATGCCCGGCGGTCAGCATGGTGGCCAGCGTCAGCACGGCGGCAACGATGGCGAACAGACCCAGCAGCAGGCTGGGACGGATCTTCTGCATCAATGCGGAGCCGATGAAGCGACCGATCATCGCCCCGCCCCAGTAATAGGCCACGTAGCGGGAGGCACTGCTCTCGCTCATGTTGCCGATTTCCGGCAGCGAAATGTAGTTGATCATGAAGCTGCCGATCGATACCTCGGCGCCGACATAGGCGAAGATGCCGATGACGCCGAACAGCACATGCGGATGGCGCAGCGCTTCGGCCGCGGTCACTTTCGCGCCGGGGCTGTCGTCACGGGCCTGCTCCTTGAAGTTGGGCAGGCGCCACAGGTAGATCACGATCGCCAGGACCGCCAGCACGGCGGCCAGCAGCAGGTAGGGGATCTGCACGCTCTGGGCCTGCTGGGCCTTGTAGGCGATCTGGTCCGCGGCGGACATTTCGGCCAGTTCGTTGGCCCCCAGTACGGTCGCGCCGAGGATCAGCATGCCGCCGAAGTAGGGCGCCAGCGTGGTACCCAGAGAATTGAAGGCCTGGGCCAGATTGAGACGGCTCGAGGCGGAGCCTTCCGGCCCCAGCAGGCTGACATAGGGGTTGGCGGCGACCTGCAACAGGGTCACGCCGCTGGCCAGCACGAACAGCGCTGCCAGAAACAGCGGGTAGGAAGGCGCCTTGGCGGCGGGAAAGAACAACACCGCACCGACGGCGGCGATCAATAGCCCCAGGCTGATGGCGTTCTTGTAGCCCACCTTGGCCAGTACCTTGCCCATCGGCAGCGACATGACGAAGTAGGCGCCGAAGAAGGTGAACTGGATCAGCATCGTCTGGGTGTAATTCAGCGAAAAGACGGCCTTCAGATGGGGAATCAGAATGTCATTGAGACAGGTGATGAAGCCCCACATGAAGAAGATCGTCGTCACGATGACGAGCGCGTTGCGGTAGTTCGGACGTTGTGAGTCGGGCATGTTGTCCTTCCTGAATGGTTCCTTGTCCTGCGGCGAAACGTCGAAAGCCGCCGGCGATCCGCTCGAGCATGAGCTGGGTTAATCGTGTCACCCAAGGTTCGGAACCTGATAATGCAGTAAGCAAGCTGATAAAGCTAATGATTGCTATTAGCGCTGTAATGATGGCGGCGTCGCTTATGTACGACGCCAGCAGCCTATGTCGAGGAGGACGAGGATAGGGGAGAGCAAGATGGCGGTGATTTCCTCAACGGGTTCTGTTGCCCGCCGAGGTTGACTTACCGGTATCGATCAGCGGCATGAGCACCCGCTGGAGCGGTTCCCGGCTCGCCGGGTCGCCGAGTTGCGCATAGAGCTCGGCGAAACCCTCGAACGTCTGGCGTCCCGCCGAATCGTGGTGCCCTGGCGCGCAGGCGTCGAGGAAATCCGCGATCTCGCGCATTTCCGGGTGCCAGCGCCAGGCCTTGGGCAGCATGTCGGGGATACCGCTGTCGATACGCGAAATGACCTCCGGCAGGCTCTGCGCCAGCTCCTGGCGCAGCGCGTCACCGGCACCGCTGCGACCGGCCGCAAGCAGCATGATGGTGGTCAGCGCCGTCATGCCTTTATTGATGCCGGCGAAGCACATCTTGAGCGCAGAGGCACTGCCGGAAGGGCCATCGAGTGCGATTACCGAGAGACCGTGATCGTTGAGAACGGCGAGCCTGGAAGCCTGAGTGCCGGCTACATAGATGCGTGGCGAGCGGCTCGCGGAGGGCGGCGGTCCGATGATGCCGCCGTCGACGAATTCGGCACCGGCGGCGCGGACGCGGGCTTCGACCCGCGCCAGGGTCGTGGGGCTGACCGCATTGAGATCGCAGTAGATCGGCGGCCGTGGGCTGGCGGCCAGATGGGGCGCCAGCGATTCAGCCAAGGCTTCGGCTTCTGCCGGCGGAACCACCGAGAGCAGCAGGTCTGCCTGCATCAGGCCGTCGATGTCCGTGGCTTGCATGCCGGCTTGTCGTGCCCGCATCACGCTTGCTTCGCTGCGCCCGTCGAGTGAGGTGAGCACGCGCAGGCCATGGGCGACCAGGCACTGGCCGAGGGCGGCGCCCATGGCGCCAGGCGCGATCAAGGCAATGGTCGGTGTCATCGTGAAAGCTCCGTCAGATTTGTATGACAAATACTCTGGTTCATCCGCCGACGCTTGACCATACCGCTTCCGTCGAACAGCAGCGCACTCAGTGGTGTGTCGGCGAGCTTCCCTCCAGAAGCCCCTCTCGGGTGAGCTGGGTCAGCAACCAATCATGAAAGGCGGCTACTTTGGGCAGCTCACGGCGCTGACGTGGGCAGACCCAGTAGCAACTCAGGCCGATCACATGACTGTCGCCAAACGGCTCTACGAGTCGTCCCTCAGCGATCAGCGGGTGGGCGATTTCCTGATGTGTGATAGCTGCGCCGAGCCCGTTCATGACTGCTTGTAGCGCCAGGCTATCGTTATCAAACATCGGGCCGCTGCCGTCATCCAGGTGTGTTAGACCCAGCGGAGCCAGCCAGGTGCGCCAGCCCTCGGGCCGTAGTCGCGTTTGGATATGGGTAACTTTGGCCAGATCCCGAGGGGTGGATAGCTGAGTTTCACAGTCTGGGGCACAGACCACGGTCAGACGCTCGTGGAAAAGGAAGCGAGCGTCCAGTGTATCCGGCGGTGGCTGGGAGAGATAACGAATGGCGACGTCGACGTCCGCTGTGCTGAAGTCGATCAGATCGACCGACGTCTCCAGGCGAACCTGGATTCGGGAATGACGAGACTGAAAGTCGGTCAATCGCGGAACCAGCCAGCCACTGGCGAAGATCGGCACGGTAGAAACCGTCAATACCTCACAATCTGGATCGGGGTGGATCGAGGAGACGGCCAGACTGATGCGATCCAGGCCTTCGCGGGCGCCCTCGAACAGATGCCGGCCAGCTTCGGTCAACACCACGGCTCGGGTACGACGTACGAACAACCTAACCTGCAATATATCTTCCAGGGCACGGACCTGGTGGCTGATCGCCGAGGCTGTGACGTTGAGCTCGTCCGAGGCGCGCTGAAAGCTCTGGTGACGAGCTGCTGCCTCGAAGGCTCTGAGAGCATTGAGCGGAGGTAAGTGGCGCATCGAGAGTTTCATTCAATGAGTGAGAATAATTCACGTATATACCAATATCTTTCTTTTGTCGCGGCATGCAATAACGCCTACATTCCCTCCAAAGCAACTTTTCCTAACGCCGTAATCGATGAAATCCACTCATCGATTTTGTATTACTACCTGCGTCAGCCCAGGATCGTCATGGCCCAGTCGTCTCTTTCCCAATCGCCGTCTTCGCCTCGAGCGCTACCTTGGGGAGCCCTGGTCCTGCTGTGGCTGGTCGGGCTCTATATGCGCCTGCCGATCCTGATCGCGCCACCGCTGGCCGGCGAGATCGCCGAGGCGCTGTCACTGGGCAGTGCCGCCGTCGGTGCGCTGACCTCGGTGCCTTATGTCGTGCTGGCCCTGAGCATGATGCTGGCGGTGCGTATCGCGCGGCGCATCGGCATCCTGCAGGCATTGATCGTGGCGCTGACGGTCGTGGCTCTTGGTTCCGGCTTGCGGGGGCTGGCGCTGTCGGCTCCGCTGCTGTTCGCTGCTTCGGTGGCGATGGGGCTGGGGTTGGCCGTGATGCAGGTCACGCTACCGGCGCTGCTGCGCGACTGGACGCCTCAACATCTGGCATTGGGCAGCACGGTCTATCTCAATGGCATGACGGTCGGCGAACTGATCGGCGCCGGCGGGACACGGCCGGTCGTGTTGGTGCTGGCCGGCGGCGATTGGCGTCTCGCCATGCTCTGCTGGTCGATTCCGGCGTTGCTGATCGTCGGGCTACTGATCCTGCGGTTGCGCTCGGCACCCGCTCACGCGCAGTACGATGAAGGTTCGCTTCCACAACGCTCGAGCCACTGGCGCTCGCCGCGTGTCTGGTTGCTGGGAGTGCCGTTGGCCGCCTCGATCGGACTCTACATGGCGACCAATGCTTACATGAGCAGTATCCTGAGCGCACGTGACGAGACCGGGCTGCTGGCATTGGCGCTATTCTTCTACAACGCCAGCCCCTTGGCGGCGTCGCTGACGATGCTGTGGCGTGGCCGGCGCTGGATCGCCAGGCGTTCTCCATTGGGAATCTGCGGCGCCCTTGGTGTATTGGGGTTGATCGGCTTTCTGGTGCTGAGCGGCTGGCCGGCGCTGTTTATGCTAGTGATCTCGGGGTTCTGCATCACACTGGAGCTGACCCTGATCATGGCGTTGCCACCTTGTCTGGAACGTGGCGGGAATGTTGCCTCGCTCACCGCCGGCATGTCGTTCGTGGGCTATACCGTGGCCTTCGTGATGCCGATGCTCGGAGGCTGGCTGGCGCAATGGCTGGCGCGGGAAAGCCTGGCGCTGTGGCCGATCATTGGATTCTCCCTGCTGAGTCTGCTTGCATTGCGGAACCTGCCGCTGGCGGACGACTCGACTGGCACCTCGGCGTCGGCCATCTAAGCTGAGTGGCGAACTTTCACCGAGGAGAATGTCATGGCGGAACCTGGCCCCGAAACGCTCAGCGTCGACACCGATGCGACCAGCGGCTTTCCCAACTCGCCGTTGCCGGTGCTGATCTATCGTCGGTTCATCGACGCGACCACCGGCGACCCGGCCGCAAGCTTCGAAACCCTGTTCGAACGCCATCACTGGCCGCCGCAATGGCGCTACGGTCTTTACGACTTCGACCATTTCCACTCCACCGCCCATGAAGCGCTGGGCGTATATCGCGGCCGCGCTCATATCCGTCTCGGTGGACCCAACGGGAGCGAGCACGACATCGCCGCTGGCGACGTGCTGGTGCTGCCGGCCGGAGTCGGTCACGCCTGCCTGGATGCCAGCGACGGTTTCTGCATGGTTGGCGCCTATCCCCCGGGGCAACAGTGGGAGGTGGAGCGGGGCGACCCCGCCGGGCTCGAACACGCCCTGGCGCGGGTCGCCGCGGTGCCGATGCCGGAAGACGATCCGGTCGGCGGCAGCTTGTTGTCGTTGTGGCGATAAGCCACGACATGATGTCGATGGGCGAGATGAGCGGCTGGCGGCGGAATCAGGCGCCGAGGCCGGTGGTTTCGTCGATGCCCAGATGCACGTTCATGTTCTGCACGGCGGAACCCGCGGCACCCTTGCCGAGGTTGTCGAGCCGCGACACCAGACAGACCTGCTCCGCGTTGCCGAACACGAACAGGTCGACGCGATTGGTGCCGTTGCAGGCCTGAACGTCGAAGAAGCCGTTGTCCAGGTTATCGAGAGCCTCGAATGGGCGGACCTGCACGAACGGTTCGTCGATGTAATGCGCGCGATAGGCTTCGAGCAAATCCTCCGCCCGCACGTCCGTTCCGAGATGAGAGAGATGCAACGGCACGCTGACCGTCAGTCCCTTCAAGAAGGGACCGACGATCGGCGAGAAAACCGGCGGCCGGGCCAGGCGGCCATGCTGCTGCATCTCCGGCAGATGCTTGTGGTTCAGCCCCATGGCGTAGGGGCGCGGCGCGCTCAGCCGGCCTTCGCTGTTGGGCTTGCCCTCGATAGCGGCCTCGTAGTCGGCGATCATCTTCTTGCCGCCACCGCTGTAGCCGGTCAGGGAAAAGGCGGAGAGCGGATAGTCCGGCGGCAGCAATCCGGCATCCACCAGCGGGCGTACCAGCAGGATGAAGGCGCTGGCGTGACAGCCGACGTTGGCGATGCGCTTGCTGGCCCGGATCTTGGCGCGCTGGTCGCGATCGAGTTCCGGCAGGCCATAGACCCAGTCTTCGGCGGTGCGGAAAGCGGTGCTGGCGTCGATCAGGCACGTTTCCGGGTTCTCGACCATTGCCGCCGCTTCGCGGGAGGCCGCGTCCGGCAGGCACAGGAAGGCGACGTCGGCGGCGTTCAGCAGGCGTGCGCGCTCGGCCGGGTCCTTGCGCTTGTCGCTGTCGATGCGCAGCAGCTCGATATCGCTGCGTGCCTTGAGATAGTCGAACAGGCGCAGGCCGGTGGTGCCTTCCTGTCCATCGACATAGACCTTGAATGAGTTCTTGAATGCCATGAGCGCTGTGTCCTGCCGTTGACCAGTCGCGATATTGTGCGGATTTCGGCTCAGCTTGTCATGCCATTGAGCGGTCTGGCCGTCAGCCGGGATTCTTCCCGGCACTGCCGGGCGCAGCGCTCGATTCGCCGGCAGGCCTCGCGCAGGCGCTCGGCGTCCACGGTCAGGCTCAGGCGCACGAAACCGCTGGCGGAGGCGCCGAAGGCGTCCCCCGCCAACACCGAGACGTCATGGTCGTCGAGCAGGCGATTGGCGAAGGCGTTGGCGCTCAGCCCGCTCGCGCGGATGTCGATCATCATGAA
Organism: Salinicola peritrichatus; assembly: GCF_003206715.1. Taxonomy (GTDB): domain Bacteria; phylum Pseudomonadota; class Gammaproteobacteria; order Pseudomonadales; family Halomonadaceae; genus Salinicola; species Salinicola peritrichatus. The sequence goes on along the minus strand of NZ_PZJU01000051.1, from coordinate 9,812 downwards.
CATCCCGGCTGCCGGTGAGAGCGCCGTCACCAGTTCACTGTCCGCCAGTGCCTCGAGTACGCTGTCCCGGCGCTGACGATACTCGTCGCGCATCCCGGCCAACGCTTGCGGCGGCTCGCTGAGCGCGGCGATGGCGGCATCCTGAATGAATGGCGGGCTGCCGTAGAGCATGCACAGCGCCAGATTGACCAGATGGGTCATCAAATCTTGGGGGCCGATCACCCAGCCGAGCCGCCAGCCGGTCATGGCGTGGGACTTCGACAGACTGCTGATCACTACCGTGCGCTGGCGCATTCCCGTCAGCGCATCGGGACTCGAGTGCTTGCCATCGAAGATCAGGTCGGCATAGACCGCGTCCACGATCAGCCACAGATCGTACCGCCGGCAGAGATCGGCGATCGCTTGCCAGCGCGTGTCATCGAGACATTGGCCGGTCGGGTTGTGAGGGCTGTTGATCAGCATGGCGCGGGTTCGTGGGGTGATCGCCGCTTCCAGGTCCGTCATTCGCGGTTGAAAATCTTCAGCGGCCGGCAGCGGCACCCAAACGGGTGTCGCCCCGGTGGCCTGAATCGCCGCCTCGTAGGTGACGTAGGCGGGTTCGGGGACGATCACCTCGTCGCCCGGATCGACCAGGCACTGCATGGCGGCATACAGCCCGCACTGGGCGCCGGCGAGCACGGCGACGTTGTCCGCCGTGGTCGCGGCATGCCCGCCGTGTTCGCGATGAAAGTCGGCGATTCGCTCGCGCAGCGCCCGCTTGCCCTGGACCTCGGCGTAATGGGTGGCGCCACCGCGCAGGCTGGCGACGGCGGCCTCGACGATCGGCGCCGGCGTGTCGAAATCGGGATCGCCCACCGACAGGATGATGACGTCATCGCCGCGAGCCTCGCGCGCCTTGGCGCGGAAATGGATGTTCCAGGCGCTGGCGCCTTCGCCGGCGATACGCTGTGTCAGGGCGGAGTAGTGCATGGCGGTTCCGTGGCAGCGAATGAAGATATCCTTGCAGCCTAACGGTTCGCCGACTTGGCGAACAGGACGTCCGATGCGATGCGAAGTCGGCGGCCGCGTTCAACTAAAGTTTTATAGGTGATCGTGCGCGAACGGCGGAGGATGGAATAAGACGAACGTCGAAGGCGGCGATGCCGCGCGTGACAACAACGAGGACCGTATGACCGAGCTTGCAGACCAGCGCTGCCAGTTACCCAACTGGCGCGACCGAATGATGAGTGCCGACGCGGCGGCCGCCCTGATCGATGACGGCATGGTCGTCGGCATGAGCGGCTTCACCCGCGCCGGGGAAGCCAAGGAAGTGCCGCTGGCGCTGGCCCGGCGCGCCGAGCGCGATCCGCTCAAGATCACCCTGATGACCGGTGCCTCGCTCGGCAACGATATCGATGGCATCTTGAGCGATGCCCACGTACTGGCACGGCGCATGCCGTTCCAGGTCGACCGCAGCCTGCGCGCCGCGATCAACGCGGGCGAGGTGATGTTCACCGACCAGCATTTGTCGGAAACCGTGGAGCTGCTGCGCAACAAGCAGCTCGGCAAGCTGGACGTCGCCGTGATCGAGGCCGCCGCGATCACCGCCGACGGCGGCATCGTGCCGACGGCTTCGGTCGGCAACTCCGCCAGTTTCGCGATCCTCGCCGACAAGGTGATCGTCGAGCTCAACCTGGCCACGCCGGAGGCGATGATCGGGCTGCACGACATTTACATTCCCGGCATGCGCCCCAACCGCCAGCCGATCCCGGTGACCGCACCGGATTCGCGCATCGGCACGCCCCATATTCCGCTCGATCCGGACAAGATCGCCGCCATCGTGCTGACCCACGGCCACGACAGTCCCTCGACCGTGAACCCGCCCAACGACGCCACGCGGCGCATTGCCGGGCATCTGATCGAGTTCTTCGAGAACGAGGTGCGCGAGGAAAGGCTGACGCCCTCGCTGCTGCCGCTGCAGGCCGGTATCGGCAGCATGGCCAATGCCGTCATGCACGGCCTGATGGAAGGGCCCTTCGAAGGACTGACGATGTACTCCGAAGTGCTGCAGGACAGCACCTTCGATCTGCTCGACAGCGGCAAGATGACATTCGCTTCCGGCAGCTCCATCACGCTCTCGTCGAGCTGCGGCCAGCGCGTGTGGAACCACCTCGAACGCTACAAGGATCGTATCGTGCTGCGCCCGCAGGAGCTCTCCAACCATCCCGGCATCGTGCGCCGGCTGGGGGTGATCGCGATCAACACCGCGCTGGAGATCGACATCTACGGCAACGTCAACTCGACCCACGTCAACGGCACCCACATGATGAACGGCATCGGTGGCTCGGGGGACTTCGCCCGCAACGGCCAGCTGTCGATCTTCATCACCACCGCGACGGCCAAGGATGGCGACCTGTCGAGCGTGGTGCCCTTCGCCAGCCACGTCGACCACACCGAGCACGATGTCGATATCGTGGTCACCGAACACGGCCTGGCCGATCTGCGCGGTCTGGCGCCCCGCGAGCGTGCCCGCTGCATCATCGGGAATTGCGCCGATCCCTACTACCGCCCGGCGCTGGCGGCCTACTTCGAAGAGGCCTGCAGCCGTGGCGGGCATACGCCGCACTGCCTGGAACGGGCCTTGGCCTGGCACGCCACCGCGCGGCGCGACGGCTCGATGCGCGCCGTTGTCGAAGCCGTTTCGGCACCTGCGACCGAACTCACGCCGGACATCTGAACATCGCCCACCATCCCGACGAATCCCGCCACATGGCGGGATTCGTTCGTCGTGACACGTCAAGATCATGGCGTGCCATGTCAAATCGTGGCGAGAGCGTCCAACCACAATGAATGACATCGCAGCGCCGGTGTCAGGCGCGTCCATCCATCCCCCGCTACCACCGGTGGCGGAGAGCGAAAGCCGGGAGAACCCCATGAACCGCGATGTCATTCTGACCTGTGCCGTGACCGGTGCCGGCGATACCGCCGGCAAGCATCCGGATCTTCCGGTCACCCCCAAACAGATCGCCGCCAGTGCCCTGGACGCCGCCCGCGCCGGTGCCAGCATCGTCCACCTGCACGTGCGCGACCCGGAAACCGGCGGCATCAGCCACTCGGTCGATCACTTCCGCGAGGTGGTGGAGCGCATTCGCGACTCCGATGTCGATGCGGTGATCAACATCACCGCCGGTGGCGGCGGCGATCTGTACCCCGAAATTCGCGACGGCGCCATCCACGGCCGAGAGGGCACCGATCTGCAGACCCCCGCCGAGCGCCACCAGCCGGTCGGCGAACTGTTGCCGGAGATGTGCACGCTCGACTGCGGCAGCCTCAACTTCGGCGACATGATCTACCTCAATAGTGCCGACTGGCTGCGCGAGCACGCACGCCTGATCCAGCAGGCCGGGGTCAAGCCGGAACTCGAGTGCTTCGACCTCGGCCATGTCTGGTTCGCGCGCCAGCTCGTCGACGAAGGGCTGATCGACGGCGATCCGCTGTTCCAGCTCTGCCTGGGCATTCCCTGGGGCGCGGAAGCCGACACCGAGACCATGCTGGCGATGCGCAACAAGCTGCCGCACAACGCCGTGTGGTCCGCCTTCGGCATCGGACGCCAGCAGTTCCCGATGGTGGCGCAGTCGGTGCTGCTCGGTGGCCATGTGCGCGTCGGCCTGGAGGACAACCTCTATCTGAGCAAGGGCGTTTTCGCCAGCAATGCCCAGTTGGTCGAGCGCGCCGCCACCATCGTCGAGAACCTCGGTGGCAAGGTTCAGACGCCGGGCCAGACCCGCGAGACGCTCTCGCTGCGTCAGCCCTGATCCAGGATTCCCGCCGGGATTTGTCGCCGAATGACCGCCGGACCCTGACGGCGGTCCCATTTTCCGTCTTTCGAGAACTCTCATGAGTGCACCCGAACTTCCCCGTCATATCGCCGTGATCGGCACCGGCGTGATCGGCAACGGCTGGATCGCCCGCGCCCTGGCCGCCGGCTGCCGTGTCACGGCGTTCGACCCCGACCCGACCGCGCCCGAGCGCACCCGTGCCTTCGTCGAACGCGCCTGGCCGGCGCTGGAACGCCTCGGCCTGGCCACGGGCGCCGACCCCGACGCGCTGAACTTCGTCGATTCGCTGCAAGCCGCCGTCGAGGGCGCCGAGCTGATCCAGGAGAACGTCCCCGAGCGGCTGGCACTCAAGCACGACGTGTTGAGCCAGCTCGACGCGCTGGCGGACCCCGGTGTGGTGATCGGCTCGTCCACCTCCGGCATCAAACCCAGCGATCTGCAATCGGCCTGCCAGCGGGCGCCGGGCCGGGTGATCGTCGCGCACCCGTTCAACCCGGTCTATCTGCTGCCGCTGGTGGAGCTGGTGGGCGGCGAGCACACCGCGCCGGTGGTCATCGAGCGCGCCCGGGCGCAGTACGCCGCGCTGGGCATGCGCCCGCTGGTGGTCCGCCGGGAGATCGAGGGGCATATCGCCGACCGCCTGATGGAAGCGCTGTGGCGCGAGGCGTTGCATCTGGTCAACGACGGCGTCGCCACCACCGAGGAGATCGATGCCGCGGTGGTCTACGGCGCCGGCCTGCGCTGGTCGCTGATGGGCACCTTCCTGACCTTCCATCTGGCCGGTGGCGAGGGCGGCATGCGCCACATGCTGCATCAGTTCGGCCCGGCGCTGAAACTGCCGTGGACCAAGCTGGAAGCGCCGGAGCTGACCGACGAACTGATCGAGCGGGTCGCCGACGGCTGCGAGCGCCAGGCCGCCGGGCGCAGCGTCGCCGAGCTGGAGACCCGGCGCGATGCCTTCCTTACCGAGTTGCTCGAACTGACGCGTAAATACTGGCCGGAAGCCGAAGGGCTCCAGGGGCGAATCTGATGAACGAGGCGCATCCGATGAGCGAGACGACGACCGGACCGCTGTTCAAGACCCGGGTGCTGGATGCCTGGGTCGATTACAACGGCCATATGAACGACGCCGAATACGCTCGCGTGTTCTCGCTGGCGGTGGAGGCGCTGATGGAGCGTATCGGACTCGACGAGGCCGGCCGTGCCGAGCATGGCTATACGATCTATACGCTCGAGACGCATCTCTGCTATCGCCAGGAAGCCCATCGCGGCGAGGCGCTGACGGTGAATCTCACGCTGCTCGACAGCGACGCCAAGCGACTGCATGTCTTCTTCACCTTGCGCAACGCCGATGGCGACACGCTCGCGACCAGCGAGCAGATGCTGATGGGCATCGACGTCGCCAGCGGCCGGCCGGCGCCGTTCCCCGAGCCGGTCGCGACAGCGGTCGAATCGCTACCCCGCGCGGGGGACGAGTGGCCGAGCGGCGCCGGGCGGCGCATCGGTATTCGTCGCGAGGGAAATGCTGAATAAATCGGCGAGCAGGATGAAGCGCCAGGCGCACGGAGCGCNNCAGTGTTTCCCTAGGGTGCGGGGTCCCTTTCGATCTTCAGAGGATATCGTTGCCTCGACGGCGCGTCGCACTGGGTGAATGGCCGTAATGCTGGCGGTAGGCGCGGGAAAAACTCGAAGATGAGCCGAAGCCGCAGGCCAGGCCGATGCTGAGAACGTCGCGTTCCGTCTCTTCGAGCAGGTGCCTGGCGCGGTCGAGGCGCAGTTCGAGGTAATAGTCCCGCGGGCGTTTGCCCAATTCCCCCACAAACAGACGCTGCAACTGGCGTAGCGACAGACCGATGCGCTCGGCGAGTTCGGCGATCGGCAACGGTTGTTCGAGGTGGCGTTCCATCAGGTCCACGGCATCCACCAATGGGCGCCGGTGCGTTCCCAGGCGCTTGGCCAGCGGCAGGCGCTGATGATCCTGACGCGGTCGCAGGCGGGCGTGAATCAACTGTTCGGAAACATCTTCGGCAAGTGCCTGGCCATGGCGCTGGGCGATCATGCTCAGGGTCATGTCCATCGCCGCCGCGCCGCCAGCGCAGGTGAAGCGCCGGGCGTCGATCTCGAACAGCGACTCGACCGCTTCGAGCCGCGGAAAACGCTCGCGGAAGGCGGGCAGGCTTTCCCAGTGCAGCGTCAACCGATGCCCCTCGAGCAGCCCGATCTCGGCGAGCAGCAGTGGCCCGGTGTCGATGCCGCCCAGCAGACAGCCTTCGTTGGCCCGGCGATGCAGCCATTGGGTCAGGCGACGCGACAGATGACGTTCGGGTTCGAAGCCGGCACAGACGGCAACGGTCGGTAGCGAGGGGGCGCTGGCGAGATCGCAGTCCACCAGCAGAGTCATGTCGTTGCTGGCGGTGACGGGAGTCCCGTCCTCGCTGATCAGGGTCCAGCGATAGAGCGCCTGGCCGGCGAGACGATTGGCGATCCGCAGCGGCTCCACGGCGGAAAAGAAAGCCATCATCGAGAAGCGCGGTATCAGCAGGAAGCCCACCGGCTCGGGGATCGGGCCGGAGTAATCGGAGCGCATTTGCGTTACTCCCGCATAACAAAATAAAACAATGATTTTTCTCGGAATTCGGCCGGATTCATAGGGTCATACTGGCGAAAAAGTGCAAGCCGACACATGTTCACCAAGGATTTGGCATGCAAACACCGGTACTCGCATTCGACGTGTACGGGACCCTGGTCGATACCCGAGGTGTAGTGACCTCGCTCAAGTCCCGTATCGGGCAGGATGCCGTGGCATTCGTCAACCGCTGGCGCGACAAGCAATATGAGTTTGCGTTCCGGCGCAGTCTCATGGGCGCCTATGTCGATTTCCTGCAGATCAAGCGTGAGGCGCTCGACCTGGTCGACCAGGAGCGGGGCACGCGCCTGGGTGAAGAGTTCAAGCAGAGCCTGATGGCTACCTATCGCCGGCTGCCGGCGTTCGACGATGTCGCGGGTGCCCTCGAACGTTTCCGGGGGCTGGGGATGCGCTGTGTGGCGTTTTCGAACGACAGCCGGCAGAGCGTGGAGGCGCTGTTCGACCACGCTGGGCTGACAGCCTCGTTCGAGGACATCATCAGCGTCGAGGAGGTGCGTCGGTTCAAACCCGATGCGGTGGTCTACGCGCACCTGCGCCAACGCACTCACAGTCGTCCCGACAGCACCTGGCTGATCTCCTGCAACCGCTTCGACATCGTCGGTGCGCGCCACGCGGGCCTGCGCGCGGCCTGGATCCAGCGTGATCCCACGACGCTGTTCGAGCCCTGGGGCGACCCGCCCAACAAGATGGCGCCGGATCTCGAGGCCCTGGCGGTACAGTTCCAGACCACGCTCAAGCGAGAAGGCAAGCTCTGACGCCGATGCCCCGTATGCCCTCAGCGTGCCGGCCCGTCCGCAACGAAGCCAGAAAGGTTAGCACTTTGGTCTATGCGACGTTGGTCTTAGGAATAAGACTTTGGTCTAAGCTGCCCTGATTCGATCGAGGTAGTTAATGAGGGGAATCTTTCCCCATGCACTACGCTGCAGGCATGGAACTCGGTCTTGGGTGGTCTCGAATCCCTCCGGGTCGCTGGCGTCTCTGCCGGTTGACCTGTCTGCTGCTGGGCATGCTGGCGGCCGTCGCGGCGTTGGCACAGTCTGCGGCGACGCCACGGGCGCTGGTGTTGACGCTCGACGACAGCATCAATCCCGCGACGCGGGATTACATCGAGCGCGGCATCCAGGAGGCGGAGACGATGAATGCCGAACTGGTGATCATCGAACTCGATACGCCCGGTGGCCAGGTCGAGTCGATGCGCCGGCTGGCGCAATCGATCCTGGCGGCCAGCGTGCCGGTGGTGACCTATGTCACCCCGAGCGGCGCGCGGGCGGCCAGCGCCGGCACCTATCTGCTCTATGCCAGTCCGGTGGCGGCGATGGCGCCGGGTACGCATCTCGGCTCGGCGACGCCGGTGACGCTGGGCGGCGGCGGGGGCGGGGGCGATGCCAATGGGGATGCCATGCGGCGCAAGATCGTCGAGGACGCCGTCGCCACGATCCGAGGGTACGCCGAGCGTCACGGGCGCAACGCGGACTGGGCCGAGCAGGCGGTGCGCGAGGCGGCCAACCTGAGCGCCGAAGACGCCCTGGAACGCAACGTCGTCGATATCGTGGCCGGCGATCTCGACGCCCTGCTCGTGCAATTGGATGGCCGCGAGGTGAGGCTCGAAAACGGCGCGCGGCGGCTGGCGACCTCGGATCTGACCCTGGTGCGCGAGGCGCCGGACTGGCGAACCTCGCTGCTGTCGGTCATCGCCAACCCGACCGTCGCCTATGGACTGTTGCTGATCGGCTTCTATGGCCTGGTGTTCGAGCTGGCCAGTCCCGGCACGCTCATACCCGGCGTGATCGGCGGTATCAGCCTGCTGCTGGGGCTGTTCGCGTTCCAGGTGCTGTCGATCGATCTGGCCGGGTTGGGGCTGGTTCTGCTGGGGTTGGCGATGATCGTCGGCGAGGCGTTCGTGCCCAGCTTCGGGGCTCTCGGCGTCGGTGGCATCGCCGCCTTCGTGTTCGGCTCGATCCTGTTGATGGATGGCGCCAATAGTGCCGTGACCTGGCCGCTGATCGGCGGTACCGCGCTGGTCGCCGCCGGCTTCCTGCTATGGTGCGTGGTGCGCCTGATCGGCGTGCGCCGGCGTATGCCGCAGGCGGGACGCGAGGAGTTGATCGGTGCCCACGCGGTGGCGCTGACCGATTTCGTCGCCGGGCGGGGCAAGGTGCAACTGCACGGGGAACGCTGGCAGGCGCGCAGCGAATCACCGATCCAGCGGGGCGCATCGCTGCGCGTGGAGAGGCTCGACGGACTCGTGGTCACGGTGACGCCAGAGAAGGATTCACCGCCGCGCGCATGACGTCGCCACCCGACGATGCGCGCCAAACTCATTTCGATACTCATCTTTCGACTCAAGGGAGACGACGCCATGTTCGCCTATCTCATACCTATCGTGGTGCTGGTGCTGCTACTGTTCGCGTCGATTCGTATCCTGCCGGAATACCGCCGTGGGGTGGTGTTCTTCCTCGGACGCTTCCAGAACGTGAAAGGGCCGGGGTTGTTCTTCCTCATCCCGGTGGTGCAGAAGATGGAGGTGGTGGACCTGCGCGTGATCACCATGGATGTGCCGGAGCAGGACGTGATCTCGCAGGACAACGTCACCGTGCGGGTCAACGCCGTGCTCTACTTCCGGGTGGTCGATCCGCAGAAGGCGATCATCCAGGTCGAGCATTTCGTCAACGCCACCAGCCAACTGGCGCAGACCACACTGCGCTCGGTGCTGGGCAAGCACGATCTCGACGAGATGCTCTCCGAGCGCGACAAGCTCAACGACGACATCCAGGAGATCATCGATGCCCAGACCGAGGCCTGGGGAATCAAGGTCGCCAATGTCGAGATCAAGCACGTCGACCTCGACGAAAGCATGATCCGTGCCATCGCCCGCCAGGCCGAAGCCGAACGCGAGCGCCGGGCCAAGGTGATCCATGCCGAGGGCGAGCAGCAGGCGGCCGAGAAGCTGGTCGAAGCCGCCGATATCATGTCGCGGAACTCGGCGGCACTGCAGTTGCGCTACCTGCAGACCATGAGCGACATGAGCAACAAGAACGCCTCGACCATCGTGTTCCCGCTGCCGATGGACATCATGGAAGCGTTCAAGGCGATGAACGGTTTCAAGGGGAGCACTGGGTCCGACTAGGGAGCCTCTGATTAACGTCGCGAGCGATGAGAGATTGGTCGCTGCCGGAGCGCAAGAACCGGAGTTTACACGGTGTTAAATGAGGATTCTGAGCACCGCCAGCGTTCAAGCTATCGAGCGCAGCAGTTAATCAGAGGCTCCCGGCCGAATCTTTCCCGGGGGCATCCGTGCCGTGGCGCGAGCGTGTATTCTTTGAGGCACACTCAGGAAACACTGCATA
>NZ_PZJU01000050.1 GCF_003206715.1 Salinicola peritrichatus | reverse complement strand
TTTTCAGACAGAGCGCAGGAAGCGCGCCTGGCGGGCCAGGCTGTCGCCGCTGCTGGCCAGAAAGGGAACGTAATCGGCGTCCTGCAGTGTCTCGTCGATACCCGCCATCAGGGCACCGAAGAACGGATTGGCGATATCGTGGACGACGACGCCAAGCGTCGCCGTGCGAGCGCTTCTCAAGGTCGCCGCGCCACGATTGTAGACATAGCCCAGCTCTGTCATCGCTTCCTGAACCCGAGCGCGGGTTGATTCGGCAACCAGCTCGCTACCTTGCATCACCAGCGAGACGGTCGAACGGGATACGCCGGCATGGGCCGCGATATCTCTCAGCGTGACGCGCGGGCGGGATGAGTTCCTGACGTTTTCGGGCATGCTGCATTCCGTTTTGGATCGATCCAAAAAGCTGTCAGCAGGTTAGTCGTGCCATAGGAATGCGCCTATTCGCCTTTAGTGGAAAACGATGTCGGTGAACTACAAGAGGTGTTCGGGGGAGATCTTCATCACGAGAGACAGGCAAGTGCGCCACTGACTTCACCTGTCATGCCATGTCTCGATGGCATAAGGGCGATGCGTGGGCGACGAACTGTCGCCCACGCAATTTGCATGCTTGCTACTTCGTCTGACACTCCGCTTCGGCCTTGGCCGAATTGGCACAGTCATCCGTTTCTCCCCAATGGGAGATCAAGTAGATACAGCCAATCAAACTCAGCACCAAAACCACGATGGCTATTTTCATGGTGTCCCTTTGTCACTATCGGATGTCGCTATCGGAAAGACCCAATCATCGTAGTTGAAGTCCGATAGAAATCTCCGGGATCTTGCCCATTCATAAGCGCGATTCCCGAGTCATGAAGGCCGCGTTTTACCTTGATCAATGGCCAAAGTGCCGCTTTCCATAGAGGGGACGGTGTCTCAGTTCAGCCTGTCGCCCCAGGCTTCCTCATTGAACGGGCTGATCGGACGTTTGCCGTCCAGCGCGAGCATGATGTTGTCGACCGCGCGCTGAGCCATGGCGGTGCGGGTTTCGTGAGTGGCGGAGCCGATGTGCGGCAGCGCGACCACGTTGGGCATCTTGGGCAGCGGAGAATCCGCCTGCAGCGGTTCCTGCTCGAACACGTCGAGGCCAGCGCCGCGGATCTGGCCGCTTTCGAGGGCCTGGATCATGGCCTGTTCGTCGACCACCTGCCCGCGGGAGATGTTGATGAAGATGGCGCTCTCCTTCATCAGCTCGAACTCGCGGGCACCGATCAACTGGCGGGTTTCCGGGGTCAGCGGCACGATGGCGCAGACGAAGTCGGACTGCTGCAGCAGCTCGTCCAGCTCGCAGCGGCGCGCGCCCAGCTCCGCTTCCAGATCCGGTTTGGGCGAGGCGTTGGAGTAGAGAATCTTCATGCCGAAACCGAGGGCGCCGCGGCGGGCCACCGCCTGGCCGATGCGTCCGAAGCCGACCATGCCCAGCGTCTTGCCATGGACGTCGCTGCCGAACTGCTCCGGTCCGATGCTGGACTTCCAGTCGCCGCGCTTGACGTACTCGGCCAGCTCCACCACCCGGCGGGCACTCGCCATGATCAGCGAGAAGCCGGTATCGGCGGTGGTTTCGGTGAGCACGTCCGGCGTATTGCAGAGCAGGATGCCGCGACGGGTCAGCTCCTCGACCGGATAGTTGTCCACACCCACCGAGATACTGGCGATCGCTTTCAGGTTGGGCGCGGCATCGAGCAGTTCCGGGGTCATGTTGACCCCCGCGCCGATCAGCCCATGAGCTTGTCCCAGCGCCTCGCGGAATGCCGGATCGTCGGCCGATTCGAGCTTGCCGAAGTAGTCGACGTGAAAGCGTTCGCGTAGCTGGTCGAGTTGCTGGTCGTTGAGGCGACGGTACGCCAGGATGCGCTTGCTCATGAAAGACTCTCCGGCTGAAAAATCGAAATATCCGCAGGCGACGACATCGCCGCCTGCGAGGTGAGGGACGCACGAGCTTACCGACAAACCCGGCCCCCTGAGGCAGTGCTTCGACGAAAGTCTAGCGGGAAGGACGCGGTCGGAGACAAGTCCGAACGAAGGAATCTTGGTGTTTGTCACCGGTCACGCGCCCAGCAGGCGCTCGACGCGTTATACGGAGGCCCGCCCGGGCCGCTTGATCAATTGGCGGAATTTCGGCAGCTGCCGGGCGATGGGCGGAATGCGCAGAATCATCAACAGGGCGCCAACGGCGGCATAGAGGCTCCACTGCTCCAGGTCGGCACGGACCACCCAGAGAAAGTGCAGCAGCCCCAGACCCAGCACCAGGTAGACGATCTTGTGCAGCGTCTTCCAGCGCTTGCCCAGCTTGCGCATCGACCACTTGTTGGAGGTCACGCCCATCGCGATCAGCCCGACGAGAGCGAGCATGCCGACGATGATGTAGGGGCGTCGGACGATCTCGCTGCCGAGCCGGGAGAGATCCAGCCCGAGGATGAAAACGGCGTAGCAGAACAGGTGCAGCAGCGCATAGGTCAAGGTCCACAGGCCGAGCTGGCGGCGGATCAGGGTGAAGCCTTTCCAGCGGGTCAGCTTGGTCAGCGGGGTCAGGCTGAGAGTGGAAAACAGCATCCACAGTATGCCCTGGCCGATGTTGAGCAGCAGGTAGCGGCCGGGTTCCGGGCCGGCGGCGTTGATCGCGACCTGCGAGCTCCACCAGGCCAGCGGCACCAGCGCGGCGATGAACACCGCGATGCGCCAGAGCGTCAGCGTGTAGCGGGGCGTCGGCATCAGAAGTTCTTCCTCAGATCCATGCCCTGATAGAGACTCGCGACCTCCTCGGCGTAGCCATTGAACATCCGCGTATCGATGATGTTGGGATTGAACAGGCTGTTGGGTAGCCGGCGCTCGGTGGCCTGGCTCCAGCGTGGGTGATCGACCTCGGGATTGACGTTGGCATAGAAGCCGTACTCGTCCGGGGCGATCGCCTGCCAGGAGTTCACCGGCTGCTCTTCGACCAGCGAGATCCGCACGATCGACTTGATGCTCTTGAAGCCGTACTTCCACGGCACGACCAGGCGGAAGGGCGCACCGTTCTGGTTGGGCAGTTCGCGCCCGTACATGCCGAGCCCGAGAATCGCCAGCGGATGCATCGCTTCGTCCATGCGCAGGCCCTCGGTGTAGGGCCAGTCGATCAGCGCGAACGAGGAGTCCTGGCCCGGCATCTGTTCCGGTGCGACCAGTGTCTCGAACTTGACGTACTTGGCCTTCGACGTGGGCTCGGCGCGTTTGATGACGTCACCCAGCGGAATCCCCAGCCACGGAATGACCATCGACCAGGCCTCGACGCAGCGCAGCCGGTAGATGCGCTCCTGCAGGCGGGAAGGCTTGGCCAGATCCTCGAGATCGAAGCGCCCGCCGTTATTGACCTCGCCGTCGATCACCACGCTCCAGGGCTGGGTCTTGAGCGCGTCGGCATTGCGGGCGGGGTCGCCCTTGCCGGTGCCGAATTCGTAGAAGTTGTTGTAGTGGGTGGCGTCGTCGAAAGGCGTGAGTTTGTCCAACTGGCGATCGGCAGGCACCACGCTTTCCCATTCGGCGTTGGCCAGCTTGGGCTCGAGCCAGCCTGGCGGATTGCCGGCCGGTACGTCCTGATAGTCGGAGGCGGCCGCCAGAGCGCGTCCCGACAGTGCCAATCCTGCTCCTGCACTCAGGCCCAGGCCAGCCAGCCCGCCCATGAAGCGGCGACGCGAGAGGTAAACCGATTCCGGGGTGACGTCCGATTCGCGCAGGTCGCCGGGTTTGGCAATCTTGATCAACATGATGAGTCTCCAACCGCCGATGATGGCATAGGGTGGATACGCTGGCGGTGCGCGCCTGGATGCGTGTACCGAGACGCCGGCGTACGCCGTGACACCGCATGAGGCTCAGTTTAGGTGATCCATGCCCCGTCCTGCCGGAAAACGCCGGTCGCGTTCAGATCACGCCCAGCCAGCGCCACCAGATGAAATCGAGCGGCCACAACAGCAGGATCGTGACCACCGCCAGCGGCAGCGTGATGCGCATGGCCTGACGGATGCTCACGCCGGAAGTGAGCAGGCCGATGATCAGCGGCGGCGACTGATAGGGGAACACCACGGTCGAGAATCCGATCACCTGAGACATCACCACCGCGGAAGGCGACCAGCCGGTGACATCGGCCAGTTGCGGTGCCAGTGGCGTCATCACCGCGGGAACGCCGGGCAGCGTGACCAGCATGCCCAGGATCGTGCCGATCACCGAGAGCCAGGCGAAGTTGCCGGCAGTCGATTCGGGCGAGAGCGGCAACACGTCGAGAAGCTGGCCGGCGATCGCCTCGCCCAGCCCGCTGTCGTGCGCCAGCGCTCCCAGGCTGACGATCCCGGCGACGTAGATGAACGGTTCGAGGTTCATCTGCTGCAACGGTCTGGCCGGCAGCAGCCCGCTGCCCGGGAACAGGCAGACCAGCGCCACCAGCATGCCGATCCAGGCCGGCGAGATGCCGTGCCAGGCATCGGTCATCCACATCACCACGGCGAAGGCCAGCAGCACGCTCATCAGATTGCCGCTGCCTCCCAGCCTGGACGGCGGCTCGGCCGTAAAGGGCGACGGCGCCACGGCGCGGAACTGCCACAGGATCAACCCCATGATCAGCACCCACTTGAGCAACCCCAGCACGGGAAAGTGCAGCAGCAGATATTCGCCATAGCTGGGCGAGAAGCCGAGCACCGCTTCGCTGGCCCCCATCAACACATTGTTGGGCACGTTGGCCGGCAGAATCGTGAAGGTGGGCAGAAAGCTCGACATGATGCCGCTGAGCAGGACGCCGCTGCGGCCCGGATTGCCCGGGGCGTAGCCGAAGCGGTCGGCCAGAGTCAGCAGGATCGGCACCAGCAGCACGATCCGGCCCATCGCCGACGGCATGAAGAAGGAGGCAATCAGCCCCAGCAGCCCCACGCCGACGACCGCCTGTGGATAACCTGACGCGAGATGAGGTCCGATCCGGGCGGCGACGCGTTCGCCCAGGCCGGTGTGATTGATCGCGGCGCCGATCACCATGCCCGAGAACACCAGCCAGGTCGCGGCCGACTCGAAACCGGCGAACGCCGTCGAGGCCGGCGCGACCTTCGCCACGGTGCAGAGGGTGAAGAAGATGAGCGCCGTCAGCCACTGCGGCAGCCAGCCGGTGGCCCACAGGCCGATGCACAGCACCACGACGATGCCGGCCTGCAGGACCGAGCCGTCGGCGCTGCCCAGCAACAGCCAGCCGAGCGCGCCCAGCAGAGCCAGCAATGACATTCCCTGACGCCAAGGCAAAACGGTAATCGAAGAGGACATCACGACAGATCCGAAGGCGAGCGAGGCGGCAGTATACCAGCGTGAAAAGCGACCATCGGTCGAATCGGGGGGCTGGATCAGCGCTGCAGACTCAGCAGAGTAATGGTGATCAGAATGATCGCCATGCCGAAAAGTTGCAGCGGGGCGAGAGTCTGTCCCAGCACGACGAATCCGAACAGCGAGGCCGTGACCGGCTCCACCATGGCGATCATGGAGGCCGCCGAGGGGGACGTCCGTCTCAGCCCGGGCAGATAGAGATAGAAGGAGATGCCTGCGCCGAACAGTCCGAGCAGCAGAAACCCGTAGGCGTCGCCGGTGAACGGCACTTTCTGCATCTGCCCGATGTCGACGAATGCGAACAGCAGCAGCGTCAGGGTCAGGAAGGCGATCGTCAGGACCGCCTGCGCCGGTCCCTGGGCTCTGGCGTAGCGAAAGCCGAAGATGAACAGGGCGTAGGACAAGCCGGACAACAGGCCGCAAGCGATACCCCAGACCGAAACCTGGCCCGTGCCGCTGCGCAGGATGTCGGTCAGCAGCACGATACCCACCATCACCGCCGTGATCGACGCCCATTTGCCTAGCGTCGGCTTCTCCAGACCGCATGCGAACGACACCAGAAAGACGAACAGCGGCGCGGTGTACATCAGCGTGGCGGCGATCGCCACGTTGGCGTTCGAGATGCTCAGGAAATAGAAGGTGAAGTTGCCGGCCACACCAACGCCAGCCACGACCGACCAGGCGATGAGCCGCCAGTCGAATCGCAGGTTGCGCAACGGATGGAGGACGAACCAGGCCAGCATGCAGACCAGGCCGATCGCGCCGCGATAGAAAGAGATGACGTAAGGATCCCAGCCCTCGTCCATCAGCAGGCTCGCAACGCCGCCCGACAGGCCCCAGAACATGGCTGCAAGCGTGATGTGGACGGTGCCCTTCACCGAATTCGACATGGTTTGATGCCCTCCTTGGCAGATGTTGTCTGTCGTCAGCGTAGATGACGAATCGGATTCGCGAACCTGTGGCGTCGTGACGGTTTCCTTCTAGGCTGAACATCCAGACGGGCCAGATGGGTGGCTCCTGCCAGCCGGGAGAGAATGCGTGAAGCAGGTAACGACAACCGCGATGGCGACGCTCTGTCTGAGCGGAGAATTGACGAACAAGCTGGAGGCGATCGCGCGGGCCGGATTCGACGGCGTGGAGGTTTTCGCCGATGACCTGCAGTCGAGCGGTCTGGCGCCGCGAACCGTGGGGGAGCGTTGTCGGGAACTCGGACTGACGGTCGTCGCGCTACAGCCGTTCCGCGATGCCGAGGCGCTGCCGCCGGCATGGCATCGGCAGATGCTGGAGGAAGCCAGGCGACAACTCGATACGCTGGCCGATCTCGGTGGCGACTTCCTGCTCGCCTGCAGCAACACCCGCGAAGAAGCCCAGAACGACCGGGGCCGATCCGCCGACAGCCTGCGCGACCTGGCCGAACTGGCGGCCGAACGGGAGATGCGCGTGGGCTTCGAGGCGCTGGCCTGGGGACGGCATGTCTTCGACTATCGCGAGGCGTGGCGGATCGTGCAGCGGGCGGATCATCCGGCGCTTTCCATCGTGCTGGACAGCTACCATATCCTGGCTCGCGAACTCGAGCTGGAAACCCTCGCCACGATTCCTGGCGACAGAATCGGCCTGGTGCAGCTGGCCGATTCGCCGTGGCCGCGCGGGCAGGATCTGCAATCGCTGAGCCGCCATCGACGGGCGTTTCCCGGCGACGGCGAATTACCCATCGAACGCTTCATGGAGGCATTGGGCAGGACAGGGTACGCCGGGCCGCTGTCGCTGGAGGTCTTCAGCGATGCATTGGCGGTCATGCCGACGGGCATGGCCGCGCTCCAGGGCAAGCACGCGCTGGATTCGCTACTGGCTTCGCAGCCGTAACAGCGCCTCGTTCGGCGCTATACCAGCCACAGATGGCTCAGCCAGATTCCCAATGCCAGTGTCAGCGCCGACAGCACCGTCGCCATTACCATCGCCGCCGTGCCCAGCTCGCCGAACCCGTAGCGCTGGCCCAGCAGCGGATACATCGAGAGCATCGGCGCACAGGCGAAGACGATGGCGGCAGTGGCGAATACCGGATCGAGCCCCGGTATCAGCAGTACCATCAGCAGCACGCAGAGCGGGTGCAGGGAGAGCTTGGCGAGTGCGATCCGAGTCACACGCTTGACCATGCCGCGCACGCGCAGGCCGCATAGCGTGCCACCGATGACGAACAGCGCCACCGGCGAGGACGAGGCGGCGAGCATCTCGAGCACCCGGGCAATCGGAGCCGGCGGGTGCAGGTTCAGCGCGGCGAGCAGCGTGCCCACGGCGATGGCGATGATTAACGGATGGCGCAGGATGCGCAGCGCGACCGGTTTCGCCGTCTTCCACACGCCGCCCTGGGCCTGGCGGCCGAGCTCGGCGAGTACCAGCGCCGTGGGAATCACCAGCAGATTCTCGATCAGCATGTTGAGCGCCAGGGCAATGCCTGCCGTGGGGCCGACCACCAGCACCGCCACCGGATAGCCGATGAAGCCGCTGTTGGAGGCCGACGTGCCCAGGGCATACATCGCCCGGCGCTCCAGCGGCGCATTGCCGCGCAGCGTTACCATGGCGAAGGTGATGGCGAAGGCGAGCCCGGAACCCAGTCCGTAGACCAGCAGATAGGGCACGTTGAAGACCTCGTCCAGCGGACGCTGGAGCAACGCCTGGATCACTAGCGCGGGCAGGGCGATGTTGATCACATAACGGCCCATGCCCTGGATATGGGCTTTGTCGACGATGCGCTTGAGCACCGCGAGATAACCGATGCCCAGCAGGATGAAGATGGGAACGATGGCGCCGAAGATGGTGTTCACGAAACGTTGACCGCTGCCAATTAGACTTATGCCTAATAGCATGAGCCCGAGACGGGCTACCGGCAAGTGGATTCACTCGTACGGCGCCCGTCGTCCTCGGTCAGCAAATGTTTGCAATCAGCGTTGCCAGCCGATGACCTCCAGCGCGCGCTGGCGATGCGCCTCCGTGATCTGGCCGACTGCCCGCCGCGAGCTTTCAGTTGACCTGCTGGGCTATCAGTTATCGGCGAGCCCTGCGAACCCTAGGCCATGGGGTTGCCGCGGGGTATCAAGTTGATTGATCATTACTATTAGTCTGCGTATTAATTGTCCGGCTAGGCTCGCATGACCACGACGCGGCCCGACGAGGCGCGTCTTCGCATGACGATGAGGGTGAGATACATGACACAAGCACCGCTGTTTGCCGATCAGGATGCCCAGCCGATCGCGGGACGCTGGCGCCAGGGAAGTGCCGAGCGCCGCCTGAGCGTGACCAATCCATATTCCGGGGAAACGCTGCTCGATCTGGCGATGGCCGACCGGCATGACCTGGACGATGCCTACCGACATGCGCAGGCGGCCCAGGCCGAATGGGCGGCACTGGGACCGAATGCGCGTGGCGATGTCATGCGGCGCGCGGTGGCGATCTTCGACGAGCGCCGTGACGAGATCATCGACTGGATCATTCGCGAGTCGGGCAGTACGCGGATCAAGGCGCAGATCGAGTGGAACGCGGCACGGGCGATAACCCAGGAAGCGGCCAGCATGCCGACCCGGGCCCACGGACGCATCCTGCCGTCTGACATTCCCGGCAAGGAAAGTCGTGTCTATCGGTCACCGCTGGGCGTGGTGGGCGTGATCAGCCCGTGGAACTTCCCGCTCAACCTGAGCGCTCGCTCGGTGTCGCCGGCACTGTCGCTGGGCAACGCGGTGGTCGTCAAGCCTGCCAGCGACACACCGGTGACCGGCGGGCTGCTGCTGGCACGCATCTTCGAAGAGGCGGGGCTGCCGCCGGGCGTATTGAGCGTCGTCGTCGGTGCCGGTTCCGAGATCGGCGATGCCTTCGTCGAGCACCCCGTGCCTTCGTTGATCACCTTCACCGGCTCCACCCCCGTGGGGCTGAATATCGGTCGCCTGGCGAGCGGCGGCAAGCATCTCAAGCACGTCGCCCTGGAACTCGGCGGCAACAGTCCCTTTGTGGTGCTGGCGGATGCCGATGTCGAGCAGGCGGTCGATGCGGCGGTGGCCGGCAAGTTCCTCCATCAGGGCCAGATCTGCATGGCGATCAATCGCATCATCGTCGAAGAGCCGCTGCGTGAAGCCTTCACCGCCCGCTTTGTCGAACGCGTCAAGGCATTGCGTCTGGGGGACCCTGCCGATCCCGAGACCGCCGTGGGGCCGATCATCAACGCCAGGCAGCTTGAGGGACTCCAGACCAAGATCGCCAAGGCGCATGCCGAGGGCGCCACGTTGCTGACCGGGGGTGATCCCGAGGGCAATGTCTTGCCGCCGCACGTGTTCGGCGATGTCACGGCAGACATGGAACTGGCCGACGAGGAGATTTTCGGGCCGCTGGTGGGCATTCAATCCGCACGCGACGAAGCGCATGCGCTGGAGCTGGCCAACCGCACCGAGTTCGGTCTGTCGAGCGCGGTCTTCACGAGCAACTTGGAACGTGGCGTGCGCTTCGCGCAGGGCATCAAGGCGGGCATGACCCATGTCAACGACATCCCCGTCAACGACGAGCCGCATGCGCCGTTCGGCGGTGAAAAGAACTCCGGCCTGGGCCGCTTCAACGGCGACTGGGCGATCGATGAGTTCACCACGGAGCATTGGATCACGCTGCAGCATGAACCGCGTCAGTATCCGTTCTAACCCGTAGGCGGGAACGATACCCCGGGCCTTGGTATGGTCCGGGGGCATTCACCGCAACATCGTGAGGATCTTTCCATGCAAATCAAAGCGGCTGTGACGCGAGACAAGGACGCCTTTCTTGGTGGAGACTCTGACATTGACCGAGCCGGGGGCCATGTCGTTCTGTCTTTTGCCCATTGGGCTGCGGCGTTCAGACCGGGAGCGGCTCGGTCCCCAATCGTCTCAAGCCGGCGTTCGGCAGCAGCCTGATGGTCTACGGCTGCGGCGCGGTGGGGGTGAGCGCCGTCATGGACGCTGCCAGCCGATGACCTCGATCGCGCGCTGGCGGTGCGCTTCGGTCACCTGACTCATCAAGCTGCCGCCGACGCACAGCACCAGGTTGAGTAACAGCCCCCACAGACCGCTGTAGACCCCCAGCGGGCGATAGCCGGCGAAGGTGAAGGCGGCGGCGAGAACGGTGCCGGCGAGCATGCCGACAAAGACGGCTTGGGTATTGAGCCGGCTCCAGTAGAGGCCGAGGATCAGCGCCGGTGCGGTCTGGATCAACACTTCGAACTTGAGCACGAAGATCTGATAGAGCGTCCCCGGCGGATACCAGGCGATCAGCACCAGCACGACGACCGCAGCGACCCCCACCAGTTTGCCCACCAGAATCTTGCGCGATTCATCGGCATCCGGTGCGATGTAACGTCCGTAGAGGTCGTTGGAAACGATCGATGAAAACGTCAGCAACACCGAGTCGGCGGTCGAGACGATCGCCGCGATCACGCCGCCGAACAGCAGCACCATCGTCCAATAGAAAAAGGCATTCTGGTTGGCGAGCGCATTGGCCATCATGCCCACCAGCTGTTCGGATTCCGCCGTGGGCAGGTCGGGAAAGGCGGAGATGCCAATGATACCCACCATGAAGACGACGCCAGCGGTCAGGAACGGCATGTAGGCCATGCGGATGAAAGAGCGCTTGAGCGTACGTTCGCTGCGCGCCGCGAAAATCCGCTGGAAAGCGTGGGGATAGATCGCCGCGCCGATGCCGACCAGCACCAGCAGGCAGAACCAGGTGGTGAGGCTGCCGCCGGTTGGCGCCCCCAGCTTTTCCGGTGCCTCGGCGATCATCGTCTCGGCTGCGGTGGGGAGCCCGCCCAGGTAGATCAGCGAGCCGATCAGCAGCGTGAACACGCCGAACAGCAGTGCCAGCCCCTGGATGGTGTCGGTATAGGCCACCGAGCGCATTCCGCCCAGCCAGCTGTAGGCGACCATGATCACGATGAAGAACACCACGCCGACCTGATAGGGAATCGTGCCGCCAGTGAGACCGGAGACGCCCTGACCGATGGCGACGAACTGCTCGAGGAGATAGTTGCCCAGGCCATAAAGCATCAGGATCGCGGCCAGAACCGTGACCTTTTTCGAGCGGAATCGAAGGTCGATCCAGTCCACCGGCGTCAGCAGATTGAAGCGTCGACCCAGCGCATAGAGCCTGGGCGCGAACAGCAGATAGACCATGATGATCATGATGAAGAACGGCACCGACACCAGGTATTGGTAACCGAGACGATAGGCCGTGGGCGGATAGCCAACCACGGTATTGCCGCTGTATTGGGTGGCGAAAAAGGTGAAGAAAAGCACCATCACCCCGAGGCCACGCCCGCCGAGATAGTACTCGTCTAAGCTCTCGCGAACGCCTCGATTGCGCAGGAAGGCGTAGACGCCCACGGCCAGCATCAGACCGCCGTAGAGCATCAGCACCAGAATGCCGGACCACCCGCTGAAGGCCAGTTCCACTTCCATCGTCACAGCTCCTCGTCTTCGTCGGCACCGGTTTCCCACTGCGTCATCACCACCCAGGTGATGAAGATCGACAATGCGAGCGAGGCGATCAGGATGATCAGCGCCCAGTAGGGAACGCCGAAGAACAGTGGCGACCAGGAGCCATCGGGAAAATACCAGGGGTTGATCAGAGCAAAGAGAATGATGAAGCCGATCCAGACCAGCGGCTTCTTGACCGGTTCACTGATTCTTTTCTTCATGAAAACACCTCGATGACGTGCGCGGTGGCGATGCGAATTCAGGCAAGAGACGGCCAGAATACGCCAGCGGCGGCAAGCGAGGGGACTATAGCCATCCGTGGCGACGGATGGCCATTATCGTTTGGGAAAGCGGGGCTTCGTCTACGGCGAAGATCTGCGACATTGGTCGCAGATTTCTTGGGAGAAAAGGGGCTGAGCACTAGCTGGCGGTTACTGCGCCGTTACCGCTTCCGCAGCATCCAGGCGGCACCCAGGGCAGAGAGCAGGCAGCCGGCGGCCAGATAGACGGCAACCGGTATCCAGCTGCCGTCGTAGAGGTCGACCAGGGCGGCGGCGATGAACGGGGTGAAGCCGCCGCCGATCACGCTGGCGACCTGATAGCCGACCCCGGCGCCGCTGTAACGATAGGCGGCGCCGAACAGCTCGGCGAAGATCGGCTGCTGCACGCTGACCACCATGTCGTGGGCGAGATTGGCCAGTGCCACGGCGAAGATCACGATCCACAGGATCGAACCCGCCTGCAGAGCCATGAAGAACGGGAAGGCGGCCAGCACGCCGACGATGGCTCCGGTGATGTAGACACGCCGACGTCCCAGCGTGTCGGCCAGGAACGCGAACAACGGGATGGTGACGCAGCTGATCGCGCCGACCAGCAGACCGATATGCAGAAACAGGTCCCGCGATAGATCGAGATAGCCGGTGGAGTAGCTCAGCGCGAAGGTGGTCACGATATACATCGTGAACAGCTCGGCCAGGCGCATGGCGATGATCGTCACGAAGGCGCCGGGGTGGCGTTTGAGCGCTTCGAGGATCGGCGGTCTGGCAGGCTTCTGGTCGTTTCGCTCGACCGCTTCGACGAATTCCGGCGACTCTTCGAGGCTCGAGCGGATCTTCAGCGCAACCAGTACCAGCACCACGCTGAACAGAAACGGCAGGCGCCAGCCCCAGGCCGTGAAATCGGCGTCGCTCAATCCGTAGCTGAGCAGCGAGACGCTACCGGTGGCCAGGATCAGGCCCACGCCGTAGCCCACCTGCACGCCGCTGGAGTAGAACGCGCGACGGCCAGGCGGTGCGCTCTCCACCGCCATCAGCGCCGCACCGCCCCATTCGCCGCCCACCGCGAAACCCTGGATCGCACGCAGCGTAACCAGCAGAATCGGTGCCCAGACGCCGATCTGGGCGTAGGTCGGCAGCAGCCCGATCAGTGCCGTCGCGCCACCCATGAGGATCACGGTCAGGATCAGCATGCGCTTGCGTCCTAGGCGATCGCCGAAGTGGCCAAAGACCAGGCCGCCCAGCGGGCGAAACAGGAAGCCGACGCCAAAGGTGGCCAGCGCGGCCAGCGTGCCGGCGGCGGGGCTGACGTTGGGGAAGAACTGCGAATTGAAGACCAGCGCGGCGACGATGCCGTAGAGCAGAAAATCATACCAGTCGACGACGGCACCGACGAAGCTGCCGATAGCGGCGCGTTTGGCCTGGTTTGTCGACTGGGCGGGGGCGGTGGTCGCTGCGGTTACGCTCATCCGGAACTCTCGGTCATCGGTGTCTTGGCATCGAGGCGCCTGCTTCGGGCACTGCATCGATGTAGCGGCGCCGTATCTTACGGCATTGCGACGACAGGCACAGGGGCAATTCTGGAGCCGTCGCCATATCGGCAGGATGCATTCCGGCATCGCTTACGCCGGCATCGCCCATTCCGACATCCCTCATTCTGAAAGGATCTGGATCTCGCGGTCCCAGCGGCGCAGGAACGCATCGCGACGCAGCGGGTCGACGAACGCCAGCAGTGTGGCATTGATCGGAATCGGGTAGAGATGATCGCCGACCTGATCGCGTAGCCGCTGGGCCGTGTAAGGGCCGATGACGTCGTCGCGCACGCTGAACAGCGGCGTCTGGCCGGCCAGGATGTGCTGGCCGCGCCGGCTCAGCAGGAAGCGGACGAAGCGTCTGGCGGCAGCCGGGTGTGGTGCATCGCGATGGACGAATGCCATCCGCATCAGCACCAGCGAGTAGTCGTTGGGGACCTGGACGATGATGTCGGGATGGGTCTGCGCCCAGAGCATCGCATAGGAACCCAGCAGATTGTAGCCGAGCCAGTAGCGGCCCTCGCTGAGCCCGGCCAGCATGCGCTGGGTGGTGGTTTCGAGATTGATGTTGGCCGCGCCCATGGCGGCGATCAGATCCCAGGCGCGGGGCGTATAGCGGGCATCCTGCTGGGACAGGGTGTAGCCGACGCCGCTTTCTCGAGGCGAGTAGCTCACCACGCGACCATCGAGCCAGTAACGATAATGGGTCAGCAGATCGAGCAGGTCGCGATGGGTTTCCGGTGGCGGCATGTGCGAGGCGAGCTCGAGGCGATAGGCCATCACCACCGGCTCGAAGGTGAAGCCGAACACTTCGTTGCGCCATTTCGCCCATGCCGGCCACTGGTCGACCTCCGGCGCGTCGAGGGGCTGGGCCATGCCTTCGTTGCTGAGCGCCAGTTGCCACGGCATGGCGGAACTGATGACCACGTCCGGCGGCGAGTCGCGATCCCGGGCGCGCTGGTCTACCTCTAGTGTCGAGCGATCGCGATAGTCGAGATCGATCTGCGGGTTCTCGGCAGCGAAGGCGTCGAGCACCGGATCGACGATCTGGCGGTCCAGCGCGGCTTCGATGATCAGCCTTTCGCCGGCTCGGGCGGTGCCAGTCCCGACAAGAATCAGCCACAGAGAAAAGCCGAGCATCACCTGCAGGCGTCGTTTCATGTCCTGTTCTCCTCGGGTGGCCGACAGCGGGTTAGCGTCAAGCTGACCTGGAGTCCTCGCGGCTGCCGGTTGGTGACCGATAGCTGGCCGCCGTGGCGCACGGCGATGGATTCGGCGATGGCGAGCCCCAGCCCGGAGCCGCGCGTATCCTGGCGCCGGCCGCGTTCGAACGGCTGGGTCAGGCGGCCGAGCGATTCGGCATCGACGCCGGGGCCGTCGTCCTCGATGGAGAGCGTGACCCGCTCGTCGTCGCCCTCGAGGGTCAGCGTGATTTCGCTGCCGGGCGGCGTGTAGCGACAGGCGTTGTCGATCAGGTTGTTGAGTAGTTCGTGCAGTGCCCAGCGTTCCCCTTCGACCCATACCGGCGTGGGCATGTCGATGACCAGGCCGAGATCGTGATCGCGGCTGTCCTGACGATCGGCCCAGTCGGTGGCGACCTCGCGCATCAGCCGATCCAGCGCCAGCGGCTGACGTTCGTGTCCCGGCCCCAGGTGCTGCAGCCGGGTCAGGCTCAACATCTGGCCGGCGAGACGGCTGGTGCGTCCGGCGCTGTCGTGAACGGTCTCGAGCGCCTGACGCCAGATGGCCGGCTCGCGGCTGGTCAGCGCCAGTTCGCTGGTGCTCTGCAGCCCGGCCAGCGGGGTCTTGAGCTGATGCGAGGCGTCGGCGATGAAACGCAGCAGCGCGTCGCGGTGATGACGCTGGTCGGCGAACAGCCGGTTGAGGGTCTCGACCAGTTCGAGCATCTCCTTCGGCACGCCGAGCCTGAGCGGGCTGATGTCGTCGGCGCTTCGGTCGCGTAGCGTCTGGCGAAGGCGACGCAGTGGCGCCAGCATGGTGCGCATGGCGATCGCCACCAGCGCGGCAGTGATCAGCACCATGGCGGCGAAGCGGGTGGCGCTCTTTCGGAACAGCTCCTGCGCCAGCAGGTCGCGGCCATGGCGTGTGTGTCCGACCCACAGCTGCACCGGCTCCTGGGTGTCCCAGCCGGCGGAATCCACTTCGCGGCCGCTGAGGCGAATCGGCTGGCCGTCGTAGACGGCGTCGAGATAGACCGGCTGTAGCCTGGCCTCTGCCTGCATCGCGTCGGTGATCGGCAGGTCGGCATTCTGGGTGATGATGCGACCGTTGTCCGCCTGCAGCCAGTAGAACACCCGCTCCTGCCAGCGGGTGGCGAGGATCTGCAGTGCCGAGGCGGGCATTTCCACGGTGGGGTTGCCCTCCGGCCATTGCAGCGATTCGGCGATGGTCAGGCTGGCAGCTTCCAGTTGACCGTCCATCGCTCGATCGGCGGCCTTGCGTGCGCTGGTGTAGGCCTCGATCAGTAAAAGCGTCCCCAGCCCGGCGACGATGGCGATGAGCCATAGCGCCAGGCGTCGCTTGAGCGATGTCTGCGGCGGTATCACTCGGGATCTTCCTGCGGTGCGCCAGGCTCATGTTTGTCCGCTGTCTCTTCCAGCCGATAGCCCAGACCGCGCAGCGTACGAATCGACAGGCCGGAGCCCGCCAGGCGCTTGCGCAGCCGGCTGTAGACATCGAGCGCGTTGGCGCCCACCGCCTCGAAGCCGAACAGCCGGTTCTCCAGCGCCTCGCGCTGCACGATTCGCCCGGCGTTGAGCATCAGCGCCTCCAGCAGGCTGAATTCCCGTCGTGGCAGATCCAGCGAGGTCTCGTTCAGCCAGGCACTGGCAGAGCGGGTGTCCAGTTTCAAACCGCCGAAGCGCACGCTGTTGTCGAGCCGCTGCTGACTACGCCGCAGCAGGGCGCGAACCCGCGCTTCCAGCTCGCTGATCGAGAACGGCTTGGCGAGATAGTCGTCGGCACCGAGATCCAGCCCGCGCACGCGATCCTCCAGCGCATCCCGCGCGGTCAGGATCATTACCGGCGTGGGGTCGGCGTGGGCGCGTAACCATTCGAGCACGCCGAGACCGCTGCCATCGGGCAAACCGAGATCGAGCAGGACCAGATCGAAGCGGCCCTGGCGTAGCGCCTGGATGGCGTCGTCGACGCGTGATAGCGCATCGACGGTGTAACCGTGGCGAGTCATCGCCTGGCTCAGCGAGCGTGACAGCAGCGGATCGTCTTCGATCACGAGCAGGTGCATGGCGGTTTCTCGAGATCATCTGCTAGCCATGTCTTGTACGACTAATGTCCTATGCGACTAATGTCCTATACGACAAAGGCTTAGATGACAGGTTGATGAAAGGTTAGCGCTCTAGCATCGCGCCGTCGGTAGGCAAAACCGGCCCGAGTCCGGTGCCCGCCACGAGATTTTGCGAGCATAACAACCCAGGTAGGAGACGCACAGCATGCCCAACTCTCGATTCCTCTCTCGCTGGCTGGTTGCCGCCGTGACCGGCGGCGCGCTGCTGGCCGGCGCCGTTCAGGCCCAGGCCAAGCCGCCCGAGTGTATCGCACCAGCCAAGCCGGGTGGCGGTTACGACCTGACCTGTCGTCTGGCAGCCAATGGCCTGCAGGACGCCAAGCTGATCGACGAGCCGATGATGGTCAGCTACATGCCGGGCGGTATCGGCGCCGTGGCTTATAACCATGTCACTGGCGTGCGCGACGACGATCCCAACCTGATCGTGGCCGCAAGCACCGGCGCTGCGCTCAACCTGGCGCTGGGCAAGTTCGGGCTCAAGCACAAGGTCGATGACGTTCGCTGGCTGGGTGCGCTGGGTGTCGACTACGGCGCGATCGTGGTCCGCAAGGATGCGCCGTGGAACAACCTCGACGAGCTGATGAAAGCGCTGAAGCAGGACCCGTCCGGCGTGGTGATCGGTGCCGGCGGCACGGTCGGCAGCCAGGACTGGATGAAAGCGGCGTTGATGGCCAAGGCCGCCGATGTCGATCCGCGCAAGCTGCGTTACGTCTCCTTCGAGGGCGGCGGCGAATCACTGGCGGCCCTGCTCGGCGAGCATATTCAAGTCTTCACCGGCGACTTGGCCGAGCTCAAGCCGCAGCTCGACAGCGGCGAGATCCGCATTCTGGCGGCGCTCTCCGAAGAGCGCATGGGCGGGCCCTACGCGGACATCCCCACTGCCAAGGAGCAGGGTTATGACGTCGAATGGCCGATCTGGCGCGGCTACTACATGGGGCCGAACGTCAGCGACGAAGCCTATCAGCAGTGGGCCGACCGTCTGCGCGAGCTGAACGACACCGAGAGCTTCAAGGAGCTGCGGGAAGGTCGCGGCCTGTTCCCGATGTCCAAGTTCGGTGACGACTTCCATCAGTATGTGAAGCAGCAGGTCGCCGACTTCCAGCAACTGTCCAAAGAAGTGGGCTTGACGAGATGAAACTCGCCGCCGACCGAATCCTGAGTTTGCTGTTGCTCGGTCTGGCGGCGTTCATCGCCGTCCAGGCCTGGCAGCTACAGGTGCCGTTCAGCTATGACCCGGTCGGGCCGAAAGCATTTCCGCTGCTGCTGTCGGGTCTTCTGGCGATTTTGGCGATCGTGCTTTTCATCCGTCCCGGCGCTAGCGGTCAATGGCCGACCGGCGCGCTGCTGCTGCGCCTCGTGTTCACTATGGCGGTGCTCGGCATCTATGCGGCGCTGTTCATCAATCTGGGTTACCTGGCGACGACCGCACTGGTCAGCATCGTCATCGCCTGGCTGTTCGGTGCCGCGCCGGTGAAAGCGGTCGTCGGTGGTCTGCTGCTGGCGGTGGGCAGCTATCTGCTATTCACCTACGGACTGGGGATTTCGCTGCCGACCGGCAGCTGGATCGAGTCGCTGCTGGGGAGCAACTGAATGTTCGATTTTCTGATCCAGGGCTTCGGTGTCGCCCTGACGCCGCTCAACCTGGGGCTGGCCTTCCTGGGCGCGCTGCTCGGCACGCTGTTCGGCGCCCTGCCGGGCATCGGGCCGATCAACGGCATCGCCATCCTGATGCCGCTGGCGTACACGCTGGGGCTGCCGGCGGAGTCCGCGCTGATTCTTCTGGCCGGCATCTACACGGGGTCCGAATACGGCGGCCGCATGTCGAGCATTCTGCTCAACGTGCCCGGTGACGCCGGCGCGGTCATGACCACGCTGGACGGCCACCCGCTGGCCAAGAAGGGCCTCGCCGGGCCGGCCCTGGGTCTGTCGGCGGTCAGTTCGTTCATCGGCGCCACCGTGGCGATCATCGGTTTGACCCTGTTCGCCCCGCTGCTGGCGATCGTTGCCGTCAAGTTTGGCCCCGCCGAATTCTTCGCGCTGATGATCTTCGCCTTCGCTTCCATGTCCGCGATGATGGGCAAGGATCCGGTCAAGACGCTGATCGGCGCCGTGCTGGGCGTGCTGATCTCGACGGTCGGCGTCGACTCCGGCACCGGCGTGCTGCGTTTCACCTTCGACATGCCCGAACTCTACGACGGCATCGACTTCGTGGTGATGATCATCGGCCTGTTCGCGGTCAGCGAGATCCTGCTGATGCTCGAGCACGCCTTCCGTCACGATCAGGAAGGCGAGATGGCGCCGATCGGTCGGGTCATGGTCAAGATGAGCGAAGTGCTGTACTGCAAGTGGGCGATCCTGCGCTCCAGCGTGATCGGCTTCGTCATCGGCGTGCTACCGGGTACCGGCGCCTCGGTCGCCAGCGCCGTGGCCTACACCACCGAAAAGCGCATCAGCGATCACGACAACAGCTTTGGCACCGGCAACATGCGTGGCCTGGCCGCGCCGGAAGCGGCCAACAACGCCTCTGCCGCCGGCTCTTTCGTTCCCATGCTGACGCTGGGTATCCCCGGCTCCGGCACCACGGCGATCCTGCTCGGCGCGCTGATGCTCTACAACATCAACCCCGGTCCGATGATGTTCCGCGAGCAGCCGGTAGTGGTGGGCGGTCTGATCGCGTCGCTCTACATCGGCAACGTCATGCTGCTGCTGCTGAACCTGCCGCTGGCCGGCGTGTTCGCCCGCGTGCTGCAGGTACCGCGCTGGCTGCTGGTGCCGAGCGTAGCGATTCTCGCCTTCGTCGGCGTCTATCAGCTGCATTCCGACCTGATGGCGATCTACCTGATGCTGATCATCGGCGTGTTCGGCTACCTGCTGCGCAAGTTCGGCTTCTCGTTGGCGCCGGTGGTGCTCGGCTTCGTGCTGGGCGGCTTGATGGAAGAGAACCTGCGCCGGGCGCTGTCGATCAGCGGCGGCGACGTCGGCATCCTGTTCCAGTCCGGCCTCTCCATCGGGCTGTGGATCGCCGCCGCGTTGGTGGTGCTGATACCGATGTTCGCCGGCAAGCTGAAGGCGAAGTTCCTGCCGGCGGCCAAGGCTTCCTGACGCGATATCGTTACCGGCTCGAAGATATCGCTTATGAATTCGACGGCCCCGCTCAGGCGGGGCCGTCGTCATTGGAATGGTCTTTACGAAAGATCGCGGTTCACAGGTATCGCTATTTTAAGGGCGCCGTCTTCGGCGAGTGTCTGTCGATCTCCGGCTATAGTGCGTGAAGATGCCTGGCGTGGTGCTGATCAAGGAGCGTGATTCATGAACGATGACAAATCAGCGGTAATCGAGGCGCTGGCGCCGGCAGGGCGACTGCGCGTCGCCATCAACTACGGCAATATCGTGCTTGCGCAGCGCGGCGAGGATGGCGAGCCGGCTGGTGTCTCGGCGGTACTGGCGCGGGCGCTGGCAGCCGAGCTTGGCGTGGAAGCCGAATTCGCCACCTTCGACGGTGCCGGAGACGTGTTCTCGGCGATCGACGACGATGCCTGGCGCATCGGCTTTCTCGCCCGTGATCCGGTGCGCGCCGAGAAGATCCAGTTCACTGCGCCCTACGTGGTCATCGAAGGCACCTATCTGGTGCCGAAAACCTCGCCGTTTCGCGATGTCGACGAGCTGGATCGCAGCGATGTTCGCATCGCGGTGGGCAAGGGCGCGGCCTATGACCTTTACCTGACCCGCGCGCTGCAGCAGGCAAGCCTGGTGCGCGCTGCCACGTCGGCGGCGGCCATCGAGCTGTTCGTCGAGCGGCAACTGGAGGCGGCTGCCGGCGTTCGTCAGCCGCTCGCGGCCTATGCCGGATCGAACCCTGGCTATCGTGTCCTGCCCGGTCGCTTCACGGCGATCGAGCAGTGCATGGCGATACCCAAGGCGCAGGCATCGGACGCGGTCACGCGTTATGTCGAGGACTTTCTTGCCCGCATGAAGCGGGAGGGCCTGGTGAAGCGTGCGCTGTCGGAAAGCGGCCAGGACGAGACGCAGGCGGCGGAGTGAGCCGGCAGGCGCTGGAAAGCGGGAATATTTAGATCGCGACGTTAACGTTTCGATTCTTTTCTGTTATTTTTTCCGCCGCGGGAGGATCGTGAGCCGGTATCGACGCCATAAGCGTGGGTCACTAGGCTCGGCGCGAGTCTCGCCAAGGAGAGGTGGCAGAGTGGTCGAATGCACCGCACTCGAAATGCGGCATACCTTCGCGGGTATCGAGGGTTCAAATCCCTCCCTCTCCGCCACGAATGATGAAAGCCGGCTCATGGAGTCGGCTTTTTCGTTTCTGGACTCCTCGCAGCATCGGCGTTCAGGCGCCTGCTCTCGCCGGCATCACTTCCAGAATCGCGGCGGTGATCACCAGCGCTGCGCCCAGCCCTTGTAGCCAGGCCAGCGACTCGTTGGCGAACAGCGCCGCCGAGAAGACGCCGACGAGCACTTCGCTCATCATCAGGATGCCCAGCCGGGCGGGGGGCAGATGGCCGGCTGCCCAGACGACGAGGGCCAGCGATGCCGACCACCACAGAATCGCCGCGGCGAGGATCCAGCCTGCTACGCGCCATCCGGTTTCCATCGACGGCAAGCCGGGCCAGGGAGAGAGAAAGGGGGCCAGCAGCACGGCGGTGACCAGGGCGCCGATCGCGAACAGGAAGCTGCCTTCTCCGGGGCCGAGGGTGTTGTGGGAGCGCATGCCGCTGGAAGCGACTGCCCACATCAATCCCGAGGCCAGCCCCAGCCAGTCACCGATGCCGTGCGGCAGCGGGGAGCCGTTGGCGCCGAGCACCAGTCCCAAACCGACCAGCCCCACGAGGATGACGGCTACGCGTCGCCCAGTGAGCGGCCAGCGCCACCATAGCCGTTCGATCAGGGTGCTCCAGACCGGGGTCAGGTAGAACAGCAGAATGACCACGGCGACCTGGCCATGAACCAGGCCGATGGAGTAGAGCATGAACGCCGCCCCGCCCAACGTGACCGAGGCAAGCCCCAGTGCGGACGAACGGGCAAGCCGACGACGCTGGACCAGCGCCCAGGGGGAGAGCACCACGCATGCCGTGGCGGCGATGATCAGCGATCCCCAGACGCCGCCGAGCTGGAGCGCCTCGATGCGGCGAACGGGATACCAGTAGACCCCCCAGAGCGCGCCGGCCAGCAGAATGCCCAGCGCTGCCAGCCGTGCCGGAGAGACACGGCTGGCGAGGTCGAGAGGGAATGGCGTCGCCTTCCTTGGCACGCTGACTCCTTGTCTGAAGCGAATCGGGAATCAGCTCGAGGCCTTTTCCTGCGCGGCTTTCTCCAGCGCGGCCACGGCGGGCAGGGTCTTGCCTTCGACGTACTCCAGGAAGGCGCCGCCGCCGGTGGAGATGTAGGAAACCTGATCGGCGATGCCGTACTTGTCGATCGCGGCCAGGGTGTCGCCGCCGCCGGCGATGGAGAATCCCGGGCTTGCGGCGATCGCCTTCGACAGCACTTCGGTGCCCTTGCCGAACTGATCGATCTCGAACACGCCAACCGGGCCGTTCCAGAGGATGGTGCCGGCGTTTTCCAGCAGGCTGGCGAGATGCCTGGCGGTCTCCGGACCGATATCCAGGATCATCTCGTCATCGCTGACCTGATCGACCGGCTTGACCGTCGCCTCCGCGGATTCCGAGAACTCGGTAGCCACGACGACGTCGGTAGGCAGCGGAATCTCGACCTTGGCCATCAGCTCCTTGGCCTTGTCGACCAAGTCGGCTTCATAGAGCGATTTGCCCACGCCGTAACCGGCCGCGGCGATGAAGGTGTTGGCAATGCCGCCACCAACGATCAACTGATCGCATTTCTCCGACAGCGAATAGAGCACATCGAGTTTGGTCGACACCTTGGAGCCACCGACGATGGCGGCCATCGGGCGTTTGGGTGCGCTGAGCGCCTTTTCCAGGGCGTCGAGCTCGTTGGCCAGTAGCGGGCCGGCGCAGGATTGCGGCGCGAACCGGATCACGCCATGGGTGGAGGCCTGGGCGCGGTGGGCGGTACCGAAGGCGTCCATCACGTAGACATCGCAAAGCGCGGCATACGCCTTGGCAAGCGCTTCGTCGTCCTTCTTCTCGCCCGGGTTGTAGCGCACGTTCTCGAGCAGCACGACTTCACCGGCGGCGATCTCGACGTTGCCGTCGAGGTAGTCCTTTTCCAGCCGTACCGGTTTGCCGAGCAGGTCGGCGAGATGCTCGGCCACCGGCGCCAGCGAAAATTCGTCGGACGGCTCGCCTTCGGTGGGCCGCCCCAGGTGGCTCATCAGCATGACGCTGGCGCCGGCGTCGAGTGCGGCCTGAATGGTCGGCAGGCTGGCGCGGATGCGTGCATCGCTGGTGACCTTGCCGTCCTTGACGGGCACGTTGAGGTCTTCGCGGATCAGTACGCGTTTGCCGGAGAGATCCAGGTCGGTCATCTTGAGTACGGTCATGAGATCCTTTCCTTAGAGGGTATTTAATAAAGGGCTGCACTCGCCGATACGGCGTTGAAACCCTCTTCAACATGCTCATTTACTGCTCGTAAACTCCGCTGTTTCATCCGGTTTCGCCTTGTCTCGTCTTCGTTCACCTGTTTCTTAAATATCCTCTCCTGAGGAGGTGACGGGTTCGGCAATGGAAGATGGCAGTTCGAGCCAGTGGCGGGCGACGTCGAGCATCCGGTTGGCGAAGCCCCACTCGTTGTCGAACCAGCACAATAGCTTGAGCAGGCGGCCGCCGGCCACGCGGGTCTGGGTGGCATCCACGATACCCGAGCGCGGATCGTGGTTGAAGTCGACCGAGGCCATCGGTTCGTAGGTCATGCCGAGCAGCCCCGGGTAGCGTTCGCGACTCGCGGCGGCCAGACAGGCGTTGACGGCAGCGGCGTCGGTCTCGCGCTCGAGCGAGATCGCCATGTCCATGGCCGAGACGTTGATGGTCGGCACGCGGACGTGAAGACATTCGAAACGATCCGCCAGATGCGGCATCAACCGGCCGATGCCGCGTGCCAGGCCGGAGTCCACGGGGATGATCGACTGCATCGCCGACCGTGTCAGGCGCAGGTCGCTGTTGTGGTAGGCGTCGATCACCGGCTGGTCGTTCATCGCCGAATGGATGGTGGTGGTGACGCCGTGGGAGACGCCGAAGCTGGCTTCCAGCACGTCGAGGATCGGTATCAGACAGTTGGTGGTACACGAGGCCGCCGAGACGATGCGCATGTCGCGGGCGATTGCTGCGTGATTGACGCCATAGACGACCGTGGTGTCGACGTCGGTCTCCGCCGGTTGGGAGAACAGCAGCCGCGCTGCGCCGGCCTGGAGATGGCGCTCGGCCGTGGCGCGATCCTTGAAGCTGCCGGAGCACTCCAGCAGCAGATCGATCCCGAGTTCGCCCCACGGCAGCGCTTCCGGTTCGGCAGCGTTGAGCACCCGAATGGTGCGGCCGTTGATGACCAGGCAGCCATCCCGTGCTTCTACCTGACCGGGAAAGCGTCCATGAGTGGTGTCGTAGCGAGTCAGGTAGGCGATCGTCTCGAGGTCGGAAAGCTCATTGATGGCAACGATTTCCAGCGGCAGGTCGGGGCGTTCGATCAGCGCGCGCAGCACGCTCTGGCCGATGCGGCCGTAGCCGTTGATGGCGACGCGGTAGGTCATGCCATTGCCCGTTCGAGAGCCGGTGAAGGAGAAGCATGGTAGCGCATTCGCGTTGCGCTCGCAGATTCGATAGCGGGGTGGTGGTTGCGGTGACCGTCGTGCCACTGGACGAATCGAGCCAGGCACCATAACTTGAGGCGACGCTTCACAATGAAACGGAATGTCTTTTTATGCCTCTGCCCCTGTGATCCCGCCAGCGCTCGTCCCGTGAAGCGTAGTCTCCCTTCCCTGGAGTTCCGGCTCTCGGCCGGTGAATGTCTGATCGGTGGCGTAGTAGCGGCTGCGTCCTGGCCAGTTCGATGCCGCTGAGCCTATGGGGCGGTCTCGATCCCGCCAGTGGCCGCGTGATCGATCGTCATCATCCGCTGTTCGGAGAATTTGTCGGCGACCGGGTATTATCATTCCCCATGGCCGCGGCTCGGGCGCCTGCACCAGGTTCGCAAGGATCATTCTACCTCGACGACGCCGTGCGCGAGATGGCCGCCATCGCCTGGGCGCTAGAGAAGGAACGGGGGGCGGTACGTGCCACCGCGTTTCGCGACCGCATCGGCACTGGGTGCAAACTTGCCATTCAAATCCTTGAATTCTTTGATAGAGTGGGGTTCACGCGGCGCATCGGCGATGAGCGCTGGATTCGCCGTGCCGACTTCTGGGACGCCTGATCCCGGCCCGTTTCAAGGAAGAGCATCGACCCCCGGTGGGGCGGCTAGACTTCAAATCAGGCAGGGGCTGCCACGGTCCCTGGTGGATTCGACTCCCACGCTCTTCCGCCATTTCCGGTAAGATGATGATCAACCATCACAGCCGGGCCTGATAACCAGCATGTCACAGCCTCAAGACCCCGAAACGCGTGCCATGGCGGAGCGAGCGGATGACGTCGATCTCCAGCCGGGCATCAATGCCGATGCCTACGAGGACATCGAGACGCATCTTGATCCACGTATTCTCGAACTCTATGATGTATATTCATACAGGCACGCTGCCGCCATCCTGGCAACGTCGTTCCCGGAACAATTGAGGGAGTTGCAGGAAGCCCTCCTGAATTTTTCCATAACGCGGAGAGATATCGGAATGCCAGGTGGCAATGAGTCGGGTATCCCCAAGCTAATTTCTCGCCGGCTGCGTCCAACGGGATGGAACGAAGCCAGAATTCAGGGCGATCTAGTCGTCAGGATGCAGGAGCATTCCGAGGATTTTCTGGATGATGGTTCGGTCAGAAAGCATAAGCATCCGGAGAAAGAAGCCATCAAACTGGAAAGCTTCATTGATGGCCACAAAATCGACTATGTAAAGGGCAAGGTCGCGTTCGACTTGGAATGGAACTCCAAGGACCAGACCTTCGACCGTGATCTCTATGCCATGCGGATGTTCCATGAATGCGGGCTGATCAGTGTAGGGGTCATGCTCACGCGTAGTGAAAAGCTCAACCCTCTCTTTTCGCGGATACCTCGACTGAAGAAAGATGGGAGCGTGGAATACGACAAGGATGGCAATCCGGTACCTGTAAAAGACAAGTATGGTGCCAGCACCACCTGGATGGGAAAGCTGCTATATCGTTTGAACGCAGGCCGCCATGGTGGCTGCCCCGTGCTGGCATTCGGTATCACGCCACGTCTGATCACTGACTGGGAAAGCGAATGAAAATAGGCGTAACGGAGACAGGACGGCAGGTAGCCGAGGCCCTCCTCGCACAACATGGTGACAAGGGATTCCAGACCATTCTGGCCGACCCGCCTTGGCAGTTTCAGAATCGCACGGGCAAGGTCGCGCCGGAGCACAAGCGCCTGAATCGCTACGGTACCATGACGCTGGACGACATCATGGCCCTGCCTGTTGAAAGCCTCACCCGAGAGCCCGCACATTTATATTTATGGGTACCCAATGCACTATTGCCCGAAGGGCTGAAAGTCATGGAGGCTTGGGGCTTTTCTTATAAAAGCAATATTGTCTGGCACAAGATTCGTAAGGATGGCGGTTCGGACGGTCGTGGGGTGGGGTTCTATTTTCGTAATGTCACGGAGCTCGTGCTGTTCGGTGTGCGAGGCAAAAATGCGCGTACCCTTCAGCCCGGTCGCACACAAGTCAATTATCTGGCCACACGAAAGCGTGAACATAGCCGTAAACCGGATGAAGTCTATGAGATTATCGAGGCTTGCAGCCCCGGCCCCAGGCTGGAATTGTTTGCGCGCGGCAGCCGGGAGGGGTGGGCGACTTGGGGCGACCAAGCGGAACTCTATTATCCCGCTTGGCCGACGTATTCCAACCACTCCCAATCAGCTACACAGCCTTTGTTGTTTGGTGAGTCATAAGGCGCATCGGCGACGAACGCATCGTCCGCCGCGCCGATTTCTGGGAGAGTTGAGTGTCATCAGTTCTTCGTTGGCAGCCGCCCAACCTGTGATGATCACATGCGGGTGGGCGGCGGTGCGGCGTTACTCGGCCCTTCTGTTCAGCAAGCCAGCGTAGTGGTGCGGTAGTCGCATGGCGACGAGATCCTTGCGGCGCACGACGTTGGTTGGGTAGGGCGATGCCAGGTTGGCGGTGTCGATGTGTAACTGGGCGATACCGGTCTCGCCGATGAACAGTGCCTCCCGGCGCGGAAAGTGGAAGGTATCCGGCCCGAAGATGCCGCTTAATCCCGGCAGGCCGATACCGGGCGCGTGGAGATTGGCGAAGGCGAAGTAGACGTTGTTCTCGCCGCCGCGCACCCGGTAGTGGTGCCAGTGGTAATCGTCGGCGCCGGTGGGAACCGGCGCGGCCTGGGCGATGGCGGTGCCGGCGTGGGGACCGTGGAAAGGCCCCGCCACGGCGGCGGGACAGGCGATCAGGTCGCAACCACGCAGGGCGAGAATGCGCCCGGCTTCGGGAAAGTCGGCGTCATGGCCGATCAACAGGCCGATTCGGCCCAGCGGCAGATCATGGGTGACCCAGCGCTCCCCCGGCGTGGCCCAGTCGCGGTCGGCATCGCTCAGGTGAATCTTGCGGTAAATCGCCTCTACACCTTGGGGCCCTACCAGCGCAGCGGCATTGTAACCTTTGCCCTCAGCCGTTTCGGCGAAGCCTACCACGTAGTGCTGCCGGCGCTGCTCGGCGGCCTCGCGCAGCTGTTCGAAGGCGGAGTGACCATGGGAGATGGCGTTCTCGCCGCCCGCCGTCAAACCGGTCAGCGAAAGCTCGGGAAAGACCACCAGTTCGGCGTCCGCCGCCTGCTCCGCCAGCGCCAGGCATTGGGCGAGGTTGCCGTCGAGATCCTCCGAGGATACGAGTTGTGCCACGGCGACACGGCTCTCCTTGCCCTGGGGCAACGGCTGGTGGCCGTAGAGGCGATAGAAGTCGAGCGGATTCCAGGTGTGGGTGTGATGCAGCAGCTCACGGTAATGCTCGGGACGCCGTTCACGGGTGTTGGGGCCGGTGGTGCGAGCGGTGTCGATCTCGCCGGGTACCACACCATCGCCGCTGTCGCGGCTGGCCTGTATCCGCCCGTCCGGCTCGATGATGCAACTGCCGCCGCTGAACTGCACGCCGCGCTCCCGTCCCCAGCGGTTGCTCTCGATGAGATAGCAGCCGTTCTCCCTTGCGCGGCTGATCCAGTAGGGTGCCGGGGTCCGCTCCGCCAGCCAGTTGCTGATATGGCAGATCACCTCGGCGCCTTGCAGCGCCACCAGCCGGGCGGTTTCAAGGAAATGGATATCCATGCAGATCAGCAGTGCCAGGCGGCCGAGCGAAGTGTCGAACACCTGATGGCCGCTGTCGCCGGAAGCGGCCCACTTGGGCTCTGCGATATAGGGATGGCTCTTGCGGTGCTTGCCGACATACCCCTCGGGGCCCACCAGCACCGCCGTGTTGTAGTAGAGGCCGCTACGTGGCTCGACCTCGGCGAGGCCGAACACGATGTAGCCACCGAGTCTTGCCGCCAGGGCGGCGAAGTGCTCGGTGGCGGGCCCTGGCACCGGTTCCACGTAGGGCGCGACCTCCTCCCGGTCGTGCCAGCAGTAGCCGGTGAGGCCCATTTCCGGGGTGACGATCAGCCGCGCGCCGGCCTCGGCGGCTTCCTCCACCAGGCGGCTCAGGGCGGCGATGTTGCGCGCCTTGGCGCACATCTCCGGCTCGAACTGTAGTGCAGCGACCCGATACTTCATGCCAGCCTCCCCGGCGCTAGGCTTAGCCTTAGTGCGCCTGTCCAACGATGGACTTGAGAATTGACGCTCCCAAGGTGTACTTGGGATCGACCATGTTGCCCAGGCGTACCCGGCCCGCCTGGGTCAGCAGCAGGTAGGCGTCCATCTCGTCGAAGTCGAACTCGCTTGCGAGCCAGCGCACCAGTTCGCGATAGGCGATGCGTGCGGCGTCCTCCATGGGCCGCGAGGAGCCGATGGTCATGTAGAACTGCTCGTTCTCCAGGCGCGGCCACTTGAAGGTCCAGTTCTTGATGAGATCGACTTGCACGGTGGTCACGGTGGGGTGCTCGATGGCGACACCGCATAGCTCGCCGTCGCCTTGAGCAGCGTGGCAGTCGCCCAGATAGAGCAGGGCGCCCTCGCTGTGCACCGGCAGGTAGATCACCGCGCCGGGGGCGACATCGGGCAGGTCCATGTTGCCGCCGTAGTAGTCGGGGGTCAGCGAGCTGATCGCCTCGATCTCCGGCGAGACGCCGATGGTGCCGATGAACGGCTGATAGGGCAGAGTGATGCTGTCGCTCCACTTCACGCCGGTCTCGGCATCCACCTCGACCTTCTTCACCCGCTCCGGCAGCGGCGCGTTGAGTACGGCGGTGTCGCCGGTGCCGACCAGGCCGCCGAACTCGGGAATCAGCGCCGTGGTGCCGCGCGGTTGCGGGCCGCGCGGCTGCATCTCCTTGATATAGACCGCCAGGCAGTCGCCCTTCTCGGCGCCCTCCACGTAGATGGGGCCGTTCTGCGGGTTGAGATAGGGCAGGTTGAGCAGCTCGCTGGGCTTGTCGCTCTCCGACTTGAGCTTGCCCTCGAAGGCGTCGTGAGTCTCGGCACTGACCAGATCCCCCGGCTGGATGCGCAGCACCGGCTCGGCATAGGGGCCGAGCGTGTAGTGGTACTTGCCCTGCACCGCCTCGGTGAGGCTATGGGTGGCGCCGGGCTTGCCTTTGGCGACGGCGCGGCGCGCCATGATGGAATCGTTGAACCAGCTCATCTTGTGCTCCTTTATCGAGTGTTCGTGATACGCGTGTGGTCAGACGGAGAGATAGCGGCGGACCGTGTCGCGATCCTCCAGCATCTCGGGGGTGAGTTCGGTGACGATGCGCCCCTTGTCCATCACGTAGCAGCGATGGGCCATGGCGCGGATCATGTCGATGTTCTGCTCGACGAAGATCACCGTGAGGCCGCTTTCCCGGTTGAGGCGCACCATGGTGCGGGCGATCTCCTGGACGATGGAGGGCTGGATGCCTTCGGAGGGTTCGTCGAGCAGCACCAGCTTGGGGCTGCCGATCAGCACCCGAGCGATGGAAAGTTGCTGCTGCTGGCCACCGGAGAGGGTGCCGGCTCGCTGGTTGCGGCGCTCTTCGAGAATCGGGAAGAACTCGAACATACGCTCATAGATACCGGGCGAGGGCGCCCCCAGGGACTCGCCGGCGCGTAGATTCTCCATCACCGTCATGCGTGGGAAGACGTCGCGGCCCTGAGGTACGTAGCCGATGCCCCGGCGCGCCCGGCGGTGGGCGGAGAGCTTAGTGATCGGTTCGCCTTCGAGGAGCAACTCGCCGCGCTTGCAGGGCAGCAGGCCGATGAGGCTCTTCATCAGCGTCGACTTGCCCACCCCGTTGCGGCCGATCACCGCGACGATCTCACTGCGCTTGACCTCGATGTCGACGCCCTGGAGCACCGGTTTGCTGTCGTAGCCTGTTTCAAGCTTAGCGGTCTTGAGAATGGTGTCAGTCATAGCCTTGTCCCAGATAGATGGCTGCCACCCGGTCGTCGGCGACGATCTCATCGATGGTGCCTTGGGCGAACACCGCACCGAAGTGCAGCACTGTCACCCGCTGAGCGATCTGTCGTACGAATGCCATGTCGTGCTCCACCGCAAGTACCGTTACCCCTTCGGCGTTGAGCGCCTGAATCACCTCGCCGGTAGCGTGGGTCTCGTCCGGCGTCATACCCGCTGTGGGCTCGTCGAGCAGCAGCAGCTTGGGGCGTAGGCTCACCGCCATGCCGATCTCCAGCCATTGCTTCTGGCCGTGGCTCAGCGCGCCGGCCAGCTTGTCGGCCTGCTCGCGCAGGTTGAGAAAGCCCAGCAGGCGCTCGATCTCGGCATCCAGCGCGTCTCCCTTGAGCCGCCTCTGCAGAGCGATCTCCAGGTTGTGGTGCACGCGCAGTTCCTTGAAGATGCCCGGCACTTGAAACTTGACGCTGATGCCGCGGCGGATGCGTGCGAAAGAGGGCTCTATGGTTATCTCCTTACCCTCGAACAAAATCCTCCCAGCGCTGGGCGTGTGCTCGCCCAGCAACAGCTTGAACAGGGTGCTCTTGCCGGCGCCGTTGGGGCCGATCAGGCAGTGGATCTCGCCGGGATCGAGGCGAAAATCCACCTCATTGGTAACGTGCAGACCGCCGAACCACTTATTGAGGCCCTGGGTTTCTAGAATGGGCGTTGACGTCGTCACGAACGCGCCTCCTTGGTGAACCGCCGCCACAGCCGCGTGGTGAGGTTTACCACTCCCATGACGAGCCCCTGGGGCGCTGCTAGCACAGTAATGACCAGCAGCGCGCCCATTAGCACTAGGGCATACTGGCTACCGTAGACGGTTAGCGCCTGGAAGCCGGCTAGCACCAGCAGGGTGCCCACCAGGGTGGTGGTGATGTCACCGCGACCGCCCACCGCCACCCAGATGATTGGCAGAGCAGCAGCGGTCATACCCATGCTCGAGGGTGTGATGTACTGGCCCCAGGCGGTATAGAGCGCGCCACTCAGCCCCGCCAGCATGCTGGCGATGACGAAAGCGGTGAGCTGGTAGCGGCGGATATCGTAGCCGAGCATCTCGGCTCGCTCCGGGTTGTCGCGTAGCGCCACCAGCACGTTGCCGAAGCGCGAGTTGAGCAGTACCCGCAGTCCCAGATAGACCGCCACCAGCAGTGCCAGGATGAGGTAGTAGAGCTGCACGTCGGGGAACAGAATGATGTCGTTGCCGAACCAGGGAATCGTCAGCGGCGGCATCCCGCCCATGCCGTTGAAGCCGTTCAGGCGCGCCGTGCCCACCGTCCACTGCGGTCCGGCGGTCTGGGCCATGAAGCGCTCGCACACCAAGGTGAAGGAGAGCGTCACGATGCCGAGGAATACGCCATTGATCCTACCGTAGAAGAGAAAGTATCCCAGCAGCGCTGCCACCAGCCCGGCAACAACCACCGCCAGCCCCAGCGCGACTAGGCTCAACCCGTAGGCCGCGCCCCAGTTGATGGTGAGGATGCCGTAGCAGTAACCGGCAATGCCGAAGAACGCCACTTGGCCGAAGCTGAGAATGCCGCCGTAGCCCCAGATCAGGCACAGTCCCAGTGCCATGAATACCCAGTTGAAGAAATAGACGTTGTTTCCCACGTCATAGCCATCGGCGAATAGCGGATAAACACAGGCCGCCGCCAATACCAGCAGGAAGCCGCTCCAGAAGCCCTTTCCCTTCCCGAGGGTCTGTGGGCCTTCCAAGCGCTTGTGGAAGAGCATCTTGTGAGGTGAGTTAGCCATCCGTCACCCCCTCTCACGCAGCAGCCAGCCGGACAGGCCGCGCGGCATCACGCGAATCACCACGATGGCGGTGAGCAACAGGCCGATCTGCCCCGCCAACTGGCCGTACCAAGAGGTCAACGCCGCCTTGATGACGCCGAGAATCGCCGCCGCGGGCGCGGTACCGAGGAAGATGTCCGCCCCGCCCACCACTACGGTGACGAAGGCTTCCACCAGGAAGGCGCTGCCCATAGTCGGCACTAGGGTCATGGTCGGTGCATAGAGGCCGCCAGCGAGCCCGGCCAGCCCCGCGCCGAGGCCGAAGGTCAGGCTATAGACGAGGCCAGTGTTGATACCCAGCGCCTGGGCCATGTGTGGCATCTGGATGGTCGCCCGAGCGAGAATGCCGAAGCGAGTGCGGGTGAAGAGCAGATAGAGCCCGACCAGCGTTGCCAGCGCCGTGCCGATCAGCACCAGGCGGTACTGCGAGAAGGAATAGTCGCCCAGGGTGAAGCTACCTAGCGGCGTGCCGGTACCAGGCAGGGTCGAGCCGAGCACGATCAGGGTGCCTTGGGTGGCAATCATGCTGATGCCCCAGGTGGCAACAATGGTGTCCAGCGGGCGGTGATAGAGGTGGCGGATTACCAGCCGTTCCAGAATCATCCCGACGATGCCGGCGACCAGCGCGCCGAGCAGTACCGACAGAGGAAGCGGCATGCCCAGACGTGTCGCGGTGGCGCACACATAGGCGCCGCAGAGAATGAATTCGCCGTGGGCCAGATTGATGACCCCCATCATGCCGAACACGATGGCCAGGCCGCAGGCCGCCAGCACCAGGAAGGCGAAGGCATCACCCGCTTGGTAGAGAAAGGCGAATAGTTCGCTTAGGAATGCCATGGTTAGATTCCTGATTCAGAGCGTTTCGTTAGGGTGGAGCGGTCGCCATGGCTACCGCTCTGCGCAGCATCCGTCAGTTCTTCGATGGCGGGTTGGACGGGGTATATTGGGTAGCGGGGTTGGACTGAGTCAGGTCGCAGCCAGCATCGCCAAGCCAGTAAGGTTTGATGTTCTTCCACACTTTCGGGAAGGTGATGGAGTGGTCCTCGCCGACGCGGGCAAGGTAGATGGTGTGGGACATATGCTGGCTCTTCGGATCGATGCAGACCTTGCCTTCAGGTGCATCCATGCATACGTCGCCTTCGGCGATCACCTTACGGATCGCGTCGTGATCAGTGGACCCGGCCCGCTCAACCATTTGTTTGTAAAGATAGACAGCGAGGTAGGAGTTCTCGGCCTCCTGGTTAACATAGGGTTCGTCCGGGAATTTCTGATGCCATTTTTCCAGGAAGGCCTTGGAGGCCGGCGTGTCGACTTCCTCGATATAGTTCGTCGTCACGTACATGTTGGCAAGGCTTGGTGGGTTGAACCGTTTGTGCTCATAGCCCTGACCGACGTTCACCGAGGAAGCCATGGGTAGGCGCAGGTTGGCGGACATGGCCTGTTCATAGTATGAAGACTGGGCGGTGCCCACCAGCAGGGTGACAATGAAATCCGGCTGGACACGCTGGATGTTCTGAATAGTCTGTGAGAACTGCGACACGCCGAGCGGGATGAACTCCTCGCCGACCATCTCTCCACCGTTCTCCTTGACGATGTCACGTACCCATTCGGCGGAGATCTGACCGAAGTTGTAGTCGGCGGCAATCGTATAAACCCTCTTGCCGTACTTCTCCATCATATAGGGGATGAGCGTGGAGAACTGTTGCTCGGGCACGGCACCCGTCACGATCATATTGGCATCGCAGACACCGCCCTCATACTGATTATTATAAAAGGCCAGGCCTTTGAACTGGTCGACGATCGGGCGGTACGCTTCGCGGGAAGCCGACGAGAAGCCGGCGAACACCGCATCCACCTTGTCGCGCTGCAGTACGCGGCGCATGAATTCCTGATAGCGGGTATTATCTGACTGAGTGTCGTAGATCACCAGCTCCAGTGGTCGCCCATCGATACCTCCGTCGGCATTAATCTCCTCGGTGGCAAGCTGAATGCCGTGTACCTTTCCAATGGTCGCTACAGCGAAGTCACCGGATTGATCCTCCAGTACTCCAAGTTTGATGGATTCCTCTGCCATCAGCGGGGAATTGAGACCGAGCAACCCCATGCCCATCATGATGGGTGTCAGTATTTTATTCATTATGGTGTCCTGCCAGTTATGAGTTATTGGTTGATGTTTGTTTTATTCAGTGTGGGTAGGACTAGTGGTTGGATTGGTAACGCACGTCACGAAAGCTGCATTCATCCAGCAAATGCTGGGAGTAATCCTCGATATTCATGCGGTGTTTCATGCTCTCCTTTCTCAGCATTTCATAGGCTGTATCGTCATCTATGGAATTCACCTCCATCAGGTTGAGAATGGCCTTGATGAGTGCCTT
This sequence comes from Salinicola peritrichatus, assembly GCF_003206715.1. Lineage (GTDB taxonomy): Bacteria > Pseudomonadota > Gammaproteobacteria > Pseudomonadales > Halomonadaceae > Salinicola > Salinicola peritrichatus. The sequence continues at coordinate 20,050 of NZ_PZJU01000050.1, read as the reverse complement.
ACGCTGGTGTCGCTTATGTTCGTGCTTCTCGGCGCTCTTCTTAAGGGAGAAGCGCATCCGGTGCTCGTTAACGCCGAGAAACAGCGCCGAATAGACGCAGGAACCGTGTACAGGCTTCTTCAAAAAGCTGGTTGCCCCGGCATTGAGCAGCGCCTTGAGGCGGCTGGGCGCCTCCAGTCCCACCAGCCCGATCAGCGGCACCGGTGGCGTGGTGCCGTATGCCTCGCCTAGCGGTGACGGCAGGTCGCCGTCCAGAAAGAGAATGTCCCGATGATGGTCCAGTTCATTTAGCGATAGTGCCGCTTGGCCCTCCTCCAGAGGCACGTATTCGACGGTCAGACCGAGCTTGACGAGCATGCTTTCCAGATGCTCTGTGGCGTAGCCCGCCTTGCAGACCAGCAATGCCCGTCGGCGGCTGAAATTTTGGGTCATCCGTGGCGTCATGTCACAACCCTCAAATGCGGTTTTAAGCCCCTGGCGGCCGTTTCGTTATGCGCATTAACCAAATAAGGGTCCGGGCGTACTGGCGAGACGGCCTCCTGGAGGATCTCGAAGCTGAAATCCTTGCGCGAGCGACCGATGCGTGGCGTGAGCCAAGCGTGATAGTTCTCTGCGTCAAGCTTCACTGGTCCTTGGGGGGCAGCAAAGGAAAGATCGCGCACCGCTGCTCGTACCCGCTCCGGGGTATCGTTGCCTACTTGGTTGATGCCCTTGGCGAGCAGGATTGTCGCCATGTAGGCTGCCTCGGCCTCCACCGAAGGCTCCGGGCCAAAGGGAAACATATTTCGGTAATCTTTCAGAAATTGCTGATTTTCAGGTGTGCGTACCGAGGTGAAATAGACGCTGGAACTGATATGGCCGTCACAGGCATCCGGTCCGGTACTCTGAAGGTCGGACTCGGAAAGGTTGCAGCTCGCCACCGGGTAATCGGCGATCTGGTCGATGCCTTTCCTGCGGCAGGCGGCGCGGAGCTTGCGAAAGAAGTCGTAGCTGGAACTTCCGATGAGAGTATTGAAGATGAAGTCTGGCTTTGCCCTGATGAGTGTCTCGATCACTTCGTTTGTCACTAGGTCGCCGATGGGCAGATACTTCTCAGCAATGATATTGTCCTCGCCCCGGCAGATGCCTTCGCGCAGGACTCGGTTGCTTTCCCAGGCCCAGATATAGTTGGAACCGATGCAATAGGCTCTGTCACCGTAGTGCTCGCTTAGGTAGTCGATTAACGGCGAAATATGGTGATTGGGTGCCGACCCGGTATAGATCACATGATCGGATGTCTCGAATCCCTCATAATGTGCCGGATACCAGAGCAAGGCATCGGCCTTTTCCAGGAAGGGGGTCACCTCCTTGCGGCTGATGGAGGTATAGCAGCCGACAATGTGGCGAATGCCCGCGGCCATGAAATGCTTGACACTTTCCACATAGCGGCTGATCTCACCCGCCGGATCGAGGTGGAACGGCTCCAGCTTTATGCGGAACCCCGCCGATGCTTTTACCTGGGTGCAGGCCAGCAGACATCCGTTGAGAATCGACTCGCCGACGGCGCTATAAGTACCGGTGGTAGAGATCAAGATGCCGATTTTGCACGATGAATAACTCATGGTTTATCTGCTTTTCCAGGCCAAAAGACAAAAAAAAGCCCTTCGACGCGGATGGCGTCAAAGGGCTCTGTTGCCGATATGTTAGATGAAAAATCGCATGGGTATATAGAAGCAGCGCTGCTTTCTCCCACGCTTTTGTTAAAAATGACAAGGTGGCGGGGGCTTGTCAAGCCTGTGGGTGGAGAAATCTATTTCTATTATTTGATGCACCAAAAAGTTTCGTTAAAGGTGTGTTTTGCCCCATGATGGCGAAGGTAAAGATAAATGCCATGAGCTGAGCTTGGCAGAAGTTGGGTGTCGCTTAGGTAACCCAGAAAGCACGGTCGGCCATATCCTGTTCGGCGTAGTGGCTCGCTGGGCCTGGGTCAAACGAACAGATGCCATACCACCGGCAATACGACGGCGGTGAAGGCGCCGGTGAGGCTCATGCCCAGCGAGGCGAAGGCGCCGGCCTGATGGCTGATCTCGAAGGCGCGCACGGTGCCCAGGGCGTGTCCGTTGATGCCCAGGGCCAGACCGATGAGGCGAGGATCGCGGATCTTCAGCCAGCGGCTCAGCCATTCCACGCCGAAGATCGCGGTTATCCCGGTCACCATCAGCGCGCCCATCAGCAGCGCGGTGGAGCCGCCGAGTTCCTCGGTCAGGCTCAGCGCGATGGGGGAGGTCACGGATTTCGGCGCCAGCGAGGCCAGCACCTCGGGCGGCGCGCCCATGGCCCAGGCGATCAGCAGGGCGTAGCAGGCGGCCAGGGTCGCCGATAACGGCAGCGTCATCAGAATCGGTCGCCACAGCGCCCGGATCTGCGGCAACTGCTGGTAGAGCGGAACCGCCAGCGCGACGGTGGCTGGGCCGAGCAGCAGCGTCAACCAGGCGGCCCCCCGGTTGTAGTCCTCGACGCCGATCGGCAGCAGGGCGATGACGGCGGCGATCAACAGCGCGGCGATCACCACCGGCGGAAACCAACTGGGATGTCGCATCAGCTTGAACAGCCGGACACCGACGAAATACGCCGCCAGGGTGAGGGCGATGGCGGCGATCGGCGTCTCGAACCAGGTCTGCGGCAAGCGCGCGAAGTCTCGGATCAACTCACTCATGGTCGGTTTCGTTCAGCGGTGGCATGTAGCGGCGCATCAGCCACAGGCTCGAAGCGACGCTCAGCAGGGTGCCGACGAGCAGCGCGGTCAGGATCGCGCCGGCCTGATCGGCGTAGCGTCCGGCGACGAAGAAGATTTCGACCACGCCGGGCATGATCAGCAGCGCCAGCATGGCGATCAGCGGATGACTCACCGCCACCACGTCGGCATTCATCTTGCCCCGGCGGACGAACCACAGCGTCAGCAGCAGCATGCCCACCACCCCCGCTGGCAACGGGATCGGCAGCAACTGCACCATGCTCTGGCCGAGCAGCAGAAAGGCGAGCAGCCACAGCAAGCCTCGCATGATGGACATGAACGGTTCCCGGATTTCGAACGCAAAGGGAAGCATCATAACAAATCGCGTCGCCGGGCGGATCGAGCGCGGGCGGCCGGCATCGCGCAGCGTCGCGCAACCGGACTATGATCAAGGTCGTCATGGTACTCGGAACTATCACATGACAATTATCAACCACCGCCAGGATACGAATCGTGACAATCTTGTCGGGCCCGTCATGGCGTACCATCGGGGCGACAGGCGATGCAGAAAGCGTGCAGAGGCGTGAACTGCGACGCAATGTCGCTTATTCTTTGGCGGATTCGGCTGGGCTCGGATTCGTCGTGACGGAGAGGGGGCGGTCTGTCGAGGCGGCACGATGAACGATGAAGGCGGCGGGATCGAGGACGATTTGCCACCGAGCTCGGCTTTCGTGGACTCGTGGACGCTGCGCGGCATCCGACGTGGGCGGCCATTATCGGGCAGCTGCAGGGAAGCCGCGCAAGTCGAGATTCCCCGGATGACCCATCTTGAGGAGAGAGGAAACGCATCATGACCGATATTGCCAAGCTGCTGGGTGACGAAGCCGACAGCCTGCTGAGCTATACCTGCAGTGGGTTCAAGAAAGAGGATCTCTACCTGCCCGGCCCCGACTATGTCGACCGCGTGTTCGCCGACAGCGATCGTAGCCCGCACGTGATGCGCAACCTGCAGACGCTGTTCAACTTCGGGCGTCTGGGGGGTACCGGCTACGTCAGCATCCTGCCGGTCGATCAGGGCATCGAACACTCCGCCGGTGCGTCGTTCGCGCCCAACCCGATGTACTTCGATCCTAAGAACATCCTGGAACTGGCGCTGCAGGGCGGTTGCAACTGCGCCTGTTCCACCCTCGGCGTGCTGTCGTCGGTTGCCCGCCGTTACGCCCACAAGATTCCGTTGATGCTCAAGCTCAACCATAACGAGAGCCTGACGCTGCCGGCGATGTACGAGCAGACCCTGTTCGCCCAGGTCGAACAGGCGCACGACATGGGCTGCATCGCCGTCGGTGCGACCATCTACTACGGGTCGCCGGACAGTCGCCGCCAGATTCAGGAGATCAGCGAAGCCTTCGAGCGGGCCCACGAGCTGGGCATGGTCACGGTGCTGTGGTCCTACCTGCGCAATCCGGAATTCAAGAAGGACGGTACCGACTACCACGTCGCCTCCGACCTCACCAGCCAGGCCGTGCATCTGGCCGCGACCATCAAGGCCGATATCGTCAAGCAGAAGCTGCCCGAGAACAACGGCGGCTACAAGGCGATCGGCTTCGGTCATACCCACGACAAGGTCTACAGCGAGCTGACCAGCGATCACCCGATCGACCTGGCGCGCTATCAGGTCGCCAACGCCTTCATGGGGCGGGCCGGGCTGATCAACTCCGGTGGCGGCTCCAAGGGTCACTCCGATCTCGGCGAAGCGGTACGCACCGCTGTGATCAACAAGCGAGCCGGTGGCATGGGCCTCATCTCCGGACGCAAGGCGTTCCAGAAGCCGATGAAGGAAGGCATCGAGCTGCTCAACGCGATCCAGGATGTCTACTTGTCCAAGGATGTCACCATCGCCTGAGAAACGCTGATTTATTGCTGCGTTAGATATCTTGATCGCCGGCGGTGCTCAGAGTCCTCATTCAACACCGCGTAAACTCCGGCTCCCGCGCTCCGGCGGCGATCAGCCCCTCATCGCTCGCGACATAAATCAGCGTTCCCTAAGTCGCCTTTCTGGTGAGCTATTTATTGGGTCCGGCCAACGCCGGGCCCGTTTTGTATCCGATTGATTCCCCGGCATATGTATCGTCAGACTTTGGTCTGACGACCTAAGTCGAATTGTCTGACAAAGTCGCCTTCTTTACCGTGCAAGTCGCGTTGAATGATAACGCTATCATTTACCACCCACCGGCCGAACGACGCGGCAGATGGCGCTTCGGAGTGGGATAGCGGTACGGCAAAAGGGGAGACGCATCATGAAACCGTTTTGGGGCAGTACCTGCCTGGCGCTGCTGGCCAGCGCCGCCATTGGCCTGACGACATCGGCACAGGCCGCCGACGACTGTCCGCTACCCGGCAATCTGCGGGTGGTGATCGGTTCCACCTCGACGGGTGGGGACACTTATCAAAACTCCAGCATCGTGGTCGATCGCCTGGCCGACAAGCTGGACATCAACGCCAAGGTCGATGCGGTCGGCGCGATGGCGGCATTCCGCGCCCTGGAGCGCAGTCGCCGCGGCAATACCGTGATGATCTTCCATGACCAGTCCTATCTCGGCAATCTCTACGGCGTGAACGGCTATAGCGATATCTTCGAGGACTACGTGGTCGGGCCGACCATCGCCATCAATCCCGGCAATGCCTATCTGGTGCCGAAGGATTCGCCCTACCAGAGCCTGGAAGAGATCATCGATGCCGCCGGCAACGGCAAGGAAGTACGCGTGGCGATCCAGCCCGGCGGCGTCTCCGAAATCGGCTTCTCCGCGCTGAAGAACGCCGTGCGTCTGAAGTATCCGGGCAAGGAGGACAATCTCGTCGCGGTCAATACCGGCTCCCAGGCGGACAAGAACCAGATGCTGTTCGACGGGCTGGCGGATGTGATCCAGGGCTCGGTCCAGGCCAACGAGCAATATACCCAACTGCCGGCGGACGACCAGAAGGCGATGCGCTTCGTATGGCTGACCGCGCGTCACGACACCATCGCCCAGGCCAACGAAGAAGGCATGGGCAACACCACCCGCGAACAGCTGCTTCAGTACGTCGAGCCGAACGTTCACGTGCCGATGAACGCGGACCAGGACTTCACCTTCGATAAGGAATTCTTCTTCCTCTACAACAAGGACATGGACCCGGCCGCCATCCACTGCATCGACGATGCCCTGGCCGAGATCTACGACGAGGGCGAGATCCAGGAACAGCAGAAACGCGCCTTCTTCATCCCCAACTTCAAGCCATCCCAGGAAGCGGCCGGCTATCTGAAGGAGAAGCGGGACGAGTACGCCACCATTCTCGACAATCTCAAGGGGTGATCCCGCCGTCGGCCGGCTCGATGCCGGCCGTCACCGCATCGCTTCACTCATGAGCCCGCCGGTGAAGACCGGCATAGGAGTCGCTCGCCATGGAGAGCCATTGGCTGTCGCTGTTCGATGTCACCATCAACTTCGATCAATCGCACCTGTTCTTTCCGCGTATCGTCACCTGGGTGCTGGTGATTCTGCTGGCGCTGATCCTGTTGTCGCGCTATCGCCGCGTGATCCCGGCCTTGAAGCACACCGGGCGCGTGCTGGCCGGACGCGAGGGCGAATTCGACCACAAGCGTTTCTTCGGCACGCTGGTGCTGACCACCGGCTATTTCTACCTGATGAGCGTATTGAGCGACGTCTTCCCCAACACCGGCTACAGCTTTCTGATCATGTCGGTGGTGTTCATCTTGCTACTGTCGCTGCTCTACGTGGACCACCTGACACGGCGCCTGTTCGTCATCATCTTGCTGAACGCGCTGATCGCTCCGACGCTGGCCTGGTACGTGCTGGCGCAGTTGTTCCGCATCACCCTGCCCTGATCATCGGAGGCGCGCATCATGGATATCCTGTCCCATCTCACGCCGATGTTCTTCGGGCTGATCGCCGCCGGCACGCTGGTCGGTATCATCTTCGGCGCCATTCCCGGCATGACCGCCACCATGGCGGTGGCGGTATGCCTGCCGCTGACCTATGCGCTCGGCCTCGAAAGCGGCATCGCACTATTGCTGGGGCTCTACGTCGGCGGCATCTCCGGCGGCATGGTGCCCGCGGTGCTGCTCAACATTCCGGGGACGCCATCGTCGATCACCACCACCTTCGACGGCTACCCGATGGCCAAGCGCGGCGAGGGCGAGCGCGCGCTCAAGGTCGGCATCGTCGCCTCGATCTTCGGTGGCCTGTTCAGTGCCGCCGTGCTGTTCTTCTTTGCGCCGGTGCTGGCGGATTTCGCGATCAAGTTCTCCTACGTCGAGAAGTTCCTGATCATTCTGCTGGCGCTGACGGTGATCGCCTCGCTCTGCTCCAACATGCTGATGGGGATCTTCAGCGGCGTGCTCGGCGTATGGCTGAGTCTGATCGGCACCTATTCGATCACCAACGGCGGCAACGGCGAGCCGCGGCTGATGTTCGACTTCATGGAGTATTACCTGATCGACGGCTTCTCGCTGCTGCCGGTGCTGATCGGCATCTTCGGTCTGACCACGGTACTGCTGGACGCCGAGAAGGGCTTCAAGGACGAGACCGGCCAGGGCCCGATCAAGCTGAAGGGCGGCGCGCGGTTCTCGTTCGGCATCTTCAAGGGGCAACAGATCAACCTGGTACGCTCCTCGGGCATCGGCACCTTCGTGGGCATGTTGCCGGGTGTCGGCGGCAGCGCCGCCTCGGTACTGGCCTACAGCCAGGAGAAGAACTTCTCGCGGGATTCGTCACAGATGGGCAAGGGCGCGCCCCAGGGCATCGTCGCCTCGGAGTCCTCCAACAATGCGCTGACCGGCGGTGCGCTGGTGCCGCTGCTGTCGCTGGGGATTCCGGGGGATTCCACCACCGCGATCCTGATCGGCGCCTTCACCCTGCAGGGCATTCAGGTCGGGCCGCTGTTCATCGGCAACAACATGGATACCTGGTATCTGATGATCATTGCCCTGGTGGCGGCCAACTTCCTGATGTTCGGCATCATGTACTTCGCGATCCGCTACATCGCCAAGGTGATCGAGGTGCCGAAGTTCATCCTCTATCCGCTGATCATCATGATGTGCGTGGTCGGCGCCTACGCGATCAACTACGGCATCATGTTCGACGTATGGACGCTGTTGATCTTCGGGGTGTTCGGCTATGTCGCCCACAAGATCGGGCTGGAGGTGGTGCCGTTGATCATCGGCTTCATTCTCGGCAACTCGGCGGAGGTCTACTTCGTCAAGAGCATCGAGTCCTACGGCAACCTGACGATCTTCTTCACCAAGAGCCCGATCGCGGTGTTGTTGTGGGCCTTGATCGCGGTTTCAGTGGCCTTCGCGATCTATCTGCGGGTGTGCAATCGCCGGCAGCCGATTGTCGAAAGCTGACGCTCCTGCTATGAAAAGCGCCCACGCCATCGAGGATGGCGTGGGCGCTTTTCGTCGAGATGGCGAACGATCAATCGGCGCTGAGCTTGCGAACCTGATTGATGTTTTCCATCGTCGTCAGACACGCCTCGGCTGCCTCGCGCCCCTTGGTCACGAAGTGTTGGTGAAAGAAGTCGGCGTGGGCCTGGTGTTCATGGAAGTGATGCGGTGTCAGCACGGCGGAAATCACCGGTACTTCCTGCTCCAGTTGCAGCGCCATCAGCGCATCGATCACTGCCGTTGAGACGAAGTCGTGGCGGTAGATGCCGCCGTCGACGATGAACCCCGAGGCGACGATGGCGGCATAGCGGCCGCTCTTGGCCAGCAGCTTGGCCTGCAGCGGAATCTCGAACACGCCGGGGACGGTGAAGGTGTCGATCCGGTCGGCGGCAAAGCCGCGCTCGGCGACTGTCTCGACGAAGGCAGCGTGGCATTTCCCGACGATATCGCCATGCCAGTCGGCACGGATGAAGGCGATGCGCTGGGACAACGTCTGGGAAGAGAGTTGTGGCGGATAGGACTGATTCATGGTCGTTCCCCGTAAGTCGAAACCGAAAGTGACGTTAACCAGAATCAGGGCTGCGGTCCGCTTGGGATCGCGGGAGGCGGCTGCCAAGGATGGACGGTATGTTGCACCGGCGCCATACAGGCTGGCCGAATCGTCGCGGCAAGAGGAGCCGTTCTCTTTCATCCGGACTATCACCGTCGGCTTCGGAATCGCACCGAATCTGCTGACCTTGATGGCGATGCCATCAAGCGCTCGCGGGCTTGGATGCGCGTGGCATCATCACCGCCGGTGGGGACTTGCACCCCGCCCTGAGAACCGATCGCGCCGGAGCGCGATCCGCCCATAGTCTACGCCGTTCATGGATGGCGAGGAAGCCGTCCGCGGTCGCGGCTGTGGTATCGTGGGCCGGTTAACCGCAGCCGACCCCAAGCCGGAATTTCAAGACTCTGAATTTCTAAGACAAAGACGGAAGCGTGCATGAACGAGCGCAACGAGAACGCCGATATCGCCCTGATGACCGAGATTGCCACCCTCTACTACATCGAGGGGGAGACCCAGGAGGTGATCGCCAACCGGCTGGGTATTTCCCGCGTCAAGGCCGGGCGGCTGCTCAAGCGGGCCCAGGCGGAAGGCATCGTCGACGTTCGCGTGCGTCAGCATCCGGCGGTCAGCGCCGAGATCGAGCAGGCGTTGATCCGCCGTTTCGGCATCAGGCGGGCTCTGATCGCCCTCGATCACGCCGATGCCGACGTGCAGCGCTCCAACGTCGCCAGCCTGGTGGCGGATCACCTGTCGCGCAATCTGACCGAGGGGGCGATCGTCGCCGTCGGCATGGGGCGCAATGTCGGCGCGGTGGCGGACAACGTATTCGAGCAGGGGCAGCGTCAGTGCTCGTTCGTATGTGCCATCGGCGGCTCGGTGCGCGCCGGGGAATACATGAATCCGGACCACATCTGCCGCCGCCTGGCGATCAAGTTCGGCGGCGACAGCGAAACCCTCTACGCCCCGGCACTGGTGCAGAATCTCGAACTGCGCGACGCCATGTACGAAAACCCCACCATTCGCCAGACCCTGGACCGCGCCCGGCGCGCCGATCTCGCCCTGATCGGCATCGGCGATCTGAGCGAGAACAGCAACATGGTGCGAATGGGCTGGTTCACCCCGCAGGAGACCGCCGAGGCGAGGCTTTCCGGTACCGTCGGCGACATGATGGGCTACGACTTCATCGACATCTACGGGCGGCCGTCGCTGACGCCGATGCAGGGGCGGGTGATCGGGCTGACCATCACCGACCTGGCGCGCATTCCGGACGTGATCGCCATCGCCAGCGAGAACACCAAGGCCGCCGGGATACTCGGGGCACTGCGCACCGGCGTGATCGATACCCTCGCCACCAGCGTGACCAACGCGCATACCATCCTGCGCCTGGACGAGGCCACCCGGGTCGACGACCAGCCCTAGACGTACCGCCCGAATCGAGCGCGCCACGCAAAACGCCCGGCGTTAACCGGGCGTTTTGGTCGGGTGCAATGGCTGGATGCGATCAGCCGAGATACGCTTTCGCCTGCTCGACGACATTGTCGACGGTGAAGCCGAAATGCTTGAACAGATCGCTGGCCGGCGCCGATTCGCCGTAGCCGGTCATGCCGATCACGCGGCCATCGAGGCCGACATGCTTGTACCAGTAGTCGACATGGGCGGCTTCGATGGCGATACGTTTGCGCACCGCGCTCGGCAGCACCGATTCGCGATAGTCGGCGTCCTGCTCGTCGAACACCGTGGTCGAGGGCATGGAGACCACGCGCACCTTGCGGCCTTCTTTTTCCAGCACCTCCGCGGCGCCCATGGCCAGCTGCACCTCGGAGCCGGTGCCGATCAGAATCAGCTCCGGCGTGCCTTCGCAGTCACGCAGCACGTAGCCGCCACGCTCGATGTGCGCCAGCTGCGCCGTGGTGCGCTCCTGCGGCGGCAAGTTCTGGCGGGTCAACACCAATGCGCTGGGGCCGGCGCTGCGTTTCAACGCCTGCACCCAGGCGGCGGCGGTTTCGGTGGCGTCGCAGGGGCGCCAGGTCACCAGGTTCGGCGTGATGCGCAGGGCATTGAGCTGCTCGACCGGCTGGTGGGTCGGGCCGTCCTCGCCGAGACCGATGGAGTCGTGGGTGAACACGTGGATCACCTGGCGCCGCGCCAGTGCCGCCATGCGCACGGCGTTGTGCATGTACTCCATGAAGGTCAGGAAGGTCGCGCCATAGGGAATGAAGGCGCCATGCATGCTGATGCCGTTCATGATCGCGGCCATGCCGAATTCGCGCACGCCATAGTGCAGATAGGTGCCGGCGACGTCTTCCTTGGAGATCGCCTTGGCGCCTTTCCAGAAGGTCAGGTTGGAAGGGGCCAGGTCGGCGCTGCCGCCGAACAGTTCGGGCAGCGTCGGCGCCAGCGCGTTGAGCACCGCCAGCGATGCCTTGCGGGTGGCGGTTTCGTCACCGGCGCGCTGGGTTTCCTGAATCAGCTTCTCGCCGCCGAAGTCGCCCGGCAGCTCGCCACGCCAGCGACGCTCGAGTTCCTTGGCCAGCTCCGGATAGGCTTCGGCATAGCGCGCGAAGCGCTCGTCCCACTGCTTCTCGCGCTGGCTCCCCGCGTCCTTGGCGTCCCAACCGGCGTAGATGTCGTCGGGCACATGGAACGGCGGATGGGGCCAGCCCAGTTGCTTGCGCGTCGCCTCGACCTCGTCATCGCCCAGCGCCGCGCCGTGGGCCTCTTCCTTGCCCGCCTTGTTGGGGGAGCCGAAGCCGATGACGGTCTTGCAGATGATCAGGCTGGGGCGGTCGTCGTTCTGAATCGCCAGTTGAATGGCGGCATCGACCTGGGCCGGATCGTGGCCGTCGACGTCCGGCACCACGTGCCAGCCGTAGGCTTCGAAACGCTTGGCGGTGTCGTCGGTGAACCAGCCCTCGACCTCGCCGTCGATGGAGATGCCGTTGTCATCGTAGAACACGGTGAGCTTGCCCAGGCCCTGGGTGCCGGCCAGCGAGCACACCTCGTGGCTGATGCCTTCCATCAGGCAGCCGTCCCCGGCGAAGCACCAGGTGCGGTGATCGATGATTTCATGGCCCGCGCGGTTGTACTCGGCGGCCAGCGTGCGCTCGGCGATCGCCATGCCGACGGCGTTGGCCAGGCCCTGGCCGAGCGGGCCGGTGGTGGTCTCGACGCCCGGGGTATAACCCAGTTCCGGATGGCCCGGCGTGCGCGAATGCAACTGGCGGAAATTCTGCAGGTCTTCCAGGGTCAGATCGTAGCCGGTCAGATGCAGCAGCGAATAGAGCAGCATCGAGCCGTGCCCGTTGGAGAGCACGAAGCGGTCACGGTCGGCCCACTTCGGGTTGGCCGGGTTATGCTTGAGGTAATCGTTCCACAGCACTTCGGCAATGTCGGCCATGCCCATGGGGGCGCCGGGGTGGCCGGACTTGGCCTTCTGCACCGCGTCCATGGAGAGCGCGCGGATGGCGTTGGCTAGCTGACGACGAGATGGCATTGGCTTTCGGATCCCCTGGGTTGTCAATGAATGATGGTCGTAAATGGATGATGGAGCGAGTCGCGACTCGATCAGTGTGACGACGCCAGCGCCGCAGCTTCATCGACGATCGCCTCGAACGCGGCCGGGTCGTGCGCGAAGCGCCCCAGAAACAAACCGTCGACCTGTCCTGCCAGCCGAGTCAACAGGTCGGGGCCGGCACTGCCGCCATAAATGACACTGGCAGCGGGGTGCGAGTTCAAATGCTCGCGCAACCCCTGGCAGACCGCCGCGATGTGGGGGAGCGATGCCGGCTGCGCGGCACCGATTGCCCAGTGCGGTTCGTAGGCGATGACCAATGGCTGCGCGCGCTGCGTTGGCGTCGCTCGCCCCAGGGCGCTGTCGATCTGGGCGCGGCAGTCGGCGATCGCCTGCTCCGGTTCGCCGCGCTGGGCCTCGCCGACGCAGAGTACCGGCACCAGTCCGTGCCCCAGGGCGACCTGGGTCTTGGCGGCGATGATCTCGCTGTCCTCGCCGAACAGCCGTTGCCGCTCGGCATGTCCGACCTCGACGTAACGGCAGCCCATTTCGGCCAGCATGGCGCCACTCACCTCGCCAGTATAAGCTCCGTTAGGCGACTGATACAGGTTTTGGCCGCCGACCTCGACCGGTGTGTCGGCAAATATCTCCAGCACGGGGGCAATCGCCGGGAAACTCGGCAGCACGAACAGCGACACCCGGCCGTCGACGACGGCCGGGTGCGTGTTCAAGCGTTGCGCAATCTGCCGGCACCACTCCAGGGTCTGGGCATAGCCGAAGTACATCTTGAAGCTGATGCCCAGGGTGATCGGAGATCGTCGGGCAGGAACTGGAGGAACAGGATCTTGCGCCATGGCGGCCTCAACGGGATTTGTCGATGACGGTGTGAACGGCGGCAACGATCATCGACAGCGACACCGCGCCGGGGTCGGGCGTGCCGAGGCTCTTCTCGGCCAGCGGGCGGGCGCGGCCCAGTTTGGGCTTCAGCTCCGATGTCGCCTCGGCGGCGGTGGCCGCGGCATCGGCGGCCTTGCCCCAGGCGGTGGCGAAATCGACATTGTCGGCGACGGCCCGTTCGAGCGTATCGCTGAAAGGGATCAGTGCGTCCACCAGCGTCTTGTCGCCCGCTTTGGCCTTGCCGAACGCCATCACGTCCTGCCTGGCTTTGGCGATCCCGCGAGCGTAGTGCTGCGGCGTGGGGTCGTCGTCGTCACCGAGTGTCAGGCTCAAGGCACTGAGCATCACGCCCCAGAGTGCACCGGAGGTCCCGCCGGCGCGATCGGCCCAGGCTTCCGCCGCCAGCCGCAGCAGGGTGCCGGCACCGGCGTTGCGGCTGACCGCGTCCTCGGCGGCCAGCTCCGCCGCCACGGCACCGCGCTGCATGCCGATGCCGTGGTCGCCGTCGCCGGCGATGGCATCCATGCGCCCCAGTTCTTCCACGTTGTCGTCGATCACCTTGCGGATAGCACTCAATGTCGTATACAGGCAGCGTGCCGCGGCGATCGACGCTTCGCTGGCCGGCGGGATCGCGTCGGCGTCAGGAATGTCGAGCTTCGACGTGTCGATCCGCGGCGCCGGATCGAGGCTGCCCTTGCGATAGGCGGGAGTATCGGCGGGCGCCTTCCACAGCCGCTCCAACTCGTCGTCGAGCCAGAACAGGGTCAGCGAGGCGCCCGCCATGTCGAGACTGGTGACGAGTTCGCCAACCTCGGGTTCGACGATCTCGATACCTGCCGCCTGGAGCAGTTGATCGACCCGGCGGTAGACCACGAACAGCTCTTCGTACTTGATCGACCCCAGGCCGTTGAGCAGTACCGATGCCTTGGCGCCCGCGACGCTACCGACGCCGTCCGGCACCTCTTCCAGCAGATGCGATACCAGCAGTTCCGCCAGCGCGTCGGCCGTCGGCACTTCCTGCTCGCTGATGCCGGGCTCGCCGTGAATGCCGAGTCCCACCGCCATTTTCCCCGCCGGTACATGGAACAGTGCATCCTTGGCGCCGGGCAGAGTGCAGCCGTCGAACGCCACTCCCATCGACCGGGTGCGCAGGTTGGCGGCGCGCGCCACCCGGACCACCTCCTCCAGCGAGTAGCCCGCTTCGGCGGCAGCGGCGGCGACCTTGAACACGGTCAGGTCGCCGGCAATGCCGCGGCGCTTGTGCAACTCCTCGCGGCTGGCGCTGGAGACATCATCGACCACCGCCACGATCTCGCACGGGATGCCTTCGCGAATCAGCCGTTCCCGAGCCTGGCCGAAATGCAGCACGTCGCCGGCATAGTTGCCGAAGCTGAGCAGTACGCCGGCACCATTGTTGGCGGCCTTGCATACGTTGTAGACCTGCTGGGCCGAAGGCGAGGCGAACAGGTTGCCCATCACCGCGCCGTGGGCCAGCCCCTGACCGACCAGGCCGGCGAAGGCGGGGTAGTGTCCCGATCCGCCACCGATGACCACGGCCACGGTGCCCGGCTCGCTGCGGGTGCTGCGAACGACGCCGCCCGGTACCTGGCAGACGCGTTGCGCATGGGCCGCAACGAAACCTTCGGTGGCTTCGTCGACGAAATTCACAGGGTCGTTGTAGAGACGTGTCATGGCCGACGCTCCCGGAAGTTGGGTAAAGAGGTTGAGTCAATTGCCGCGCGATGAACGCAACGGCGCTGCTGACTTACGGTTGTTTGAAAATTTGATCTTGTGTTGCGCATTTGGTTTTTGCGCCAAGGTGTGTTCATCATAACTACGGCATGACGCGGGGGTATGCGACTTTGGTGGCGATGGCGCAGCTCTGGCAGTGGAGCTGGAACGGATTCTTGGGTCCGTTTTCCATTCGCTCTGGCCGGTATTACGGCTCTGATGGCGGTTTTTGCTGCAATAAAATGAGCATATGAAATCAATTTGTTCATATGAGCGACATGGGGCTATGATGTCGCCGTCGACTATCGACGCCATTGGATCGAATGGGAGGTGAGCGATGGCACAGAAGTGGCGAGTGGCGCTGGGGTGTGACGAGGCGGCCTACGAGATGAAGCAAGCCCTGGTCGAGCATGTCCGCTCGCTGGGCCATGAGATCGAGGATTTCGGCACTCACGACGCGCGGCCGGTCCTGTACCCGGACGTTGCCTTCGAGGTGGCTCAGGCCATCGCGGAGGGCCGATACGATCGTGGCATTCTGATGTGCGGAACGGGTATCGGTGTGGCGATCTCCGCCAACAAGGTGCCGGGTATTCGTGCCGCCCAGGCGCACGACACCTACTCGGCCGAGCGGGCACGCAAGAGCAATGACGCCCAGATCGTCACCATGGGGGCGCGGGTCATCGGTATCGAGCTGGCCAAGACGATCGCCGAAACCTTTCTGGGGAGCGAATACGAGCCAGGCGGACGCTCCCAGCCCAAGGTGGATCGTATCGAGGCTTACGAACGCGATCATCGCTGATTGCGCGGCGCGGTATGCCGCTCTTGAGTGTCGGGTCGCACGACATGTCACGGCCGTGGCGTCTCGTGCGATTTTTTATGGGTGCGGGATGGCTGCGCTTGGCGCTCTCGGGCTCGTGGTTCGGGTGGCTCCGGTTCGATCACGATGTGGTTGATGAAGTGGGTGGGTCATTCGAGGCCTTTCATATGATCATTTATTGAACATTTTTCATACGACTCGAGCGGCGCGGGATATCGATGGCTTTGTTTGCGCGGAATGCATTATTTCTTTATATATCAATGATTAATGTTCTTAACAACTAAAGTATAGATTGCGCCGTTGAGGACATGGACAGTAAATAGGACTGAATATACATTGCTCATATGATCTCGTTCGTTACATATGAGGGTGGCTCTAGGCTTCATTCAGGAGATATCCCATGAAAATCGTCAAAGCCGGCATCGCGCTGGCATTCAGCGCATTGGCATGCACCATGACTGCAACTGGAGCCCAGGCGGCTGACGGTCCGGGTACGGAAAAAGCCGACAGCTATCGTTTCGTCGTGGTGCCGAAGGTGGTGCATCCCTGGTTCGACAAGGTCAATCAGGGAGCGCAACAGGCGGCGACTGCCATCCAGGCCCAGACCGGCTCCGAGGTCGAGATCCAGTACTCGGCCCCGCAGAGCGCCAGCGTCGCCGAGCAGAACGAGATCATCGAGCGTGCCATCGCCACGCGGCCCGACGGCATCATCGTCGACTTGCTCGACCCCAGCGGCAACCGCACGGTGCTCGAAGAGGCCCAGGAGCAGGGCATACCGATCACCCTGTTCGATTCGATCAATCCCGAAGGCATGAGCTTGACCACCATCGGCAGTGACTTCTGCGAGCAGGCCGAGATGGCCGCCAACCGCCTGATCGAGTTGCTCGATGGCGAGGGGCAAGTGGCGATCATGATGGGCGTGCCCACGGCGCCCAATCATGCCGAGCGGGCCCGTTGTGCCCAGGCAGTATTCGACGCCCACGAGGGTATCGAAGTCGTTGCCACCGGCGTCGACAACGACGATATCAACACCGCGCAGCAGCAAGCGTCGGCGATCATGCAGGCGAATCCCGATCTCGATGGCTGGGTGGCTTCCGATGCGGCGGGGCCGGTGGGAATTGGTCAGGCGATCAAGGAAGCCGATAAGGTCGGCAAGGTCCAGTTGGTTGGGCTCGATGATCTCAACCAGATGCTGGTGCTGATCAAGGATGGCGTCGCCGACTCCTCGTCCGCCTCGCGTCCCACCATGCAGGGCTACTGGTCGGTGATCAACATGTGGCAGCAGGCCACCGGCGCTATCCCGCCTGGTCACATCGACACCGGTAACGTCATGATCACGCCCGATAACATCGACACATTCATGCAGTGACGCGCACTCGGTATCGCGCCCCGCGCGGCGGGGCCGACCGAGGTCTGTGCCGTCGCCGATACCGGCGGTGGCCGCGTTCGGTAAGTGCAAGGGGGGAACATGGCCTATCTGCACGTCGACCACGTCAGCAAGACCTATCCGGGCGTCAAGGCGCTGGACGACATTGTGCTCGAGATCGAAATGGGCAAGGTGCACACGCTGGCCGGCGAGAACGGTGCCGGCAAGTCGACACTGGTCAAGATTCTGACCGGCACCGAGCGTCCGACCGAAGGGCGGGTGATGATCGATGACCAGGATGCTGTGCACCATCAACATCTGCACAAGTCCATCGCTTACGTGCCGCAGGAGATCAATCTGTTCGGCAACATGACGGTGGCCGAGAACCTGTTCATGCCGTTCTCGCGTTCGCATCACGGCGGCTTGCTGTTCCGTCGTCGGAAGCTGGAGCGGGCCGCCCAGCCATGGATCGAGCGTTTCAAGATCGCCGCCCGGCCGGGCGACAAGGTGCGCAACATTTCGATCTCCGACCAGCAGCTGTTGCAGATCGCGCGCGCCTGTACCAACGAGTCGATGAAGATTCTAATTCTCGACGAGCCGACTTCATCGCTGACGGAGACCGAAGTCGAGCGGGTATTCCGGGTGGTGCGCGACGTAGTGGCCTCGGGCTGCGGCGTGGTGTTCATCTCCCATAAGTTCGACGAGATGTTCGCTATCAGCGACACCATCAGCGTGTTGCGCAACGGGCGACTGATCGATACTCAGCCGGCCACGATGCTGGACGACCGCCAGTTGATCTCGCTGATGTCTGGTCAGGAGATCAAGACCGATGCGCGTCTGCAACCCGAAGGCAGCGAAGGCGAGGTCATTCTGCAAGTCGATGGGTTGAGCGGCAAAGGCTTCGAGGATGTCTCCTTTAACTTGCGTCGCGGCGAGATCCTGGGCTTTGCCGGGCTGGTCGGCGCCGGCCGTTCCGAAGTCATGCAGACGCTGTTCGGGTTCCTGCCGGCGCGTGCCGGCTCGGCACGGGTCGAAGGACGCGAATGGCGCCTCGGGGATACCCATCACGCGATCCGCAACGGTCTCTTCTATCTCTCCGAGGAGCGCAAGTATCACGGCATCTTTCCGGGCCAGAGCGTGCGCCGCAATATCGGGATGCCGCTGTTTGGCTCCACCGCTCGCGGTGGTGTGATCGATGCTCGGCGCGAGCGCGAACGGGTGGGAACGATCGTGCGCGATTACGACATCAAGACGCCAACGTTGAACCAGAACATCACTTTTCTTTCCGGCGGCAATCAGCAGAAGGCGATCATCGGCCGTGCCATGGCCTGCGACCCTCGGGTGTTGATCTTCGACGAGCCGACCAAGGGCATCGACCTGCGCACCAAGATGGAGATCTATCGGCTGATGAAGGCGCTGGCCGAGCGTGGCGTGGGGATCATTCTGGTGTCGTCGGAGATGGACGAACTCAGGCGTTGCGCCAACCGCATCATCACCATGTACGAAGGACGGATCAGTGGCGAATTCCACATCGAGCAGGCCAGCGGCAACGCCCTCGTCGGTGCCATCCATGGCCATGGAGGAGATGGGCATGCTGCGTAAGGCAATGGGCTTCATGGTCAGCAATCCGCTCAGCGGGGTGATCAGCGTACTGGCGATCATCGTGGTTGTCGCTTCGCTGATGTCGGAGAACTTTCTCAACAGCTACAACCTGGTGATCATCGCCCGGGCGCTGGCGTTCATCGGCATTATCACCATTGCCCAGTCGATGTTGATGATTCTTGGCGAGCTGGATCTATCGCTGGGTGCCATCGGCGGCTTCTGTGGTGTGATCGGTGGCATTCTGATGGTGCGAGTGGGGCTCGATCCGTGGCTGGCGTTCGCGCTGTGCCTGGTAATCGGTGCGCTGTTCGGACTGATCAACGGCTTGCTGGTGACGCTGCTGCGGCTGCCGTCGCTGGTGCTGACCATCGGTATGGCCGGCGTTTACGGTGGTCTCAATCTGGTCATTACCAAGGGCGTGGCGATAACCGGCATTCCCGCCGATATCGGCTTTCTCGGCAGCGGCAAGTGGTTCGGTTTGCCGGTACCGTTCTGGGTCATGCTGGTGTTCCTGGCGCTGGCCTGCTTCATCACTCTAAAGACGCCGTTCGGGCGCTATATGTATGCGGTTGGCAGTAACCTGCCGGCGGCGCAGATGCTGGGCATCCGTACCGATCGCGTGCGTATCGGGGTGTTCGCCTTCGCCGGCTTTCTCGCCGCTCTGGCCGGTATGTTGATGGTCGCCCGGCTGGGCTCGGCGCAGCCTTCGATCGGGGATTCCTGGGTGCTCGGGCCGATTGCTGCCTCGGTCATCGGCGGGGTGCCCACCACCGGTGGCATCGGAACGCCGTTGGGAGCGATCTTCGGGGCCGCGATCATCGGCGTGATCGAGAACATCATCGTGCTGCTCGGCGTTTCGCCCTACTGGCAGTCGATGGTCAGCGGCGCCATCGTGGTGATCGCGATTTCGTTGGATTCCATTTCGCGTCGCTATTTCAGGCGTGATTGAGGGCGCGACAAAGGCTTCGTGGCGGGCCGGCGAAGCATCGGTCCGTATTGGCGGGGCAACGATAAGCAAGGGAGGGGGTGGCATGTCCGGTCGATATCGGTGGTGGGAGGCAAGGCGTTGGCAAGGGTTATGCCTGGGGGTGGTCGTCGGCCTGGCGGCGGTCGCGGGACGGGCCGATGCTCAGACGCTGGATCAAACCTTCGAGGGCAAGGATCACTATCGTTTCGTGATCGTACCCAAGGCCGTCGCGCCTTGGTTCGATAGCGTCAATGACGGCGCCCAGCAGGCGGCGCGAATGATCGAGGCGCAGAGCGGGGCCGAGGTCGAGATCGTCTACAGCGCGCCGCAACAATCTCAGGTGGCGATCCAGAACCAGATTCTTGAGCAGGCGATCGCCACTCAGCCGGACGGTATCGCCGTCGACCCGCTGGATGCCAACGCCAATCGCGCAATCCTGCAAGGGAAACGCTG
>NZ_PZJU01000005.1 GCF_003206715.1 Salinicola peritrichatus | reverse complement strand
CTATGGGGTATAGGTGAGGAATGCGAGCGCCGCGCACAAATTCGCCGGGAGCGAATTTGAACGGCCGCAGGCCGGCCTTCGGTGACCGCCAGGGATGGCGGTCATAGCGCAGCGATTCGCCTGCGCAGACATTTATGCAGTGTTTCCCTTATCGTTGACAACACGGCGAGCGAGTAGGCTGGAGTCGACGAGCTTAGCGATACGCAACGTTAGTTCGAACCGCTCGCCCACGAGATCGACCTGTTTGTCGTTGAACTGTACATCCAGTTCCACATCGGGATGAGCCTGCATGAATTCCGGCAAAATCGGCGCCAGACGAGCGATGCCGAACGACATCGGCGCGGAAATCCGAATCATTCCACGCAAGCTGGTGAACTGCTCCGTCACTTCGTTCTCTACCGCTTCGCCCTCCTCGAGGATGCACGAGGCGCGTTCCAGCGCGGCATAACCGCTCTCGGTCAGTGACATACGGCGTGAAGTTCGATGGAACAGTATCGTTTTCATGCGTGCTTCCAGCCGCGTAATTGCCTTGGATACCGTGGCTTGCGACATGGAAAACTCAGCGGCGGCCCGTGCAAAGAAGCCTGTCTCCGCGACTTTGGCGAAAATCGCCCCCCTTCTAAATCCGGTATTTTTTCATGACATTCAGCAAGTTGTCCGTTCAACAATCGTTATCGTCAGGGAGACTTTCTTCGCTGTCAAAATCCGATATTTGCTTATACCAAGGCCTAAAATCAGTTTCGACTCCACGGTCACCGGACCGCTTAACAGTCTTTGACGCCCTGCCCATCCGCTCGGATGCCCGCGTGCTGGGCGTCACGCTAAAAGCCGGGGAAACCGCCGAATACCCTATCGGCCCCGAGCGATACGGCTATCTGGTGCCGGCCACGGGCAAGATCGAGGTCAATGGCGTGACGCTGGATGCCCGCGACGGCGCGGCCATCCACGGTGAAGAAGCCATTCGTGTCACCTCCAGCGAGGATGCCGAACTCGTTCTGGTGGACGCACCCGCCATGGACTAACCAGCTTCACGAATAGGTACGAGGTCTTTCCGCGGCGGCCTCGTACCTGACCCGGGCAGAGGACGTTAGCGCTTGGATCGAACCAATGCTGCATCGAAAGCAGACTGGCCGCCCTTGCGCGGCCGGTCTTCGGTAGCCGTATCGCGCGCTTCGTCGCTTACCTGGGCCTGTGTGCTGCCTATCTGCAAGGCGGGCTGGTAAAGCTCAGCGACTTTCCGGGCGCCATCGGCGAGATGCACCATTTCGGACTGTCACCGGCACCGCTGTTCGCGGTGCTGGTGATCACGCTGGAACTGGGCGCATCGGCCATGGTTCTCTCCGGCCGGCTGCGCTGGCTGGGGGCGCTGGGGTTGGCGGGGTTCACCCTATTGGCTACCGGGCTGGCCCTGCGCTTTTGGGAACTGCCGGCCGGCCAGGAGCGTTTTATGGCGGCCAATGCCTTCTTCGAGCATCTGGGATTGGTGGGCGGCTTTCTGCTCGTCGCCTGGCTCGACCTGGCCAAACGATCTTCCGACTGACAGGAAAACCTGGATGAAACCGACACTTCCCACCGTTCTGAGCGTCAATGCCGGATACGTCGATACGGCAGGGTTCCTAGCGATGCATGGGCTTTTCACTGCCCATGTCACCGGCAACTTCGTCATGATCGGCGATGCGCTGGCCCATGGCAGCGCCGGCATCATCGCCAAACTCCTGGCGTTGCCGGTGTTCTGTGTCACCATCCTGATTCTGCAATCCATCGCCCTACGCGCCGTGGCGTCGCCGGCGCGGGCCATGCGAGTGATGCTGATCGCAAAATTCCTGTTCTTCACCGTGGCTGCCATCGCCGCCATCGGCTTCGGCGAGTTCACCGATCCCGACCGACGGCCTACCGCTGATCGGCAAGGGCATGCTGCTCGTCGCCGGGATGGCAATCCAGAATGCGGCGCACCGGCTGCACCTGTCTTCCGCTCCCCCGTCGACCCTCATGACCGGAACGACCACGCAAGTCATGCTCGATCTGGCCAATCTGCTTTTACACCAAGTCGCCGGATCGGTCCGAAGTCGTCAAACCACGCCTTGTGCGCCTGATCGTCGCGGTCACTGCCTTTGCCCTCGGTTGTGCATTGGCGGCAGTGGCCGTCACCCAGGTCGGCATGTGGGCCTTCGCGTTGCCGCCGGTTCTGGCCTTGATCGGTGTGGCAGTCCACGAACCTGACCCGCAGGAGCAAGAAACATGAGCAGGAGCACGACCTCACCCTCGCCGCACCTTCAGGCTGCTCCTCTCAACCATATCGGGACGTCTTGTGGCGCCAGAGGGCGAGAAAACAGATAGCCTTGAATCACCGGCCAGGCTTGCTCAAGCAGCAGCTCGCGCTGCGCCTCGGTTTCCACGCCTTCGGCCACGACGGTGAGTTCAAGGCTTTGGCCGATACCGATCACGCGGTCACCAACGATTGCAGGCGCTTTTCTTCCAGGCACTTGTCGATGAAACTACGATCGATCTTGACTTCGGTGACCGGCAGATTGGCAAGGTTGGAAAGACTGGAAAATCCGGTGCCGAAGTCATCCACCGAAAGGCCGACGCCAAGTTCGCGGATGCGGCGCGTATAGCTGTCATGCATGCCGCGAACTCGTGCGGCACCAGCAGCTTCACGTCATGGCCGAGCACCTCATCGCTCGCTTGGCCCCACAACTTCTCGGTGGCCGGGTTGAAGAACAGTACACGATCGTTCTCGTCGATGAGCACGACGGTCATGGTCGACTGCTCCAGTGCCGGTAGCAGAACCGTGCTGGCCTCGGCCGTCATGTTCGTCATCACGATTCTCTCCCTGTGTTTCCGGGCATTCGGTCCGAAGCGACAAGCACCAGCACATCATGGCAAGCGTCCCACATGGGAGCTCCAGGCCACCTGTCAATTTATCGGCACCGCGCGCGAAAACCTTGAAGCGCTTCCCGCGATGACAGGCATGTCCATCGCGGGTCTCGGCACTTCGGTATCACCTTGCCAGGGTCACCTCCCGGAAGCAGCGAAGCGTGCCCGTCCGAAGGCGGCCAGCTCGGGCGCGATCTCGCCGTGCTCCAGCCAGGCCGCCAGCGCCTCACCCAGGGCGCTGGCGAACTTGAAGCCGTGGCCGGAAAAACCGCCGGCGACGATCAGCCCCGGTAACGGTTCGTCGATCAGGAAATCCTCGTCCGGCGTGCGGATGTATTGGCACACCGCGCCGTGGCGCAACGCACCGACGCCGGGCAGATAGCGCTCGATGATCTGCCTCAGTTCGGCGAGATCCTCGGTATGGCCGCCGAACGGCGCCATCGGTTCACCGGGCTCGAGCGGCTGGCCGGCATCGTGGCGGCCGATCTTGAAACCGGCACCGTCGATATCCGGGAAACCGTAATAGTCGCCGAGTTCGGAATCGATCAGGCTGAAGCCGGGAAAGCGCTCGTGGTGGTAGCGCGCATCGGCTTCGAACCAGGCGAAGGTCTTGCGCACCCGCGTCAGTGGCAGGCTGATATCGAGCGTCGACAGTAGTGGTGCCAGATGCTGCCCGGCCGCTACCAAAACACGCTCGGCCCCGAAGCGTCGGCCATCGGCGCACACCGCCTCGAAGCCGCCCGCCGCCAGGGGCGAGAGTTCGACCACCTGGGCGTCGGTGGTCAGGGTGATATTCGGGTCCGCCTCGACTCGCCGCCGCCAGCAGTCGACGATACGTTCCACCCGCAGCGCTCCGGCGCGGGGTTCGAATGCGCCGACCAGCGATGCGTCCAGCCGCCAGCCTGGCCAGCGCTTCGACGCAGCGTCGCCGCCGAGCCTCTCCAATGACAAATCGAACTGCCGCGCACTCGCCTCCACCTGCTGAATGAACGGCGACGCTTCCGAGCCGAGATTGACCACGCCGCAGGGCAACAACAGTGCTTCACCGGTCTCGCGTTCGAGCTGTTGC
Source organism: Salinicola peritrichatus (assembly GCF_003206715.1). Classification (GTDB taxonomy): domain Bacteria; phylum Pseudomonadota; class Gammaproteobacteria; order Pseudomonadales; family Halomonadaceae; genus Salinicola; species Salinicola peritrichatus. The sequence goes on along the minus strand of NZ_PZJU01000005.1, from coordinate 60,977 downwards.
CAGCGTTCCAGCGCACGCAGCGCCAGTGCGACATAGCCGCTGCCCTCGCCGTAAGCCAGGCGGATCAGCCGGGTTTCGCCGTGATGGGCTCCCTGGTCATGGGGTGGGCGGTGAGCATCCAGCACGCGCACGGATGTCGCCCCGCTCTTGGACAGATAATCGGCGGCGGCCAGCCCCATGCTGCCGGCGCCAATGATCAAATGGGTTGTGTATCTAGCAGTCATTCGAAACGTTCCTGAAGAGATATCGCCCGCTCAAACGGCATGCCGTTCGGGCGGCTGCGATTCGAGCCGCTCTCCTTCGCTACGGGCGATAATGGCCGTGCCCGCCAGATCACCGGTCACATTGAGTGCGGTACAGCCCATGCCGACCAGTGCATCAATCGAGGTCAAAAGCGCCACGGTCTCGATCGGCAGCCCTACCTGCGCGAAGACCGTCGCGATCATCACAATGCCGGCGCCGGGCACCCCGGCCGTGCCAATGGAGGTCAGCGTGCCGATCAACACGATCTCGATCATGCTCATGACATCCAGCCGCATGCCGACGACATTGGCGGCGAACACGGCAGAAACGGCGATCCGTATCGCCGCGCCATCCATATTGATTGTCGCGCCCAGCGGCAGGCTGAATCCATAGAAGCTCTGGGTGATACCGAGACGCCGTGCCGCATTCAGTGTCAACGGCAAGGTTCCGGTGCTGCTCTGGGTCGCGAATGCCGTGGTCATCGGTGTGCGCGCCTCGCGGAAGAACGTCCGCAAACGCACGCCGAAGGCGCTCATCATCACGCAATAGATCAACAGATGAACCGCCAACGCCAGATAAAGCACCAGGACCATCTTTCCGAGCGACAGAATGGTATTCAATCCCTGTTCGGCCACAGTACCGGCAACGATCGCAAACACGCCGATGGGGACATACTGAAGCACGCCTTCCATCACCTTCATGGTCACCGCGTTGAGCCCTTCGATGACGCCGTAGAGCTTCTCGCCCAACTCGGACTGGCTATCGCCCTGGCGCAGCTTCAGCAGCGCGATGCCGAAGACAAACGCGGTGAAGATGATCCCCAGCAGATTGGGTTCGGCGAAGGCGGCGGCGATGTTTTTCGGCACGATGCTCAGCAACACGCTGACGATTCCGGGATTTTCCGGCACATCGATACTGGCGCTTTCGTCCGGCGTCATGCCGCTGCCCGGCGACAGCAGCGTTGCCACCGTGAGACCGACGACGATCGCCAACGCCGAGGTAGCGACATAATAGAGGAATACCTTGCCGCCCATGCGACCGAGCCGGCCAAGGCTAGCCTGGTTGATGCCGACCATCAGGGTGAACAGTACGATCGGCACGATCAAAAACTGTAGCAACCGCAGCAGCAGATCGCCGAACGGCGCAAGCCAGGCCGCCACCGTCTCGCCGCCGATAAAGCCGACGGCCACGCCGAGCACCAGGGCGATGGTGACCCGCAGGATCAGCGAGGCATCGAAATACAGCCGCATCAAACGCCGCATGTTTATCGTTCCCTGTCAGTCATGAGGTCGATTCAGTGTAGATGAGCCGCCACGTTCACACGTGACACGACCAGCCGGCACCGTTGGCATCGGCTGGTCATCACATTGGATCGGTATGCATAGCCTGGTCGTTCGAGTGAAGCGCCGGGCAACTCAACGCCGCAGATGGGTCGAACGCTGGCCGAACAGGATCTTCTTGCCCTCCTCGGTGACTGCGGGCCGCGAAGAGAATGGCTCTCCCTTGGCGTAGGCGCGCTGCGTGGCGGGACGCTGCGCGACACTATCGAACCAGCGCCGAAGGTGAGCGAAGTCGTCGAGGTTCTGCCGTTGCCGCTGCCACGGTACGATCCATGGGTAACAGGCCATGTCGGCAATGCTGTAATCGTCGCCCGCGATGAACGTACGCTCGGCCAAGCGACGATCGAGCACGCCGTAGAGCCGGTTGGTCTCGTTGACGTAGCGGTCGATGGCGTAGGGGATCTTTTCCGGCGCGTAAACGCCGAAATGGTGATTCTGGCCGGCCATCGGCCCTAGCCCGCCCATCTGCCAGAACAGCCACTCCATCACTGTCTTGCGTGCGCGAAAGTCGCTGGGCAGGAACTTGCCGGTTTTCTCGGCCAGATACAGCAAAATCGCGCCGGACTCGAAGACGCTGACCGGCTCGCCCCCGTCCGGCGGATCGTCGTCGACGATCGCCGGCATCTTGTTGTTTGGAGAAATGTCGAGGTAATCGGGTTCGAACTGATCGCCCGCGCTGATATCGATTGGGTGAAGCCGGTAGTCCAGCCCCGCTTCTTCCAAGAACAGCGTGATCTTGTGTCCGTTCGGCGTCGGCCAGTAGTAAAGCGTGATCATATGCACTCCTTGTCAGCTCGCGGGGGCGCAGGACTCATCGCGTATGAGTCAGCGTGACGGTTCACTGTGAATAGTTCGAGGGAAACAGGGCGCGCTTCGCTTCCTCGTCGATCTCGGTCTTGAATGCATGGCGCTTCTCCACCATCCGTGCACGGGCCACGGCAGGACGAGCATCCACGGCCGCGAACCAGCGCTCGATTTCCGGGAATGCCGCCAGCGGCTCCTTCTCGCCTTTCAACACGCGCGGTACACGATCGATCCATCCCCAGGCGGAGATATCGGCGATGGTGTAGCCGTCGCCAACGAGGAAGTCGCGTCCGATGAGATGATCGTTCAGCACTCGATAGTGGCGTTCGACCTCGCGGCGATAGCGGTTGACCGCATAATCGAGTCCATCGGGTGCCGCATACTGGAAATGCACCGCCTGGCCGGAGAACGGCCCTAGCCCGGTGGCGATGAACATCAGCCAGGACAAGAGCTCCGGGCGATCCTCGGGCGCCCCCAGGAACTTGCCGGTTTTCTCCGCCAGATAGAGCAGGATGGCGGTCGAATCGAATACTCGTGCTTCCCTGCCGCCGGGGCCTTCGGTGTCCACGATGGCGGGCACCTTGCCGTTCGGATTGATGGCGCGAAAGGCCGGAGCGTGCTGTTCGCCCTTGCCGGTATCGACGGGAATGGCTTCGTAAGGCAACCCGGCTTCCTCGAGGAACAGTGCGATCTTGGCGGGGTTGGGTGTGGGATGGAAATAGAAACGAATCATGAATACTCCTGAGGATACTAGTTTTATATCGACTGTTATAAAATGCAGGAAGCTTGCCCCACTGGCAAGATGAAGCGACCGATTCACGCACCTTTCGGAACGAGATGGCCAGACCACGGAAATTCAATGAAGAGGAAGTGCTCGACGCTGCAGCGCGATGTTTCTGGACGCGGGGCTTCGATGGCACCTCGCTGCGGGGCCTGAGCGAGAATACTGGACTGACAGGGGCTAGCCTTTATAACGCCTTCGGCGACAAGCGGGCTCTCTACCGCAAGACTTTGGACCGCTATGTGGCGGACAGCATCGTCGAGCGCATCGCACGGTGCGAGACGCTACCGCCACGCACAGCGATCGACGCCTTCTTCGCCGAAGTCATCCAGCGCTCACTCGACGATTCTGACCGCAAGGGATGCATGCTGATCAACGCGGCACTCGAAATCGCCCCCCACGACGCGGGGTTCCAGGACGTTGTAGCCACGACCCTGTTCGAGATGGAAGCCTTCTTTCGCCGACAAATCGTCGCCGGAAAGGCGGATGGCACAATCATGGCATCACAATCGGCGGACGATCTCGCGCGGCATCTGCTCGGCGTGCTGGTCGGCATGCGGGTACTGGCCAGGATTCGCCCCGAGCGGGCGCTGCTGGAAGGCATTGTGGCACCGGCGCTCGCGCTGCTCGGTGTGCCGAAGGAGTGAACTGGCCCGACCAGGAGGCCGGGCCGTCAGGCTGGAGGAAGCAGTAGATTAGTCGCCAATCTTGTCCTGCGTCCGGGTCTCGAAGTCGCTGGCGTCGTGACGCTCGTGAAGCTGCGTCTCGGGTTCGCCGAAAACGCGGTTGACCATGCGTCCGCGCTGTACCGCCGGACGCGCGTCGATCTCCCTGGCCCAGCGCTGGACGTTCGCGTAACTCGCAACGTCGAGAAACTCCGCCGCCTCGTAGAGCCGGCCCAGCGCCAGTTGACCGTACCAGGACCAGGTGGCGATATCGGCGATGGTGTACTCGTCGCCGGCCAGATAGCGCGTTTCCGCCAGGCGCCGGTCGAGCACGTCGAGCTGGCGCTTGGCTTCCATGCTGAAGCGGTCGATGGCGTACTCGATCTTGGTCGGCGCATAGGCATAGAAGTGGCCGAAACCGCCACCCAGGTATGGCGCACTGCCCATTTGCCAGAACAGCCAGTTCATCGTCTCGACGCGTTTGGCCGGGTCGGTCGGCAGGAAGGCACCGAACTTCTGCGCCAGGTGCAGCAGGATCGAGCCCGACTCGAACACGCGGATCGGCTCCTTGCCGCTGTAATCCATCAGCGCCGGAATCTTGGAGTTCGGATTGACCTCGACGAAGCCGCTGCCGAACTGATCGCCATCGCCGATCCTGATCAACCAGGCGTCATACTCCGCATCCTTGCCCAGTGCCAACAATTCTTCGAACATCACCGTGACCTTGACGCCATTGGGCGTGGCCAGCGAGTAGAGCTGGAATGGATGCTTGCCGACCGGTAGCGTCTTTTCGTGGGTCGGTCCGGCCACCGGCCGGTTGATGCTGGCGAACTTGCCGCCGCTCTCTTTCGGAACCCAGACTTTGGGTGGGGTGTAGTCGCTCATCTCATCTCCATGATGGACAGTGGACCCGACGATGCGATCAGCGCCTCATCGCCATCGATGTGAGAGAAAGATAGCGTGTTAAGAAATGCCTTGCGACCTTTCGCTCTCACCGCCTCACGCCAATCTCGAAAGGTTCACCTGGCTCGGCCATGAAGGCTTTACCACGACGGCGCTAACCTGACAGAGCCTGTCACTTCCAGCCCGCTTGCCTTCACGGAGCTTTCCATGACCGATCGTATTCTCGTCTTCTACGGTTCCTACCGATCCGACCGTGCCGGCATTCGCCTGGCCGACTACGCCGTACGCACGCTCAATGCCCGGGGCACCGATGCCGAGCTGATCGATGCCAAGGCCATCGACCTGCCGATGCTCGATCGCATGTACAAGGAGTATCCCAAGGGCGAGGCGCCGGAGGCGATGGAAACCCTGGCAGGCAAGATTCGCGAGGCGGATGGCTTCGTCTTCGTCACCGGCGAATACAACTGGGGCATGCAGCCGGGATTGAAGAACCTGACCGATTACTTTCTGGAAGAGTGGTTCTGGCGCCCGGCGGGCATCGTCAGCTACTCGGCCGGCCGCCTCGGCGGTGCCCACGCCAACCTCGCCTGGCACGGCACGCTGGCCGAGATGGGCATGGTGGTCATCTCCAGCACGGTGGCGGTCGGCCAGATCGCCAGGACGCTGGACGATGACGGTACGCCGGTCGGTGATGCCGGCGCTTCCTTCGAGCGCGCCTTCGGCCGGTTTGCCGACGATCTGGCCTGGTGGATGGAGGCCGGCAAACGTCAGCGTGCCCACCGTGCTCCGCCCTTCTGACCAAACGCGTTACACTAGGGCTGTTGCCCCTAAGATATCAGCCGCCTGTCGCGGAAAGCGGGAACGCCGGTCAGGGAATTCGGATCGGCGCCGGCTTCACGGACAAGGAGTCTTCGATCTTCGCATGACCACGAACCGTTCAATGTCGCGCTTGCCCCCTCACTGCCCATCACCCGAGCAATGAGCGATACCCGACTCTTCCGCTCACTGCGACTCTACAACTATCGGGTCTGGGCCATTGGTGCGCTGGTCTCCAACATCGGCACCTGGATGCAGCGCGTGGCCCAGGACTGGCTGGTGCTTACCATCCTCACCGACCACAACGCCAGCGCCGTGGGTATTACCATGGCGCTGCAGTTCGGCCCGCAACTGTTGCTGTTGCCGTTCACCGGATACGCCGCGGATCGCTTCGACCGCCGCCGATTGATCATGCTGACCCAGGCGCTGCTGGGCTTGCTGGCGTTGGGTCTTGGCCTCGTCACCGTCACCGGCGTGGTCACGCTGTGGCAGGTCTACGCCTTCGCCCTGGGTCTCGGTTGCGTGACCGCCTTCGACGGCCCCGCCCGCCAGGTGTTCGTCAACGACCTGGTCGGCGAGCGGTATCTGGCCAATGCGGTCGCCCTGAACTCGACATCGTTCAACAGTGCGCGGATGATCGGTCCGGCGGTGGCCGGCGTGCTGATCGCCGCCATCGGCACCGGCTGGGTCTTTTTGATCAATGCGGTCTCGTTCGCCGCCGTACTGGGATCGCTCTTTCTGCTGCGAACCGACCAGCTGTACACCATGCCAAGGCCGGGGCAGCGAGCCGGCGGTCTGTTGGAGGGTTTCCGCTACGTATGGGGCCGCCCCGATCTCAAGACGATTCTGGTCATGCTGTTTCTGATCGGGACCTTCGGCTTCAATTTTCCGATCTACATTTCGACCATGTCGGTGAGCGTCTTTCACGGCGATGCCAGCCAGTACGGCGTTCTCACCTCGGCGCTGGCGATCGGCTCGGTCAGTGGCGCACTGTTGGCCGCACGCCGCGAGCGTCCGAGCCTGCGCCAGCTTTGCCTCTCCACGCTCGCCTTCGGCGTTTTCTGCACGCTGGCCGGCATCGCGCCCAACACGATCGTGTTCGCCGCCATGTTGACGCTGACCGGGCTCTCGGCGCTCACCTTCAACACCGCTTCCAATGCATTGATGCAACTCACGACGGAGCCCGCCATGCGCGGGCGTGTCATGGCCCTGCGCATGGCGGTGATCATGGGCGGCACGCCGCTCGGCGCACCCATCGTCGGCTGGATCGCCGATAACGCGGGACCGCGCTGGGCGATGATGGTGGCTGCCACGGCCGGTATCGTCGCCGCCACGGTGGCCGCTCGCCTGTTGATGAAAGAGCGTCGAGGTCAGGCATACCACACCGGTTGACTCAAGTATTCGGTTTCGAACAGAACGGACCGTTGATCCACACCGTGCAGGAAGCGGTTTAGCCAACCGCTTGGACGGCTTTCGCTTTTTGGCGAACCGCATCGCAAACTGCGGCAGTGATTTCATGGGTCGTCGCCTGACCGCCAAGATCAGGCGCCTGCAGGCCGGAACCGATGACCTCTTCGATGGCCGCCATCAACCGCCCGGCCAGCGCATTCTCGCCGAGATGCTCGAGCATCATCACCGCCGTCCAGAAGGCGCCGACGGGATTGGCGATCCCCTTGCCGGTAATGTCGAAGGCCGAGCCATGGATCGGCTCGAACATGGAAGGAAATCCACCGCCCGGATTGAGATTGGCCGTGGGCGCGATGCCCAGGCTGCCGCTCAACGCCGCCGCGAGATCGGAGAGGATGTCGGCGTGGAGATTGGTGGCCACGACCACGTCCAGGGTTTCCGGCTTGAGTATCATGCGGGTCGTGATCGCATCCACCAGCTCGCGATCGACCTCGACCTCAGGGTACTCCCTCGCCACCTCGAAGAAGATTTCGTCCCACAGCACCATGCCATGGCGCTGGGCGTTGGATTTGGTCACCAGGGTCAGCTTGCGCCGCGGCCGGGACATCGCCATGTCGAACGCGAAGCGGTGAATGCGTTCGACCCCCTTGCGGGTGAACAGCGACACCTCCGTGCCGACCTCCTCGGGCAATCCCTGGTGTACCCGTCCGCCATTGCCCGAATACTCCCCTTCGCTGTTCTCGCGAATGATCACCCAGTCGATCTTCTCGGCGCCCTGCAGGCGGCTCTTCACCCCGGGCAGCAAGCGGGCCGGCCGGACGTTGGCGTATTGATCGAAGCCCTGACAGATCTTCAGCCGCAGGTCCCATAGCGAAACGTGGTCCGGCACCTGCTCACTGCCCACGGCGCCGAAGTAGATGGCGTCGAAGGTTCTCAACTCCTCCAATCCCCCTTCGGGGATGTACTCCCCTTGCTCCAGATAGCGCCGGGAACTCCAGTCGAACGTCTTGAATTCGAAGTTCACGTCCGGATGGTTTTCCACCAGCGTTTCCAGCACTCTCTTACCCGCCTCGATGACCTCGAGCCCGATGCCATCGCCCGGAATGACCGCGATACGGTGCTTTTTCATTATTGGCTCCATGGATTGTCTTGTAACGGGACGGCGCGGCAGATGCCGCGCCACGTACGGTCATCCTCAGGTCGAGAGCAGGCGGGAAAGCTGCGAGATGTCGCTTACCGACTCGATCTCGCGCACCGTCGCGATGATCTCCTCGGTCTTGGCGACGTCCCAGCGGGCGAACTCGGCGCAGCCCCGGAACTTGTCGGCGACCTCGTCGTAGCTCATCGGGTTCTGTGGACTGCCCTTGCCGAAGTCGGCACGGCCGGAGAGCGTGCGCCCGTCGACCAGCTCGATGTCGATGAGCGTCGTCATCTTGGCGTAGCCCGCCGCCTCGGCCTCGTCGTTGACGTAGAAATCGACCTTCTCGATCATCTTTTGCACATCGGGGCGCAGCACGGTCTGGTCGGTGAACTCCGGCAGCCCGGCCCTGCCGTCGAGCAGCAGGATCGCCATGCAGAACTCCATCGAGAACTTGGCCTGGAGTTCGTTCCGGGGCCGATGATGGATCAGCGCGTTCGGCATGTTGTGGTTGGTGCCGACCCGCACCCGCCGCACCTGGTCCGCGGTGATGGCGTTGTCGCGGATCAGGCGCAACATCTCGGTCATTCCCGGATGAGTCAGCGAACCCGAAGGATGCGGCTTGATCGATACGCCGGGATCGTCGAAGGTCCACGGCGCCCCCAGTCGGTCGCGGATCGCCTCGAGATCGTAGCCCCCGCCCGCCGCCTGGAAGAAGCCCCGGTGCGTCTCGAGGATCGCGTCGGAGGCGCTCCAGCCCGATCCGGCGAAATCCGCCGCCACGACGCCGCTTTCGCTGGCGCGCCCGGCATGGAACGGCTTGGTCATGGTGCCGAAGTTTTCGCGCAGCCCGGCCGACTGGCTGGCGGCAATGGAGAAGGCGTGCAGGCTGGTGTCGAGGCCGAGACCGCGCAGTTTCAGCGCTGCCGAGACCGCGCCCATCGTGCCGCAGGTCCCGGTCGCGTGGAAGCCGTGCTGGTAGTGGCGGGGCGAAATCGCCTCGGCGACCTTGCACTCCACCTCGACCCCCAGTTGATAGGCCAGCATCAGCTCGCGCCCCGAAGCGCCCACCTGCTCGGCCACCGCGAACGCCGCCGGCAGCACCGGCGCGGTCGGATGCGTGAGCAGCCCGTAGACCCGGTCCGGCGCCACCGCGAGCTGCGTGTCGTCGTAGTCGTCGGCATGGATGCCCACGCCGTTGGCGAAGGCGGCGAAGCGCGGCGCGACCTTCATTCCCGAGCCGATCACCGTGCATGGCCCGGCCGCCGCCACCGCGGCGAGGTGGTTGCGCGCCAGCTCACCGGTCCTGGCAACGGAGCCGGAGAGCGCCAGCCCGAAGCCATCGAGCATCGACTTGCGCCCCTCGGCCAGCACCTTGTCGGGAATCGCGTCATGGGGCGTGTCGAGAACGAAGGAGACGACATAGCGCGTCAGCCCTTCTCCCGAGTTGACTGAAATATCCGGCGTGAAACGCGTGATGGTTGCAACGGTCATGGGCCGTTTCCTCCTTCGGGATCAATCCTGAACGGCGGGCGCGTCGCGCCTGCCCCACATGCGGCGCAGGCCGCGGATCATCGGCGCACCGCCGATGCCCAGTACTGCAAAGGCAAAGAACACAAGCGCGATCGGGCGGGTGAAGAACAGCAGCCAGTTCTGGCCGAAGACGATCATCGACTGCGAGAAGGAGTTCTCGACCAGCGACCCCAGCACCAGCCCCATGATGATCGGCGCCGGAGAGAAGCCGAACTGCTTGAGCACGTAGCCGGCCAGGCCGGCGACGAGCATGATATAGACATCGACCAGCGACTGGTTCACGCCGTAGGCGCCGACGACGCAGAGCGCGAAGACGGCCGGCCACAGAAAGCGCGCCGGAACCAGCGAGACCCGCGCGAAGAAGCGGATGCCGAACAGGCCGAAGACGAGAAACGCCAGGTTCGCGATCAGCATGGCGACGAAGATCGTGTAGAGCAGCGCCGGTTGATCCTGGAACAGATAAGGCCCGGGACGCAGGCCGTGCATGATGAGCCCGCCCAGGATCACCGCCGTGGTGCCGGAGCCGGGGATGCCCAGCGCCAGCGTGGGCACCATCGCGCCGCCGGTGGCCGCGTTGTTGGCGGTCTCGGGCCCGGCGATGCCCTCCGGCACGCCGGTGCCGAACGCCTTCGGCTCACGCGACCAGCGGCGCGCCTCGTTGTAGCCCATCATCGACGCGATCGTGCCGCCCTCGGCCGGCAGGATGCCGACGAAGGTGCCGATGCCGCAGGAGCGGGCGATCGTCGCCCAGCAGCGGCGGAAGTCGGCCAGCTTCGGCAGGCGCATCGCATCGACGGGATTGCGCCGCTGCTCGCGGTCGAGCTTGCCCGCCTGGGTGAGCAGCTCGGTGATCGCGAACATGCCGATCAGCACGGGAACGAAGTTGATCCCCTCGTAGAGTTCCGGCACGCCGAAGGTGAAACGCTCCACCCCGGTGGTCAGCGACACGCCGACCGTCGACAGGAACACGCCGAGACAGCCGCCGATCAGATTCTTCGTCGCGTTGTTGCCGCTGATCGACGCCAGCATGGAGAGACCGAACACGGTCAGCGCGAAGTATTCCGGCGGGCCGAAGTGATAGGCGAGCTGCGCCAGCAGCGGTGCCGCGATCAGCAGCACGACGAGACTGAACACGCCGCCGATGACCGAGCAGATCGCGGCGATGCCGAGGGCGCGGCCGGCCTCGCCGCGCTGCGCCATCGGATAGCCGTCGAAGGCGGTCGCCGCGGCCGGAGGCGCGCCGGGCGTGTTGATCAGGATGGCGGTGATCGAGCCGCCGAACGTGCCGCCGCAGTAGAGCGCGGCGAGCATGGCGATCGCGGCGACCGGTGGGAGATAGATGGTGAAGGGCAACAGCAGCGCCGCGGCCATGGTCGACGAAAGCCCCGGCAATGCGCCGACCAGCACGCCCACGAGCGTCGAGGCGATGATGAGAAACAGGGTGTAGGGCTCGAACGCATAGCCGAGCGCCGTTACGAAATCGGTCATCGGATTGTCTCCTCGGGTCATGGCCTCAGGCCATGACCCGGCTCAGAACGCGCCTGTCGGGAAGTGCAACTGCAGCAGCAGCGTGAACACCACCCAGATGGCAATCGGCACGGCGAGGGAATAGGCCAGAAGCACCTGCCAGCGGCGCACGCCCCACAGCAGGGGCAGCCCCAGCGCCACGAGAAAGACGACGGGCAGCACCCCCAGCCACGGGATCAGGGCGACGCCCGCGGTAATGCCCACGCCGGTCAGCAGCGTCGCCCGGCTCGGCAGCCGAACGCTCAATTTCTCCCGGTCAAAGACGACCAGCACGACGGCCAGTATGGCCACGGCCGCGATCAAGACCCGCGGGAAGAAGGCCGCCGAGATGTTCTGGGACAAGCTCGCGGGTACCGAGGGAAAGCGCGTCGTTTCCCACCACAGGAACGCGCAGATGCCGAGGATGACCGCCGGGACGCCCAGGCCGCGACGCCTGTCGCCGGCGTTCGAAGTCGCCCCGTTCCCGGTCGTCTCGTCGGCGCCGGTCGCCTCCGCATGCGGGTCTGCCTGAGCGCGACGGCGCGAGATGAGCGTTCCGACTGAAAGGTGCGGCCTGCGGCCGCGCCTCTGTACTTGTGGATATGCCATGACCGTCCCTCCTCAATTCGTCATCCCGAGTTGCTGAAGTACTTCGGCGGCATTCGTATTGATCTTGTGCATCTGCGGATCCCAGACATCCGCCGGCGCGGGACTCGACATCGGCATCCCGGTGTTCTTCAACAGCGTCTGGTATCGATCCCCTTGCATCGCCTTGAGCAGTGCGGTTTCGAGGGTTTTGAGATGCTCTTCGGGCACGCCCTTCATCGCCACGAAGCCACGCACGGTGGAAAACTCGGCATCGACGCCGAGTTCCTTGGCCGTCGGCGTGTCCGGCAGGGTGTCGACGCGCTGATCGGACATGATGGCGATCGCATCGAGATCACCGCGTTCGATGCTGTCCATCGCCTCGGTCAGATTGAGGCTGGCGATGTCGATGTTGCCGCCCATGAGGTTGGTCACCAGTTCACCTCCGCCCTCGAAGGGCACGACGGAGAGCTTGATGCCGGCCTTCTTGGCGAACATTTCGGCGGAGGCATGGTCGATGGAGCCGACATGCGTCACCCCCCATTTCACGGGCGTCTTCGCCTGCAGCAGGGCATCGCTGCTGTCGATCGCACTGCCCTTCTTGGCGACGATCAGCAGCGGATCGTCGGATGCGCGGGCAATGCCCGTGATGTCGTCGATCCCGAGCGGCGAGCGGCCCTGTGCCATCGTATAGAGGTGCGTCGGCGTCACCAGCATGATCGTCTGCCCGTCCTCCGGGCGACTGCGCAGGTAGTTCATCGCCACCCGTCCCGATCCGCCGAGCTTCATGTTGACCGAGACCGGAACGCCGAGGTCCTTCTCGAGATCGGGGATCAGGGTGCGAACCGTGGTATCCGTTCCGCCTCCCGCCGAGGCGTGGGTCACGATCTCCAGCGGACCGGAGGGGAAGTCGTCTTGAGCCAGCGCAGGCGTACCGATTACACCGATGGCGGCGATCAGGGCGGCACAGGACAGCAGAGTACGTTTTGTTGATGGCATAGCGTGCTTCTCCCAAGGCAATGCCCAGCCATGCCGAGTACACTCCGATGTGTCCCGGATATCCCATTCGCATCATCCGCCCGGGGCACAGCCAGCGTTTCGAGCCGGTGCCGGAACGGAATCGGTCAGGTCTGGGCGTCCACGAGCCCCGTGGCCTGGGTTCCAGGTCCGTCGAGACTCGTTTTTCCCGCCAGCCGGGCTGCGAGACGCACGGCGCTTTCGGTCGCACCGGGGTCCGCGATGCCGCGGCCGACGATATCGTAGGCGGTTCCATGGGCGGGCGTGGTGAACACGGTCGGCAGCCCGGCAGTGATCGTCACGCCCCTGTTGAAACCGCGCAGCTTGGTCGCGATCTGGCCCTGATCGTGATACATGGCCAGGACGCTGTCGTAGTGCCCTTCGAAGGCCTTGAGGTAGACCGTGTCGGAGGGGAAGGGGCCGTCGCAGCGGATGCCGCGCGCGGCCATTTCACGCACCGTCGGCGCGATGATGTCGATCTCCTCGCGTCCGAACAGGCCGCCCTCCCCCGCATGGGGGTTGAGCGCCGCCACGGCGATGCGCGGCTCGGCGATCCCGGCCCGGCGCATCGTCGTGTCGGCGAGCGTCAAGGCGTCGCGAATCCGCGCCGGCGTGATCTGCTCGACCGCTTCGCGCAGCGAGACATGGCTAGTGACCCGGGTCATCCATTGGCCGTCGAGCACGTTCATCTCGCTGAACAGCCCCTTGAAGCCAAGCAGGTGGGCGAAGAGCTTGTGCTCGTCCGGAAACTGCCAGCCGCCACGGAACATCGCCTGCTTGTTGAGCGGCGTGAAGGTCACGCCATCGACGATGCCGGCGCGCGCCAGCTCGACCGCCGCCGCCAGCGTCGCACCCACTTCCCCACCGACTTCGGCGCTCGCCTGCCCCAGCGTGAAACGGCTCGGGTCCAGGTTGCCGAGATCGATCATCGGCACCTCGCCCGCCGTTTCGGCCTCGCGGATCGCGGCGGCCGCCCCCTCGCCGTTGGCGATCGAACGCAGGGAGAGCGATACCTCCGCCTGCTGGGCGCCCATCGCCATCACGCGCGCGTCGCCCACGACCAGAAAACGGGCCAGCCGCCACATGTCGGGATTGGTCAGGATGCGTGCGGCGAGCTCCGGGCCGATGCCGGTGGGATCGCCGGGCACGATGGCCAGGCGCGGCCGAGGGTCTGCGAGGGCTTCAGTCATCGTCTTTCTCCGGGTCCTGCACGGCGGATAGGGTTTCGATGCTCGCCGCCGAACGGCCATGGCGAGTCCCGAGAGGCGGCGCCGTCAGGGTATTCAGCAAGCGTGTCTTGCCGGACAGCACGTGCCGCTCGCACAAAAGCGTCGCGGCCGTGGCATCCCCGCGCTCGAGCGCCTCGACGATCGAACGGTGCTCGGCGTTGGCATCGTGCAGGGCGCCACGCACGACCAGGCTGCGACGGCGGAACAGATTGAGCTGGGTCTGCAGGCGGGGCCAGAGCTCGACGAGCTTGCTGTTGCCGCACTGCTCGACGATCAGGGTGTGAAAGGTCTCGTTGAACGTGTAGAACGCGTGCATGTCGTTCGCTTCGGCCGCGGCATCCATTGCGTCGACGGCGTGTCGCAGCGCGGCGAGCTCCGTCTGTGAAATCCTTTCCACCAGCAAGCGCCCGGCGGTACGGAACAGGGCCGCCCGCAGCTCATAGATGTCGAGCGCCTCCTTCAGGCCGATCTCCTGCACGAAGAAGCCGCGATTCATGACCGAGCGCACCAGTCCCGCGTGCTCGAGAGCACGGCAAGCCTCGCGTACGGGCCCCCGGCTGGTGCCGAATTCCTGGGCGAGCGCGCTTTCGTTGATCCGGTCCCCGCCGACGAGTTCTCCGGAACTGATGAGGTGCTCTATCCGAGCGGCTACCGAGGCGACGCCGGTCGACGTCTTGCCTGCGGCCTCTTCGCCAGCCTCGTTGTCTTTGGTGTGTTGATTGGGTGTTTTCATGTTTCTCATTCAGACATATTGCCAACGATATTGAAATTTAACTTTAGTCTGTCTACGAAAGTAGCTTTTAAGGCAAATATCGTTGACGATTTATGGGAGGCGCTATTATCCGTTAGCGGCACGTGGCGAAAACGCACCGCTTCTCAAGTGGATAGACTCGACACGACGAAGCCGGGAATGGCCCGACGTGCATTGCAGCCGTTTCTGGAGGGGATATCTGGCGGGGCGCCGAACGCGCCCGACCGATCACGTTTGGTATGGAATGGCCGGCGACGCGATTCTCGCGAGCCTGTGGAAGCCGAACCCTAACACGTTCGCGTTCCGTTTCCGGACGAGATGAAGTGCAGGAAAGTCTTGTCGGTTCGAAATCCGGGGCTACGTCATCTCACGCCCGGCAGTACTGCGGACAAAGACATGCCGCCGGCAAAGCGGCGGCATGTGGGAGGAAATACCTGTCACGAGGATTGCGGCGGAAGCCCCATCTTTTCGAGCGTCAGCGTCTCGTCGGCCCGCCCCCAGCCGCCGTCGGCGACCTCCTCCACCAGCACCATGGTGTAGGGGCGAACGTCCTCGCCGAAATACTCGACGAACATCTCGGTCGTGCGGTGGATGATATCTTCCTTGCGGGCGTGATCGAGAATGCCCTCGGGAAACTTGTAGTTGGCAAATGGCATGGTTGTTTCCTTCTCCAGTCAATGAAGTTGCCAAGTGATGCCGATACTCATCGGCTGTTACGACTTCCTTCCGTCCAAACGGACGGGCTATAGAACCAAGGACTGTCGTTCATGAACGTTCATGCACGGCCGGCTGCAACAGATACCCGAAACCGATCCGGCGCAGAAATTCCTCACGGACACGGTCGATGACACCATAGGAGACCACCGACCCATCGCTGGCGGGGTCGATCACCACGCGAAACGGACGTCGACCGAACGGCGCATCGACGATATCCACCACGCCGTCGGCGACCGCTTGCGGATCGGCTGCGTCCGGTACCGTGGCGGCAAGCTCCCGGAGCATCGTGTCGCTGAAGTCTCCGGGAAGGCTCGCCTCGTATTCATTCGCCCGGTCCGTATCGGCGGGCGAGCCGGCATGGAGAAAATGGTTGGTACCGCGAGTGAAGGCGCCCGGCACCACGATCGAGCTTTCGATACCCAACGGCGCCAACTCCCGGGCATAGCTGACGGCCAGAGCATCCATGCCCGCCTTGGCGGCAAAGTAGGGACCGACCATGGGTGGGATTCCTCCGGCGGCGCTACTGCTGCCAATCCACACCATCAAGCCTCGTTTGGCCGCACGCATGTGTGGCAGCACCGCGCGATTGACCCGCTGCGTGCCCAGCACGTTGACGTCGTATAGCTCGGCGAGCTGCTCGGGCGTGAACGCCTCGCTCGGCCCCCAGACCATATGCCCGGCGTTATGGATCACGACGTCGATGCGTCCCTGGTCGGCCATGATCGTCTCGATGGCGCGTTCGGCCGAATTCTCCGACTGGACATCCAGTTCGACGGTACGTAGGTCGACGCCATGCCGGGCAGCATGGGCTGCAATCTCATCGACTCGATGCGCATTCTTGCCATCGAGCCCACGCATGGAGGCGTAGACGATATGTCCGGCGGCAGCGAGCGTGTTGGCCATCAGCCGACCAAATCCGCTGGATGCTCCCGTTATCAGTATGATTTGGCTCATGGATCTTCTCCTCCGCCGTTATCAGGCGAATCCTCCATTGGCGCGCAGTATCTGAGCGTTGACCCAACCGCCCTGAGGCCCGGCCAGGAATGACACGACATCGGCAATTTCCTCGGGCTGGCCCAACCGCTCCAGCGGTGCCATGGCGGCGATCGACTGGATCTGCTCTTCGCTTTTGCCTTCGAAGAACAGTTCGGTCGCAACCGGACCCGGCGCCACGGCATTGACGGTGATGGCACGGCCGCGCAACTCGTTGGCTAGAACTTTGACCAATCCTTCGACACCCGCCTTGCTGGCGATGTAGGCGCCATAGCCAGGGAAGGACTTCGCCAATACGCTGGAAGAGAGCGCGACGATGCGCCCCCCCTCGCTCAAGGTCTCAGCGGCTTTCGACAGCACCAGCCAGCTACCGCGCAGATTGGTGGCGATGGTGCGGTCGAAGACTTCCAACTGATCACCGGCGATTTTCGCCATGAGCATGACACCGGCACTGTTGACCACGACATCGAGACGACCAAATGTCGCCAGGCTCTGCTCGAACAATCGCGTAACGGCGTCGGCATCGCCGATGTCGGCCTGCAGCGCGATCGCCCGGCCACCCTCGGCCTCGATGGCGGCAACCGTGTCTTCGGCCAATCGAGTATTGCCGGCGTAATTCACCACCACGGCAAAACCGTCGGCGGCAAGCTTCATCGCGATGGCTCGGCCGATGCCGCGAGAAGCACCAGTGACCAAGGCGACTTTCTGGGTTGTATCAGTCATGAATCTTCTCCTCGTTGAGTAAACGTGAAGCAGTATCGGAATTTCTTACGAATGGATAAATCAGCTAATCTGAGAACACTATTCAGCAGTGGAAAACAATCCCGATGGACCGATTCGATTCGATGACGCTCTTCGTGCGTATCGTCGAGAGCGGTAGTTTCACCAAGGCAGCCAACACGCTCGCCATTCCGCGCGCCACCGCCACGCTGGCCATTCAGCGGTTGGAATCCCGCCTGGGCGTGCGTCTGCTTGAGCGCACCACCCGCCAGGTTCGCCCGACGCCGGAAGGCCGGGCATTTCACGAACGCTGCGTACATTTATTGGCGGAACTCGAAGATGCCGAGGCGATTCTCCAGCCAGTGGCCAGCAATCCGGCCGGCGTGCTTCGCGTCGAGATGCACGGCACCCATGCCAGCCAAATTGTGCTGCCGCGCATCGATGAATTCCACGTCCGCTATCCCAGGCTCGAACTAGTCGTCACCAGCGGGGACCGGCTCGTCGATCTGATTGGCGAAGGTGTGGATTGCGCAATCCGTGGCGGTATCCCCGACGATTCCACGCTGATCGCACGGCGGCTGGCCGATTTTCCCCAGGTCATTTGCGCCAGCCCGGCCTATCTGGCGAAAATTGGATCACCGGAGACACCGGAGGCGTTGAGCGGCCACCATGCCGTCCGCTTCGTTTCGGGAAGCGGCACGCCGGATGCCGAACTGGAACTGGTGATCGATGGGCAAACCCGTGCTTATGCCGCCGGCGGCTGGATGACCGTCAACGATGCCGAGAACTATGTCGTCAGTGCGCTCAAAGGCTGCGGGTTGATCCAACTCCCCCGCTTTCATGTCGAAGCCGCGTTGGCGAGTGGTGATTTGATAGAGGTTCTACCGGATTGGGAAAAGCCGATGCTGCCCATCCACCTGGTCTATCCGCACCGACGCCAGCTCTCCCCGCGTGTGCGGGTATTCGTCGATTGGCTGGTCGATATCTATGAGGCCCGTTTCGGTGTCAACCGCCAGGAGACTTCGACGAAACGCGTCACCCCCGCTTCGCGGAAGTTGAGCGAATCCTGAAGCACGTCCTTGCGCGACAATTCGGTGATCGCATGGCGTTCGCCGTAGAGTCGCTCCACCTCTTCCGGCAGTACCGGGAACGGTGGGCCGTCCTTCTCGGCCGGGTCGTATTCGAAAGTGATCAGTAGTTGTGGGGCGGTACCCGCCAGCGCCAGGATCTGCTCGGCGTAGGCGGGCCGCATCGCGGGCGGCAGAGCGACCAGCGCGGCGCGGTCATAGACCATGTCGACCGGGCCGAGATCCTCGGCCGTCAGCCTGAAGATATCACCCTGGAATACCATCAACTTGCCATGGCACCAGCATTGGCCGCCGACCCATGCGCTGAATTCGGGCGTGACGTCCAGCTCGTCAAAGAGCTGCGACACGGCAAGTTCGCTGAGCTCGGCACCGATCACCCGATACCCCTGTCCCAACAGCCAGCCGATATCCAGTGTCTTGCCACACAGCGGCAGGAATATCCGGGCTCGCGGCGGCAGTGCATAGGCGGGGAGATTGCGCTTGAGAATGGGATGCACAAAAGACAGATGGAAACCGAGTTGGTCGTTCTGCCATCGGGACCGCCAAAAGCTGTGCTCCATCGCCATTCTCCCGTTATCAGTCGTGAATGCCTGTCATCGCAGCTTACCTCACCGGCAACTGCGAAGCTTCTCGACCTAGGCAGGGTTGCGCGATGCATTTCAGGGCTTCCCGAGCGACTTTAGGTAGGCACAAAGCATGTTCAGTTCTCCTTATCCGCACCACGCCGAGCCAATGCGATCTGCAGACTTTGTACCAGGCCATAGCTCAGCCCAGCCAGAAACGGCGCCAGTATCCAGGGTATCCAGTCATCAAGAGTACTGGCTGCGAATGCCGCACCGAGACCGGCTCCCACCGAAAGGAAGTCGGTGGCCGTGGCGATCAGTAGTACATATATGCGCTCGATGTCATCCAGCTCGCTCTTTTTGAGATAGGTGACGAGCACGTTCAATAACGACAAAGCAGCGACGGCCGATAGCGCAAAGCCGATCAATTCCAGAGAGGACGGACTGCCGGAAGCGCCTGAAACGATACCGTAGGTCACCGTGATCAGGATCGAGAAACCGAAGGCCTGAGCATTGTCGCGTACCGACACCCCCAATCCATGCAAGTACAGCTGTAGCCACGAGGCTTCTGCACCATCATCGCGCTTTTCGGACTTGCTCATGGTAGGCCCTCCGGATTGAGCAGGCAGGAATAGGCAAGGCAGCCATTCGATAAAGCCGGGATTCGAGTTCTCCAAGATAACGCGAAATCGAGCATACCTGGCGATGCCGGACGATGACCGGTATCGAGTCATTCCCGCGCGCCCGTCGCGGATTGGGCTTGGTGTCGCATGAGGGCCTGGACTCTCTCGCCATCCGCCTTGGATACCGGGTTGTAGACGATCATGCCGAGATCCGGCCGTCCGTCGATCGCGAATGTCGAAAATTCGAAAGCGATCTCCCCCAGGGCCGGATGCTTCAGGCGTTTGACGCCTTCACCATGGGAACGGACATCCTGGTCGCGCCACATCGCCTCGAACTCGGGGCTCGAACGGCAGAGTTCGTCGACGAGCGGCTGAACTTCCGCCTCGGCCCCGGCTCGCATTGCATCCACCCTGAAAGCTCCTACCACGAACCGGGCGACGCTATCCCAATCGTACTGAGCGGCCCGGGCCTGCGGATCGAGAAACAGGAGACGCAGGATATTGCGCTGTGCCGGCGGAACCGCGCTGTAGTCCTTCAATACCGCGGCGGCCGCCCGGTTCCAGGCGACGACGTCCCAGGTAGCTGTCCTGATCAGAGCCGGGCTCGGCTGCAACGCATCGAGCACCCGTTGCAGGCGTGGAGTCACATCGTTCTCTCTCTTGAAGCGGATCTCCGGTGGCCGCCCCAGGCCCAACAGAAAGAGATGCTCGCGTTCGACCTCGGTAAGCATCAAGGCATGGGCGATCCGATCCAGCACCTCCGCCGACGGAGCGCCGCCGCGTCCTTGTTCGAGCCAGGTGTACCAGGTCGGGCTGATGTTGGCTCTCTGCGCGACTTCCTCACGCCGCAGGCCCGGCGTGCGTCGCCGCGTCTGGGGAAAGCCGAATGCTGCCGGGTTCAGCTTTGTCCGCCGGGCCTTCAAGTAAGCCCCCAACCGATTGTCGTCCGCCATGCCAATGACCCTGTTATTTTCTATAACATGATAATGTCACTACTTTACCAGGATATGTGATCGATACAGATTGGTCTCTCACCAACCAGGGAGAGTCCAGTCATGCGCGTGTTCGTTACCGGTGCTACCGGCTTTATCGGCTCGAGAGTCGTCAAGGATCTGATCGCCGCGGGACATCAGGTGATAGGTCTCTATCGCTCGGAAGAGAAAGTCGCGACCTTGACCGCCATGGGCGCCGAACCCTATCGCGGGTCGGTTGCGGAGCCCGACAGCCTAAAGGAAGGCGTCGCCCGGTCGGACGGCGTCATCCACCTGGCCTTCAACCACGATTTCTCGCGTTTTGCGCAGAATTGCGAGGACGACCGGCGCGCCATCGCAGCGCTCGGCTCGACTCTTGCCGGCTCTGACCGGCCGTTGATCGTGACCTCCGGAACCCCGATCGCCAACATCACGGCAGGCGAACCGGCCAAAGAGGACAATCCAATCGTCGGTTCCGACGTGCATCCCCGCGCAGCCTCCGAAGAGGCGGCCACCGGCATCGCGGCCAAGGGAGTGAACGTGTCCGTGGTACGGCTGCCCCAGGTTCACGATCCAGTCGCTCAGGGCCTCATTACTCCCATGATTGCGATGCATCGCGAAAAGGGCGTGTGCGCCTATGTCGGGGAGGGCCTCAATCGCTGGCCGGCAGCACATGTGCTCGACGTCGCCCGTCTCTACAGGCTGGCGCTGGAGAGGGCCGAACCGGACGCCAAGTATCACGCCGTGGCGGAAGAAGGCGTGCCGATGCGCGACATTGCCGCAGCCATTGGCCAACGGCTCGATCTGCCGGTCCGATCCATCGCCCCGGAAGAGGCCCAGGCCTATTTCGGTTGGCTCGCCATGTTCGCCGGTCATGACATGCCCGCCTCGAGCGAAAAGACGCGGGAAAAGCTCGGCTGGGAACCGACAGGGCCGGGATTGCTCGATGATCTCGCGCGGCTATCGCGCTAGTGATGAGCGTCCTTCCCTCCGCGATCGGAGCGCCAACGGCCCTAGACCCTGGCGCGACGACCAATATTCAACGTCACCAAGGACACACCGAAGATGACCATGAGGGCACCGACGATCTGGTTGAGCGTGACGGGAGCGCCCATCAGTAGATAACCCAGTACCATCGTCACCACGGGCAACAGATTGAGCGAGGTCGCGGTACGACTGGGTCCTACCAGCAACAGCGCGCGGTTATAGCAGATCAGCGCGATCAATGAGGGCCCGATCCCCAAATACAGGATGGCAGCAATGACGGCGCCATCGAACTGCCAGGTGGTCTCGACGACGGCATTCTCGATCAGCGCCAACGGGGCGAGAAACAGCACCGCGATCCCCGTCATGGGGACCAGCGAGGCATAGAACGGAATCCGGCTCAGCCACTGCCGTGCAGCCAGCGAATAGAGAACCCACGACGCGATAGCACCGGCAACCAGCACATCGCCGACCTGCAATCGACACAGGATTTCCAGTGGCGCGCCATCCGCTACCACCCAGGCAGCGCCCACGACCGACAGCAGCACGCCCAGCCATTTGATAGCACCAAGCCGTTCCCGAAAGAACAACGCCATCACCAAGGCAGTGGCCGCTGGCGTCAGACTTTCCAGCACCGCCACATTGGTCGGATCGCTGCTACGCAACGCGGAATAGAGCAGCGCGGTGAAAAGCGCCATGCCGGTGATCGACATAGCCGCCAGCGCCTTGATCTGTTGCAGCAACACCTGCCGCTGGCGCCACGCGGCATGGCCAAAACAGACGAGCACCGCGAGGAAAACCACCACCATGCGCCCCAGGGCCAATGTCAGCGGCGGCAGGCTGGCCGTGGCCAGTTTTCCCACCAGCAGATTGCCGGAAAACAGCAGTACGACAATGGCAAGATAAAAAACGGCACGAATGGGCACTCAACACCTATCAAGACCTGCAAGGGTTTAAAAACCTCGCCACGCCCAGTCTCGGCACTGCCGGCCCGAAACCGGAAGCGTAGCGAAGCAGGTACGGTAGTGGAGGTTCAAGTGCCGGGAAAGACGGCGTTAGCCCATTCGACCGCATCCGCTCCCGCCGGTATGCGCATCGGACTCGAAGGATCGGTGGCCGCACGCCAGACGGCTTCGGCAACGTCTTTCGCATACGTGACCGGGCCGGATTCATCGGTCAGCTCGGCGAGCATGCGCTGGATGATCTCGGCATAGGCCTCGTGATCCAGTCCCCCCATCTGGGCATTATCAGCAAATTTCGTCTCGGGCGAGCGCCCCGGCAGCACCAGATGCACACGCACGTCAAAGGGCACGAGCTCCATCGCCATCGACTCGGTAAACGCGTTCACGGCCGCCTTGCTGGCCGTGTAAACCGAGACCAGTGGCAACGCCTTGAGCGTCACGCTCGAGGTGACGTTGACGATGACGCCCGAGCGGCGCTCACGAAACTGCGGCAGCACGGCCTGCGTCACCGCCATCGTACCGATCGTGTTGGTTTCGAAGAGCTCGCGCGCCAGTTCGGGCGGGGTCAGCTCGAAGGGGGCCGCCGCCCCGAAACCTGCGTTGTTGACGAGCACGTCGATCGGCCCTGCGGCCTCGACCGCCTGACGAATGCTTTGCGGATCGGTGACATCCAGCACCAGCACACGCAAGCGCTCGGACCGGGGTAGCAGCTCTTCCCTCGGCTTGCGCATCGTGGCGATGACGTTCCAGTCGCGATCGAGAAAATAGCGAGCGGTTTCCAGACCGAATCCGGAAGAGCAGCCGGTAATCAGGACGGTTTTCATAAGGGACTCCTTTCGACGGGGATGTGCCCACCACGATAGGCCGTCACAGCGAGACCCACTACAATCGAAAGTCCGCATTTCTTTTGCAGGAGTCCAGCATGATCGATCCGCTTGCCGAGGTGGTTACGCTGCTGCAGCCCGGTGCGCCTTTCTCCAAAGTGGTCGATGGCGCCGGAGCATGGCGCATCCGACATCCGCTGCTCGGACGCCCGTTCTATTGCGTGATTCTTGAAGGTGCCTGCTGCCTCATGGCCGAAGAGAGAGATTCGTTGATGCTTACCGCGGGCGACTTCGTTCTGATCCCTCAGGCTTTCGGTTTCATGATGTCGAGCCTCGAATCATTGCCACCAGACGCTCCGGACACCTCTCCGATAGAGTTGATGGAGGGGCGTTTTCGCCTGGGCCGTCAAAGCGGCCCGCCCGAAATCGCCATGCTGGTCGGCCTCTGCGAGTTCGGCTCACCGGACGCCGCCTTGCTGGTTTCGCTGCTGCCGCAGCTCGTTCACGTTCGCGGCCAAAGCCGGCTCGCCACGCTCGTCGAATTGGTAAGGGAAGAATCGCGGGCCCAGCGGCCCGCGCGCGAAGTGGTGCTGGCGCGACTACTGGAAGTCCTGCTGCTCGAAGCCTTTCGCGCAACCCCCGAGATCGACACCTCACCGGGGCTGGTACGCGGACTTGCCGATGAGCGCCTCGCCAGCGCGATACGGCTCATGCACGAGAATCCGGCCCGCCCCTGGACGATTGCGCAACTCGCCGGTGAAGCCGCCCTCTCCCGCTCGGCATTCTTCGAGCGATTCAGCCGCGTGGTGGGCGTTGCGCCAATGGAGTACCTGCTCGCCTGGCGCATGGCACTGGCGAAGACGAAGCTGCGCAATAAGGAAGGAAGCGTTGCCGAGATTGCCGAACAGGTTGGCTACAGTTCCGCCAGCACATTCAGTGTCGCGTTCACTCGCTATGCCGGAATGCCGCCGGCGCGTTATGCGCGAAGGAAAATGGTGGAAGAGCCATGACTGCAAGATCGGCTCGTCATTGGGGGATCGGCCAGCATCGCCGCGCTGGCTAGCCAGACCCACCGCCGCGACCAGCGCTGCACCCATTGCAACGGCACGGACACTGATCCGCTCGGCCAGACTTGCCGATACAACGGCGGCGATGTAGTGGCTCATTCAGGAGGCTTTTTCTTGAGGTCTTGCTCAAGGTTTCCCTCGGATATTTCTTCAGAACTTTGCTCGGCGCTATCCTCCGCTGCAACCGAGCGGGCGCCTTGACGTTCGCCAAGCGCGATATCCTGCCGGCCGATGACCATCACTTCCCTCGGCCACCATTCGGGGTGATTGTTGCGGACGAAGGCGAGCAGTTTTTCCCGAACATTCATTTCCGCGGCCCAGCCGGACAAGGGATCGACCGTCATGAGATAGCAGGTGATCGTCAAAGCCGTACCGGTCTGACCGGTCACATAACATAACAGTTTGTGGTGCTCGATGACGTTGTCTTCCTGCTTGGCGAACTCCAGAAACTTCTCTCTAATACACGCTATGTCGGCGCTCAGGTGAAGGGTCATCTCCAGGCTTCTGTACTCCTTGGTATTCTTGGCCGACAGGTTCTCGAAGGGCTTGGAAGCGAAGTAGGTGACCGGCACGATCAAGCGCCGTTCGTTCCAGACCCTCAAGCGGATGAAGGTATAAAAGATGCCCTCCACGTAGCACCATTGGCCTTCGAACATCACCAGATCGCCGATGCGTATGGGCTTCGCCAGCGATAACTGAAACGAAGAGAGGATATTGCCGAGCACGGCCTGGCCTGCGATCCCCACCAGCACCGCCAGAACGCTTGCCGATGCCAGAATCGACAGCCCCAGCGTCTCGAAGAGCTGGATCTGCCCCAGCACATAGACCGAAACGACAGTGACCATGACCAGGATGATGATCCGACGCAACGCGTAAAGTGTCGTCAGCAACTTGCGCTCGTCCTTGGGCTTGGAGTCGTCGATCTGGCCGACCAGGCGCCGCGTCATCCTCAACATGATGGTATCCACCAGGCGAAGCGCGATCGTACCGACGCCCCACGCCAGAACGGCGATCAACAGCACTTGGAGAGTCGTAGTTGCCACGGCCGAAAAAGAGACCACGTAGTCAAGCAGCGTCCGGGTCACCAACGCCATGACGATGAGCGCCGCGGGCCCTTTGATCTGGCTGGCAAAAATGCTGGGGGAGCCCGAAGGCAACCAGCGTGTCGTCGCCCCGACCAGGCCGTAGACGCCCCATCCGACCAAGCCGATCGCCAGCAGCACAAGGGGAATGGCAATCCACTCCCAAATCCTGAGCATGCCAAACGAAGCCTTGAGACGCCCCGGGATATACTCTTCGAATTGGGAGGGTCCATACTCCTCGTAAAGCACCGGAATCGACGACACGCTGTTCGGCATGATCAACCAGACCGGCTCTTCATCGTCCACCCGATATCGGCCCAAGCGAATGTCATAGGCTTCGCCATTGGCCGTGAGTGAGGCCAACTCGATATCGCGGCGCGGCTCTCCCGCTTGGGGATTCTGTCCGGAAGGGTCCTCGATGGCGGCATCCTGGCGCCCGGACAGACTGGAAAGATTCATCCACTCGCCACGTTGGAGGACCTCGGCAAGTTGTCTGGCCAGCTGGCCTCCCTTCTCTTGCTGCTCCGCCGGGGTCAGATCGGAGAGGTTGAGGAAGTGCGCCGCCGCCGCGAACTCTCTTTTTTTGGTCAGATCCAGGAAATTACGGATCGAATCACGTGGCGTTCTTTGCTTGCTCGCTTCGGGGCCCTCCCCCAACCCGATGTTCAGGGAATCGACAGAGAACCAGCTTCCCTCCGCACTCTCGCCTCCTTGCGTCTGCGCCATGCACAGGCCGGAAAACACAAGCGGGCCGGAGAACACGAGTATCACCGCAGCCGACAGCCACAGTCGCCATGAGCCATTTTTCTTCATACGCGCCTTCCCGATTCCGTGGGACATCCGTGTGTTGCCACCTGTCGGGGCGATCCCGCTCCGGCCGAGACGGTGTCTGCGACAAGCTGCCCCGGTGAGTGGCTGATCGAAGTACAGCTCACTGGCCCGGGTCTCGCCAGCCTGGTAACTCTGCTGGGATTATATAAGTAGCCAAACCTATCTGATTCTGTCTGAGGTGATATCTAGCCTTGTAGAAAACCTACTTGACATTATTCGGTAGTGAAGATCAGTTTCTGGATCATCTCGATGCGGGTGGCTATCGTGGCCTCGGCAATTCCCAGAAATACCGTGGATACTCGAGACATGGGACGGTAGGCGGAGTGTATTGCATAGATTCTCAGCGGTACTCGAGGCCGGAACGGACGGCAGACGATATCCTGGGCGACCCATTGGGAAGCGGAGATGGGATCCACCAGCGCTACCCCATAGTGCTGAACGATCTCCGCGGCCAGGTGAGAGGCATTCACTTCAGCCTGAACATTGGGGTGGATCCCGGCTTCGGCAAAGCTCTCCCGAATCAGATGATTCGGTGGCGACGCCGGGTCGAGAAACACCAGAGGGGCATCGCTAATGTCCGCCGGCTCGATCACGTCCAGACTCGCCAAAGGGTGATCACGACGCAACTGACAGCAGATCTCATACTCGCCCAGAAAGATCGATCGTACATGCGGATTCTGCGGGACCCCGTGAATGAAGCCGAGTTCGAAACGATGCTGCGCCACCTCTTCCACCGTCAGGTATGACATTAGCGTGTTGAACTCGATCTGCACCTTGGGATGTGCGCTCATGAACCTACCGATGCTGCTGGCAACCATGGTCATCGCCAACGCGGGTATCGACGCTACGGTAAGGCGACCGTGACGAGCCTCCTGTAAGGCATCGACTTCGTCCCTGAACAGGGATACCTGATTGAGCACCCGCTCGGCTTCCGCCAGCAACCGAAGCGCGTCGCTGCTGGGGTGCAGGCGCCCATCGACCCGGTTAAAGAGCGTCAGCCCCACCGTGTCCTGCAATTGTGACATGGCTTTACTGACAGCCGGCTGAGACACATTCAGCAGTTGAGCCGTCTTGGTCACGCTGAGCGTGCGCGACAGCGTGCGAAAAATCTCGAGATGACGAAGGTTGGGATATCGCATAACCAAAAAGTTATGCTTTTACGAATTTTTTCTCAATAGACGAATAACGGCCTCGCAAGCAGGATGAATTTCACAAATACCCAATAAGACTTTCGCATAGGACAATTTTATGCCCCTGTTCGAACGTAGCGAGTTTCTACAGCGAGTCTCTCGAACCAAGACCGAGATGCAAGCACTCGGTATCGATCTACTACTGGTGTCCAATCCTGCCAACCAGTTTTATCTGACGGGTTACGATGGCTGGTCGTTCTATACGCCGCAGATGGTGCTGGTGTCCCTGCAGCAAGATGAGCCCATCTGGTTCGGCCGCAAGATGGATGCCGTCGGTGCCAAGTTCACCGCGTTCCTCAGCCCCGAGAATGTCGTGCCCTACCCCGACAAATACGTCGGCTCATCCACGCTTCACCCCATGGATTACCTGGCCGATATCATCCACGAACGAGGTTGGCAGACATGTCGCATCGGCGTGGAAATGGATGATTACTACTATACAGCACGTTGGCATAATGTTCTGACGACACGCCTGCCCCAGGCGACTTTTACCGATGCATTTCTGCTGGTGAATCGCGTGCGGATGATCAAGTCGCCCCGTGAAATCGAGTTCATGACACAGGCCGGTGCCATAGGCGCTGCGGCCATGGAGGCTGCCCGCCAGGCGGCGGATGTAGGGGTTCGTCAATGTGATGTGATGGCGGAGCTGTACAAAGTGACTGTCGGCGGCATTCCCGAAGCGGGGGGAACCTTCCCATGCAAACCCCCGAACGCCATGGTGGGTGAGTTATGCAGCGCGCCACACCTTAGCTGGACCGATAAATCTCTGAAAGAAGACGAAATTTTCTATATCGAACAAGGTGGTGTCCGGCACCGCTATCATTCGCCCATGTCACGCTGCATCTATATCGGCAAGCCGCCCAGTGAGCTTGTCAAGACGACTGCCATCATCCGCGAGGGTCTCGAAGCGGTGCTGGACACTGTCAAGCCCGGGGTTTTGTGCGAAGACCTGGCGGCTGCCTGGACCCAGGTGATTTCACGCCATGGCATCACCAAGGATTCACGTATTGGTTATCCGGTAGGCATCGGTTACCCACCTACCTGGGGAGAGTTGACTTGCAGCCTACGGGCCGGAGATAAGACCGTGCTCGAGGAAAACATGACCTTCCATTGCATCCCCGCACTCTGGTTGGACAAATATGGTCTGGTAGTCAGCGAATCATTCGTGGTTACACAGCAGGGCGCCAGGACGTTCTCCAATTATCCACGCGAGTTGTTGGTGCCAGCCTAGATAAAGCCACTAAAGCGATGGGAGCCAACAATGAAAACAATGGTATATCCCTTGATCACTTTCGTACTTTTCGTCGTCGGCTGGTACGCCGTGTCGATACTGTTCGAAGTGCCTCCGTATCTTCTGCCACGGCCAGAGGCCGTGGCAGAGCGGATCTATCAGGATTTCGCATTTCTCTGCCACCACGCGTTGGTGACGACCTACGAAAGCCTCGGTGGCTTTTTCCTCAGCATCGTCCTGGGTATTCCATTGGCATTGCTGATCACCTCTTCCAGTATTCTGGAAAAGGCCATCATGCCATGGTTGGTGCTGTCGCAGACCTTTCCCAAGGTCGCCCTAGCGCCCTTGATCATCGTCTGGTTCGGCCTTGGCATGGGGCCAAAAATCGTCATCACCTTTCTCGTCGCCTTCTTCCCAGTCGTGATCTCCTCGATTGTCGGACTGCGCTCGATGGAGCGAGAAATGGTCGAGTTGGCCGCATCAATGCGTGCAACTCGTCTTCAGGTGTTCTGGAAGTTTAGATTGCCGCTGGCGCTTCCCAGCATCTTCTCGGGCATCAAGGTGTCAGTGGCTTTCTCGATCGTGGGTGCGGTCATTGCGGAATGGGTGGGCGCAAGCGAGGGGCTCGGCTATCTGCTGCTCTCCGCCAACGCCAATCTCGACACCACCCTGCTGTTCTCGGTGCTGGCGTTCTTGACCGTCATCGGCGTGGTTCTGTATTACGCCATCGAGTATCTCGAAGCCTTGCTGATTCCCTGGCATGCCACGATTCGCCTCAAGGAAACCACTTCCCTTTAAAAACAATATTTCCCTCTGAATTCAGGAGTCATCCCATGAAGACATGCCGCATCCTCACCGCCATAACCACCGCCGTTCTCATTGGCCTGTCGAACGTTCCAGCAACGCAGGCCGAAGAATTAACCCCCATCAGCTTCCGTCTCGATTGGTCGATCTACGGTTCACATGCCCCCTTCTATCTGGCCCAGCAGAATGGGCTTTACGAAGACGCAGGACTTAAAGTCGACATCGGAGAGGGCCAGGGCTCGGCGACCGTCGCCAAATTGATCGCCCAGGGTGACGATCAGATCGGCTTCGTCGACTTCGGCACCATGGCTCGCGCCGTCGAGCAGGGCATGCCATTGAAGGCCGTGGCTCGGGTGATCAGCGATGTCATGTGTATCATTTCCTATGCCGATGCACCGATCGAATCGCCCAAAGATCTGGCGGAAAAATCCATCGCCTTCTCCCCGGCAGAATCCACCGGCCAAGTGTTTCCAGCGCTACTGGCATCTCAGGACGTAGATCCGAAGACGGTGACAGTGGTCACCCCGGCTGTGGGAGCCAAGAATGCCATGCTCCTGCAGAAACGCGTCCAAGCGATACCGGGAAATTACAACGTGCAGGTCGCTCAACTGGAAGCGAAGGGAGCCAAGGTGACGTACTTCCCGCTGTCGGACTATGGCATCCATCAGATGAACAATGGCTTGGTCACCAACGAGAGCTTCATCGAGGAGCATCCCCAGCAACTCAGAGCCTTCATCGCCGCGACCCGGCAGGCCTGGGCCATGGCCGAAAAAGATCCAGAAGCCGCCGTCGACGCCCTGATCCAAGCCGTACCCCAGCAGGCTCGCAATCGTGACCAACTGCTTCGTCAGTTGACCCTGACCTTTCAATCGCTGACGACCGCCAATACCGAGGGCAAACCCTTTGGCTGGATGTCCGACAAGGATTGGGAGGCCACACAGCAGATTCTCACCGAATACGGTGGCATGCCGCGTAGTCTCCCAGTCTCGGATTTCTACACTAACGAATTCTTGTCCGAGTGAACCGTCATGTCAGTAGATAGCGTCATAGAGCTCAGCGGCGTCACTCAGCGGTACGGCGACTTGGTCGCGCTCCAGGGACTCGATCTGCAGGTTAACGCGGGGGAGTTTATCTCTATCGTCGGCAGTTCCGGCTGCGGCAAGAGCACACTGTTGAGGCTCATCGCCGGCCTGATGCCGCTCTCCGAGGGCGAGCTCAGGGTCAATGACAAACCCGTCGAAGGTCCCGGCGAGGACGTCGGCATCGCCTTCCAGACATCCGCCTTGCTGCCTTGGCGCAACGTCGAACAGAACATCGCGCTACAACTGGAAATTCGCAAGCTGCCGCGGGCCAGATTCGAGCATGAGTTGCGTCGCCTGATCGACCTGGTCGGCCTAAAGGGTTTCGAGAATCACAAACCCTATGAACTCTCTGGTGGCATGCAGCAGCGCGTCGCTCTCTGTCGTGCGCTGATCCATGACCCATCGTTGTTGTTGATGGATGAACCCTTCGGCGCCCTGGATGCCATGACGCGGGAGCAGCTCAATCTCGAACTGCAACGAATCTGGATGGAGACCGGCAAGACAGTCGTCTTGATCACGCACAGTATTACCGAAGCGGTTTTCCTTGCGGACCGGGTTGTCGTGTTGACGGCCCGTCCGGGCCAGATCGCCGAAGTCGTGGATGTGCCGGTATCACGACCCCGCCGTTTTTCCGGGCTCTCCGCCCCTGCTTTCCAGCAGGCTTGTGACCGGGTTCGATCGCTCATGAACGCCCCAGGATTGGATTAATGACCATGACTTTCACCCATCGTCCGATTCTCATGTCTGAACGCGGCATGGTGGTGAGCGGCCATCATCAGGCATCCGAAGCCGGTGCCGCCGTACTCCGCCAGGGTGGCAACGCTTTCGATGCCGCCGCCGCCGCCGCCGCAACACTCGCAGTCGCCGTCCCTCACATGAATGGACTAGGGGGAGATGCCATCGCGCTGGCCTACCATGCCGAGAGTGACGAGACGTTCGCCATCAACGGCAGTGGCCGATCCCCGCAGGCTGCCACGGTCGAAGCCTTCCATGCCATGGGCAACGATCACATTGACCCTCTCGGACCACTGGCGATCACCGTTCCCGGCGCACCGCATGCATGGAACGCGTTACTCGAGCGCTTTGGCAGTCTCAGTCTTGGAGAAGCCTTGACGCCCGCTATCACCCTGGCGGAACAGGGCGTTCCCATCGACACAGTGATGCAGACTTTCCTTGACGGCCCCATGTACCGCAAGCTAGTTGGTCGTGCTCCCGAACTCGGGGACATCTATGGCGTGCCCGGCTTTCGTCCACTAGGCGAACGAATTCGACAAACTCAGTTGGCGAATACCTTGCGAGCCTTGGCCAACGACGGCATCGCGACTCTCTATGGTGGCGATGTGGGCCGCATCCTTTGCGAGGACCTGCGCGCCGCCGGCAGTTGGCTAACGCTGGATGACCTCTCGAACCACGACTCGCTGATCATACCCTCGCTCTCTGTCGATCTTGGTCAACGCCGTCTGCATGTCGCTCCGCCGAACTCCCAAGGTATCGCACTGGCGGCACTGGCCGGCTTGTGGGAGGCGGATAAACGCCGGCGCGGGCCGCAGAATGGCTTTACCGTCACCGACTATCTGCGCCTTCGCTCACTGGCATTTGCCGAACGCGACGCGGTCGCGACCGACCCATCACGATCGCCGCTGCAAACGCATTTCCTTGACGCGACGGTATTCGATGCCTTGCTGGGGGCTCCGGCAACACTCGACGCCGAATCCCGCGCCGGCGGTGGCGATACCAGTACGCTGGTCGTGATCGATCGCTGGGGCAATGCCGTGAGTTGGGTGCAAAGCCTGTTCGAGGAGTTCGGTAGCGGCGTGATTTCACCCCGCACCGGCATCGTCATGCACAACCGACTCTACCTGGAATCGCTGGACGACGACCCGATCCACGGGCTACGGCCGGGCCTTCGTCCTTTTCATACGCTGTGCCCCGCCCTATTGATCGGCGACGGTTGCGACCTGGCGATCGCCACGCCTGGCGATCACGGACAACCCCAGGCCATATTCCAGGTCATCGCCAATCTCTACGAACGCGGTTTCAATCTACAGCAGGCTATCGAGGCTCCCCGCCTTCGTCACGATACCGGCCGCGAGGTCCTGATCGAGGATCGCGCGCCCGCGGAGTGGTATGCGCAGATCGAGGCCGCCGGCCTCACCGCGAAGGAGACAGGTAGCTGGTCGCGGCTCATGGGGGGCGTCAACGCGATTCAGCGCGGACCGGACGGCGTACTGTTTGGTGGCGCCGACCCTCGCCGCGCATGCTACGCCATTAGTGCGTGATGCCAGGTACTAGCATGTTCCAACGATCTCGCGTGCTTTACGGCGGCCATAATCTCTATGGCCACGCCGTCGGCATCCTGATGATCGAAGGGCATTTCCCACGCCCGGTCGGCGCGATCGGCAACGCCGCAACCTTCGACTTCCCGGTAATGCATCATGTGGTACGTGGCTTCACAGGTAGCCGCATGGTGCGCGAACTAGGCACGATGGACCCCGAGAGTCATGCTTTTCACGACGCCATCGCGCCCTGGATCGACGGCGCTCGGCTATTGGTCGATCAAGGATGCCGTGCCATCACCACGTCCTGCGGCTTCGCCATTCTCCTGCAGAAGCCTCTAGCAGCGGCCATCGATGTACCGGTACTAGCCTCGTCGCTGCTGCTGGCGCCAATGCTGACCACTGGATTGGGAGAACATCGGCGCCTCGGTATCATCACCGCAGAGGCTAGCAGCCTCACCGACGCACATCTGGCAGCGGCAGGCCTTGATCGTGGACGGGTCGCGATCATCGGCATGGAAGGTGCACCGGAGTTTGCCGCGACTGCCTGGCACGACCGGCCAGCACTCGACCTGGACGCCGCCGAGAGCGAAACGATTGCCATCGCCCAACGCCTGATGGCAAAAGCCCCGGATATCGGTGCACTGCTTCTGGAATGCTCGCTGTTACCGCCATATGCCACTGCCATTCAGCGCGAAATCGATATTCCAATATTCGACTTCACCCATCTCGTTCGAATGCTTCACGACGCAGCACAGCGCCATGAATTCCCACAGTGACAACGGCCCGATTCGGGACGTTTAAATGGAAGAGATGCATCTGGGCGCCGGCTGCGGGGTGCATCGACTACAATTCAGTCGAAGACGCTAATATTTGGGCAGTGAGGCACCCTGGATTGCCGGAATGGGTATCGCCGACTGCCTCGCACTTCTGACTCGCACGCCTGAACCGCGTAAAGGAGCTTACCGTGACAGCCACTGCCGAACGATCGTATCGAAGCGGGTTGAATCCGCTTTATGGACTCTTGCTCTCCGGTACCTTCCCACTCTATCTCGGCGCCGCATTGAGCGACTATGCCTACGCATCGAGTTACCACATACAGTGGAGCAACTTCGCGTCCTGGCTGATTGCCGGCGGCCTCGTCTTCAACGGCCTGGCGTTGCTGTGGGCATTGATCGGTCTGTTTCGCGCCGATGGCCGCCGCGGCCAGGCTGTCGTCTACTTCGTTCTGCTGCTGATCACGGGAATTCTCGGCTTCATCAACGCGCTGGTTCACGCCAGGGATGCCTGGGCGATGATGCCAACCGGATTCGTTCTCTCGATCGCCGTGACCGTATTGGCATTAGTGGCAACGTGGATCGGTTTCTCCCGTCTGGGCGCCGGAGGTAAGCCATGAATTTTTCCCGCATTCATTACGCCGCTCCCCTCTCTATCCTTCCGCTTGCGATTCTTCTGCTTGGCGGCGGTGCCAGCGCCGCGGAGACGGAACCTCAGTACGGCGCCGACCCGACCCTGCCAGAACCGCAGCGGGGGCTATTGCCCAATATGACGGTCCCCGAGCAGGCACAATGGGGCGACCGGAAACCCACGGTGCCCGACGGCTATACGATCACGGCCATCGCCACCGACCTGAAAGTACCGCGCCAGACACTGGTGCTGCCCAACGGCGATATCCTGGTGGCCGAGGGCAAGGGCGGAAATGCGCCAAAATCGAGACCGAAGGATTTCATTGCCGGTTTGATTCAGTCAAAAGGAACCACCTCGGTCGAGAGCGGTAATCGGCTGACCCTGCTGCGTGACGGCGACGGTGACGGCAGCTACGAAGACCAGACGGTTTTCGCCGAGAACCTCAATGCACCTTACGGCCTAGCCCTGGTGGACGACGATCTCTACGTCGCCAATCAGGATGCGCTGGTACGGTTCGACTATCAGGAAGGCCAGACCCAGGCCAGCGGTTCGCCGGAAGTTGTCACCCCGCTGCCCTCGGAAATCAACCACCACTGGACCAAGTCACTGACCGCGAGTGCGGATGGCGAATACCTCTACGTCGGCATCGGTTCCAACAGCAACATCACCGAGCGCGGCATGGCGGCGGAAGTGGATCGTGCGGAGATTTGGGAGGTCGATGCCGAGACCGGCGCCCATCGCGCCTACGCCACCGGCGTGCGCAACCCCACCGCGCTGACCATCCAGCCGGAGACGGACCAGCTCTGGGCCGTGGTGAACGAACGCGACGAACTGGGGCCGAACCTGGTGCCCGACTACCTCACCTCGATTCAGGAAGGCGGCTTCTATGGCTGGCCGTACAGCTACTGGGGCCAGCACGTCGACCCGCGGGTGAAGCCGGAGAACCCCGAGCGAGTGGAATCGGCGATCTCCCCCGACTACAGCCTCGGCTCGCACCGCGCGCCGCTCGGCGTCGACTTCTCCAACGAGGCCGTGGGCGGCGAGTTCACCAATGGCGTCTTCGTCGGCGAGCACGGCAGTTGGAACCGTTCGGACCTCGCCGGCTACAAGGTCGTCTTCGTTCCGTTCGAGAACGGCCAGCCCACCGGCGATCCGGTCGACTTCGTGTCCGGCTTCCTGACCGACGACGGCAAGACTCGCGGCCGCCCTGTCGGCGTCACCGTCGCCCCGGATGGCTCGGTGATCGTCGCCGACGACATGACCAATGCGGTCTGGCGGGTGACGCGGGATGACGCAGATTCGTCGCAGGCCATGAGCGACGATCCATCCCCGACCTCAACGGGCGATGCGGCTTCGTCCGAAGGCGAATCCGCGATGTCTGGCGATGAATCCGCCACAGCCGAGGACGGCGCTGCCACATCGGACGACGCCGCCGCCACTTCCGGCGACGAGCCAACCGCAACCGAGGGCGAGACCAACACCTCTCCCTGAACATGGTCGGCACGGCATAGCGTCATGCAACGATGGCGCCACGCAATGCCCCGATGGATTTCTCCATCGGGGCATTTTTTTCATCACTCGCGGACGCTAGTTCAAAAGAATAGCCCGATGCTGGCCCGTTACCTCGAACGCAGCGTAAAACCAGGGCGTCTATTCCAAAAAGTCTATTCAGAGATTCTATCCGCCGCAGCGTTCATTCGACAGTGAGTACGATCTTGCCCTGGATATGGCCCTGGGCGGCGCGTTCGTGGGCCTTGCGCGCCTCGGCAAGCGGGTAGGTGCTGTCCACGACGACGCGGATCGACCCGTCGTCGAGCAAACGCCCTACTTCCTTCAACTGGGCTCCGCTCGAGCGGACCTGGGTTGCCGAGACCGTAACGCCCAGCGTCGCGGCTTCCTCGGCGCCGTCGAAGCCCAGCGGGTAGATCGGGAACAAGGCACCGCCACGCTTCAGCGTGCGCAGGAAACGACCGGTGGTCGGACCGCCGAGGGTGTCGATAACGAGATCGATGTCGTGAGCGACATCTTCGGGTGGTGTCCTGGCGTAATCGATGAATTCGTCAGCCCCGAGTTCACGCAACAATGACTCATGCCTGCCAGAGGCCACGGCGATGACGCGCGCGCCCTTCTGCTTCGCGATCTGCACCGCAAAGTGCCCTACCCCGCCTGCAGCCCCGTTGATGAGCACCGTCTTGCCTTCGAGCGGCACCGGCTGATGCCGGTTCGCTTGAAGCGGATTGGATTCATCGTGACCCAGTTCGACCATGAACTGCCACGCGGTGAGCAGCGACATCGGCGCGCCGGCGGCATGTACGTGATCGATGCCGGCAGGTTTGAGCACGACTTCCGACACCGGCACGCTGACGTACTCGGCGTAGGCCCTGCTTCCCGCGAACATACCGCCGGGAGCGAACCATCGAATACACCTCATCACCAACGAAAAAGTCTTCAACATCATCGGCGACCGCCGCAACGACGCCCGAGACGTCCGTTCTCAGAATGAGCGGGAAATCCACCTGCGGCTGCCATTCGGGCGGCAGCGACCTGTAGCCCTCGCGCAGATACCAGTCGGACGGATTGAGGCCGACCGCGTGAACGCGAACGAGTACTTCGCCCGCCTGTAAGCCGCCGATAATCATTGATGGAATCGCACCAGAATATCTTTCACCGACTCCACTCTGGAATCCGTCATGATCGAACTTCTGAGCGATAAGATATGGGCGTTCACATGAGCCCGGTAGGACGCGTGATCGCCGATGACGGCATGAGGAATCCAGAAGGCTTCGATGATATCGAAGCGCTCATCGAAGATGACTGCAACCAGCACATCGAAGTCATTCGATGCATAGTTTCGGATCGCGCTTAGCTGCCATGTCTTGTCACCTGGCGTGACGCGTCGCCCTTTTATTTGAACTCGCAGCTCATCATCAATCCCAGCTTTTCTGACTCCATCGTATCCCGCTTTCGAATTCGTCTGGAGTTCGAGCCGGAAGGCACGGGCCACCAGCCATTCCGTATAATCGCCCAAGGGATTGTTATTCGTCCTGACGATATTTCTCGTCCTGAGCTCATCCGTTGCCGATGCCAGCAACTGTAGAAGCTCTTTAACCGTCAGGTTCATTAACTCCATTGCACGACCTTTATCAACCAGCACAAACGGCGGGATTAAACGTTGGCATTCGAATTCTTTACAGCCGGTGACTTTATCACCGGCCTGGAGATTAAGGCGCTGCTGATTTGGCTCATCTCTTCGAGCCAAAGGCCGGCCCAGTCTTCCGGATGACATGCACGTGAAGCCCCCCAGGCATCATTCCGAGAAGGCCACCCGATTCCTGCCCGCCTGCTTCGCCTGGTAGAGCTGCCGGTCGGC
The DNA here is from genome assembly GCF_003206715.1 of Salinicola peritrichatus. Taxonomy (GTDB): domain Bacteria; phylum Pseudomonadota; class Gammaproteobacteria; order Pseudomonadales; family Halomonadaceae; genus Salinicola; species Salinicola peritrichatus. Next base: position 23,474 of record NZ_PZJU01000005.1, on the reverse strand, counting down.
GCGCTCGATCAGCGCCGCGGCGTCGGACTCGGATGCCTGCGCCATCGCCCCGCCGATGCTGACCGTCACCTTGCCGACCACATCGAACGTGGCGGCGGCGATGCCAGCGCGGATCTTCTGAGCAACTTCCCGCGGGCCCTGGTCATCGTCACTGTAAGGCAACACCACGGCAAACTCCTCGCCACCGTAGCGGGCCACGAAATCCGTCGCGCGGGTATTGAGCTGCAGCAGTTGGGCAAGCCGGATCAGGACGTCATCCCCCGTGGCGTGACCATAGGTGTCGTTGATGCTCTTGAAGTGGTCGGCGTCGATCAGCAGCAAGGCGAAACTGTGGTTCGTCCGTCTGAAAAACTGGCTGTGACCTGCCACGGGATTTTTCCTCCATCGTCAACTAGAGTCCGACCTAACCAGAGGACGGACCATGAAACGCGCGAGATTCACCGAAGAACAGATCATCGGCATCCTGGCCGAGCACGAGGCAGGGGCGAAGTGTGCTGACCTGTGCCGCAAGCACGGCATGTCGGAGGGCACCTTCTACAACTGGAAAGCTAGGTTCGGTGGCATGACCGTGTCGGAAGCCAAACGGCTGAAAACGCTCGAGGACGAGAATGCCAGGCTGAAGAAGCTACTCGCCGAGCAGATGCTCGACCTATCGGCGATGAAGGAACTGGTCTCAAAAAAGTGGTGACGCCCGCCGAGAAGCGTGACGCCGTCTCGCATCTGAAGCGATTGCTCGGGTTCTCCGAGCGCCGGGCCTGTCGGTTGGTCGGAGCGGATCGCAGGATGGTCCGCTACGTTCCTCGCCGCGTCTCGGATACGGCACTGCGTGATCGGTTGCGGGAGCTGGCCAACGAGCGTCGTCGGTTCGGCTATCGGCGCCTCTTCGTCCTGCTGCGTCGCGAGGGCGAACTCTCCGGCATCAATCGTATCTATCGGCTCTACCGTGAGGAAGGATTGACGGTGCGCAAGCGAAAAGCTCGGCGCAAGGCGATCGGTACCCGAGCGCCCATTCTGGTCGAAGCGCGCGCCAATGCGAGATGGTCACTGGACTTCGTTCATGATCAGCTGGTGTGCGGACAACGCTTCCGGGTTCTCAACATCGTCGATGACGTCACACGGGAATGCCTTGCCGCGATCCCCGACACCTCGATATCGGGGCGACGCGTGGCGCGGGAATTGACGGCATTGATCGAGCGGAGAGGCAAGCCCGACATGATCGTCTCGGACAACGGCACGGAGCTGACATCGAATGCGATCCTGCGCTGGTGCGCCGAGCACCGGATCGCGTGGCACTACATCGCACCGGGCAAGCCCATGCAGAATGGCTTCGTGGAAAGCTTCAATGGTCGGATGCGCGATGAGCTTCTCAACGAAACCCTGTTCCATAACCTGGCTCAGGCAAGAGTCGTTATCTCAGCCTGGGCTGATGACTACAACACCGAGCGACCGCACTCGGCGCTGAGCTATAAAACGCCAGCCGCCTATGCGCGGGCACTCAAAGGCGTGCCCATTGGCACGAAGACTGATCGGACTCCAATAGCCGTTGGATGAAAGTTCGGTGGCAGGTCAACCAGGAGAGCCCGGAATCGGGAGGCATCGGCACCGGCGCAACGCTGCTCAAATACCCCTCGTCCACTGACCATGTCGCTTCATTGGCGGTATTCCGGGGCAAGGTCTGCTGCTGCCCGGCAAGTCGTTCGGGATACAGGATCAGCCCGTCTTGATCTACGATCAGCACCTGCATGTCGGGACTCGTGCTGGCCCGCCACACGGCAGATTCGACTATCGCAGTCACCCAGCTCCAGTGGGCATGCGCGCCCAGCACACCGATGACCTCGCCCTCGTCATTGGTGATCGGCGCGGCAAAATCAATGAAGCGCAGGGGCTCGCCGTTGGCATTGGGCGGCAGCAATTTGGCCAGCAGCAGAGCTTCATGAGGATCCCCCGTGTAGGGGCCGCGCAATCCGGCCTGAAACCAGGGGCGGGCTTCGACCGACTGACCAAGCAATGAGCCATTGACGGCCTGGCGCACCCGGCCGTCAGTATCGGCAACGCCCATCCAGGCATATTCGGCGCGGGACCGACTGCGCAGCTCCATCGACCGCAATATGCCGGAATCGTCCAGATCGCCCCGCACCAAAAGAGGATTGAGTCAAGGCCGGGTTGTCATGCAGGCAGTTTGGCTGCAAGCAGTTCGACCTTCTCGATATTGGGCGGAGAACTGAGCAAGGTCGCGGCGTTGGCCATCAAGGCCGCGGCGATCTGGCCGTTCAGATGTGCCTGGCGACCTGCCTCATCGGCAAAGGCATCGAACACACCGAACGTCGAAGGGCCAAACTTCAATGCGAACCAGGCAGTGGTGCCGGACTCTGCGTTGGCGAGTGGCAGTGCGCTGGCCAGGAAGTCGGCAAGCGCAGCCTCCTGGCCGGGTTTGGCTTCGAGGCGAACAAACAGGGCGAGCTTGGTCATGCTGTAATCCTTGGGGTAAATGGAAAAGTGGGTGAAGGGATCGACGAGACAGCAGCCTAAGTCTTCATGATAGACATCTCTATAGGCAATAATGACAACATTGATATCATTGTTGCCATGAAAATCCACATCCTTGTTTGTGATGGCGTGTTTGATCTGGGGCTTGCGGCCCTGACTGACACCCTTGGCTTGGCCAACGCAATGGCGGGCTCGCTGCCACAGGCTCCCGCGCCCATCGAGATCACGCTGGTGGCCGTGCGGCGTCGCATCCGGACTGCGCAAGGCTTGACGGTCCCCGTGGTCACTGCGCGTGGTGTGCCAGAACCAGACGTCGTGCTCGTGCCCGCGTTTGGTGACAAGATGCCTGACACGCTCTCGGCTCGGCTCACACGCCCCGACGTGCCCGATGCGGTCGCCGCGCTACAGCTGTGGTCCACCGCTGGCGCGCACCTTGGTGCCGCCTGCTCCGGTAGTTTCTTACTTGCAGAGAGTGGCCTGCTTGATGGGCATCGTGCGACGACGTCATGGTGGCTGGGGCCGATGTTTCGGCAGCGCTATCCGAACGTCACGTTGGACGAGTCACGCATGATCGTGAACTCGACACGCTTCACTACCGCGGGTGCCGCTTTGGCCCACGTTGACTTGGCCTTGCACATCATCCGGGGGCGCAGTCCGGCGCTGGCGGCCCTGGTGGCACGCTATCTGCTGGTCGAGACACGCAGTTCGCAAGCCGAGTTCGTGATTCCCGACCACCTTGCGCATGCCGACCCGGTGGTGGAGCGCTTCGAGTGCTGGGCCAGAAGTCGGCTCGCGCAGGGGTTCTCGCTGGCCGAGGCGGCCAGCGCCGCGGGCACAAGCGAGCGCACCTTGGCGCGGCGGCTGCAAAGCGTTTTGGGCAAGACACCGCTGTCGTATTTCCAGGACCTGCGCGTGGAGCATGCCGTGCATCTCTTGCGCACCGGAAACGCCAGCGTCGACCAGGTCGCCGCACAGGTCGGGTACTCGGATGGGGTGACCCTGCGGGCCCTGTTGCGCCGCAAGCTGGGCCGGGGTGTCAGGGAGTTGCGACGCGGTGGATGACCAGAGGCGTTTGGTGTATGTACGGCCGGAGACGGCCAAAAGCGGTCAGTTGGACGGGTTGAACTGGGACCGAAAGATTCTGCTCTCAGCCCCAGAAATGGCGATTAGACTGTAACCACGATCTTTCCAATCTGCTGATTGGCCTCAAGGAAACGATGGGCTTCCTGGATGTCACTCAGAGGGAAGGTCTTGGCAATTATCGGGCTCAGTGCACCAGACTCCAGCCCCTGCAGAATAAACGCCTTGGCCCGTTCAAGGGCTTCTGGGTCGGCCACGATTTCTGCATAGATATAACCTTTGATGGTTAGGCTTTTGCCCAGCACGGTAAACAGCGGGAATGGCGTCGGTTCCGAGCTGAGTGCACCGTATTGCAGCAGAATGCCGCCTCGGGCCATGCTCTGCGTGAGGGGCTCGAAGGACGGCCCGCCAACCGGGTCGAACACAACGCGAGCACCTTGCCCGGCAGTGATGGCCATCACGCGCTCGGCGATGTCCTCTTCATCACTGACGATGACGTGCGCAGCGCCTGCATCCAGTAGGGCCTGTTTCTTTGCGCGGGTTCGCGTGATTGCAATTGGTGTGGCGCCGACCATACGTGCAACCTGGAAGGCGGCCAGACCAACACTGCTTGATGCCGCGGTGACAAGGACAAAATCGTCTTGCCCGAGTTTGGCCTGCTCGATGAGTGCGCCCCAGGCGGTGACGTACTGCATCCAGGACGCAGCAGCCTCTTCAAAGGACAAATTCTCGGGGCTTTTCACCACCAGGTGGGCCGGTACATTGGCCAGCTCTCCGTAGGTGCCCCAGCGTGCGATGTCCAGAGGCGGGATCAGTGCGACGGCATCACCCACCTTGATCTCGGTTACGTCGCCACCCACTGCAACCACGATGCCTGCGGCCTCGTAGCCTAAGCGGCTGGGGAACTCGGCTTCTTGCAGGTATGCGTGATTGCGAAACATCACCTCGGCTCGGTTCAAACCAATCGCTTTGACGTCAATCTGCACCTCGTTTGCTGCCGGCGCCGGTACGTCCAGATCTTCCAGCTTCAGAACGCTGGCGTCACCGTATTCATGAATTCTGACAATGCGTGCCATTACGGATACCTCGTTTTTGAATGGGCTTCGAAGTGCGCAGGGAAAGGTCTGCGGCTAATCGAAGGGTGAATAAAGTGTAATCATTTTTTCACTCGATATAAGCGGGGCCTGACGCCGAAGCGGCAGGCCCCCAACTCATTAGAATTCCTGCACGGTTGGGCGCAGAACGATCTCGTTAATATCCACATCAGCAGGCTGCTCAATTGCGAAGGCGATAGCCCGAGCGACGGATTGAGCGGGAATTGCATGCTTGTAGAAGTCCACCACGAAATCGCGGCTCTGTTGGTGGGTGCTGCCGAATTTCAACTCGGAGTCCACGGCACCCGGTTCGATAGTCGTGGTGCGAATGCTGCCACCGACTTCGTGACGCAGTCCTTCGGAGATGGCCCGCACAGCAAACTTGGTGCCGCTGTACACCGTGCCGCCAGGGCTGAATACCTTCAGGCCTGCAACCGATGCGATGTTGATGAAGTGGCCACTGTTTTGTTTCTGGAAGACCGGCAATGCAGCCGCGACTCCGTACAGCAGCCCCTTGATGTTGATGTCGATCATGCGATCCCACTCGTCAGTGCGAGTATCACTGAGCGGTGCAATCGCCATCAGCCCGGCATTGTTGACCAGTACATCAATACGCCCGTAGGTGTCCACGGCACCTTGAATGAGCGCTTTGACTTCTTCCTGAGAGGTGACATCGGTCTGATACGCGATTGCCTGACCACCTGCATTGGTCAGCTCAGTCACCAATGCGTCGAGTTTATCTTTGCGGCGTGCGGCCAGCACTACGCGCGCGCCAAGCGCAGCAAGGTGGCGTGCAGTCGCTTCACCCAAGCCACTGCTGGCGCCGGTGATAACGACAACTTTTCCAGAAATGTTATTGCTCATGCTGAGAACCTCATCGGCGGGTTTGTATTTCACCATGGCTGATTAACCTGGCAGTGAACAAATCTTAGTCCCATGACTGGTCTCAATAAATGGAAATGATTGGATTAAGCTATTCCTGAATATGGAACAAACAGGAGGGCAACATGCTTAACCGCATGGAGATGATCAGGATTTTTTGCACAGCAGCAGAGGCCTGGGCATAGACCTGGTGCAAAGGAGTGTCCAAGGTGGAGTGGCGCGCAGCGAATGTCGGAAATCGGCGCGGGAACCGATACTGCGTGGAACCTCGGGGCCATCTAAACCCTGCGCGAAGCCGCATGCACCAGAGATTCAACTGAGTCAAATCCCGGGCTGCAACTCCACCTGCACCTCTCGCGATTCGCCGGCCCGCTCCACGGACAAGACGACGACATCGCCGACCTTCCTGTCGTCTAGCCGCGCGAGCAGCTTAGCCACATCGTCCGTCGCCTTGCCATCAACACCGATGATGCGGTCGCCGGGCACGATGCCTTGCGGGGTAATCTCGACCCCAGCGAGCCCGGCTTTGTGTGCTGCAGAGCCGGGGGTGACACGCAGCACGAACACGCCCTTGTTTCCGGTCAGTGCAAGCAGGCGCTGATTGAGCTGTTCGTCCACCTCGATGCCAAGCGCCGGGCGGATGTATTTGCCAGACTTGATGAGTTGCGGCACTACCCGCATGACGGTGTCCACCGGCACTGCAAAACCGATCCCGGCCGAGGCGCCGGAGGGGCTGTAGATCGCCGTGTTGATGCCGATAAGCCGCCCGGCCGAATCAAGCAGGGGGCCACCGGAGTTGCCGGGGTTGATAGCGGCGTCGGTCTGGACCAGGTGATCAATTGTCGGGCCGCCCGCTTCTCCCGGTAACGAGCGGTCGAGCGCGGAGACGATGCCGGTGGTGAGCGTCCAGTCCAGGCCAAAGGGGTTGCCGATAGCAAACACCTTCTGTCCCACCTTGAGATCGGCGCTGGTGCCGATCGGCACGGCAGGCGGGCGTTTGAAGCCGACGCCGATCTTGAGTACGGCGATGTCGTGTGCCGGGCTCGCCCCCACCAGTGCGGCCCGGTAGTCGCGGCCATCGGCGAGTTTGACGGTGGCTTCGGACGCGCCCTGGATAACGTGGAAGTTGGTGACCACGTGGCCGGCGTCGTCCCAGATGAAGCCCGATCCCGTGCCACGAGGCACGGAGAAGACATTGCGCGTCCAGACGTCGCGCACTAGCTGCGCGGTGGTGATGTAGACCACCGAGGCGCGTGATTTTTCGAACAGTTCGATGGTGGCCTGTTCGTCAGCGGCCAGGTCGCCACGCGGCGTGACGGTGCGCTCAGCGGCTTGGCGCGGGGTGAACCAGGCTTCGATGGCCGGCAGGAACTGCCAGAACAGCATGAGTGCTGCAACGCACGTAGTGATGAAGAGCCAGCGCCGGATGAAGGGATCCGGTGCGGGGCGTGGATACGGGTCAGGGTAGGCCATGAGAAGTCTCCTGTTGATAGGCAATCAGCGCCATAGCCCACTCGGGCGCCAGCGCGGCGGGCGCGGCGTCACAGCGGATTCCGGCAAGAAATGGGGCGCGTGAAACGGCAAGGCTGTTGCTGGTCCAGGCGCCAACGTCAGCAGGCGTGAGATACGATCTTGCGTTGCCGGATGGGTGCGCAACCAGGAAGGCTCGGGATTGCCCCATCCCGGCAACAGCCAGGCACGCCAGGAGCGGCTGACCCGCTCGATCTTCGCCAGCGCGGACGCCAGCCCGTGCGGGTCGCCAGTCAGTTCCGCCGCGAGGCGGTCAGCATCGAACTCACGCACGCGAGACAAGCCGAGCTGTGCGAGCAGGGCCAGATGGGGCGAGGCGATCAGCAGAAGCAGTCCAGGCCAATTGACCGACACCGCGCCGGCCAGCAGTGCGGGCAAGCTGAACACAATAACGATCTGTCCGACCATAGCCAGCAGGCTCGTGAGGCGACTGACGGAATCCGCCAGCCCCATGACACGCATATCCTCATTAGCGATGTGCGCAACCTCGTGCGCGAGCACACCCGCCAGTTCGCGCGAACTCAGGTTGCGCAGCAGACCATCGGTGAGGGCGATCGATGCATGCTGCTTCGAGCCGGTGGCGAAGGCGTTGACGACGGCACTGGGCACGTAGTGCGGCACCGGCGTGGCGGGCAAACCGGCACGGGCGGACAGCTCGCGCAACAGAGCCCAAATTTCCGGGGCTTCGTGCGGGCGCAAAGCCCGTGCGCGGTACAGGCGCAGGGTCAGCGCCGGCGCGGCTGCCGGCTCCAGCAGCAGCGCGCCAGCAACGACAAACAGCGCGAGCCAAAAGCCGCCTTCGCCGAACAACAGACTCCCCGCAACGGTCGCAATCCCGACCAGGGTCAAAACCAGCAACAAAGTTTGAAAGCGATTGAGCCAGCGGTGCCTCGACCCGGCATCGTGTCGACCGTCTAGACTATGACTATAAAGAGCCATGGTCCAATCACTCGCTTATCCGGTCGTCGCGTTCACGCATGAGCCAATAGGTCAGACCCAAGGCCAGTATTGTCCCCGCCAGGGCGGCCAGTTTGGCAGGATCAATGTCGGGGTCAAGGATGATGAACTTGCGGGCCAGTGCCAGGATCGCGATCAGAATGACGGTCTTGACCTGGATGATGCTTTCCTTACGCAGCGCCACTTTGACAATCGAATGCTTGAATTTCATCGCGATCAGGAGCGTCATGATGGCACCGAATACCATCTGAAAAGCCTTATGATCCGTTGGATTCAGTGCATCCATGACGAGCAGCGTGAAGACGAGCCGAATCAACTGAATCAGCGACACCACGATGATGACGGCAATGACCGCCGACAGAGCGAGGGCGACAACCTGCTCGAAGCGCTCGTAAACCGTCATCAGCCGCCACTGGGAGCGTATCTCGTCAAGGGTCGAGTGGCCAGGTTCTTTAGGCATAAGCGTTGCTCTCTTTCAATGAAACGTTAATGGAACGGGGTGTCCGTTCCAACTAGACCACTTCACTCTTACCTCAGGCGCGTTTTGCGAAGACGCCAACTCAAGAACAAAAGCGTGACGCCATAGACTGCCGCATGGAAACCCAACAGCCAGCCTGCGGCCACGAATGACTCGACCGGACGGGTAAAAAATATCCACAAGACGATAGCGCCAAGGATAATCGAGAGCAGTCCACTGAGGGCAAGCCAGATTTCACCCTTGATTTCCCGACGCAGCCGAACGGCGGCGGATGTCTCCAGCACACCGGTGAAAATCGACCAGAAGCCCACGCTAGCCCATAAAAAAGAAGCCAAGACTATCGTGGCGACCCAAGGAGCAACCAGGACGACGACGCCCGTAAGTATGCCGACAATGCCGCTGAACAGCAGCCAGCCCCAGCGCTCTTTTTTCTGGATATGGCGCACCGCCGCAAACAAGTTGAACGCGCCATTGATCAAGGAAAATGCGCCGAACACGATGGTCATGGCCAACAGAGCCGATTGTGGCATCCAGAACGCGAGGGCTGCAAAAATCAATGCCAAGACACCGCGCAGCGCAAAAAGCCACCAATTTTGGCTCAGCGAACACAGTGCTTTGGTGGGGTCATCCGCATTGGAATTGGCGATGGTGTCTGTGTTCATGCAATATCTCCTAAAGATCTATACGAAATGAAAAACCAAACACTCATGGGACAAGAGAGGGGGCGCTATGCGCACCTACTACTGTTTTCAGTTCCGAACAAGTCCTTGAGTCAATTGACGGATATCGCTTTCGTCGAGCGTTTCCCGCGCCAGCAGTTCGCGCGCGCACCGCTCCAGCACTTCTCGGTTGATTTCGAGAATTCGGTATGCACGATCAAACGCACCCATCACGATGTCACGGATGGCTTGGTCGATGCGTGCCTGAGTCGATTCGGCTACCCGGCAGCCACCCTGTACCAGTTCAGGCGCATCAAGAAAACGCGGCCGCTGTGCCTCAAAAGCAACGTATCCCAAGCCCTCATCCATGCCGAAGCGCGTAATCATGTCGCGGGCGATGTCGGTGGCCCGCGCGAGATCGTCTGAAGCCCCTGTAGACAGCTCGCCAAACACGAGCTTCTCAGCCGCGCGCCCTCCCAGGAGCACGGCGATCTTGTGCTCCAGGTCAGCACGTGTCATCAGAAATCGGTCATCTGTGGGCCGCTGCAGGGTGTAGCCGAGTGCACCGATGCCACGCGGCACGATTGAAATCTTGTGTACCGGATCGGTGCCGGGCAGCGCCAGCGCCACCAGCGCATGTCCCATCTCGTGATAGGCCACGGTTTCCCGCTCCTTCGGATTGAGCACACGGTTCTTCCTTTCCAGGCCGGCCACGATGCGCTCGATGGCGGCGGTGAAGTCTTGCAGTTCCACAGCCTGCGCCTTGCGCCGCGTCGCGTTCAGCGCTGCTTCGTTCACGAGATTGGCCAGATCAGCGCCGGAAAAGCCGGTGGTCAGCGCCGCCACCTGTTCCAGATCTACATCTTGGGCCAGGGTGATCTTCTTGACATGGACCTTCAGGATATCCAGGCGACCTGTCTTGTCGGGACGGTCCACCAGCACCTGACGGTCGAAGCGACCGGCGCGAAGCAAGGCCTGATCGAGAATCTCCGGCCGGTTGGTGGCTGCAAGGATGATAAGCCCGACCGAGCTGTCGAAGCCATCCATTTCGGTGAGCAACTGGTTCAGCGTCTGCTCACGCTCGTCGTGTCCGCCGATGGGGCCTCCGGCACCGCGTGCGCGGCCCAAAGCATCCAGCTCATCAATGAAGATGATCGCCGGCGCCTGCGCACGCGCCTGTTCGAACAGGTCGCGCACGCGCGCCGCACCCACGCCGACGAACATCTCGACGAACTCCGAGCCTGAGATGGAGAAGAACGGCACCCCGGCCTCACCCGCCACGGCCTTGGCCAGCAGGGTCTTGCCCGTGCCGGGCGGGCCCACCAGCAACACGCCCTTGGGGATGCGCGCTCCGAGCCGTCCATACTCCTGCGGATTCTTGAGGAAATCGCCGATCTCAACCAACTCCGCCTTGGCTTCATCGACACCAGCGACATCGGCAAAGGTCACGCCAGTGTTCTTCTCCATGAATACCTTGGCACGGCTCTTGCCGATGCTCAGGAAGCCACCCATGCCCTGCTTCGCGGCGAAGCGGCGGAACAGGAAGAACCAGACGCCGAAGAAGGCCACCGCCGGCAGAATCCAGGAGAGCACATCACGCAGCCAGGTGCTTTCCACCACCCGCGCATAGGGCACCTCGTACTTGGACAGCCGCTCGGCCAGGTCGGGTTCGACACGGGTGGCCACGATGGTGGTCTTGCCCCGGCTGTCCGGCGATTTCAGGCGCCCGGTGACCGTGCGGTCCGACACCAGCACTTCGGCGACGCGCCCCTCGGCCAGCGCCTTCTCGAATTCGCTGTAGGGCACGGGCTCGACGGTCTTGGCCGCCTGCCAGTAGTTCTGCAGCGTCAGCAGCAACAGGCCGGCGACGATCCAGTAGCCAATGTTCCATTGATCTTTCTTTTCCATGGGTAATGTTCCTCGCAAGTCGTGTCGCTAGAGAATGGGGGTGAACAGACGGGCCACCCCGTTGCGCAAGCGGATGGCCAGCGGGCGGGCGCGCAACGCCTTCGCCGATATCTCGCCCGACGCATCACGAACGGCATCAAAAAGGGATGACAGCCGCGTAGACAACTCGGTGTCGTACACCTCCACATTGAACTCGAAGTTGAGGCGCAAACTGCGCGCATCCCAATTGGCCGAACCCAGGCAGCACCACGCTCCGTCTACCACCATCAGCTTGCTGTGGTCGAACGGGCCAGGCCGTTCGAAGATGCGCACACCATGCTCCAGCACCTGCCAGTAGTGGGCGCGCGCGGCCCATTGCACCGGGGGATGGTCGCCGTTTGCGGGCGTCAGCACGTCGATACGCACGCCGCGCAACGCGGCCGTGCTTAGCGCCGCGATCATCGGCTGATCGGGGACGAAGTAAGGTGTCCAGATGCGCACCGAATGCTTCGCCGCGCTCAAAGCGCCCATGAAGGTCCAGCGCATCCTGTCCAGGGCCTCATCGGGACCGGCCTCGATGCCGCGCGCCCAAGAGGTTCCTTGCTCATCAGCCGTTGCGGGCGGTTCGCCCCAGAAACCCTCGCTGAGCCGCTCGCCCGTGGTATCGCACCAATCATCGGTGAAGCTCCGCATCAGATGCTCTACCACCGGCCCGCGCAGACGAAAGTGCAAATCGTGACAGGCCTGGCCCGGCGCATCGGGCCGCCAATACGAGCTGAAGATGTTCATGCCGCCGGTGAAACCCGTCTTGCCATCGATCACCAGCAGCTTGCGGTGATTGCGCAGATGCGCGCCATGCAGGCGCGCGGGAATCAACGTCGGGTTGAACGTCGCCGCCGGAACGCCGGCGCGTTGCAAGGCGCGGTAGGCGCTGCCGGGCGTCCAGCGGGCATAGACATCGTCGATCAGCACCCGCACTTGCACGCCGCGCGCATGAGCCCGGCTCAGCGCATCGATGAACTGCGCCCCGATGCCTTGGCCGTCGAAGATGTACGACGCCAAGGCGACGCTGTACCGCGCCGATTCGATGGCGGCGAGCATGGCCGGGTAGGCCTGCTCGCCATCGACAAGCGGCTCGATGCGGTTGCCGCCGGTCAGCGACTGGCCGGTGGCGCGTCCCACCAGGTGGGCCAGACCGGCAAGCGGCGGTGATACGGGCTCGGGCATCGTGGGCGAGAGGTCCTGCCGAACAGCAGGATCTGCCCCCCGGGAAGAGCCGCCGTGACCGCCGCTGGTAACGGTTGATGCCGAACAGCCCATACAGCAGCGAACCGCCCAGCGGCAACAAGGCGATCAGCAGTACCCACAGCGTGGCCGATCGAGGGTCACGCTTGTAGATGACCGCATGCCCCGCCGTAGGAACAGCGATCGCCAGCGACACGAGGGTGGCTGCCCATGTCAGCCCGCTGAGGTCGAACACGACAGCCGCCCGTCGTCGAATACCTGCAGCAGGATGTTGTAGACGTCGGGGTGCGCTTTTTCGATCTCATCGAGCAACAACACGCTGTAGGGTTTGCGCCGCACTTTCTCGGTGAGCTGGCCGCAGACTTGGCATTGTTTTCTGGCCATGCTGATGCTCCTTGAGAGGACTGATTTGACGAGACGCCGAAGGTTACGGCGCCTCGCTATTCACTTGGTTTTTCTGTGGAGAACGAGCCGGTCGACGTCAGCCGTTGATCGGGATCGAGCGGCCTTGCTTGGGCGCACTGGCCTCGCTCTTGTCCATCGTGATCGTGAGCACGCCGTTCTTGAATGCGGCCTTGATCGAGTCCTGGTTGGCGTTGTCAGGCAGATTCAGGACACGCTGGAAACTACCGTAGGAGCGTTCGACGCGATGGAAGCCACCCTCCTTCTTTTCCTGCTCCTGGCGTTTCTCGCCCCGTACCATCAGCACATCGTTGTCGAGCGTGATCTGAATGTCCTTTTCCTCGACGCCGGGAACCTCCAAAGAAATCTTGTACTGCTTGTCGGTTTCCTGGATGTCAAGTACCGGCTTCAGCATGCCCGGCAAGTCCGACGGCCATCGAGGCATGGCCTGCGCTGGAAAACCGAAGCCTCGAAACGCATCGTCAAAGAGGCGGTCGATCTCGCGATGCAATTGCAGGATGGGACTGACGGGACCGCCTGCCACCGGCAGGTCATTGCGCTGCACGGGCAGCGAGGCAGCGTTCTGTTGTTCTTCCTGCTCTTTCTTAAACCAGTTCCAGGGAGCCAATTTCTTGAAATCAATGTCCATGTCACACCTCCAGAAGAAAAATTGAAGAATTTCGCTCACTCCGTTTGCCTGCGGCTATGGATAGCGCTCCCAGGCAACACGGGATGTTTCGCTGCCTTCGGCTGCTCATCTATACGCATCACCTCCTTCTTTCTGCCTGCTTGGGTCTGATCATTGATCCATCGATCGATTTCACTTTGACGAAACCGTCATGTATCCCCACAGTTTCCGCCTTCGTACAGCCTCAATCGAGGATTTTTTCCAGACCTTACAAGAAATTGCGGTTAACACGCAGAAAGTCAAGAGTCAACATCCCGCGATCGGCTGGGCGATTGATGTGACTCAAATTTCCAGAGAGGGTGTGCTGGGGCTGGCCGTGCCGGTCATTGATATGTCTGCGGCCGTAGGCCGGCGCGCATCACTGGATATGATGGCCTTCTGCCCGGAGGTCATCATCATGGGCATGCCGCCCATAGGTCGCCGCCAAACACTTCGGCGCCATTAAGCGCCTGACGATGATCATTGGCCATAACCGTCCTCTTGACCTGAGAATTCTCAGATCAAGAGGAAAGCATTATCTGAGCTTGAGCGTTGACAGGGTCCGTTCACGAACGCTGTTAAGCAGTTCTTCGTTATCCACCAGAGACTGGCCATAGGATGGCACCAGCTCCTTCATGCGGGACTGCCACTGCTCGCTCTTGATCTTCTCCGGGAAGCAGCGCTCAAGCACATTGATCATGGCGTTGGCCGCGGTGGAGGCCCCGGGAGAGGCTCCCAGCAAGGCGGCGAGAGTACCGTCTTTGGCTGCAACAATCTCGGTGCCGAACTCCCCTCAGCAGGTGGCCCGAAAGTCTGGCAGCCGAACCGCTCCGTTCCTGGCACGGGAGTTAGCGCGGGCCGAGTAGCTTAGTTCGCCAAATGTTCAGGCCATTTGGGTGCTTGCGACAATTAGGATGACCTGTTTATGACAACTATCTTGGCTAGTTGAGCGGCGTTTTTCAAGTTAGTTGTCACCATTGACCGTTTTAAGCGGCCTTTTTTTCTATCTGTTTAGTCTGCTGTTTTTCAGGATTCAGCGTTGTCGGTCCCACTGGTGTGCAGTTCCTAACCTCGCGGTTTCCCCAACGACTTGGGTTAGCTGCTTTAGCGGCTTCAATTCGTTCTTTGCATTGAGCCAGTATCGCAACATCCTGCCCTGTATGGCGCTGATGTGGCGTGACGAACCGCAACTTACTGTGCTTATGCTCGTAGTTGTACCACCGCGTAAACTTCAGCACCCATCCCCTTGCTTCATCAAGGCTTTTAAAGCCTGCTGATGGCCAGTCCGGCCGATATTTGCAGGTTCGGAACAGTGACTCTGGACATCCGTGTGTGCTTTCTCGAACTCGTCCAACAGAACGACGCTGTAAGGCTTTCTCCGTACCTTTTCGGTGAGCTGCCCCGCTTCTTCGAACCCGACGTATCCGGGAGGCGCCCCGATGAGGCGCGCAACCGTATGCCGCTCCATGTACTCGCTCATGTCAATTCGGATCATCGCCTCTTCATCACCAAAGACCGTTTCCGCAAGGGCTTTGGTCAATTCCGTCTTTCCCACGCCCGTGGGTCCGAGGAAGAAGAAGGTTGCGATGGGACGGCGGCGGTCGCCCAGCCCGGCGCGAGACAAACGCACGGCATCGGATACGGCTCTTACCGCCTCGTCCTGACCGACGACCCGCTGATGCAGACGCTGTTCCATCTCCATCAGCCTGGTGCGCTCCTCCGTGGTGAGCTCTGTCACCGGAACGCCGGTCAGACGCGAAACGATCTGTGCCACATCCTCGACGCCCACCTGATTGGCGCTAGTGCTTCGGGTCGTGTTCCATTCCTACAGGCCTTGATCATAGTTGCCCTGGTGTTCTTCGATACGAGCTTCCAGCGCGTTCGCGCGCTCGAAATTCTTGCGGTTGGATGCGTAGTCACGCTCGCGCCGCAATTGATCGATCTGCGCACCAAGCTCGTGAAGCTCCGGCGGTCTTGAGGTGCCACCGATTCGTACCCGAGCAGCCGCCTGATCGATCAGATCGATGGCCTTATCCGGCAGGAACCGGTTGGTGACGTAGCGGTCGGCCATCTCCACGGCGGCGACAATCGCCTCGTCGGTGATCGTCACCTTGTGGTGGGCCTCCAGTCGATCCCTGAGCCCCCTGAGTATATTGATGGTCTGGTCAATCGTTGGTTCGGCGACGAACACCGGTTGCAGCCGCCGCTCCAGCGCTGCGTCTTTTTCGATGTGCTTCTGGTATTCGGCCAGCGTGGTCGCACCGACCAAATGCAGTTCGCCACGTGCCAGTTGGGGCTTGAGGGTATTCGCGACGTCCAGCCCGCCTTCGCCCCCGGTCGATCCGGCGCCGACAATGGTGTGCAGCTCGTCGATGAACAGCACAATCTCGTTTTGGTGGGACGTAATCTCGTCGAGGACTTGTTTGATCCGCTCCTCGAATTGACCACGATACTGGGAACCCGCCACCAGCGAGTTGATGTTTAGCTCAACCACCCGTTTGTTCTGCAACAGGTCCGGCACTTCGTTGTGAACAATTCGCTGCGCCAGCCCTTCGACGATGGCGGTCTTGCCGACCCCCGGCTCACCGATAAGAACAGGGTTGTTCTTGCGGCGACGGGAAAAAACCTCGATCAGGGTCTCAACCTCGGCCGCTCGCCCGATCACCGGATCCAGCTTGTCCTCGTTAGCCAATGCCGTAAGATCCCGACTGTACTTGTCCAGGGTGGGCGTGTCGCTTTGCTCCGGTAGCCGCCCCTCCTGCGCCCCCTTTCCGACCACCTGCACGGCCTTCTGCCGAAGACCGTGTGCAGAGAGGCCATAACGGTTCAGCAAGTCGCTGGCCAGCCCCTCCTCCTCGGACAGACCGATCAGAAGGTGTTCGGGACCAATATAGCCATGCCCGAGGTCTCTCGACGCCTGGAAGGCGCGCTGTAGCGCGGCTTTCACCCGTGGGGAAACTCCGATCTTTGTAGGCCCGTCCGTTTCAGGTTCGCTCGCAGCTTTGGGTGTCAGTTGCTCAATCTGGGCCTTGAGGTCCTTGGCCGATAGCTGATATCGCTTGAGGAGCGCCTGCACCACATCGTTATCGGCCAGCGCGTAAAGCAGGTGGCTGGTATCAATCAGCTGCGAACCCCACTCCGTCGCGGTAGCCGCGGCTTGCTGCAGAATCTGCTCGCTTTGCTCGCTAAGTAAGTCACCGAGGGCGACCGATTCGCTATCCTGCGGCCGGCCGTTCTCTCGACCGGCGACACTGCCAAAGCCGAAATCCTCGTCTCGCGCCAGCCGCTCGAAGAAATCGTCGGCGAGTAACCCGCTGCCAAACAGGATTCAAATGGAGAGGCGCTTCGTGCTCTCAGGCGCAAATAATCCGTTTGGCATACGTTGAGGGTGCGTCTTCGACCGGCTTGTGAAACGGTGACCTGCAGAGCCGCAGGGCGTTGCCGGCAGATATCGCATGATACTTGGGGTGATTGTTCCGCGCTCTGGCCCATATTGCCTCCGTTGCACCGTTGCGTATAGGAACGGCTAAGCCTTGGAGAGGGGGCGGAGCCCAGTGAAACTTGGGAGGGGGGCAGAGCCCAGGAGAAGCTTAAAATTTCAGTATAGCGAGAGGTGGATCGAAAGCAAGGCGGCATCGGTGAAACCGGGACAGAACTATTTTCACGAGGTCCAGCCTCCTACCGTCCAACTTCGGGCGTAGGCTGTCAGTTGGCCACTGCAGATGCCTATCGACGCGCTCTCCATCGTCGCCGGCCTCGTGGCGCTATTAGGCGTGGGCGTGCAGGCATGGCTGTGGAAGCGAACCCATACACGCGACATGGCCTACCCCGATTCGTGAACTCGCCCCTCATGATACTGAGCGCCGCCGACCGGGCGGGGCTCAGTGCTGTCAAAGACAATCATCTCGCCGAGATGGCGCTGGTCGTGCTGCTCGAACCGGCGGGATTGACCCTCGCCGCCTTGTTAGCCGAGTAAATGCGCGCGTGCGGCAGCAAAGCCATCAAGAATCGTGCTATGCGCAGCCCCGAGGCCTTCGACGCAGTAGCTGTTCAGAAACTGTCGGCCGGCAAAAAGCCTGCGGTCAGTCTCGGTCAG
Source organism: Salinicola peritrichatus (assembly GCF_003206715.1). Taxonomy (GTDB): domain Bacteria; phylum Pseudomonadota; class Gammaproteobacteria; order Pseudomonadales; family Halomonadaceae; genus Salinicola; species Salinicola peritrichatus. The sequence goes on along the minus strand of NZ_PZJU01000005.1, from coordinate 6,010 downwards.
TTTGGCTTGCTCGCAGACCCCGTCCCATTCACGGGCTATCGTGACGATCTGGTTCTCGATGATGGCCTGGGCCTGTTGGTCATTGAGCAGGAAGTCCGGGGCGGCCGCGAGGCAGCTGTGCAGCGTACTCATACGGTTTTCGCCCTTGATCAGCATCGCCTGAGTCGCTTCGTTGCCCGTTCGCCCCTGCGGGCAAATGTCATAGGCCGGGGTCAACGAGAGCATCCTGCCGTCCCAGAACGCGGCATGGTTGCGGGCATGATCGTCCGTGTTGCCGCACAGGATATTGAATACGATCCGAGCGTAGAGCTCGCGCAGCGTTTGCTTCGGGTCGGTAAAGCGGTGACGGATGACTTCGGCAAGGTCTTCGTAAGACGCATAGCGCGCCATCATTTCATCAAGGCCAAGCATCGTCAGCGCTGACACCATCGCTTTTCGCTGCCAGCCAGCCCCTGATTTGATGCGATCAAAGCGGTCGATGAGCAGCACATCCTTGCCAGCCGCCGCGGTCATCGAGACCGGGGCGACATCGAGCTCACATGCAGATGCCAGCTTCATGGCGATGAATTCCGCCTTCACGACGCTGTAAATGTCCGTGCTCGACGAGAACTTGGCGATCATTTTGCGATCGCCATGGTCGATCAGGGCCTTCGGGCGGGCGCCGCCGATCGAGGTGCCGTGGTTCAACGCCTGATCGAGGGCTGGCGTCAGCGGAGCGCCCTTCTCGATCCGTTCAGCCGCTTCCAGCAACTCTTCATAAGACGCCTCGGCCTTGAGGCGAGGCACGTATTCTGTGGCGGAATGCTGAAAGTCGAGGGCGCCGATCCGGTCCGATCCCGATTCGAGCCAATAGGTGAGTTCGGAGATGTCGTCAGCGGCGTCGGCCTTGCCCCCCATCAGACGATTGATGATCACCCGGCGCCCCCAGGCATCGGGCGAGGCGTCACGCAAGCAACTGGCCATCGACAGGCCAGCGGTCGGCTCGATCAGGCCGCGGCGCAGGGGCAGTTCGGGATCATAGATCGGGATCGCACCATCACGCGCCAGGTAGCTGGCGCCATAGTTGAAGCTATAGCGATCGCCGTGCTGCGTGACGCGACCGGCCACCACGGGTTGTGTCTCTCCCGGCAACCAGATCCAGACATAGATCTCTCGTGGCTGCGTCAGCCTAGAAGTCATCATCGACCTCCTGCCTGCTCGGGCGAACCCGCTTCGGCAGCAGCGTCAGTTTTTCCTCGAGATGGGCGCCATGTATCGCACCTGCCCGGTCGTCGACATCGAACAGCCGCACGCCAACGAGTGTGGCGACCTCGAAGACGATGCCGATCTCGGTGCCGGCTTCGCCATTTTCGATGTTGCGGAGGGTCTTACGCGAGATGCCTGCGCGTTCAGACAGTTCGGCAGCGGTGAACTCCCGCTCCAAACGGCCAGCCTTGATCAGCTTGCCGAGGATCGAAAGTGCCTGCCTGGTGACGCGGGAGTAGCTGCGCGGCCGCTTCATTGCCATCTCGTCAAATTGGGCATTTCAAGACTCATTAGACGGATTGTGAGTATTCAGATGCTCACTATGATGCGGCCTGCGTGAGACCGCAAGAAAATGAGCACTTCACTACCCACAAAATCATGAAATGAAACTTTAAATATCCATTACTCAAGGCGACTAGCGATCATCGCCCGTCCCAACCGCGCTATGGGGCGCCGTCGGCGCCTCGCTCACTCGCCACACTCCTTGATACTGAACGCCCGAGGCGTCAACCCAGCAGCAGATCGCCCTCGATGGGAATGAACTGGCTCGCGGCCTGGATGAGGGAGTTCGCGGTGAGCTTGGGCACGCCGTAGACCTCGACGCGCTTGCCATGCACCTCGCGGATTTTCTGCGCCAGCAGATCAAAGTCGCCATCGCCGGAGGCCAGTACGATCACATCCGCCTGCGCCGCATACTCGATGGCATCGAGCGTAATACCTACATCCCAGTCGCCCTTGGCGGAACCATCCGCACGCTGGATGAACGGCTTCAACTTCACCTCGAAGCCGATCGTTCGCAGCGTGTTCTGAAAACCGCGCTGCTTCGGGTCGCCCTTGTCGGTGGCATAGCAGCGGGCAGTTAGCACCTCACGGTTCGTCGTCGCTTTCGCCCAGAACCGACGGTAATCGAAGTGTTTGCCGTAGGCTTCACGCACGGTGTAGTAGACGTTCTGGGTGTCGACGAAGATCGCGACGCTGGTCATGGGGCAGGATTTCCAGGGGTGGCCGAGCGCCGGCGTATCATGCGACCCCAGGCGCGCCGACGAACCGTTTCCGGCCCGCCGACGCGACGTCGCCGCGCATCTGCCGTCGTCCGCTGTGGCGCCGCGCCCCAGCTTAGCGGGCGAGTTCCTGGCGCACGATCGCCGCACCAGCGCTCAAAGCCTTCAGCTTGCCTTGTGCGACCTGGCGGGACAAGGGCGTCATGCCGCAGTTGGTGCAGGGGTAGAGCTTATCGGCGTCGACGAACTGCAGGGCCTTGCGTAGCGTATCGGCGACCTCTTCCGGCGTTTCGATGGTGTTGGTAGCCACGTCAATGGCCCCCACCATCACCTTCTTGCCTCGAATGAGTTCGATTAGATCCATCGGTACATGAGAGTTCTGGCACTCCAACGAGACGATATCGATATTGGAGGCTTGCAGCTTGGGAAAGATTTCCTCGTACTGGCGCCACTCCGACCCCAGTGTCTTCTTCCAGTCCGTGTTGGCCTTGATGCCGTAGCCATAGCAGATATGTACGGCGGTCTCGCACTCGACCCCTTCGATGGCTTTCTCCAGGGTGGCGATGCCCCAGTCGTTCACCTCGTCGAAGAAGACGTTGAAGGCGGGCTCATCGAACTGAATGATGTCCACGCCGGCGGCGGCCAGATCGCGGGCTTCCTGGTTGAGGATCCTGGCAAATTCCCAGGCCAGCTTTTCGCGGCTCTTGTAGTGGCCATCATAGAGCGTATCGACCATGGTCATGGGCCCGGGCAGCGCCCACTTGATGGGCTGGTCGGTCTGCTGGCGCAGGAATCTGGCATCGTCCACGAAGACCGGCTTCTCGCGCGCCACAGGGCCGACCACCGAGGGCACGCTGGCGTCGTAGCGGTCGCGAATCTTGACGATCTCACGCTGTTCGAAGTCGACACCGCTCAAGTGCTCGATGAAGGTGGTAACGAAGTGCTGGCGAGTCTGCTCGCCGTCACTGACGATATCGATACCGGCCCGCTGCTGATCGTGCAGGGAGACCCGCAGCGCGTCCCGCTTGCCCTCGGCCAGCTCCTCGTCCTGCAGTTTCCACGGCGACCAGAGCGTCTCGGGCTGGGCCAGCCAGGCGGGCTTGGGCAGGCTACCGGCCGTCGACGTGGGCAACAAAGTCTTCATGCAAAAGTGACCTTAATAACAGGTTGATCAAAGAATGTCGTTGGAACGGGCGATCAAAGGGAATAATCGGCCGACCACTGCTCGAGCACATGGCGGTAGGGTTTGATGAAGTGCCGCTCGGTGAACTTGCCCTGCTCGACGGCCAGCTGGCTGCGCTCTTCGCGATCGTAGACGATCCGCGTCAGCGAGTAGTCCTGATGCTCGAGGCTCGGCTGGTAGATCTTGCCGGCCACCGAGTTGGCATTGTAGATCTCGGGGCGATAGATCTTCTGGAACGTCTCCATGGTGCTGATGGCGCTGATCAGTTCGAGATCGGTGTAGCCGGAGAGCAGATCGCCGGAGAAATAGAACGCCAGCGGCGCGACGGCATGCGGCGGCATGAAATAACGAGCCTTCAACCCCATCTTGTTGAAATAGAAATCAGTCAGGGAAGATTCGTTGTTTTCGTACTCCACGCCCAGCACCGGGTGGCAATTGTCGGTCTGGCGATAGACCTTGCTGCTGGAGACGCTGAGACAGATCACCGGTGGCTTGCCGAAAAACGCCCGATAGGCATCGGAATTGACGAACAGCTTGAACAGCTTGCCGTGCAGGTCGCCAAAACCGTCCGGAATGCCGAATTCGGAACGATCCCGGTTGTGCTCCGACAGCCACACGCTGAAGTCGTAGTCGCGCACGTAGGACGAGAAGTTGTTCCCCACCATGCCCGGAATGCGCTTGTCGGCGTGCTTGTCGATGATCGTCGTCTTGAGCATTTCGATCGCCGGGAAGGTGTCGTCCTCGTCCTCGGCCCCCACGCTCAGCTCACCGGTAATGATGTCGAGCTCGACGGCATAACGATCCGCCTTGGGGTTGTCCCAATGCGCCAGGGTGTTGAAACGGTTGTCGATCATTGTCAGGGCATTGCGCAGGTTATCCTCGCGACGCTCCCCTCTCGCCAGGTTGGCAAAGTTGGTGGTGGTGCGCGTGTTTTCGGCCGGGCGATAGTTTTCGTCGAACCGCACGCTCTTGATATCGAATGTGAAATCGTGACTCATCGAGAACAGGCACCCTGGTATAGAGAGGCGCTGGCACCGTCAGAAGGCCCAGCGCCCGTCAATGCAATATTTGCCAGCACGTGTTTGCCAATACCCTGTCTGGCGTATCGACCGACAGGCGCCACGGCGGCTGTCAGCGAAGCGGATGCGCTCTTTATGCCAGAGCCTGTAGATGCATGAAAAGCGATATGATTTCACCTCATCATGAAGAGGGTTCATGATGCGACGCTAGAGTGGACGGCTGACGGATTATTTGGGGTTGGCGCCGAGCATCGTCAGGTGGATGAGAAGTCGTTGGCGAGCATGTTCATGATCAGGCGAATCATCGTCTCCTTGTTGGCTGGATCGGATTCCGCGACCAGCAGCGTCAACGCGGCCAGACCGACATCATTGATGACCGGCTCTCCCGTCGCCGATAACAAACGCCCGTTGCGATGCAGGAAGTCGACAAACAGAAAGGCCGCACTGCGTTTGTTGCCGTCGGCGAACGGATGATTCTTGATCACGAAATAGAGCAGATGCGCCGCTTTCGACTCGATGCTCGGGTAAGCCGGCTCGCCGAAGACGGACTGGTCAAGATTGCCGAGCAGTGAGGCCAACCCATCGCTACGATCCCGCGCAAACAGCTCGGTTGCCTCTCCCCGCCCCACCAGACCCTCGACCACCAGAGAGATCCAGCACCGGGCTGTGCGCCGCCTTGCGCACCAGCGCCATTGCCGCCTCCAGCTCCCGCGCATTGGCCTCGAAGCGTTGCTGATGCAGCGTCCAGCCCTGAGTGAGATGTTCTCGGAGGACGCGAGTTGCCCATATCCTGAACTGAGTCGCGCGGGCGGAGCTGATGCGGTAACCGACTGAAATGACTGCGTCCAGGTTGTAATGCAGTCTCGCGCGCTTGACCTGTCTCCCCCCTTCTATCTGAACTTGTAAGAATTCCTTACAAGTTCCCTCTTCCAACAACTCCTGCTCGGCGTAGATATTTTTCAGGTGCATGGTGATGTTCTGCGGCTTGACGTCAAACAGCTCACCCATCTGCCGCTGCGTCAGCCAGACGGTCTCGCGCCCTTCATCCAGACGCACGTCGACCGCCTTCTCGGCATCTTCGTAGATCAGAATTTGTGGTTGTTCGCCCATATCCGTTTTGTTCGAGTAATTTCACTATCAATCGACGGTAACACGCCCGCTCGAGCGATACGGCATACCTGCGCTAATCGACGAGTCCGACAAGCACGATTACGATATAGAACCAGCGATCATGAACGCTATCAAGCCACCGGATCTCTTTGCCAAAGTAATAACGAAGAGCTCGCTGCAGAAGTCACCAATCACGTGCGTCGCGATCATGCAATGGTCCGCGAGGAACCCTCGGAGAGCGTTGCAGTACCTGGAGGCATCGGTGAATGGAAACACAGAGTCATCAACATCATGGGTAACTATCTTTAAATGCCTAGGCTTTGTCTGAAAACTGCCGGCGCTCGGCCATACGGCGTTAAAAATCGGCTCAAAGTACTCATTTACGACCTGTAAACTGGTACGCCAGCCCGGTCCGTTTTCGCCAATTTTGATTCGCTATGTAGTGGTCAAGT